>NZ_JAMBQG010000011.1:0-239489 GCF_023369805.1 Parabacteroides leei
AGATACAACACTCCAGTGTTCCCCGCAGGAATACCGGTTGTCCGTTTACTTCAAAACGTGTACCGTTTGCCTTAAATTCACGAAGACCGAAAGTTCGGCATTGCTCTTCTTTATTTCCTTCGGTTTCAACAACAACACGCAGGTTGTAAATATTAGGGCTGTGTTCTGACCATAGCAAGGCATTATCTCCCATTGACAAGATTGCTTCCTGTTTCATTCCGGCTTCTGGAGTAACGGTTATTTTGTAGGGTTTTCCTATAGCTGTTCCATCTTTCTTTTCCACTTGAAGAAGAAGAGAAGAACCTGCTGTTCCAATTATCCCATCCAACGAAACAACAGCTTTTATCGTTTTATCTGCAATATTCGGATAAATCTGTATATCGTCTATATAAAGAGAGGGCTTTACTGTCAAGCTAATTGCCCCGACTACACCGTTCCAATTTGATTGTGTATGGTCAGAAATACTATGCGCATTAACTCCTACTGCTATATTCACCCGGTTATCCACTCGAAGTGTCAGGGTATGTTTTCCAGGTTTTAGTTCCTGGAAAGTATATCTGTAAGGAGTAGAAAGTGACTCGTGCTTACCCATTTCCATACCATCCAGGAAAAGAGTTGTTTGCCAATGTGTACGCTCCAGTTCGAGTTCTACGGGATGCCCGGACCAAGTCTCAGGTATATCAACCTCTTTCTGATACCAGGCAACTCCGACATAGTGCTTATCCGGATTTAGCCAGAAAGGAACTTTCATATTTTCCGGCTGACGGAATTTCTCATATTGAGGAGCATTATACCAGGATTTATCCACAACCCATCCGGTCCAGGGCGTTTCTATTCCTATATCATTACCATAACCTTGTTCTTGTAATGAACCGGGTAAATGGATGGTGTCGCTCAATGATCGGGTATACCACTGTTCTGTCAATCCCCGGTCATTCGGATCTAGGGCAAAGCGCCATTGCCCTTGCAGGGATTTCATATACTCTGTTTTATGACAAGAAACAAAAGCAAAAAAGAGAGATAAAACTATCAGATACTTTTTCATATATATATAAACTTAAAAAGGGGAAGAGGAATATGGTCCTCTTCCCCTTCATTTTTTTATTCTGTTGCAGATCCACCAGCCTGCTTAGGCCAATATGGATTTTGATATAATGGAGATGAATCCAGATTTACATTACCGTCAGTTCCCATAGAAGATGTCAACATAATCTCATAAGCCGGCAGTGGAGTCAAATAGTTTGCTTTACTCCAGGTATATCCATTGTACACTTCATTATTGGCTTTTACAACCTGATAAGGACGTAAATATTTACTGCTAGTGCGAGAAGAAACATTGGCTTGTCCACTTCCATCAGGTTCAATTAATAAGGATTTACCTGTTTTAGTATCAGTATATCTTTCGCTCGCATACATTTCATCCCACAAATTAAAACCTTCAATAATATAATTCTGCACCTGATCCAAGGCTCTCCAACGACGTAGGTCATCCCAACGCATATTTTCAGCAATAAACTCATTACGTCTTTCTCTACGGATATTGAACAAAGTAGCATCGACAGGCTGTCCCGCTGAATATACAGCCCAGTCATTTTCCATAGATAAATTAGTGGCTTGGATTGTCTTATTAAAATCCGGATCAACGCCAGCACGTTCACGAACTGCGCGCCAATATTTTTGAGCTGTAGCATCCAACGCTTTATTCTTCATATAACAAGCTTCCAAATAATTCAGATGAGCCTCCACTCCGCGAAAGATAATACATCCAAAATAAGAAATTCCTCCACCATAATCAGATTGAATAGGATCATAATTATAACATTTGCGTACGGCATAACCTGTAACTTCTTTTTGTTCCTGTATTCCCAAAATATTAGGCATCCCATTCTGTAATCCACTTTCCAACTCGATAAGAGTAGTCGGATCTTTCAAAAATAACTGTAACCGTCCATCACGATCTTTTTTTACATCCTGAATCGTTTTATCTCCTTGATAACCTGAATTCCCGGCATACCAGGGCAGACCATTTTTCATCAGGAAACCATCTACATAGCCTTTTGTCAGCCCATAGTCATTTCCCAAGCGGACATAAGTTCCAACACTATGCAATATATTCAGTTCCTTACTATAGGCTCTCCATAAAAGTATCTCGTCATATTTCCCCATATCAACCGCACCGAACATTTCAAAATAAGGATTCCATCCATCAATACTTACTGTTGGATTCATAGCCCCCGTGTTATTGGCTAATTGTATCGACTCTGCCACATTCTTTGAGGCATCCATAGCCTGTGTCAGAAAATAATCAATCTCAGCATCAATATCAATAGAAAAATCTTTGTTGTATTCCATTTCTGCACCAGGCCATTCATAACCTCCGGGAACAAATGGGGTTCCTTTATGATATGTCAGCCAACTTGCTTCATACAATGCAACTCTTGATTTAACCAATTCAGCCACAGTACTGCTCAATCTGTTTTTATTTTTAAACACCGGTTGCATCAACATGATGGCAGAGTCTAAGTCCTGAATAATAAAACGGGCAACTTCATTCCGGGGAGCGCGCCGGCTCATTCCGACCAAAAGACCATGATCATCCGTTAAAGTAGATTTTACAATCGGGAAATCTCCATATAATCTCAACTTTTTGAAATATTCCCATGCTCGCAAAAAATACATTTCTCCAATGTAATGCTCTATATTCTGCCTATTACCTTCAATAGTTCCGGCCTCATAACGCGGCAATACCTGTTCAAAAAAATAATTACAATTTCGAATGTTTTTAAAAGAATAATCACCCAAACCGTCATTATCAACAGATTTGTTTGGAACTCGTTTGTTACCCGGAACCCACCAGTCGTAACTGGCATTTGTCGATGCCATATTATCACTATGTAAATCCTCTTTGATTGTTCCTATGCTCCATCCGGAATGAGTTTTAAACACATATTCCTTTTCAGTACCATCGTCTTTATAATACGAATAAGCCTTGATCGAATAACTGGCCAATTGATCCTCTTTTGTCAGATAGGAATCCGGCGTTACTTTATCCAGTGGTTTCCTATCCAAATAATCTTCGCAAGAAACCAACCATAAACTTCCAACCAACAAAGTGGAAAAGGCTACTATGTTTTTTATTTGTAGTTTCATAATTTTCTCATTTAAAAGTTAATATTCAAACCCACAGAAAGTGTTTTGGCCAAAGGATATACCTTACCTGTTTTATCACCTGTATCGCCCAGTGTTTCCGGATCAAAATATCCATGTAGTTTAGTAAATGTCAACAGGTTATCCCCTGAAAAGTACAAACGCAATGACTGTAATCCGATTTTACTTACCCAAGTCCGGGGGAATGTATATCCCAACTGAACATTTTTCAGACGGATATAAGCTGCATTTTGCAAATAACGTGTTTGATATTCCTGATTTTTCCCTCCCTGGTCAAACAAAGGACGAGGATAATAAGAATTCAGATTAGCCCCCAATGGGTCTCCTTCCGGTCTAAAGAAATCCCAATGTTCTTCGAATCCAACCGAATGCCATTGTCCATTCTTCGCTCCCCAGAAATAAGGACCTTCCAATATATAATCACGTTTCGCAACTCCCTGGAAGAAAAGATTCAGGTCAAAGCCCTTCCAGGAGCCATCCAAAGTAACACCATAACGATAGCGTGGAGTATTGTTTCCTATAATCTTCTTATCACCGGAATCCCCCAAAGTACTTGAACCGGCATCTATTTTACCGTCACCATTTAAATCCTTATACATGATATCTCCCGCAGACCATTTAGTACCCAGAGCATCTTGTCCACCATTTGGCAAAGAAGCTAAATGCTGATCCATCTCTTCCTGTGTCTTAGCAATGCCTATTGTTTCATATCCCCAATATTCACCACTCATTTTTCCGGTATACCACTGAGCATAATCACCCTTCTCATTCGGGTAACGAGTTACTTCACGTTTATTATCCGACAAAACCACTTTTGCCCCGTAATTAAAATCTCCAATTCGGTCTCTCCAACCCAATTCCAATTCAAAGCCAGAAGATTTCATATCTGCATTGTTGATCTTTGGAACTTTTGTTCCGAGAATTGAAGGTAATTCCGGAGCTGGCCCTATCATATCAAGCGTATTACGTACAAAATAATCAAATGAACCAGTCAGACGATTGTCTAAAACTCCCCAATCCAATCCGACATTCCAAGATTCAACAGTCTCCCAGGTCATCAAAGAGCTAACAATACCCGGTGCATAAGAGGTATTTGTTTTCTGTCCGTCAACAAGCCAACTACCATTTACATTCCCTACCGGCATTGTTAAATAGAAAGGATATAAATTTTCTGTATTTGTATTTCCCAATTGTCCCCAGGACGCTCTCAGTTTCAACATACTGATATAATCATTCAAATTTCCCATATTCTGGAAAAAGTCTTCTCTTGCGATATTCCAACCAGCAGAAAATGAAGGAAAAACACCCCATTGTTTATCTCCGAGAAAACGAGAAGTTCCATCATAACGCATATTTACTTCCAGCATGTATCGTTCCTTATAATTATAATTTAAACGCCCAAAAAAACCAACCGTAGACCAATGAGTATATCCACCGCTTGCACGGGGATTTTCTGTTGCAGTGTTTAAAGTCGGAAGATCAATTGAAATCAAATTATCCATAGAGCCTTTCAAATCTCTAGACTTCATTAACTCAGCATTAAAACCGACCATAGCTTTGAAATAATGTCCACTATCGAATTGTTTGAAATAATCTGTATACAAATTTCCCGTTAAATAGTTATCTCTAAAAGATTCTTCATCAACAGAAGTTGTTTGTCCACCAGCTGGAGACCAAGAAGCTTCACCACTTGCAAACCACCAAGGTACTAATAGCCTCTCAGAATGGTTCATCCGATTTATGGTTCTCATATTCCCTTCCGCATAAAATTTCCAATTTTTAATTGGTTCTACAATTAATTGTAACTGATTATAAGTCTGATCTTTTTGATCATTAGCTTCACCACCATACACTAATCTATTTATTATTGATCCCAAATAATTACCATTGTCATCACGTATCGGACAGACGGGCCAAGTTCTTGCAATAGAGTCATAAAATAGATCTCCAAAATAAGATGGTTTCTTATAATCTTCACGTATCCACTTTGCTCCATAAGCAAGCGTTACATATTTAGATAACTCCGCTTTTATACGGGCATTAAGCGTATATCTTTTAAAATCATCCGAATTATAAGCGATCAACCCATTTTGATTCATAAAACTACCACTTACCAAATAAGTTATTTTTTCATTTCCTCCACTTACGCTTAAATTATGCTCATGAGAAGGCACAGCTTTTCTATACGTTTCTTTAAACCAATCCACATTACCATTGGCTAATACATTTTCACTAAAATGTCCGTCGGGGCGAACCTGTGAACCAGATGTAATTTTCCCTGCCTGATAATCGATAATACGCTGCATAGTTGTCTCATCAAAAGCTGGAGAAGCACCCTGGTTCGCAGCTGCACGATTAAAAAATTGGGCAAATTGATAAGAGTCCATCATAGTAGGCAAAGATAACGGAGTTGTAAAACGTACATTACTACTATAATTTACCTGAGTCCGGCCAGCCTTACCCTCTTTTGTTGTAATCAATATCACACCAAAAGCAGCACGAGAACCATAAATCGCAGAAGAGGCAGCATCTTTTAATACCGAAATACTTTCAATATCATTCGGATTGATTGAGTTCATATCCCCTTCTATACCATCAATCAATACTAAAGGAGAAGATTTAGAACCCTCACCAATTGTTCCTACTCCACGTACATCTATATCCAATGTATTATTCAATTCTCCCCCCGTTTTATTTACAGACAGATTCAAGCCGGGAACAACTCCCTGCAAAGCCTGGCCAACATTTTGAACCGGACGGCTTTCCAGTACTTCCGAATTAACCATACTGACAGATCCTGTCAGATTCACTTTCTTTTGCGTACCGAAACCGACAACAACAACCTCGTCTAAAGCCTGCATGTCCTCAATCAATTGAACCTGAATATTGTTTTTACCGGCAACAGAAATATCCTTCGTACGATAACCAATATAAGAAACCTGTACCACAGCCGCTTCTTCAACCTCTAATGTAAAAAGTCCATCCATATCAGTCATGATCCCGTTAGTCGTCCCTTTTTCAACAACACTGGCACCAATAACCGACTCACCATTTTGATCTGTGACTTTACCGGTTATTTTCTTCTTGTTTTGATTTGCGACCTCTACTTTAGGAGAAAGAGTTATGTAATTGTTTTCAAATACATAACTGAGATTCGTATTTTCGTATATCTCATCCAAATAGTCAGAAACCTTTCCCGAACGCTTTTGAAAAGATATAACCTTATCTACATCCACATCCTGATTCCGAAATACGACAAGATAATCTGTCTGTTTTTCGATTTCCTTAATCAATTGCTTAATAGAAAGGCTATTCTGCCTGATGTTGATCACTGCATTTTGTGCTTCCATATTTGTAGCCATCAACTGGAAAACACAAACAAATAAAAGAAAGAGTGATATTTTCATAATTCTAAAAAAATCTTTAATGCTGTTATTATGCACAATAAAGAGCTGTAACAAAGCTTTTCTTTTCATACCTTTGTTTTAATGTTTAAAGTGAATACTAAAAATTTACGACTTGTGTTTACTTTACATCGGCGGTAGTTGTTGGTAGCTTCTACCGCTTTTGTTTTTATTTTACTGTTTCTTCATCATAGGCATTCCATTTTTAATTAGACATATTATTTACTTAAGGTTATTATATTCTTCTCCACATTTTTCTTTACCTTGAATTTCCTGATTTGCTGTAATACACGGAACACATCATCCAGACTGTCACGCTGCCTGAATTTTCCGGTATATGTATCATTAAACAATAAAGTGTCTTTCACTACAATCTTCACATCATAGTAAAGCTCCAATTTTTTCAGAATACTAATCAATGGCTCATTTTCAAAAGCATAAATACCGTCACGCCATAAGAAATGTTCACTCAGACGGATAGACTCCACCTTCATTTTGCCGTTTGAAACGGTAACCTGCTGATCTGGTTTTAAAATAATCCCTTCATTCTCTTTCTCAGGGAAAAAGACACAAACAGAACCTTCCAGCAAACTAGTCTGTACGAACCCGGCTTCCGGATAACTATAAACATTAAACTGAGTTCCCAATACTTTCATATCAACATTTCGCGCTGAGACAATAAATGGCTTTGAAGGGTCTTTTGCCACTTTGAAGAAGCCTTCTCCTTCTATTGTTACCCGTCTTTCGCTACCGGTAAACTGAGCCGGATAAGTCAGTTTTGATTTTGCATTCAACCAAACCTCCGTCCCGTCTTGCAGAATCAATCGGGCACGCTGTCCTGCCGGAGTATATAAAGTATTCATCACATTTACCGACAAATTCTCCGGCTGTACTACCTGAGTGTATCTGAAAGTCAACAAACTGGAAGAAACTACCAAAATAAGAATCGCAGCCGCATAACCAACCCAACGCAACCACTGTTTTTGGGCAATACGACGTTGTTTTTTCTTTATGAACTGATCACATTTTTGCTTCCCAATACACCTGTTTTCCATTTGGTGCCCCAGATTCAACAATGCATGCATATTCTGATATCCTGCAAATTGTTTTGTCAACTCTTCATTTGCATCAACATCGCGTAAGAAGGATATGCGTTCCTCCGCAGAGAGTTCTTCATAAAAGTATTTATGTATTCGTTCGTCCATATTTTCCGTTTTGTTACTAATAAACGATTAGAGATATAAAAACCCCCAAAGGACCTATTAAATTTTTTAGTTACTCAGAAGAAATAAGAGGAGAGGCAAGTAATCTTTCAGTTCAGATTTCAACTTTTTATAGGCAATATTCATTTGGTTTTCAACAGTTTTAAGAGATATATTCATTTCAGAGGCAATATCTTTCTGCTTCTTTCCTTCTATTTTACTTTTTATAAAAATCTCCCGGCATTTTTCCGGCAAAGAGTTAATTACTTCTGAAACGATCTTCTCAATGTCCTGTTCCGACAAAAGAGACTGATCAAATAATTCCAATGAAGCCAGCTTCACCTTTAATGTGACCTGATATTCTTCCTGTATCTGGTTCACAGCATCTCTTACAATTACCCTGTGACGCAAATGATCGATACATCTATTTTTTATTGATGTAAAAAGAAATGCGACCAGATTTATGTTATATGTAAGAAGTTCCTTTCTTTCCCATAATTCGGTAAAAACATCCTGTACTATATTTTCTGCATCCTCTTCAGACAAAACATATTCCAGAGCAAAATATTTCATTCTGGAGAAATATGAAACATATATTTCTTCAAAATCATATGGTATTTCACGTTTGTTTGTCAGCATATCTCCCCCCTGATAAATATAAAATCCCGAAAAACAAAAGTAAGTGTTTTCCGGGATTTAACAACAAACCTAAATATTTTTATTCTTCCATCCAGCTCAACTGCTTCCAGATTTCGGGTCCATCATTCTTCTGCGGAGCCCCCGGAGTACTGCGACCGTCTTTGACGTATTTCACCATCAGGTCTTTCAGTTCCTTTACAATCTCCGGATGTTCGGCATAAACATTGTTTGTTTCTGCAGGATCCTCCTTCATATTGTACAACTGGACAAGCGGCAGCGTTTTGATCACCTCGTCATCCGTTCCCGGTTTCGGGAAACTCCATCCGCCGGAACTCGGTGATAACAACAGTTTCCAATCCCCCTTACGGATCGTAAATTCACCGTTTATAGAATGATGAACCGTCGCTTCACGAATCACATTGCTTTCCTTTTCATTCAATAATAAAGGCAGGATATTATAACTGTCCTCCCCTTCCGTATCCTTCAACCGGTAATCGGCAACAGCGGCAAATGTAGCAAAGAAGTCCGTCAGGCAAATGGTCTGGTCGACCACATGAGGTTTGATTCTGGCCGGCCATCTCACTACGCAAGGGATACGGTGGCCGCCGTCAAACAGGTCGGCCTTATGTCCACGATAGATATAGCTGGGATAATGTCCTTTCTCCTGAAGTTCATCGAACTTGGCCTGCGGGCTGCAACCGTTATCCGTACTGAAAACGATGATCGTATTCTCTTCGACACCCGCATCTTTCAACGCTTTCATCACCTTACCGACCATATCGTCCACCATCAAAACAAAATCACCGTAAGGGTTAAGACCGGACTTGCCTTGATATTCCTTAATCGGAAGGATCGGAGTATGAGGGGCTGGCAACGGTAGATACAGATAGAAAGGTTTATCCTCCTTCGACTTGTCGTGGATATAACCTACCGCCTTATCGATCAGGTGCGGAAGTGTCTGCTCATGATCGAAATCCGCTCCGGTCGGTCCTTTACGCCAGAATCCCATGCCGGTATTGACTGTCTCCCGGTCAGGCAAAGCCGTAACCTTGTCATTTTCCACATATACGTAAGGAGCCATATCGAGAGATGCCGAGATCCCATAATAATAGTCAAAGCCACGCGTAGTCGGCCCGTTGGTGATCGGCTGACTGAAATCGACGTTTTCCGGCCCTGCCTCGATATTATTCCAGTCCCATCCCAGATGCCACTTACCGATAGCAGCAGTCTGATAACCGCATTCTCCCAGGACATTCGCAATCGTCCGGCGATCCTGCGGGATAAGTGCCTTGTCGTAACCATACAGGACACCATCTTTCAGATCCGACCGCCAGTTATACCGCCCTGTCAACAAGCTGTACCGCGACGGTGTACTGACAGACGAACTGGAATGGGCATCCGTAAATATCACCCCTTCATTGGCAATCCGGTCGATATTCGTTGTCTTCAGTTTCGAATTCTCATTCAACGCCGACACATCCCCATACCCCATATCGTCGGCAAAGATAAAGACGATATTAGGTTTCTTAGGCTCCTGCACTTGTTGGGCGCAACCGGAACATAACACCGAAAGCCCTCCAAGGGATAATAACACATTCTTTCTTTTCATGATATAGTAAGTTTATATTTCATTATTTGTATCCCGGGTTCTGCTCTCCCAACTTTGCATTATTTACAAACTCGGTAGACGGTACCGGATACAAGTAATAAGGTTTATTCGTCATCGGATGAGTGATCATCTTGCTCTGTGGAAATTTCAATCCCAGATAATCCAGCTGAGGCTGCATAACCGATTGCAAAATCCCCAACCTGTTAAGATCGAAATAACGCTTACACTCAAAAGCCAGTTCAATACGCCGTTCTTTCATAATATAGTCCCTGAAAGACTTCTGGCTGGTAACATCCGATCCCTTCAGATCTTCCAGACCGGCTTGTTTCCGTATCTGATTGACCAGGGAGAAGGCTTCACCTCCGGCAACATATCCTTTTTCATTCAAAGCTTCCGCTTTCGCCAATAGGATCTCGGCATACCGGATCAGAGGAAAATTCCAGATGCTTTTGCCTACCGGGTCAGTCGTATTATAATACTTGTTTACGTAATACAAACTTCCGTCCGGCTGCGATGCATCCACAAAGTTAGCTAAACCATACGTATCTATAATCACACTTTTACGGTTATCTTCCGGCCTGCCGTCAAATAGCTGCACAAAGCCGTCACCGGAAGAAGGACCTCCTCCTTTACCGTTCAGATTGTCATCTGTCGGCAAAATAAGGGCACTACCACTGGGATAAGAAGTCGGAGCATAAAAAGTACTCAGCGAAGAAGTCGTTGCAGAAGTAACACCTCCATACTGTACCTCTAAAAATGACTGGGAACCATTTTCAGCCGTCCCGTTGAAATTTTTCGCATAAGCGATCAGGCTACCTTTCCCTATCACCTTATCGGCAGCAGCCACCACCTTATCCCACTGTTCTATTTCAAGATAAACCAACGCTTTCAATGCATTAACCGAATAAACCGTCGGACGACCGGCTTCCGAACCCGTCTCTCCCGAATAAGCAGAAGGCAAAAGACGTTCTGCTTCGTCCAGATCTTTCTCGATCTGGTTATAAACCTCCTGTATGGAAGCTCTCGGCACCTGGGCATCTTCCAGGAAAACCACCTGATGCTCCAGGATAGGGACACCACCGAACAGACGAACCAGATTAAAATAATAATAAGCCCGCATAAACTTGGCTTGACCTTCGAAATGCTGCCGTTGCTGCTCCGATTTATAGTTCGTCACATTTTCCAGATTATCCAATACCACATTGGCACGGCCTATCCCCATATAATGCTGCTTCCAAACCGTTGCAGCAAAAGAGAAGTCCTGTTCAACAATAAAAAGATCCGTCTCCAATTCATTTCTCCAAGTCCAGCCATCGTCACAAGCCAGATCCGTCATACGTTGCATGGTACCACTGAATAAAGGCTGCAAAGGTTGATAAATACCATTCACTGCGGTCAGCATACCTTGTTCCGTACTTATAAGCTGTTGTAACTCTGTCGATCCTTTCATCTTTGGCTCCAGAAAATCCGAGCATCCCGTAACCAGCAGGATCAACCCCGAAATAAATATTTTATACATTAGTTTTCTCAACATAATAGTAAATTTTAGAATGATAATTGTAATGAGAACGAATAAAAACGAGTAGAAGGATACGGGGTATAATCGATACCGCCAGACAGCAAACTCGTCGTACTGGATGCTTCCGGATCCAATCCGGTATACTTGGTAAAAGTAACCAGGTTGGCACCGTTCACCGACACTGTTGCATCACTGATATTCAATTTCGTCAGTAATGATTTAGGTAGTGCGTACGAGAGCGATACATTTTTCAGTCTCAGATATTTTCCATCCTCCAGATAATTCGTAGACACGCGGGTCGCCAGGAATGTGGTATTTCCTCCCTGTGACGGACGAGGTATCGTATTCGAAGGATTGTTTTCCGTCCAGAAATCCGCTATCTCCGCCAATTGCTGATTGAACGGGACAGATCTGGCATTCAGGTTTCGCATGGCATGATAGATCTTGTTGCCACCTGCAAAATTAAAGAATATGTTTAAAGAGAACGGGCCATACGAGAAGGTATTCGTGAAACCTCCGAAATAGGTAGGCAAAGGCGATCCGACAAAATCCTTATCTCCCGTATCGAGCGATTTGCTGTTATTCCGGTCTACGAACTTAGGATCACCGGGCACAGCTCCAAACAAAGCTGCTTCGTCTACCTCGTTCTTCTGCCAGATACCATCAAACTGATACATGTAAAAAGCGCCGACCGGATGTCCTTTCTTGGTCAGGTTTGCAAAATCGTTCGGCAACGATATGTTTTCTCCCGGAATTTGCAGAGGTTCGCCCAGGGCATTCGTCCCGATATCGAGTACCTTATTCTTATTAAAGCTGATATTGAAACTTGTTGTCCAGGAGAATTTCTTTGTTGAAATATTATTGGAGTTAATACCGATTTCCACACCTCTGTTCTGAACAGAACCCAGGTTAACATACGGATTTTCCGAAACAGCGGCAATATAAGGAACCGGAGTCTGGATAAGCAAGTCCCTCGACCGCTTATCATAATAATCGAGAACCAGAGACAATCTGCTGTCCAGGAAAGAAGCATCTATACCTACATTGAACTGCTGGGCCGATTCCCATTGCAGCTTAGGATTACCCATATTCACCGATGAGTTCCCCACCACCATACTGTTACCCCAGATATAAGGGCTGGCACCAGCACGGGTCACATAGGCGAAATCTCCGATATTCTGGTTACCGGTCAATCCATATCCCACACGCAGTTTCAGGTTGGTAAGAAAATCGACATCACGTAAGAATGCCTCTTCCGACATTCTCCAGGCACCGGATATTGAAGGGAAAATACCATAGCGTTTATCCGGTCCGAACTTTGAAGAACCGTCACGTCTGACTGTTCCGGTAAACAAATAGCGGTCGTTAAAACTATAATTCAAACGAACAAAAGTAGAGGCCAGGGCAGAAGTCACCGAAGTTCCTGTTGCCGTAAAGTTTGTCTGGTTCGATAACTGATCCAAAGAATTATCGATAGTTCCGGTACCAGTCGTACTTGTCCTTTTCTCTACATGCTGCTGTGCGGAAGCTCCGATCAAAGCACTCAACGAATGCTGTCTCCATTTTTTACTATACTGCAAGGTTGCCTCCGTCACCCAGTTGATCATCTCCCTGGATGTATTGGTGGTACTGCCTTCCGTCCGGGTATATCGTCCGTACTGATACACCGGTAGATATTGATAACCGTTGATAAACCCTAAGTCTGTACCCGCATTAACAGTAAAAGTCAACTCCTTCAGAATATTATAGTCGATCTTAATACTTCCCATCATTCTCGATGAACTCTCTTTATTTACATTCATCAATTGATTGATCAGCGGATTACTGTTTTCTCCAAAGTAAGGGTCTGCCGCCGACGACACCGCGAAGAAATCTCCAGTCTCATCATAAGCCGGCAAATAACTATGGCTACTGATCAGACGCTGATAAGCTCCACTACCCCAGGCATCATTACTCAACTTATTCTGGCGCTGATGTGCTCCGCTGATACTTGATGCGATCTTCACTTTTTCACCGATAGAAATATCATTGTTTGCGCGCAGGAAGAATTCATTCAGGTCGCTGTTCTTCATTGTTCCCAGTCTTCGTGAAAACGAACCTGATACCGCATATTTATTATTCTCGCTTCCTCCCTGTACACTGAGGTTATAATTCTGCCTTACCCCTGTCCGGGTTCCCTCTTTCTGCCAGTCCGTATCTATCTGCCAAACCGGATCATTTACATTTTCATACACCGCCGGATTTCTGTTGGTATTCTTAAAAGCCTCAACAAACAACAAACGCTGCTGGTCGGTGGTCAATACTTCATACCGTTTAGCGATATTTTCAAATCCCAGATCCATACTGAAAGAAACGACAGGTTTCCCGCTCTGTCCGCGTTTCGTCGTGATAATAACAACACCATTAGAAGCACGCGAACCGTAAATAGCAGAAGCGGAAGCATCTTTCAATACATCGATGGAAACAACGTCTTTTGTATTTAATGTAGAAAGATCGTCATTAAAAAGCGGAACACCATCCACAATAAGCAGCGGATTATTGCTACCGGTCACAGACCCCGTACCGCGTACCGCGAACTGGAAACGTCCGGTCAGGTCACCACCAGTTTCCTGTATCATGACCCCACTCAATTTTCCCTGCAACGAACCGGCTACTGAAGGAACCGAGCGGCTCTGTATCTCACTCGCATTGATACTCGATACGGCTCCCGTCAAGTCTTTCCTTCTCTGTGTACCATAACCAACTACCACCACCTCTTCCAAATTCTGGGTATCTTCTCTCAGTTGTACATTGATCACCTTCTGGTTATTCACCCTTATTTCCCGGGAGATATATCCGATATAAGAGACCTGCAAGATGGAATTAGGCTGTACGTCCAACGAATAACGTCCGTCCATATCGGAGATACAACCGTTTGTCGTCCCTTTTTCAATGACGTTCACCCCGATCACAGGTTCTCCGTGTTCGTCCGTGATCACTCCTGTCACAGTCAACGACTTTCCTGTATCTTGGGCATTTACCGAAATAACGATGTGATTGTTTTTTACTACGAACGAGCATCCCGTACCCTTAAGCAGGATATTCATCGTTTCTTCCAGGCTTTTCCCCTGAATAGATGTACTGATCTTTTGATGAAGGTTTATCACCGACTCGTCATAATCGATCGACATGTCTGTTTGTTTCTCTATCTCTACAAAAGCACTCTTTATAGTCAGATTATTTCCGGATAGTGTGATTGTTTGTGCCCCCAGCAAAGTATATTGCGAAAAAAGGAGAAGAAAAAGTATTATAACTACCCTGAATGAACTAATACTTTTCATCTTTTGTATTTTCTGGATTATTTCCATATCTTTGTGAATTAGATTTTTAAAGTTGAATATTATATTGTTTCTTACCTGTTTGAGGTAAGTTTTTAATTGGTATTCTACGATTTCAAATCCGGGAAGTTCTGATTGGCGTCGTCTTCCCGGGTTCTTTTTTTCATAAAGTATCCTCCCGTTTCTTTAGTTGATGTATATTACGTTATTTTTTATCCTGTAATGCAATCCGTTTACCATCTCTTTCAAGATATCCAATACCTGGTTCAGTCCTTCATCAGGCCTGAACTTCATTGTAAAACTACGTCCTGCAAATTTATCTGTCTCATAATTGATCGTAACATCAAAACGACGTTCGATCGTCTTCACAATATGATCAAAAGAAGCCCCTTGGAAAGTCAGATAACCATGTTTCCATTGTAAGATCCTGGTTGCATCGATCAGTTCTTTGGATACAATTCCCAACTGACTGTTATACACAATTTGCTCATCCGGAACCAGTATAAATGGTTTGTCCGGAGCCAGGTCAGTTACTACACGCACTTTCCCCTCTTCCAAAGTTGCGATAGTCAATTTTGAATCCGAATAGGCCTCTACATTAAAAAGAGTACCCAAAGCCTCCACCTCCATATGGCCGGTTTTTACGATAAACGGTTTATCCGGGTCTTTAGCTACCTTAAAACTGGCTTCTCCATTCAAATAGATTGATCGCTTATCCCCTTCGAATCGGGTGGAATAAAGCAATAATGATCCTGAATTCAGCCAGACTTCCGATCCGTCCGACAGGAAGATCTGTTTTCTTTCCCCATTCGGCACAAAACATTCCGTCCATTCGGGTTCGATTATTTGAGGCTCAATCCGCATAACGAAATAGGTGGTAGCGGCTCCTAGCAAAGGCAACAGCAGGATCGCAGCGACACGAACGAATTGGCGATACAATGTTCTCTTCACTACCGGTTCTGAAACAGAGTGAATACGCCGGTGAAGCCTGGCCAGCTCCTGTTTGGTCTGTTCATTGGTTTCACCGGGCACCTGCTCCCAGATATCCTGCATAGCTTCCTCCTTTTCCCGCTGGCTGGTTCCGCTAACGAACCATTCGCGGAAAGACAGCTGTGTTGACTCCGGAAGATCATTCCCAAAGAATTTTGTTAGTAATGTATGTATGGTTTTATTTGCCATTTTATCCCGTGTTTATAATAAAGACGGGACAACGAAAGCGCACACACAGGCTAAAAAGATATTTTTTCAGAAAAGTAATAAAACGGCTCCGCGCAAAGCCTCCCGGAGATCAGCCAGGGCTTGTGTTATATGGTTTTCAACCGTGCGTTTATTTATTTCCAACCGCTGGGAAATTTCATCGTTGGATAGCCCTTCTTTCCTGCTCATCTTAAAAATACGGCGTCGTTGTTCGGGCATCTGTTCTATGGCAATATCGATCAGGATAGCTAATTCTTTTGCATACAGGTCTTCTTCGATCAAATCCGTATAAGCAATGGAAGACAACTGTTGTTTCTGCTCATAGGATGCTTTTACCAGACTATGTTCATAATAATCGTAAATCATATTCCGGGCCATTCGGTATAGATAGGCTTTCAGGGAGTTCACTTTCGAAATACTTTCCCGGTTCGTCCAGACCTTAAAGAAGATATCCTGCGCCATATCGCATGCCTCTTCTTCATCCTTGATAAACCCCAGCAAGAAGTTCTTCACTTTGGGATGATACAACAAAAACAAGGCATCAAATGACTTATGATCCCCTTGTCCCAGTTTTTTCATATATTCATATTCCCGATCTCCATCCATAGTACCGCAAATATAAACAATATTAGACCACAATAACCATTTTTCTTTTCACGGCAATATAATTATTCCATAACCCGATTCCTTAACATAATGTCCAATTATTGTACATTTCTGTAATTATTTCACAGATAACCCAATTATTAGCATTCTTATGCCTATCTTTAGCATGTAGTAACTATATCTATAAACCTATATACTTTTCAAAAGATGGATCAATACATAAAAACAATAATCAGTGTAGGCGGCAGTGCCATCATGCTGGTCATGATCGTCTGCGTAATATGGTACGTTATAAAAGACACGTTGAAAGATATAAACAGTAAATCAAAGGATTGATAAAATCCGGAATCAATGCCTTAAAAAAGAAATAGATCTCTTTCTTTTTTTACTGAACACGGTAGAGAAAAGCAGCCAGAGCGAAACAGCCCAGGCAATCCCCAAAACGAGAATAAACAATGCCGGATCAGCTTCAATACAGTATAAGCTATATCCTCCGGCACAAAACATAATAGTAATAAGCAATGCTGCTACAATAGTGGCTAATAGTGTTTTCATATGCGCAAATATAAAAATATTCATGAAACGCGCTAGTTAAAACGATAAGAAAGTTGACCAATTTTATTTTGTATCATCTAGCTTTCCTCCACAATACTTGCAGAACTTAGCTTCTTCTTCATGCCCTGTCCGGAAACAATGGGGACATTGCAACAGACTACGTTTGCGATGCTCTTTCATCATCGTAGCCGAAACAATCCCCGTCGGAACCGCAATGATCGTATAACCGATCAGCATCACACAAGCCGAAATAAAACGTCCGACAGGGGTAACAGGCGTTATATCTCCATAACCGACTGTTGTCATGGTAACTATCGCCCAATAAATGCAATTGGGTATATTATTGAATTGTGTATCCGGTTGAGTCCCCTCGACCATAAACATGATCGTTCCGATCGAAGTAACCAGGATAAGGACAAAAAAGAAAAACACAAAGATCTTCCGGCTACTCAGCCGCAAAGACACCAACAATAAATTCCCCTCTTCCAGAAAATTAAACAACTTGAACACACGAAATACCCGGATCAGACGAAAAGTTCTTATTATTAACAGGTAACGTGCCCCCCTAAAGAAAAAGCCAAGATACAAAGGCAATGTAGCCAATAAATCCACAATCCCGAAAAAGCTGAATATATATTTCTTCGGTTTAGGACTACAATAGATCCGCACCAGATATTCAAAAGTAAAGAAAGCAGTAAATACATATTCC
Source organism: Parabacteroides leei (assembly GCF_023369805.1). Taxonomy (NCBI): domain Bacteria; kingdom Pseudomonadati; phylum Bacteroidota; class Bacteroidia; order Bacteroidales; family Tannerellaceae; genus Parabacteroides; species Parabacteroides leei. The sequence goes on from NZ_JAMBQG010000011.1 coordinate 17,926, forward strand.
AGTACCTGAAGGATCAGCTTGAAACGATCGGAAAAGGTCACAACACTCTCCAATATCACCACCAACACGCTGGCAATGATAAACCCAATAAGAAAAACATCAAACAGCTTTCCTTTAGGCGTATCCGATTCGAATATGATAATATATAACTTCTCTTTCAATTTCTTGTTATGAAGAAAAGCGTTGATATTGTTCCTAATCCTACAAAAAAAGCCTGATTCGGTTCCTTCTTGTTCCATATATCTAAATATCTTATTTGGAGATTCTTATATGAACCTTTATCTTTGTAACAATTCAATTAGACAAAAATATCATGAAAAAGTCAATTCTCTTTACCTTTTGTTTATTTTTTGTACTTACTGCTACGGCACAAAATATCATTAAAGTAAATCCTGAGACCGGGGACATGACAAAGAAACTACAGGCCGCTATCGAGCAGGCACGGAGTTATAACGGAAAAGCGGTTGTCATCGAATTGCAGAATGCGAATTATAACATTCATCGGGAAAGTTCGTCGCAGATACTTTACCACATTTCAAACACTGCCTCAGAGAAGGAAAACCCGGATCAGACCAAGCATATCGGACTATGGCTGAAAGGACTGAAAAACGTAACGATCGATGGAAAAGGAGCTCACCTCGTTACTCATGGCGAAATGACCAGCTTCGTGATCGACCAGTGCGAAAATATCACATTCCGCAACTTCACTGTAACAGCCGCTGACCCGACTGTGCCGGAATTGACCGTAACAGAGGTCGGAGAACACCATATGACCGTACGTATCCACCCTCAATCACGTTACCAAATCAAAGACGGTAAATTCTCCTTTGTCGGTGATAACTGGTCGCTATCCGACGGTATCGCACAAAGCTATGACCCGGAAAAAGATATTACCTGGCGTAGCTGGTCACCCCTAACCGGCCTTCGTAAAGCGATCGAACTCGAACCGAACCTGCTCCGCTTCGTTTACGATAACACACCGCAAGCCAAACCGGGGCTTACCTTCCAGATGCGCGATGCCATACGCGACCAGGCCTGCGGATTGATCCAGTTCAGCAAAAACATTACACTGGAAAATTTACACCTCGCTTTTCTTGGTAATTTCGGACTCGTCGGCCAAATGTCTGAAAACATTACTTACCGCAATATGGCCTTCGAACCCGAAGCCGGCAGCGGACGAACCAGTGCCGGATTTGCCGATTTCGTACAGATGTCCGGTTGTAAAGGGAAAATTACCATTGAAAACTCCCGCTTCTCCGGGGCACACGATGATCCTATCAATATACACGGAACACATCTGGCTGTAACCGAATTTCTTTCTCCCAACCAGATCGTCGTAAAGTATATGCACCACCAAACCTATGGTTTCCAGTCGTTCCTTCCGGGTAATACAATTGAATTCATCGACCCGCATTCTCTGATGTCTCTCTCATCTGCAAAAGTAAAAAAGGCAGAGATGAAGAGCGAACGTGAAATTGTTATCACCCTCGACAAACCGGTAGTTTCCAAAGTAAAAGAGACTGAAGGTCTTGTCGTCGAAAACGTAACATACACCCCGGAAGTCATTATTCGCGGAAACTATTTTTCCCGTATTCCCAGTCGTGGTATCCTGGTATCCACCCGCCGCAAGGTCATGATAGAAGATAATACCTTCTTCCGGATGCAAATGAGCGGTATCCTGATCGCCGACGATGCCCGTAGCTGGTTTGAATCGGGCATGGTACGCGACGTCACCATCCGTAATAATAATTTCATCGAATGTGGTGATCCGGTTATCCTCATTGCTCCCGAAAACGACCGTAATGAAGGCTACGTTCATCGTAACATCACCATCTCGAACAACCGTTTCCAACTGACAGGAGCCGATGCCATTTCGGCCAAATCGGTCGACGGCCTGAAAATCACAGACAATCTGTTCCTATCACCCAAAACTTCCACCTTAGATGAGTTGATAAAGACTCAGGAATGTAAAAATGTTACGATAGAAGGAAATATCATTCAATAATAGACTTCCTATAACAAGTTGCCGGGTATAAGAAAAAATCTTTTTATACCCATGCAACACTGGAATGTAAACGTTTGCGGTGACAAGATCATTGCCTCTTATTCCGGGGGAGACCATCGCACAGAAGCCTACTCCCCGACCTAATTTCTTGTATTCAACCTAAACGGAGATTATCTAAAAACATTGGAAGCAGGTTACAGAATAGTCCGCTTCTGTTATGACGAAGACAACAACCGAATCATTATGTGCATGGATGACGATATACAATTCGGTTATCTGGACTTGGACGAAGTCATCTGACAACTGATTTTACATCATCTTTAATAATCAACGTTTCTGAAAAATAAAAGATAGATATCTTATTATCAAGCAATAAAGCCTGTAAATTCACCGAAAAACCACACATAAAAAACAACCTTTTTTTATTAAATTAAACAACCAATCTACACAAAAGCCTTGTTTCTCATAAATTAAACTTCTTATGTTTATTTATTTTAAAAAAATAGAGTTATATTTGAACGTGATAATTCTCAGAAACTAGTATAAGTGTTAACCAAAAAAATTAAATGATTATGCAACGAAAGAAAGCGATTTATTCTTTCAAATGCTGCAAGGTAGGGATACTTTCAGCATTAATGTCACTTTGTATGACAGCTGTCTTTGCTCAATCGGGCACTGTTAAAGGAAAAGTTTTAGATGAACTAGGTGAACCGATCATCGGAACAAATGTAGTAGAAAAAGGTTCGACCAATGGTACTGTCACAGATATAGACGGTAACTACACGCTCACATTGAACGACCTGTCGAAAGCCGTTCTTCAGTTTTCATTCATCGGTTATAACACAACGGAAGAAGCCGTAAAAGGGCGGAAGACAATTGATATCAGGCTGGCTCCGTCTGTTGTTAATCTGGGTGAAGTCGTAGCCATCGGTTACGGGACACAGACACGTAAAGAAATTACAGGTTCCGTTGCCAATGTTTCAGAAGAGAACTTCAACAAAGGCGTAACCAGGGATGCCTCCGACCTGTTGCAAGGCAAAGTAGCCGGTCTGACAATCACATCCGGCTCCGGTGACGTAACCAAAAGTTCAACCATCCGTCTGCGCGGAACATCCACCCTGCAAAACGACCAGGGGCCGCTGATCGTTATCGATGGTATCCCCGGAGGTGATATGACAACCGTAGCACCATCCGACATCGAATCGATATCGGTGCTGAAGGATGCATCTTCAGCCGCCATCTACGGTTCGCGCGCAGCCGGCGGTGTTATCCTTATCACCACGAAAAGAGGTTCAGGCTCGAAAACACAGATTTCTTACGATGGATACGTGGCCATGGATCATCTGGCAAACAAACCCGACCTGATGAATGCCGACGAATGGAGAGCATACGCCAAAGAATCAGGACAGGACGCCAGCGTATACGACCAATACGGGGCCGATACCGACTGGTTCGATGCCATGACCCGGACAGGTATTTCACAAAACCATGCCATCTCCCTTTCCGGAGGAGGTTCTAAAAGTAATTACCGTGCTTCGTTCACCTATCTTGACCGCAACGGTATCATGCGCGACAACGACATGAACCGTTACAGCTTCCGCTTCCAGTTCCAGCAACGGGCCATCAACGACCGCCTGCGTATCGGTTTGCTCGGATCAGCCACCTTAACGGATGCACGTATCCCTTACGGAGACAATTTCGTGTTAGCCTATAGCATGCTTCCCGTTTATCCGGTTTACAATGCCGATGGTTCTTATTTCACCAAAGTAAATACGGAGTACGACCAGGGAAACCCTGTGCAAAACCAGGACCTGAACAGAAAAGATATGAATAATATCTATTTCTATGGCGCAGGAGATATACAATTCACAATTATCGACGGCCTGAACGTGAAAGCGAATTTATACAAAAGCCGTTATTCCAGCGAGTTCAGCCAATATGACAACTCTGAAACCAAGCAGGGACAAAGCAATAACGGATATGCACAAAAACGGAACCGCACCTGGAACCGCAACCTGATGGAATGGACAGCCGACTACGAAAAAACATTCGGAGCCGCCGAAGAAAACAAGATACAAGGTATGATAGGTTATTCCTGGGAAGATAACAATTATTCCTCATTCACTTCACAGAACCGTAACTTCCTGACCAACGACCTTGGAGCAAATAACCTTCAATCAGGTACCGGCCTGAAAACCGGCGACGTGTCTTCAGACAAAAACTCCTACAAACTGATCTCCATGTTCGCACGCGCCCATTACAGCTATGCCGAACGCTATATGATTACGGCAACGGTACGCCGCGACGGCTCTTCCAAATTCGGGGCCAACCATAAATGGGGTACATTCCCTTCCGCATCCGCAGCCTGGGGGATCTCGCAGGAATCGTTTATGAAGGATGTCAAGTGGGTAAACGATTTGAAATTCCGTATCGGCTACGGTGTAACCGGTAATCAGGATGGCCTACAACCTTATAAGAGCCTTGAATTATACGGTTCGGAAGGTATCTATTATAATGACGGCAGCTGGCAGACGGCCTATAAGATCAACCAGAATGCCAACCCCGACCTGAAATGGGAATCTACCGCGATGCTGAATGTGGGCCTCGATTTCACCTTGTTCAACAGCCGCCTGAACGGTACCATCGAATGGTATAACAAGAAAACATCCGATATGCTGTACAATTACGAAGTTCCGACTCCCCCGTTCGTGTACAATAAAATGCAGGCCAACGTAGGCGATATGACCAACAAAGGTATCGAAATCATGCTGAACATGGATATCCTCCGTAAGAAAGACTTCTCCTGGAACATGTCATTGAACCTGGCCCACAACAAGAATGAGATCACCAAACTGTCGAGCGACGTTTATACGACCAGCCGTCTTTACACAGGCGACCCCTGGCTGCGCGGCGGTTCAGGCGTTACCTCACACGTCATTGAAGAAGGTCGTCCGGTAGGACAATTCTATATGCTGATCTGCGAAGGAATCGACGAAAACGGCAAATACATCATCAAAGACAAGAATAAAGACGGACAGATAACAGACGACGACCGTGATTATTGCGGCGATGCACAACCGGATCTTACATTCGGATGGAACAACTCATTCAGCTGGAAAAGCTGGGACCTGAGCTTCTTCTTCCGCGGTTCCATCGGCCAGAAAGTATTCAACAACCCGCGTGCCGCCTATGGCAACAATACCTTCCTGATCGGTACCAATGCGCTGAACGATCCGCTGGTTCATCAGCTCACAGAGTCTTCCCGTATCTGTTCCTACTACATCGAGAATGCTTCCTTCATGCGCCTCGACAACATGTCACTGGGTTATACGTTCAACACAAAGAAAATCGACTGGTTGGATAAAGCCCGTGTCTACGTGGCCGGACAGAACCTGTTTGTAATCACCGGCTACAAGGGTGTCGACCCGGAAGTAGAGATCTTCCGCGGAGAAATCACAGATGCGGATGCCGGCCTGTCTCCGGGTATCGAACACCGCCAGTTCTTCCCTAAATCAAGAACTTTCACTTTAGGCGTTAACTTAACATTCTAACTTACTAATTAAGCACATTCTTATGAAAAAGAAATCATTGATAATATCACTCGCCGGAGCAACTCTTCTCCTTTGCTCTATGCCCTCGTGTATGGATCTGGGCGAAACAGTGTATGACAAAGTGCAGGCCGACCATTTCGGCAAGAACGAAGCGGAAATTGCATCCATAGTCGGGCCGGTTTACAGGAGCCTGAACCAATATGTCCCTTACAACTTCATGGCATTGTCCGAATGCAGCGGCGATATGGCCATTGTCCCGACCCGCAAAGGGGGCGACTGGTACGACGGCGGACAATACCGCGAATTACACATGCACTCATGGACAGCCAACACCAACCAGATAAAGAATTGCTGGAGTATGGCTACCAAATCCATCTCTACCTGCAACCTGGTTTACAGCATCGTTGAAAGCAACACTTTCATCAGCGACGAACTGAAACAAAGAACATTGGCCGAGATCAGGGGCGTACGCGCCATCTGGTTCTACATTATGATGGATAACTGGGGGAATATTCCTCTTATCACCGACTTTAAAGACACCAGTCTCCCCACCGTGACACCGCGCAAGGAAGTCTATAATTTCATACTGAAAGAACTTACCGAGATTAAAGATGTCTTACGGGAGGATGTCAGTACGGCTTCTTACGGAAAATTCACTAAAGGAGCCGCTTATGCACTATTGGCTAAAATGTATCTGAATGCCGAAGCATGGGGTGTTGACGTTCCACGCTGGCAGGAAGCAGCAGATGCCTGCGATGTAGTGATGAAGCTCGGCTATACCCTCGAATCGGACTGGAAAGCCAATTTCGCAAGCAACAACGAGTCGTCTATGGAAACCATTTTCCCGATTTGTTTCAGTGCAAACGACCAGGATATAAACAACACGGACTACCGTAACCGACTGTTTGCCTGGACCCTGCACTACAAGGACAATCTGGTTCTCGGACTGAAAGTGACAGGTGACAACGGCGTCTGCGGACAGCCGGATTATGTAAAACTGTTCGACGATGCCGACATACGTAAAAAAGGTTCTTTCCTGTTGGGTGAAATGATCGACCCGGCTACCGGAAAAGTAATCATTACAGCTCACGACCGTCCATTGATCCACACGGAAGACGTTACGATCATCCCGGGAACGGAACGTGACGGTACAGCCTGGGGAGATGTGAACCAGGAAGATGGCGGCCGTGCCATCAAATGGCCTTTCGACAAATCGACTGTAGACGGCATAGAAAACGACTTCGCCTTGTTCCGCCTGGCCGATATCTATCTGATGAAAGCCGAATGCCTGGTACGTATGGGTATAGACAACGGAGAAGCGACCCGCCTGGTCAATGAGATCCGCCAAAGAGGGTTCGAGAATTCGGAGCACAATTATGCATCTGTCACACTCGATGAAATTGCCCTGGAACGTAAACTCGAACTTGCCTGGGAATGTTACTCCCGTCAGGACTGCATCCGCTTCGGCACTTTCCAGAATGCCCGTTTCCTAAAACCGGATACGAAAGGTGAAGATTACAGAAACTTGTTTCCCATCCCGCAGGATGCCTGGCAAACGAATCAAAACCTGAAACAGAATCCGGGGTATCCGGCATTCTAACAAAACACAGACAACGCGGAACACGTGAAAACCCATGTGTTCCGCTATAAAGAAGTTATCTAACACACGATTTTTCGAGATGATTTTGCCGTTATCGGCAAGAAATCGGTATATTTGCATCTAAAATATACACATTTCTTGCCGATAACGGCAAATTACGTTTATGAAATATTACTCAGTCAGCGAATTTGCAAAAAAACAAAATCTTCCGGAAAGGACAGTACGTAACTATTGTGCCACAGGAAAAATAGCTGGAGCTTTTCTGACCGGGAGAACCTGGAATATTCCGGAAGAAGCAGTAATCTCTGATTCTAAAAAACAGAAAAGATTCAGCGAAAACCCACTGCTTAATACACTCAAAGAACAAAAAGATATGAAACTGAACGGAGGAATATATCACCGTGTTCAGGTAGATCTCACCTATAATTCCAATCATATCGAAGGTAGCCGGTTAACCCACGATCAGACACGATTCATCTTTGAGACCAATACGATCGGGGCGACAGACGAAATGATAAATGTCGATGATATAATCGAGACAACCAACCATTTCAAATGTATCGACATGATTATCGAAAAAGCTAAAACCAAAAAGTTGACAGAAACTTTCATAAAAGAACTCCATTATACATTAAAGTCCGGAACTTCCGATAGCAGGAAAGACTGGTTCCTGGTGGGTGACTATAAAAAGCTCCCCAACGAAGTCGGAGGGAATAAAACCTGTCCCCCCGAAGAAGTGTCCGCCCAGATTAAAACGCTTCTGGCGGATTATAATGCCATAAGCAATAAAACCGTTGAAGACGTCATCGGCTTCCATAGAGAATTTGAATGCATCCACCCCTTTCAAGATGGAAACGGCCGCGTAGGACGCCTGATCATGTTTAAAGAATGCCTGAGTAATAACATTGTACCTTTCATCATAGACGAAGATTTAAAATGGTTCTATTACCGTGGTTTGCAGGAATGGGATAAAGCACATGAATATCTTGTCGATACCTGCCTGACTGCACAGGATAAATTTAAAACAATGCTTCAATACTTCAAGATCGGTTATAATAACTGATAGTAACACTCAATTTTGTCAATCATAATTGACAAAAACATATTATGCGGCATTTTCGTCCATTATAATGGATGAAAATGTTATATTTGCAAAAAACATCCATTATGATTGACAAAAATAACTTTAAACGAGATTACATTGAACGTCCTATTTATACGGCGGTAAAACTTACGGCTGTATAATTTGATTACGCAAGAAATATCCTCTTTTGCCGGATTATTCGAAATGCAGATGGGGATTGGTCGAAAAACGTGCCATTCTTCCACTTAACTCCCCCTATTCCGTACTAAACAGACCTAAGTCGATTTGTGTTTTTTAGTGGGATATATCTTTGTCATGTTTTCGAGAACAAACAAAGTATTATCTATTCACATTCAAAATTAAAAGATTATGTCACTAAAGTATCGTTTAGTAGAGAGAAACAACCTGGGTAAGGACAAAGACGAAACCCCGAAAAAATTGTATGCACAGCCACTCTATTCAGACCTGGTAGAGTTCGAGGAGTTACTGGGAGAGATCAGTGAAGCCGGTATTCCTTCCAATCAGGTGAAAGGAGTAGCCGACCGTATGAACCACCTGTTCAGAAAACATCTGGCAGCCGGACGACGTGTACAGTTCGGTGAATTCGGAAACTTCCGTTATGGGCTAGGTTCGGCCGGAGCCGATACGGAAAAGAATTTTGATAACTCAATGATCAAAACCCCACGTATCATCTTCAGCCCGGGTTCCGCTCTGCGCCAGGCCCGCAAAGACACCAAATTCGAAAAAGCAGGAACACAGCCCTCCGTGAAAGAAGATGGTGACAACGAGGATGACAGACCGGTTATCGAATAAACAGATCAGTCCCAGACTAAAACCTGGGACTTTTTTTATGGATAGCGTTGTCGTGAGAACTTTGTTTTCCACTTTTCACAGTGCACCGGACTAATCTCACAATTACGTGACAACACGGGGGGGATCAGAGGACCAGGCAATTAGTCTATGAAAACTAATCACGTTTTGTCTTGTTTGCTGAACAAATAATACATATTTTTGTTCAATAGACAGAACAATATAGCTTATGATACAAAAAGAAATACTAAAGGAAGTCCTTTTAGATAATCGCAGCGAGGTTGCCAGACAGAAAGTCATCCCCCGTAGTTTTCATTTTGAAGATTTTGGTAATTATGTTTTCGTGGGTATTCGCCGGGCAGGAAAATCATTTTTACTCTACCAGCGAATGCTAGACATGCTCACTCAAGGATACACATGGGATGAAATGTTATATATTAATTTCGAGGATGAACGACTGATCGGAATGAATACCGATGATTTGAATTCAATTCTTGAAGTACATGCAAGTCTCTCCCCTCAAAGACCGGTTCTGTTTTTAGATGAAATACAAAATATTGAAGGATGGGAGAAATTCGCCCGCCGGTTGGCAGACAATAAATATCAAGTCTACATTACAGGGAGTAATGCCAAAATGCTCAGCAAAGATGTCGCTACAACACTGGGAGGACGCTATATCACAATAAATGTCTATCCATATAATTTCAAAGAGTTCCTGAATGCCCACCAAATCTCAATAACCCCAAACACCTTTTCAGCAACAGAAAGCCGGGCGGAAATCAAACGTCTTTTCGAAAATTATTTTCGTTACGGTGGTTTTCCTGAAGGAGCTTTATTAGCTGCCAAACGAGACTATATAACCAGCGTCTACCAAAAAATTTATTTAAGCGATATTGCAGCACGACATTCCATAGAAAATACTTTTGCTTTACGAATACTATTCCGTAAACTGGCTGAAAGCGTGAAGCAACCCGTCTCGTTTACCAGAATTACTAATATATTGGCTTCTACCGGTGTTAAAATAGCCAAGAATACAGTTATCAACTATATGGAGTATGCTAAAGATGCTTTTTTACTACTCCCCATTCAAAATATAGCAGATAAATTAACTGAACGTGAAACTAATCCTAAATACTATTTTGTAGATAATGGCATATTGGGAATATTAACAATAGATGCCAAAACTTCTTTATTGGAAAACTTAGTAGCCGTGACCTTGCTGCAGCGTTATGGCATAGATGATGCCGTATTTTTTTACAACCGGAATATTGAAGTAGACTTCTACTTACCGGACACTGCCACAGCGATACAAGTAAGCTATTCCATAAATCTCTCAGATGATACATTTCAACGTGAAGTGGAAGCGTTGATCAAACTAAATAAAGTTCTTGATTGTAAGCGTCTTTTGATTATCACTTATGACGAAGAAGACATGATCGAACAAGACGGATGCAAAATAGAAGTACTCCCTGCCTGGAAATGGTTGCTCATCGAATAAGATTATATAACTTTAAACCATCATAACATTATCCCATGAAAATCAATCATATCACATATTTACTTCTCTTATTTATTGGCCTGACCGTTTCATGCAGTCAGGAAAAGACAAGTAATGTTCCTGAACTAGCTATCGACCTGGACGATACAAAAGATGCGATCCTATATTCTCAATTTGCCAAGTCATTAGACTATATTGAGTTAAACACAAACGACTCATGTATAATATCCGGTGTCCGCAATATCTTTTTAGACGATGATACGTTGATACTTTTAGACAGAAAGAAAGCCGGTATTCTGATTTTCACGTCAGAGGGTAAACTCGTCAACCAGATCAATCACTATGGGAATGCACCGGAAGAGTTTGTCAGAATACATGCATTTACGATTGACCCGATTCTTAATCGGATACACATACTCGACACTTCCTCACAGAAAATAAACATATACAATTACAATGGAGATTTTATAGAATCGATAAAGACAACTTTATACGTTAGAGATTTTGCCATATTAAAAGACGGAATAAAATTGTGTATTTTACCTTTCTACGAAAAGAATTTACCTTATGGAATATGGACGGTCGACAGAGAAGATAACATCATCAAGAAAATAAATTTTGATATTCCGAAAGATGACAAGTTCGAATTCGTAAACTTATATACCAATTTATCGGACCAAGCCTTTTATTACTATGACAGGAACTGGGATAATCTCTCATACGTCACCAAAGACACGGCCATCGTGAAATACCAAATTAATTTAAAGCAACGACTCAAAGATGAACTCAGAAAAAAAGATCCTGAAACAATTCCATTACAGGATTTTGCAATGATGTGGAATTTCAGTAACTCTAGTAATTTCCTACTACTAACCTATTACTATTACGTAGAAGAGAATCCCTTTAGATGGGTTTTATACGATAAAGAGACGCACGAATTAACAACATCGACTACTGTTATCAATGACATCGACCATGTACAATCATCTTCCGATCAAATATTCTATCTGAGCGATAAAGTATGGTGCCGTATACTAGACGATGAAACAAACAACTGCAATGTTCAATTACAAATTATAAATCTGAAATAAGATTATAGCAAGGGTAAACGAATCTAGCTATATATATATATAATTCATATTTTGTTCTCATACAATTATTCATTTGGCAATTATCAAATGAATAAAGCATATATATGTTTCTTTCGTTTGATATATGTCAAACGAAAGAAACACGATTGTAGAATGAATTATCCAATGAAATAATTTTATTTGTTGGACGTAATGAAATATCATTATAATAAACTACGCCAGACTGGATATTATTCGTATTTTTATAATTTATTTTATTAGAGACATGGAACCTCTCTTATAAACCATTAAAGAACAGACTTCAAATGAATCGCCACAATTCAATCATTCTTAATATAATCCTGGTCATGGTAATTATTCTTTTGACCGGATGTAATGATATTGAGAAAAAACAATTGGCTTTAGCCCTTCAAACGGCTGGAGGTAATCGTCAGGAACTGGAAAAAGTACTGCAACATTATCAAGGAGACGAACAGAAAGAGGCTGCTGCCAGATTTCTGATCCGGAATATGCTGGGGAAATTTTATCCGGAAGGAAAAGCCGTTGATGAATTCCATCTGTTTATCGATTCCGTATACCAAACCGAACAGGAAGAATATGATCAGCAAACGATAAATAAATCATACCGGACCCAAAATAGCAATCTACAAGGTTTTGCAAAGCAACAAGCAGACTTGCAACAATTAAATGCGGAATTCCTGATCACCCAGATAGACGAAGCATTCCGGATATGGCAAAAACCCTGGAACAAACATCTTTCTTTCGAAGATTTTTGTGAATGGATTCTCCCCTACCGTGTTGGAAATGAACTGCCGGAAATATGGCGGACACAATATTACAACACATTTGCCCAATTACTACCGGACAGTATATCAACAACACTGGAAGCCTGTATAGCAATCAATAACGAACTGATCAAACAACCGATCCACATCTTCACTGATTTTCCTAAACCTGCCGATATAAAACCCAGTAGCCTCATTCATATAAAATTCGGTTTGTGCGGAGACTATACGAATCTGGCGATATATGCCATGCGCTCCGTCGGCATCCCTGTGTCAACCGGGTTTATACCTCATTGGGGACGTGGTAATAACAGCCATTCGTTTAACCTCCTATATGACGAAAGCGGCAACTATCACGATTTTGCCGGGGGAGAACAAAATCCCGGCGATCATCTAAGACGTTTTGAAGACATACCGAAAGTATATCAGAAAACATTTTCCATACAACAAAGTTCCCTTATGATGACAAACACGTCTAAAGAAGAAATTCCAACCTTTTTCAAAAATCCTTTTATGAAAGATATCACAGGACATTTCCCTTTTATTCAACCTCAAACCGTCTCCATTCCGTTGAACAAAGGGAATACCCATAACAAATATGCCTATCTATGCGTATTCGATCCTCAAGGGTGGTTTCCGGTAGATTGGGGAAAAATAGCCAAAAAGAAAGTGACCTTCAATCATGTCGGTCCGGATATAATCTATCAGGTTTGCAGTTATGAGAATAAGAACCTACGGCCGTTAAGCGCACCTTTTGTGGTCGATTCTACCGGAAAAGTCACCACCCATGAATGTCAAAAAGAAAAGGCAGATCTGTACCTTGAACGTAAATACCGTACCCCCATACATTTGGCCGCCATACCTCCGGCATTTGTCGGTGGAAAATTCCAGGGATCGGATTACGCAGATTTTCAAATGGCAGAAGATCTGTTCACATTCACAGAAGCTCCCGACTTTAAGTATACAACAATTGAAGTCAATCCTAAGAAAAGTTACAAATATTACAGATATCTGTCCTCTCCCAATATTCGTGGGAATATGGCTGAATTGGAGTTCTATGAACCAGGCAGCCAGAAGATACTAACAGGAGAAATTATCGGAACAGATATTACCAGTATTTACAATCCACACGCCACTAAACAAAATGTATTTGACGGCGATCCACTCACCTTCTTTCATACCCGCGACAGCATGAGTTGGGCAGGTCTGGCATTTTCAAAACCCACACGTATCGATAAGATCCGGTACATCATCCGGAACGATGACAACGGCATACGGAAAAACAATCTCTACGAACTTTTCTACATAGACGAATCCGGACAATGGGCTTCTGCCGGACAACAAACGGCCGACCAAGATGATTTGCTTATATACAAACAGATTCCCCAAGGGACTTTATACTGGCTACGTAATTATACCAGAGGGAAAGAAGAACGGATATTTACATACGAGGATGGGAAACAGGTTTGGTGGTAATCTCTCCATACAACAATTACTCATGTAACCTGTTTGTACATTCAGATGAGAGAAGTTAATACAATTTTAGTTCTATTCCTGATAATAATAACAGGGTGCGATGGTAACAAATAATCAAACAGTCAAAATAATGACTCCAGCGCAGTTGTTATGCCGGATACTTTCATCACAGTTGATGTTAGTAAAAAATGTCATTAACGACGGAGAGATTTTTATCTTTAGCAGAAATGGCAAAGGTCTGAGAAAGATTAACAAAAAGGGGCAAGGTTCTGAAGAATATATATTCAACCTAAGTGTTTTCTTAGATGAAGATAAGGGTGAAATATATGTTGACGAAGTTATTAGAAACGTATTAGTATATGATTTTCAGGGAAATTTTATAAGAAGTATCCACAGAGACGATGTCAAATGGATTAATGCAACTAGTTATAACTCTGATTATTTGATTGCCAGAGAATCACCTTCTGTCCACATTGAGAAAAAGACGGATAATCAGCAATTTGTTCTTATATCCAAACAAGACGGAAGCATTGTCAAAGATTTTCGAATCTATTTTGAAAAGAAAGTAGAGTGGGGAATAACCAACCACGCCGGAAATGCGGGAGTTGCTCCTCGTCCTTACCCTATCGTCCCTTACCACAATAGTTGGTTGCTCATGGAACCTTCTTCTGATACAATATTCAGAATCTCACCAGATTTTAGTTTGATCCCTTTCATAGCAAGAACACCGTCCATACAATCCATGAAACCGGCCGTATTTCTTTTACCTTGTATCTTTACCGACCGTTACTATTTATGGAAACAGTAAAAATGGATGCAGACTTTCTAAGAAAAGGGGGGAGTCCAAAAACATATTTGGCGTATGACAAAAAAGATAATACTTTATTCGAATACACTATACTCAATAATGATTTTCCAGAAAAAGGACCTATGAATATTACAGTACAGGAAACGACCAACAGTGAAATCGCATTTTGGCAAAAATTTGAGCCCAGCGAACTTATTGAGGCTTATAAGAAAGGACAATTGAAAGGGAAGTTGCAGCGGAACTGGAAGAAGATTCAAATCCTGTTATTATGTTAGTAAAATATAAGAAGCAATAGCCACACTATTGTTGTACGCCATTTTTTACTGCTAAATCTTCAGGGTTCGAAATAAGCATCTGATACCCTGTACTTCTGATTGATTCTATTTGAATAAAAGAAAGCGGTTTCAAATGTGTCCGCAAGTTACGAATTGTACTCGCAACAGCATCCCGGTCCGATTTGGATAGTTCATTTTTTACTGGTCGTGCCAAAATATCAATACAAATCCTTTCATAAGTTAGTTTATATTGTTCGGCTTTTATAAAACAACGGAATAAATTTAACAAATTCCCAGTCAAACGGATATTCACATCTTCTCTATAGCACAAATCACCATGTTCCTCATCAAAGAACAAATCTTTCGACAACTCCACCCATTTAATTGTCTTATCCTGAATCAATTGACTAGGTAATTGCTCTTCCTTTTCCTGCAATTTTTGTTGCAGTTGTAGTAATTTTTCTTGTCGCTGTTGCAGTTCCAGCCGCTGCTGCTCTTGTTGCTGCCGTGCTTCAAGTTGTTGTAACTCTTGTTGCTGTCTTAACTCTAGTCGTTCTTGTTTTTGTTGTTGCTCCTGCTTTTTCAACTTTTCTTGCTGCCGTTGCAGTTCTAGTCTCTGTTGCTCTTGCTGCCGTTGCAGCTCTGCACGCTGTTGCTCGTGTTGTTGATTCAATACCTGCCATTTTTGCTCCAGTTGTTGTAACTGCAATTCTTGTTCAGTAAGCCTGTGCATCTTTTTATACCAGAAACAATACCCACCAATAATCGCACCAAATAACAAAAGGCCCAAACCCGAAATCATCCACATAAGATAACTATGTCTCCAAACCGTTCCAAAAGGGTACTTGATATAGGCTTGTAACGTGATATTTCTATCAGGATTTTCATCTCTCCGATAAACAATGAGTTTTAAGGGAAATGCCTTTTTATAAAAAGTACTGTCTAAAGAAGTATCAATAACACGACCATTCCGTATGCAACGAATAGCCGTCTCGGCCTTAATTTTATATTCTAAAAGTGTCGTTCGAAAGAGACTATCCAAAAAGAATCGGCTGGAATCACGATAAAAAAGGAAATCCTGATCGCACCATTCACTTTTTTCTGCCCATGATATTTCATTTGGGGAATTCATTGGATTATAGTTACCAAATTCCCGTTCTATTTTTATTTTTTTTTCTTTTTGTATCACTTCTGCAAACACAAGAGACGACTCTGAACATAATTTATTTTGCTGCATATGGAAAGCACTCCATAACCACCAACCAAATAAAAAAGTCAGACCGACACAACTCAATATCATCCAAATCTTTTGTTTCATATCTAAATCGTTTCATTTTACTCTCGATCACTGACTCAGTTTTCTGACAATTCGCTGATATCAATACTGTAAATCAACAAATTAACGCCACCCCTCTTCTATTTTTCTAAAGACAGTTGCCTAAGTCAATTTTATATATACTTTTGCATCACACATCTTATTGCTATTAAAGTAGTTTCAAGAAACAAATATATTAAAAACAAATTTAACAAATAGAACAAATGAAAAGAAAGACTATTAAATCAGGCATCACCCTTCTATGTTTATTTGGAGGTATGTATTTTTACTCTACTCATCAGTCAGAAAAAAAGGTATTGAGTGATCTGGCATTTGAAAACATCGAAGCTTTAGCTCTATCAGAAGAAGACCCAGATGAAAACTTTAAATGTTATGGTTGGGGCGACGTTGAATGCCATGGAAAGAAAGTCGAAGTAAAATATGGTGGCCTCAGATAAAAATCAGAAATGAAGACCCTCCTATACATATTACTTATAGGAATAAGCACATTAATCTCCTGCAGTGGTTCACCCGATCCCCTCTACCCTCGGTATACGACTTTTCCCGATGAGAAAACAGTAACCACGCAGGAGATTACTATTGATTCTGTCTTTTTCCG
This sequence comes from Parabacteroides leei, assembly GCF_023369805.1. Taxonomy (NCBI): domain Bacteria; kingdom Pseudomonadati; phylum Bacteroidota; class Bacteroidia; order Bacteroidales; family Tannerellaceae; genus Parabacteroides; species Parabacteroides leei. The sequence goes on from NZ_JAMBQG010000011.1 coordinate 34,843, forward strand.
TTACCCTTATCGGGTATCAGTAAAGGATAGTATCGCCATTATTATGGACTTACATAATGATAACCATTACTTTTACTCTTTCACTTATCCCGACTGGAAACCCATAGCCCCTTTCGGCAAACGGGGAGAAGGTCCGGAAGAAATGCTTTCCGCCGAAATGTTCCAATTTTGTTCATCCGATTCCATTTGGACACTCGATGCAAACAGGATGCAGATCACACGTTGGGCAGTTTCTCCCGCTGAAAAAACAGTATCCCGTGTAGAAGAAATAACATTAGACAAAAGTCTGGTTCGCTCACTGGACTTTTACCGGACAGATTCAGCCTTTCTGATCACCGACTATCAGGGAGATTTCCGTTACAACAAAGTCAGCCATAACGGTAAACCAATCAATAAAATTGGTAAAATACCTACCGAAACCAATTACAAACAAGATATACATCCAGCCTTAGCACAGGCTTGGCGTAGTTTTACAGACTACAATCCGCAAAACGGGATATATGCAATGGCTACTCAATTAGGGGAAACCCTCGAAATATATAACCTGAAAAACCAAACACATAATATTATATACGGTCCCGGTGGAGAACCGCAATTTAAGGAAAAAGGGGGAGAAGGTATTCCTATCGGTATAAAAGGCTTTATGGATATCCAGGTTACCGACCGGTATATTTATACCGTTTTCGATGGAATGTCATGGAAAGAACGGGATGAATTTTACCAACGCGGCGAAGCAGCCCCAAAAGGAGGACATTACTTATATGTGTTCGACACAGACGGTAACCCCGTTCGAAAATACACACTGGACAATAATATTTTCGGCATTTATATAAACGAAGCAACCAATACATGTATCGCGACATGTGTAGAAAGCGATAATCCTATATTAACATTCAAATTATGATAAAGCAAATTCTATTTATATTAACAATTCTATTACCGATCTTCTTTTCCTGCAAAAACGAGCAGAAAGAGAAAGAAAAACACATTGTGCAATTGGTGAACGAATGGCAAGGGAAAAATATTATATTCCCAGAAAACCTGATCTTCACACGCTATCTGACAGACACTACAGATTATCAGATTCCGCAATCCGATTACAAGGTATTAATATATGTAGACTCTATTGGCTGTACCAGTTGTAAACTGCAACTACCTAAGTGGAAAGAACTGATCGAATACACCGATTCGGTAACACAAGGAAAGATACCTTACCTTTTCTTCTTTCATCCAAAAGACATAAAAGAAATACGTTACCTGTTAAAACGTGATGAGTTTGATCGCCCGATATGTATCGATATGAATGATCGACTGAACAAACTGAATAAATTCCCGGCAGATATGACATTCCAGACATTCCTGTTGGATAAAGATAATAAAGTAGCTATACTGGGAAATCCGATACATAACACAGCTGTAAAAGACCTTTATCTGAAACAGATTACCGGAAAAGACAATCCGAACAAAAATCTGTTGAAAACAATTGCCGAAGCAACAGAGCTAGAAATAGACTTCGGCACATTCAAGAAATCAGAAATAAAAGAGGCTACTTTCGAAATAAAAAACACTGGGGATAATCCCCTCGTGATAGTGGACACAAGTACTACCTGCGGCTGCACGGCAGCCACATATGAAAAGCATCCCGTAAACCCCGGAGGATCCCTTCGGGTAGGGATCAAGATGACACCGAAGGATACAGGTTTCTTCGATGAAGTCATAACGATAAAGTACAACAGTATGAACAATCAACCTGTCAAAGTAAAGATAAAGGGGAATGTTCGGTGATCGAACGAAAGGGAGTTTGTTGCACGACGGCAAAATTGTACAAACAAACTCCCAGAGACCCCAAAAGGAGGTGTATCATGATAACTTAGCTACTAGTCTTTCGCACTCTCTTAGAGAACAAAGATAATAAAAACAATAGAATTTGAATTTATAAACCCCAAAAGATAAACACCATGAAAAAAATCATGAGTATCACCCTTATAACTATAGTTGCTCTAACGGCAGGTTGGAATTTCAGCCAGAATCAAAACGAGGTAGAGCTGTCAGACTTAGCATTAGCCAATGTAGAGGCATTGGCTAATGAAGAAGGTGGGGGAGGCAATGCCTGTTGGCATGGATCAAATGGATATGGTGGAACTCCTATTCACTATATAGACTGTGAAACATGTGCTATAAAAACTGCAACTTATTTGTAGGGAAAAAGCAATTGTTAACAATACTAATCATAAAACAGAGAAAAGTCATGAAAAGAATCATAAGTCTCATTCTCATAACAATAGTTGCAACAACAGCTAGTTGGAATTTTTACCGAAATAATCAAGATGTAAAACTCTCAGAGTTAGCACTAGCTAATGTGGAAGCTTTAGCACAAAATGAAGGAATTTATCCCCATGGTATATGTTATCAAACATTATCTTTTGAGTATGTCTTTCCATCATACTATGTTATTTACTGCTTAGGTTGTCAAACTGTAAAAGCGGTTTTATATAGTAATATAAGTAATTGTTAAAATTATTCATTATGAAAAAAATATCAATTCTATCATTCATTATAGCTTCTTTTTTTATTTCCACTTCAAATCAATCTAAAAAGACAACTGATTTAACATTAATGAACATTGAGGCATTAGCTCAATCCGAAGGTAGTTTATTGGGAGAATGCTACAAGTATGTAGATTCTCATGCAGGATATCCAGGTTCCTCTGTAATATATTGTGGAGGGGTCAACGGATGTACTGAATTACAAGCATATAGTTATAGCAATAAATCAATCTGCCTATAATTCAAAATCCAAAGTATAGAATTGTATTCTATACTTTGGATTTCAATAATAAAAAACATATTATGAAACAGAATATATTTCAAATTATAAATATCACAATAGGTTGTTTATTTTTATCAACATCCTGTTCACTCAATAATAAAGAATTAAAAGACACACACATAAATGATGATAGCTTCCAAAAAGATATCAATAAATTAGTCGCAAAAGAAATTTATTTAAACGAAATATTTGATATTTCAGATTTAGCTATAGTGGAAAATAACATAATATTTCAATCAATAGCATCTGACACAATTATACATGTATACCAAACACCTAATTTTCAACTATTAAACAGTTTTGGCCACAAAGGCGAAGGTCCTATGGATTTTTCGAATCCACACCTATACAAAGGAACAAACAATCAATTTCTCATTGGAGGATTTAATAGCGGAAAAAATGCTTATCGTTACGATTTAAAAAGTAACAATATTGATAAACAAGATCAATATAATATACTCAATATAGGTGAACCCATGAATAATGTATATTCATTTGATAAATATCTAATATACAATAATATTTTTCAATTAAATATTTGCAAATATAATTTTGAGAATAATTCTACAAACATATTATATTCATTTCCAAAAGATGATCACCTTGAAAGTTTTTTCTATTCAAATAAAGGTATATTAGTTGCTAACGACTCTGTAATAGTCTATGCGTATTTTTACAAAGACAAAATTGATTTTATTGATTTTAATGGTAATTTAAAAAAAAGCATCTTGGGAGAAAAACAAAAACCACATATTAATATCAATAATTTCAATTCTAATACAACTACATTTATAAATGCATTCGCCTCAAAATCATATATTTTCCTATTATACAGAGGTAAAAATCATGATGATTTCATGAAAGATCCTTATAAGGATAAATTACTGATATATGATAATAATGGAAATTACATAAATGAATATAGATTTGACATTTCTCCTATATTATTCGTATTCGATGATATAAACAATACTTTATACGGATATAACGGATTATATAAAGAATGTATTCTTTCTTATTATATCAAAATATAACTATAAATAAAAACAATTTCCAAACAATAAAAGAAGATGATGAATCGAAAAATTATCCTATCTAAAATCTCACAAAAAAATAAGAATAATCACTTTTCATTATCTTCTTTATAAAACAATAATAAGATGGAGAAATATTATTTATACTTTTTTCTAGATTCTCTTATTTAAATAGGATGTTTCAATAAAAAACATCAAATAAAGAAGTATCATACCAAAGTAATTATTCATTAAATAAAATAAATTTCATCATTTATATTATCATACTAGTTATATGTTCTTCTTGTAGTACCCCTAAAAAAATATATAAACAATGTTTGCATAAAATTGAATAAAGTAAATGAGGACTTACATAACTATTCATACATAATTATAATTCCGGAGTCAGAATATTCTGGGTGTATTACAAAAGTCGAAGACTTTTATAACAGAAACAAAGAGAACAAAAATATTTTCTTTATATTCAAAGACATTTTATCAATCAAATTAAAAGTAGGGAAAGATGTTATCGAAAAAGGAAATGTCTACTTTGACAAAAGTAACACTTTTTTATCAAATGATTATAATGGGAATGTATATCCCCTAATTTTCAATACAAAAGACAATATTAATTACCATTTTTCAATCCTCATGAGAAACTATTTTAGTCGGTTACTTTATAGACAAATACAGAAATGAAAGGTATATTCATATCAGGAATCTACATATTCTTAACCCTCCTCTTGACGGCTTGTACCTCTCCAGACGACAAACGTCTGGAGCAGGCTCTGTTTCTTGCCGAAGAGAATCGGAAAGAATTAGAGAAAGTATTGATATACTATCAAAATGATTCATTAAAACTAAAAGCCGCCCAATTCCTTATCAAAAATATGCCGGGTCATACAGGATACGATCCAGCCATCATCTCCCTCTTACAGCCGGTTTATAATAAACATATAGCCATATCTGAAAAATATGATTGGAAACGGCCGGATGACTGGAGAAGGGATGTCAAAGAGCTATGGAATGAAGAAAGCCAGAAAATCAATTTACACAAATATCCTGACAAGCAGGATATACAAACCGTCAAAGCCAATTGGTTGATAAAAGAAATAGATTTGGTATTCAAGGCATGGAAAGAGAATGCTTATACCAGAGACACTCCGTTTGAGTTGTTCTGCAAACACATACTGCCCTATCGCTTCAACGACAAGTTTTGCTTAGATAATAACCGGGAGGTTTTTTATAACCGTCATCACGGGATATTCAGCCATGCAGTAAAAGATTTCAGGAAAATTACAGATTCACTGCATTTTACATATGACGAAATCATGAACAGCGTCGGCTATGCCGCCTCCATGCCCATATGCAATATAGCCAGTTATGAACGGATAAAAAGGGCGACTTGTGACATACAGACACAATTCAACGCACACATGATGTCGGCACTTGGAATGCCCGTCACGATCGATTTTGTTCCCATGTGGGGAAACCGGACGGAAGGGCATAGTTGGAACACCTTGATTATCGACGGAAAAACATATCCTTTCGAACCGTTTTGCGATAATGAAAGATGGAAATATGATATATTGTATAACAATCATTCATTTGACCTGAAGGCGGGGAAATTCAGATTGCCGAAAGTATTTCGAAAATCGTTCGAATACCATTTGGACGGACCAATGGTAGACAAAAACGAAGAGATGAACAATATTCCGAATTTGTTTAAAAACCCTTGGATAGAGGATGTCTCTTCAGAATATTTTCAAACGACAGACGTCACAATTTATATAACGGAAAAGATTCCCGGCAATACCGGTTATTGCTATTTATGCGTCTATAACGCACAGAATATGACATGGAATCCCATCCAGTGGGGAAAAATAAACAGGAAAAAGGCGACATTCAAAGGAATAGGGCGCGACATTGCCTACTTACCGGCTTTCTTTCAGAACGGAGCAGTCATACCTGCTGCGCCAGCATTCATTCTTGACAAAGAGGGGGATTGCAAACAACTAAAGCACAATCCACGCGAAAAAGAAACAATCGTAGTCAACACGACGACTCCTATAAGCACGCATTTTACGCCAATGCTTGCCGGAGCCCATTGGATTGGATGTAACAGCTTCGGTAGTGAAGAACGGAGGGATACATTATACACATTAACCGATTCGATAGATGCTAGCTATAACTAAATAGAGCTTCAGACATCTAAAAAATATCGACAAATCCATTTGACATTGCCGCAAAAACATATCGCATTAAGTGAAATCATCTTCTATGAAAAACAAGACGGCAGGTTAAAACCTGTCACTGATGTCAAAGTAACTGCAAACATAAGTAATGATTCAATCAAAGAGCTTTATAGAATTACAGACGGTTTGTCCGGAACAGGCTTCCTGGGCTCTTTCAACAGTAAAAATTCAAAAGATTGGAACATATTGTTCGATTTAGGCAGAGAGACGAAAATTCACTCCATATCAATCATTCCGAAGTCAAAAATACAGGTAAATAACAATGAAGACTTCACTTTGTATTATTGGGATAATGAATGGATTCAGGTAAAAACAATGAAAGGCAATCGGGAAAGCATTATGTTTGATAATATTCCTTCTGATGCTTTATATTTGATAAAGACGTCCAAAATGGAAAGTTCTTATTATGCAGAAAGAATATTCACTTATAAAAACGGAAGGATATATTGGTGGTAATTGGCAAATTACATAAGAAAGAGGTTAAAATGGTTTTACAAAACTGGATGAACAAAGTGGTCAACATAGTTTTCTGGCTATGTATGACAGCCGCTTTGTGGTTTGTCATGCAGGTATTCGTATGGGGTTCTTTCAAAATCCCCACTGACTCAATGGAACCGGAGTTGATGACCGGCGACAATATACTGGTGTGGAAACCGACCATCGGACCGCGTCTGTTCAACTTGTTTGCCTCCATGCGGCTGGAGCAGACAGAAATTTACCGGATTCCCGGTTTCAAAAAGATAAAACGAAATGATATCCTTGTTTTTAATTTTCCGCATCCTAACGGTTGGGACAACATTGAAATGCATATTCTGAAATATTACATCAAACGATGTATTGGGTTACCGGGAGACACCCTATCGATCCAAAAAGGATATTTCCATGTTGAAGGGGTACAAACACATCTCGGCAACATAGATTCACAAAACAAAATAGCTACAACAGACAAATTTGGAGACGGAATTTATCATAGTTTCCCATTCGATAGCGTGATCAGCTGGAATATTAAAAATTTCGGACCTCTCTATGCACCGGGGAAAGGCGATTCTATTACTTTAGATCGCACAAATTTCCGGCTATACAAAAAAGTAATAGAATGGGAACAACAAACAAATCTACAATGCAAAGACTCTACGTTTTTTCTTAACGAAAAACCGATTAACGGTTATCGTTTTCTGAAAAACTATTACTTCATGGCAGGTGATAACGGGATGAATTCACAGGATTCACGTTATTGGGGGTTGCTGCCGGAAGAATATATTGTAGGAAAAGCTTGGATTATTTGGAAATCAGTTGATCCGTATACAAACAAGTTCAGATGGGATCGTTTTTTAAAAATAATTCATTAAACAGAAAGCCATGAAAAGTCTATTTATTATAGGATTAAACATATTTGGCGTGTACAAAAACAGTAAAAGTTGAACTCCAAACTCCCGTTTAAAATTCAACCCTTAGACTCTTTATGCGGTAAACATAGACAAATATATTTTTAAAACCTATTTTTCCGGTAAAAATCAGGATAATATGCTTTTAGATGAAAAAAAAACATATCTTTGCATCGTAACAATTTAAATATGAACAACTATGAAAAATGATTCTGCTTTGGTCCGTTTCGATTGGGCTGTAAAGCGCCTTTTACGTAATAAATCAAACTTTGTTGTGTTGGAAGGCTTTTTGTCCACTTTACTTGGGCAAGAAATACGCATTCTCAAAATGCTGGAAAACGAAAGCAATAAGGAAAATGTCGATGATAAGTTCAACCGGGTAGATATGCTGGCAGAAGACAGTAAAGGGGAACTCATCATCATTGAGGTACAGAACAACCGTGAACTGGATTATTTCCATCGTATGTTATACGGAGCATCCAAAGCCATTATCGATTATATCAATGAAGGCCAGGAATATGGTGTTATTCGTAAAGTATATTCAATCAACATCGTTTATTTTGAATTAGGCCAAGGAAAAGACTATGTCTATCATGGTCGTACCAACTTTAAAGGAATCCATTACAATGACATTCTTCAGTTGTCCGTACGCCAACGTGAACAGTTTGTACGGCACGAAGCCGGAGATATTTTCCCTGAATATTACGTATTACGAGTAGACGGTTTTAACCAACAGGCGAAAACTCCTTTGGACGAATGGATTGCTTTCCTGAAAACCGGCGAGATCGACAAAAACAGTACGGTTCATGGCTTACAGGAGGCACGCGAACGTTTGCGTATCGACCAGTTAGATGAGAAAGACAGACGGCAATATTACGCAGACATGGAGGCTATACGTTATCAACGCAGTGTGATCAAGACCGGATGGATTGAAGGCCGGGCCGAAGGAATAGCGGAAGGTAAAGCAGAAGGTAAAGCAGAAGGTAAAGCAGAAGAGCAACGACTCATAGCAATAAACCTGAAGCAAAACGGAGTCGACCCTCTCATTATTGCACGATCTACCGGCTTGTCGATAGAAGAAATTGAACAGTTCTAAAGACCTGACACGGCATAAAACATATTCCCGGGGAGGTTCTTCTCTCCGGGATTTTTATAACAATACATACAAAATCCCAAATTGCCATTTTGATAGTAAATATCGACATCCAAAACCTCTTTGATACGTTAAAAAACATTATCCGGTCAAGTAATTTCATTTTCCCGGTATAGTAATTGAATATTTCCTGATAGGTCAGCACAAAATTTTCTTTCCGAATGAAATTCTGGAAATAGGTCAAACTATCACCGGATAAGACGACTTCCTTTGTGCCCTGTTTCAAGACAATTATACCAGGGGAAAGGAAGAAAGGATATTTACTTATAAGGATGGAAAATAGGTTTGGTGGTAAATATAAGTTAGATACTTTTGCGTCAAAAAATAAAACAAATGATTCAAAAGCCATTACAAATCAAGACTGTCATTAAAATGTCATTATTCAATGGCAATGAATACAGAATTAAATAAGTTTATTTGTACGCAAATAACATATACATGAAAAATTTCATTTTAACACTCTTATCAATCATTCTTTTTTCCTGCCAGTCATCAGACGAGAAACAGATGAACGAAGCTTTAAAGTTTGCCGAAAAAAACAGGAGAGAATTGGAGAAAGTATTAAAATACTACGAAAACAGCCCACTTAAACTCAAAGCTGCAAAATTCTTAATTAGAAATATACCATTTTATTTTGCATACGAAAGCGAACAACTCAATCAGTATCGGAACAATCTATACAAAATTGCCATAGAAAACGAATGTTCAGATGATGAAGCAATCCGGATTGCTCAAAAACGTTTCGGGATCCTTTCAAACAATATGTTCAGGAAAGTATATGATGCACATATCATTACAGCAGATTATCTGATAAAGAATATCGATTTATCTTTTAATGTATGGAAAGAAAAGCCTTGGGGAAAATACATATCATTTGATGAATTCTGCGAAACCATACTTCCTTACCGAGTCGGGAATGAGCCATTGGAAGATTGGAGAGAAACATATTATAATCGCTATCAGCCATTATTAGACTCTTTGCTCACAGAGGATGATCCGGTACAAGCCTGTCAAATCATTTTTGATAAGATTAATGAACAGACATGGGTTTTCAATTATAAACACCAATTTCCGCATTTAGGAGCATTCGCTCTATTAGATAATAGATTTGGTACATGTGAAGACCGTTGTGACATGAGCATCTATATAATGCGCTCACTGGGTATATCGGGAGGTATCGATTTCATTCTCCAACATCCGGATAGAATGCACAAAGGACATACCTGGAATTATGTAAAAGACACTACCGGAAAACAAGTTGAATTTGAATTATACGATCTACGTCCCGGAACAAAACCAGATCCCGAAACAGCTATAAAACGAGGGATAATTTACCGGAAATGTTTTGCTGTTCAGAATAATAGCTTACCAGTTGTTTATAGTAAAAAACCAATACCTCCTACTCTAAGCAACGCATTTATGAAAAACGTATCTTCTTTATACTTCAAGGAAGAAACACACATTGAAATACCCTGCAATGAAACGGATGAGAAGATTCTTTATCTCAGTATATTCGATAACAAAAACTGGATTCCCGTAGCCTGGACTGAAATTAAAAAGGGGAAAGGTGTATTTACCCATCTGGAATCTGAAATTGCATATATTACAGGCTATTACCAAGATTCCCAGTTTATCCCGGCATCCAGTCCATTCATCGTCAAAGACAGCAATGTAATAAACTATCTAAAACCAGACTATGAGCATTATCAAAATATGATTTTGACACGCAAACACTCTATTCCTAAATGGTGGAGCTGGTATAATAAAAGGACATTGAATGGAAAATTCCAAGGAGCGAATCGTATTGATTTCAAGGATTCGGTCACACTATATACAATTACACATGAAGCGACAATGCATTCTTATACTGTCGACATCCATGAACAGAGGCAATTCAAATACCTCAGATATTTATCCGGAATATATGGCTGTTGTAATATGGCAGAAGTCAGATTTTATACGGATGATAATGACACCCCCCTGGAAGGAGATCTCATAGGGACAGAAGGTTCTTTTCAAAACGATCCGAACCGGACAAAGAAAGCAGTATTTGATAATGACCCGCTTACCTTTTATGATGCAATGGAGCCTAATGGAGCTTGGGCAGGTATTAAATTAAATGAACCTCAGAATGTAACAAGGATTTATTATCTATTCAGAAACGACGATAATAATATCCGTATTGGTGATACATACGAACTGATGTTCTGGGGAAATGATAATAAATGGGAGTCCGCTGGTAATATAGTTGCAGACAAAGAACAGGTAACTTATTGTAATATCCCCTCGCAAACACTTTACCTACTTCATAACCATACCAGAGGAAATGAAGAACGAATATTTACGTATGAGAACGGAGAACAAAACTGGTGGTAAAGTGAATCAAAGTATATCCAAGCGATAACCACCATTTTCAAATACGATCTTCAAATCAGGAATTGACTTCAAACTAATTCGTAACCTCCTGATGGTGGTATTTAAGGTATCTGATGTAGCTACGGTCTTGCCCCAAACCATTCTTTTTATTTCTTCGGAAGTTTGAAAATGTTGAGGACTATCTAACAAGACAATAAATAGTTTCAATTGAATATTTCTAAGTGGTATCTGAGTATCTCCATTTATATAAAAAAGTCCTCTTTCCCGATCGAATAATAGATTTTCTTTTATCTTTAATAACTCTCTAGGCTTTTCTTGAATAGATTTCAAAAATTTCTTACTATACCAAGTAGCAAACAAAACTACTAAAATCAGGCAAAACATGACGAAAAGAATTATAAAATGTTCTTTATTCCTGGCGATAACATAGGAAAAAGGAATATCAACATACGCCTGTAAAACAATCTCATCTTTTATACCGGTAGTAATAGGAAGTAGAGCTGTAGCAGTGTGATAAAAATTCGAATCCGGATTACTATATATAACAGTATCATTATTCACGGTATAAACCATTGCAGTTCGCACATTGACCATATTGCTCTCCCGTAAGGTTAAATTAAATAAACTATCCAGAGCCGCGATATTAACAGGGTTCTTTATTAAAAGATAAGACTGATCAACTCTATATTGTTTTTCTTCAGCTATTAAATCAACCTTATTTGCATTTTTACTTATCTTCTCCATATGACCATTTGAGTATAAGATAGTAGAACTATCACAGCCAGACGCCTTATATCCGGAAGAAGATAAAGTATTTGTCTCTTCCAATCTATTTTCCTTATCCTGATGTATGACCTTATCACACAAACCACGAATCTCCGACAAGGCAGATTGCCGCCCTTCACAAAAGATATATCCAAAATCGAAAAGAAGCATCAGTAGACAAAAGAGCAGACTACCTGTAAACACCTTTTTTTTCATCAGTAGGATCATTGCTATTATCAGTTTTATTGTTGAGTCAAAGGTAAGAATTCTTATCTAAACAGGGTCACAAATTACCGAAAATGGATCAAAAACGACTCAATCTTAAGCTGTCAGTGAAATGTCAGTATCAAAATTTGCTTCCTAATAAGAGCTCTCATACATTTGTGAACAAAAAAATGGAAAAGCAATGAAACGAATTCTAAGTAAAGTGACAGCAATAGGAATGCTCCTAGCTGGAAGTATCTATTTCATGGAAGAAACAACAACTTTACCTGATGTAGCTTTAGATAATATCGAAGCTTTAGCTGCAGGCGAAGGCAGTAGTATGTGGTTTTGTCGCGGAAGCGGTTCTCTCGACTGCCCTAATGGAACCAAAGTAGAATATATTGTAGATAATTACAGTCTGGATTAATATTCATGAAACATCTCTTATATATATTAATAGGCATTATAAGTATAAATGGTTTAATCTGTTGTACCGGTTCCCCCGGTGCCCACTACCCCCGCTATTCCACTTTTCCCGAGGAAAAAGCAATACGTGCCCAGATTATTCCTCTGGATACTATCCTGCTCCGTTACCCGTTTCGGGTGACGGTCAGAGATGGTATAGCGGTGGTTATGGATCTACATAATATGGATCATTATTTACATGCGTTTACCTATCCGGAATGGAAGCACATTGTCTCATTCGGCAAACGTGGGGAAGCTCCGGAAGAGATGTTATCTGCAGAAAACATCCAATTCAACTCTTTAGACTCTTTATGGGCACTTGATGCCAATAAGATGGAGATTACACGTTGGAAAATATCTCCATCCACTGGCGCTGCATTGCGCGTAGAGGAGATTAAACTTGATAAAAAATTGGTCCGTTCTCTAGACTTTTGTACGATGGAATCGGGCTTTTTGATTCCAGACTACATGGGAGAACACCGATTTTGTGAAATCGATAATAAAGGTGAACTAATCAAAAGTAATGGTAAAATACCAAGTGAAACAATTAATGAAGAAACTATCCGACCAGCATTAGCACAAGCATGGCGTAGTTTCATTGATTACAACCCCAACAACGGTGTACTTGCAATGGCAACACAACTAGGGGAAACACTGGAAATTTATAATTTAAAAGATAATACTCACAAAATACTGTATGGCCCAGAAGGAGAACCTCTATTTAAAACAGGAAAAAATGGCTCAGGTATTCCAAATGGGATTATGGGATTTTGTGACATAAAAGTAACAAGTGAACATATTTATGCTGTTTTTCAAGGAATTAAATTTAAAGATAAAATGAAGGCTTATCAACAAGGCCAAGAACTGGAAGACGGAGGTCGATTTATCTATGTATTTGACTTGCAAGGAAATCCTGTTTGTAAATACACACTTGATCATGCTATATATGGGATTGATGTAAATGAAGAAACGAATACGATCATTGCCACTGAAGTAAAAAGTGATGATCCGATCATAGAACTCAAAATTTAAAGAACAAGATGAAAACTTTAAATCTAATCATACTAATTTTATTATCAATCTTCTTCTCCTGCAAAAATGAACAGAAAGAGAAAGAAAAACACATTGCCCAATTGGTGAATGAATGGCAGGGTAAACAAATTGTATTCCCTGAAAACCTGATCTTCACTCGCTATCTGACAGACACTACAGATTTCCGGATTCCGCAATCCGAATATAAAGTATTGATATATGTTGACTCTATCGGTTGTACCAGCTGCAAACTACAACTACATAAATGGAAAGAACTAATAGAATATACCGATTCCGTAACGCAAGGCAAAGTTCCTTTTCTCTTCTTCTTCCATTCAAAAGACTATATGGAAATATGTTATCTGTTAAAACGTTATGGATTCGATCGCCCGGTATGCATTGATATAGATGATCGACTGAATAAACTGAACAAGCTCCCGATAGATATGACTTTCCAGACATTTCTACTGGATAAAAACAACAAAGTAGCTGCTTTAGGAAATCCAGTACACAACACGGCTATAAGAGACCTCTACCTGAAACAGATAACAGGAAAAGAAAGTCCGACTAAAACGATGTTGAAAACAACCGCCGAAGCTATTCAAACAGAGATAGACTTCGGCACATTCAACAAATCAGAAATAAAAGAAACAACTATAGAGGTAAAAAACACAGGGGACAATCCCCTCGTGATAGTGGACGTAAGTACCACCTGTGGCTGCACGGCAGCCACATATGACAAACGACCCGCGAAGCCCGGAGAAACTCTTCAGGTGGGAATTAAGATGACACCGAAGGACACAGGATTCTTCGATGAAGTCATAACGATCAAATACAATAGTATTAACAACCAACCCATCAAGGGAAGGATAAAGGGGAATGTTCAGTGATCGAACAAAAGGGAGTTTGCTGCACGACCGCAAAATTATACAAACAAACTCCCGAAGATCCCGAAAAGGAGGTGTATGATGGTAATATAATTGATAAAGCCGAATAAATCATTTCGACTATCTGAACTGAAAAGAGTAGGCAAAGATAGAAAATAAACTAGATTATTAATTTAATACTGAATAAGATCGTGAAGAAAAAGATCTTTGGAGCAGCTTTTATCGCTGCTATGGCTCTTGTAACCGGCTGGAATTTCAACCAGAGCAAAAATGAAGTGGAACTGTCAGACTTGGCATTAGTTAATGCCGATGCATTAACTAGATCGGAAATTGGTGATAAATGTGGTGGCTGCAGTACTTCATATTCCTATTTTTGTTGTACCCATTCACTAAATGGTACAACATTTATTTTAAAGAAAAACTAATTAATCATCTAACTATTATTCCGGCATAACTCTTTAAGTAGGATTATGCCGAAATAACATTCAAACTTATGAAAATCAATCAATATTACTACATTATATTACTAATAATTGGAGTTAGTTGTACTAATACAGCCAATAATAAAATATTATTTCCTACCGACAATTTCACAACAATAAAAGGGAAACAGATACTACCCGACCTTTTTATTGGTCAGCCTCTTAATATGTTGCTTATTAACAACAATCTATTACTCATTGATATATATGATGGATTTGAAGTCACACTAATAAATACTAAGAATAAAACTTCAGGACGAATAGCCCCGAAAGGAGAAGGGCCTCACGAGTTTCTAGACATACGCAATATAACTTATAATTCAAGGGATAACACATTGTGCATTTTTGATGGAATGACTCGTTTTTGCTCTTTTTACAAAGTAATAAACAATGAAATTTCATTAAATGAGTATGATTTTATAGATAAAATACGTTTTGACAATAATTATCCTTATGATATTATTCCATTTGATAATAAATTCATTACTAATGGATGCTTTGATCAATATCAATTTGCTTTATTGGACAAAAAAGGTAATAACATCTTAGACTTTGGAATATATCCTGGTGATAAAAATGGGATTGAAATAAATGGTTGCTTCTTCTTGAAAAATCAAACGATCATTACTGCCAGCCCTAATCAAGAGCATTTTGTAGCAGCAGGTGTTTTTCATGATCAACTAGTCTTCTACAAAAACAACGATAAATTGACAAAAACTAAAGAATATTTCAGTATAGATTCCAAAATAAATACCGACCTAAATAAGGAAGGTGAAGCGATACAATATAGTTCATCTGAAACTCCTGAAACGACAAGAACTTATAGGGTTCTTTACCCTACAAATTCTTACATGTATGCACTATACTGGGGCATTAAAAACAAAGATATAGACAAAGAAAATATCTGTTATATCTTAAAATTTGACTGGAATGGTAATTTAAAAGAAGGTTTCAAAATCGAACAAAGATTAAAAACATTTGCAATAGATGAAGATAAGAATTGTATTTATGGCATAACATATTCCGAAGAAGATGAAAGTCTTTTACTGCAATATGACATGTAGAGATTAGAAATCATGAGTTGCGAATTCCAGGGCCGGTTAGCCCTCAACACACTTACAAAATATTTGAACGACCGGATATAGTTCTTAACTCTGCAAGTATAAGACAACGAGCAACTTTACAAAAACAGATAGCCGCATTGTGTACATTAGTACCATTAAATAGAATATGAAACAGCTGCATAAAGGAATAACAACAGGAGTATTGTTTTCATTTTTAATCATCTTGCTTTTGAATCTTTCAGCTTGTAATTCGCAAAAATCGAAAATAGAGTTTGCGCTAAAAGAGGCCGGAAAGAACAGAGGTGAACTTGAAGCGGTGTTATCACACTACACAAGACTGAACGACACATTAAAACTTAAAGCAGCCCAATATCTTATCCGATATATGCCTTATCATTTTTCTTATGGAACAGGCATCAAGGATTACTACCATGCCATAGATTCAGTAGTTGCCTTATCTGATAATAAACTTGAACAGGAGAAACATATCAAACTCCTTCAACCGAGATTTGAAAATAGGTATAGAATATATCGGGATATCGAGACCATTAATGCTGATTTTCTAATTAAATCAATTGATGCAGCCTTCAAGCAATGGCAACAAGGTAAATGGGCTACACATCTGAATTTCGATGAATTTTGTGAATATCTTTTGCCATATAAGTGTTTCGAAGGACAACCGCTCGAAGATTGGCGAAGTGCCTATTACGACCTTTGCATGGGGGATATCGACAAGGCTTATTTGTGCGATGACTATGAACAGAGTTCATTCTTTGCCACAATGGAAGTAAACCGACGGATGAAAGAGTCGACTCCCCAAAGCTTTGGCCGGCTGACGACTCTGCCGATTTTCGATCCCGCCATTATCTTCAAACTACCATACGCCTATTGCAGCACTTACTGCCAGGGATGTGTATTAACCATGCGCAGTAAAGGAATCCCTGTCGCCTATGATTTCACACCACACTGGTCCAATAGGTCCAAAGGGCATTCATGGAATACCGTCTATACATCACGCTTCGGGAACCTGGAGTTTGCCCCTCACGAAACGGATCCTGGCAGCGTTCATTATCCATACTTGAAAATGCCGAAAATTTTTCGATCGGTTTATAAGCCGAACGAAGAATATCTGGAGATCGCCTCCCGAAAGTATATTCCACCAGAAATCAGGAATATGTTCATTCGGGATGTAACAGCCGAATACATGCCAACCTTAGACGTCCCAATAAGCCTGAATCAGGCTTTACCCAGCAAACAGTATCCGTTTATTGCAGTCTACGACGGTGAGGATTGGAGACCAGTTTACTGGGGTAAAATGTCTGGTAAAAATGTGACTTTCGAAAGGATGGGATTGCATACTTATTATATGGCTTTTGCTTATGATACGAACGGAAACCGTTTCCCAATTTGCAAGCCTTTTGAAGTCACACTGTCTAAACAAATCCAGTTCATGAAACTTGACACATCTTCTTTCAGGACTATCAGACTGACTCGGAAATTTCCACAAGGCGACCATATATTTACCATCCACGAACAAATCTCTGGAGGTATTTTTGAAGCTGCAGACAACCGGGATTTCCATCATGCAAAAAAAATGCAGGAATTACCTCAATGGAACTTGACTAATGGTTCTTTTTCTCTTACGACGGAAAAGGCTTATCGTTACTGGCGTTTCAGATCTTCCGATACGAACCGTTGCGATATGGCAGAAGTCTATTTTTACGATTTACGGGATTCGATCATCCGGGGAAACGTGATAGATCACGGAGGTGTACAACCAAAGAAAGAATGGAAGGCAGACAATATTGCTGATGAAGATCAATTGACGAATTTTAGTGCAAAAGGAGAACAAAGTTGGGTCGGATTCGACTTCGGAAAACCGGTAAATATTTCAAGAATTTCATATATTCGCCGTGGTGATGGCAATTCGATCCAACCAGGACTGATCTATTCTCTCTACTACTGGGATACAGATCGTTGGTTATGTATAGGAACAAAGATAGCAACAGATGTTTTTGTTGAATTTAAACATGCTCCGCGAAAGGCCTTGTTCGCTATCAAATGTTCACAAGGTGATGAACAGAGGATTTTCACTTGTGATGAAAACAACAAAATATGCTGGTATTAGAGTTCTTACATGTTATAAAAAAGAATCGATATATTTTCCTTATAGAATAGCAGACATTGAAAATTTATTAATCAAATGAAGATAAAAACACATATACACAACTTGATCAATAATATGTTCAACATAATCTTCTGGCTATGTTTGATAGTCGCTTTATGGTTTGTGGTACAGGTATTCGTGTTTGCTTTCTTCAAAATACCCAGTGATTCAATGGAACCGGGTTTAACCACAGGTGATAATATATTGGTGTGGAAGCCAACCCTCGGCCCGCGCGTATTCAATCTGTTTGCATCCATGCGAAACGAGCAAACTGAGATTTACCGAATCCCTGGCTTCAAAGATATAAAGCGTAATGATATCCTGGTCTTCAATTTTCCTCATCCAAATGATTGGGATAAAGTTGAAATGCATATCCTCAAATATTATATCAAGCGATGCGTAGGGCTACCCGGTGATACCCTATTTATACAAAACGGTTTTTTCCATGTTAACGGAGTAAATACACCACTTGGCAATCCGGATTCGCAAAAAAAGATAGCCGCCATCGAAAAGTTTGAAAACGGTATATTCCTTAGTTTTCCTTATGATAGTATTATCGATTGGAATATCAAGGAGTTCGGCCCACTACATATCCCAGCTAAAGGTGATTCAGTCAGGATGAACCGGACAAATTTTGTTTTGTGCAAGAAATTAATCGAATGGGAACAGCAAAAAAAACTTGAATACAGGGATTCAACTGTTTTCCTAAATGGGATTCCGATCAGCAGTTATCGTTTCCAGAAAAACTATTACTTCATGGCAGGCGATAACGGCATTAATTCGCAAGATTCACGTTATTGGGGACTGTTACCGGAGGAATATATTGTAGGAAAAGCCTGGATTATATGGAAATCAGTTGATCCGTATACCGGCAAATTCAGATGGGATCGGTTTATGAAAGTTATTCAATGAATATCTTATGAAAAATATATATTTTATTCTATTCATAATACTACATACAGCCTGCTCATCGGTTAATGATGAACAGCTACAATACATAATGGAACTTGCAGGTAATAACAAAACGGAACTGGAAAAAGTATTACAACATTACCAAAATGACTCATTAAAACTGGAAGCTGCCAAATTTTTGATACGCAATATGTTCCATTATAGCTATCAGCAAGGAAATGTCATGGACAGCGTTAAGGAAGCTCGTACACATACCAATTCTTTCGGACAATTAGAGAAGAAATATGTGTATAAATGGGGAGGATATTCTTATAGGAATCTTCCTAAAATATATGATGCTCAGATAATCACAGCAGATTATCTTATCGACAACATTGAACAGGCATTTGAGAACTGGGAAAAAAGGAGTTGGAATAAACATCTTTCTTTCGATGAGTTTTGTGAGTATCTGCTGCCTTATCGGCTTGGCAATGAACCTTTGGAAGAATGGCGCGATCTTTATAAAAACGAATATGCTTTTCTACTGGACTCTGTCAACCAGGGCAGTGACGTTATTGAAGCAGCCAATCTGGTTAGCCAGTATTTACTTAAACCGGTATTCATCTATTGTGAAGATTTTGATTTGCCGCACGTGGGGGCACGATACTTATTCAAATACCGATATGGAACATGCGTAGACGCAGCTGATATATTTGTTTACACTTGTAGAGCAATAGGCATTCCTTGCGCAGAGGACACAGAAGTCAGAGGTGGTCATACGTGGACTGTTGTAAAAGATACAACAGGTATGGACGTTCCGTTTTGGTATTTTAATATTATTGCCAAACGTGGGAACAAAGATATTAACGGTCATAATAAAGGTAAGGTATATCGATTCACATACGATATGCAAACAAAAAAATTATCCTATTCATCCAGTGAATGGAAAAACATAGCACCTTTTTTACGAAATCCTGCTTATAAAGATGTTAGTAAATATTATTTCCCGGACACACTCAAATTAACTACTAAAGAATTGGATATCGCCAATAATGACCTTATTTATCTTGGATTCTTTCATAGCAACAGGTGGTGGGGATGTGCAATGGCAAAAACCGTTGACAATTATGCTCTGTTTAACAATCTGGAAGAAGAACAGGTATATGTCCCTTTAATCTATAAAGAGAGAACCTTCAAACAATGCGGGTATCCGTTTCTGTTTATTGACAAAAAATCTCACTCATTCATTCCAAATAAAAAAAATTACCAAAAAGTAAAATTATATCGAAAATATCCTTTCTATGAATGGTTGCATCATCGACTTTATTACATTCTCGGAACAATATTCGAAGGCAGTAATTCTGCCGATTTCCGGAAAACCTCAACGCTTTATTGTGTAACAGATACTCCCTCAGTGGCATACAATACAATCTATTTTGATAAACCAATCAAAATGCGTTATATCAAATGTCGAGTACCTAAACAAAAAGTTGCAGAAATCTCTGAAATTAATTTTTATTATCAAGGGAAACAAGTTAAGCCTCTTTCTTTCTGGGGAAGTCAGTCACAGGCAGGTCACAGATATGCTGTCATTGAAAATATTTCCGACAATGATCCTTTGACTTACTATATATCTGAAGAAAAAGGAGGTTTCGTTATTTTTGATTTAGGGACAAATAATCCCATTGATCAAATAGTATATATGCCTCGTAATGATGATAATTTTGTTCGTAAGGGTGATTTCTACGAATTATTTTACAATATAGGAAAAGACGGATGGGAATCACTAGGGAAACAAATAGCAGATACAACTTATCTTGAATATGACATTCCTGATAATGCTCTGCTGCTATTACGTGATTATACACGAGGCCAGGAAGAACAAATATTTTTTATACAAGATGGAAAACAAATATTCCCGACATACTAATATTAACCGAATTGTTTACACGTTATTTGTATTCAATGGAATTCTCCTAATGTGCACTGCCTTTGCTACAGATGCCAGTTTAGCAAACGGAGTAGTAACAGGGAAGGTCCACTGGTTTCATCTGGCAATGGCAGTCATGGCGGTATGCAGTTTAATTACATTCATCCTTACAAGGTCGACAACACCATTCACTTTTTCGGTTGCAGATGGAGGAATTTCGGTTTTGACGGCTATCATTGCGATTACTTATGACTGGCAACTGAATCCCGAACCGGAGAAAATGTTGTTCGGAGGACAACTGGTCGTATTGTGGTTCCTGCTGCAGTTTCTGTTTGCCGGATGGCCGCAGTTGAAGCTGTTTTTCCTGGTGATGGTGATTATTACCGGACTGATAGAAGCAATATTAGGAATACGTCAATTACATGGATTTGAAGGTTCGAACCATTCGCTGTTCAGACTGACCGGGGATTTTTATAATC
The DNA here is from genome assembly GCF_023369805.1 of Parabacteroides leei. Lineage (NCBI taxonomy): Bacteria > Pseudomonadati > Bacteroidota > Bacteroidia > Bacteroidales > Tannerellaceae > Parabacteroides > Parabacteroides leei. The sequence continues at coordinate 56,220 of NZ_JAMBQG010000011.1, forward strand.
CGGGGCCTTATTCGGGGTATCTCGCGATGGTACTACCGGTTTGTCTATGGATGATCCTACGGTTCGATGGCTATAAGAAAGGGGGATGGCGGCAGGCAGAGGTTTACCTGCACTATCTGGGTTGGATCAGTTTGCCGGCTATTATTGTCGTGTTGCCTGCCGGGATGAGCCGGACGGCCTGGATTGCGGCGGCGGTTTCGTGCGGATGGGTTTACTGGATACAACGTATCGGATGGGAAAAGACTAAGCGATTTATAAAAGAACACCAAACCTTAACTACAGTATCATCTTTTTTGATACTGCTTCTGGTAGCCGGTGCATTGGCTGGTATTTACGTGCTAAAAAAAGATTCGGCCGATGGCCGCTTACTTTTATGGAAAGTAACGACGCAAGCAATAATGAAACAACCCTGTACAGGAACCGGGCTTGGAGGTTTTCCGGCAGCTTATGCCGAAACGCAAGCGGAATATTTTTCTTCCGGTAAAGCTTCGGAGACAGAAAAGCTGGTGGCCGGATGTCCGGAATATGGGTTTAATGAGTTCTTACAGATAGGAGTGGAACAGGGAGTGTTTGGTTTAATGGTTTTTGTATTGTTGTTAAGTTATTCCTTGTTCCGGGGGGTGAAGAACAGACAGATCGGGGCAGCTGGGGGGATATTGGCATTGATGGTGTTTAGTTTGGCTTCTTATCCGTTACAGTTGCCGGAGTTCTGGGTGGTGTTGGTGGTTTTGATGGGGGTTGCTAATGCAACTGTCTCCACTGACACACCCCCTACCCCCTCTCGAGAGGGGAAAAAGTTACTCTCAGTCGCTGTAATCGGGGGGATGGCAGTATGTTGCGGATGGCTTTTCTGGCAGCAGAAAGGCTATTACCAGGGGTATAAGAAATGGAATACATTGAAAATGTTATATAATAGCAAAGCTTATGAAGCGGCGGCAGACGGATATGAAAAGTTGGTACCGTTGATGGGACATAAGCCGGAACTACTATTTGAAACGGCGCAATGCTTGAGTAAGACGGAGCGGTTTGCAGAGGCGAACCGTTTGTTAGAACGGGCAATGAAACTGAGTGGCGATCCGATGATACATTATATGGCGGCAAAAAATGAACAGGCCCTGGGAAATTATCAGAAAGCAGAAAATTTATTGCTACATGCAATAGAAATACTGCCGGAACGGATCTATCCCTATTATCTGTTAACTAAACTATACTCGGAACCTACTTTCTTTCAGAAAGATAAGTTTCTCAATGCTGCTGATGCCGTATTGAAAAAAGAGCCGAAAGTGGAAAGTACAGCTATACGGGAAATGAGAACAGAAGTTAAAAACATGCTCAACAACATACGATAAAATCGTAATTAGTTTATTTATATATCAATTACGAGAATATCGTAATAATTAATTTGTATATTTGGAAATTGAAAACAGAATCACAGTTTATATGGATATGAAATACTACAATTTGCTGGCAATACTGCTCCTTTCCGGAATGATAGCCTGTTCCGGCGAGAAAAAAGGAGACAGTGCAGAGGAAGAAACTGTAGAAACAGTTCTACCGGATGAAACCAATGAAGTGACCGTGATGACACTGAAAACTACGGAATTCAACCACGAACTGGTGAGCAACGGCAAATTGTCGGCCCGCCGCCATGTCGACCTGCGGTTTGAATCGGCCGAACCGATCGCTTCCATCTACGTGAAGAATGGCGACCGGGTAGTCAAAGGGCAAAAACTGGCGGAACTATCGACCTTCCGGCTGAAAAACAAAACGGCAGTAGCAAAAGATGCATTGGAAAGGGCCAAACTGGAATTGCAGGATGTCCTGATCGGCCAGGGATATGCGTTGGCAGATTCCGGTAAGGTACCTCCTGCCACTATGCAACTGGTCCGGGTAAAAAGCGGCTACGACCAGGCACTGGTTCAATACCAGCTGGCGGAATATGAGGAAAAGAATGCGGTACTGACCGCTCCTTTCGACGGTATCGTTGCCAACCTGTTTGCCAAACAATATAATACGGCTTCCACCTCCGATGCATTCTGCACGATCATCGATCCGCGTAGCCTGGAAGCGGCATTCACCGTACTGGAAAGCGAATTACCCCTGATAAAGAACGGCGACCGGGTGGAAGTGACTCCTTTTGCTTTCAACGAAGGAAAAACGGAAGGACGTATCTCCGAGATCAACCCGCTGGTAGACGAGAACGGGATGGTACAGGTGAAAGCAGCCGTTACCGACAAAGGGAAGCTGTTCGAAGGGATGAATGTGCGTGTCAGCATCCATCGTTCGGTAGGCAAACAATTGGTGGTACCGAAGGAAGCGGTGGTTTTACGTTCCGGCAAACAGGTCGTGTTCATTCTCGACAGCACAAAGACAAAGGCATACTGGACTTACGTACATACCGGACTCGAGAATGCGGAGAACTATACGGTGGTGGACGGCCTGAAAGAGGGCGATATCGTAATAACCAGCGGTAATATCAATCTGGCACATGAGGCTCCGGTTACGATAATTGAGAATTGAAAATTGAAAATTCATGGTTAAATTCTTACTACAACGTCCTATTGCAGTACTGATGGCTTTTACGGCCTGTTTTATCGTGGGGTTGGTCACTTACTTTACCATCCCTATATCATTGTTGCCGGATATTGCAATACCGGAGATCACGATACAGGTATCCGGGCAGAATACATCGGCCCGCGAACTGGAAAACACGGTCGTAAAACCGATTCGCCAGCAGTTGATGCAGGTTGCCGCCCTGCGTGATATCCAGAGCGAGACACGCGACGGGGCAGGTATTATCCGGTTGAGCTTCGATTTCGGGACAAATACGGACCTGGCTTTCATCGAAGTCAATGAGAAAATAGATGCGGCAATGAACTATCTGCCACGGGAGATAGAACGTCCGCGGGTAATCAAGGCCAGCGCAACGGATATACCGGTGTTTTGCCTGAACCTGACACTGAAAACAGGTAACAGTGAAACCGCTTTCCTCGATCTTTGCCAGTTTGCCGAGACTGTGATCAAACGGCGTATCGAGCAGTTGCCGGAAGTGGCGATGGTAGATATTACGGGAATACTGAAACGCCAGTTGCAGATCGTACCCGATATCAACATGCTGGAAATGGCGGGTATTACGCTGAGCGACCTGGAGTCGGCATTAAGCTCGAACAATATCGAACCGGGAAGCATGACCGTACGGGACGGATATTATGAATACAACATCAAATTCTCGACCCTGCTGCGTACACCGGAAGATGTACAGAATATCTATATCCGGAAAAACGACCGTATCTTCCAGTTGAAAGAGCTGGCAAAGGTGGCGGTAGTACCGGAAAAAGAGGTCGGGGCTTCGCTGTCGGGCGGCAAACGGACAGTGACGTTGGCGGTGATCAAGCAGGCGGACGAGAATATGGATAATATGAAGGAGGCTCTCAGCGAGGTGACGGATTATTTCGCCACAGTCTATCCGGATATCGAGTTCAGCATCAGCCGTAACCAGACGGAGTTGTTGGATTATACGATTTCAAACCTGAAACAGAACTTGTCACTCGGCTTCCTTTTCATTTGTATCGTGGCGATACTTTTCCTGGGAGACATCAAAAGTCCGGCGGTGATCGGGCTGAGTATGATAGTCAGCCTGGTTATCAGTTTTCTGTTCTTCTATATGTTCAAGATGTCGCTGAATATCATATCCCTTTCCGGATTGATCATGGCACTGGGTATGATGATCGACAGTTCGATCATTGTGACAGAGAACATCACGCAATACAGGAACAAAGGGTATTCACTGGAAGAGGCATGTAATAAAGGTACGTCGGAAGTTATAACCCCTATGCTGAGTTCCACATTTACTACGATCGCGGTATTCGTGCCGCTGGTATTTATGAGCGGGATTGCGGGGGCAATCTTCTACGACCAGGCGTTTGCCGTAACTGTCGGGCTGATGGTTTCATACTTTACCGGTATCATGTTGCTTCCCGTTCTTTACAAACTGGTTTACAGCATTCCGGATATCAAACATACCGGGTTCAATCTACGGATCAACAACCTGGTGAAAGAGCATACGCTCGATCGTTTCTATGATGCGGGAGTCGATTTCGTATTCCGTCATAAAAGGTCGAATATGTTGTTTCTTATTCTTATGCTTCCATTTTGCGCACTGCTGTTTTATGAAGTACCGAAAAGCAGGATGCCGGAGATCGACCAGAACGAGTTGATCGCACATATCGAATGGAACGAGAACATCCATATCGACGAAAACCGGGAACGGGTAAGCAAGCTGTTCGCCCGGATGGAAGAGAATGTGCAGGAATATACCTCGTACGTGGGACAACAGCAATTCTTGTTAAACCGGGACCGGGAGTTATCCAGCTCGGAAGCTGAGTTATACTTCAAGACAGAGAACACGTCGGATATTGCTCCGTTGCAGGAACAAGTAACCGGGTGGCTCAACAAGAACTATCCGCAGGCTGTATTCTCCTTCTCTCCGCCTGTGACAGTGTTCGAGAAGTTATTTGTAACCGGTGAAGCGGATATCGTGGCTGAGTTTTACGCACGCAACAAGGCGGAAGCTCCCGAGGCACAGGTGTTAAAAACGCTGGAGTCGAAGATAAAGGCAGAAGCCGGACAAGCCCCCGTTGGCGTCGCTTTCGAAAATCAGATGAATATATCGGTCGACCGCCAGAGGCTGCTGCTCTATAATGTGGACTACAACGAGGTGTACCGTTTGTTGAAAACGGCCTTCAAGGAAAATGAAGTCGCAACCCTCCGCTCCTACCAGCAATATCTGCCGATCACCCTGGCAGGTGACGGCAAAACAGTCAATAGCGTATTGCAGCAAACATTGGTACAGACCCGTCCGGATAAAGACGGCAAGAGCCGGTATATACCCTTACAATCGTTGGTACGGGTTACTCAGGGCGAAGATCTGAAAACGATCTCTGCCGGGAAGAACGGCGAATACATTCCGTTCAGCTTTTATAATGTAGAAAAGGCAGAACCTTTGATGGAAGAGGTGAAAAAGTTAGGCGGGCAGGAATGGGAGATAGATTTCTCCGGCAGCTTCTTCTCCAACCAAAAGATGTTGAGCGAGTTGGTCGTGATCTTGCTGATATCCCTATTGCTGATGTATTTCATCCTGGCAGCCCAGTTCGAAAGTTTCCTGCAACCGCTTATCGTGCTGCTGGAAATACCGATCGACGTGGCGGCTTCACTGCTAGTGCTTTGGATATGCGGACATACGATGAACCTGATGAGCGCGATCGGTATCGTGGTGACTTGCGGTATCGTTATCAACGACTCGATCCTGAAACTGGATGCGATCAACGAGTTGCGGAAAGAAGGTACCCCGTTGATGGAAGCGATCCATGAAGCGGGGCGGCGGCGTTTACGTCCTATTATCATGACATCACTGACCACGATATTCGGTATGGTTCCGCTTCTGTTCTCTTTCGATATGGGTAGCGAGTTACAGAAACCGCTCTCCATCGCCATGATATCAGCCATGCTGATCGGTACCGCCGTCAGCCTCTTTGTCATCCCGCTGGTATACTGGTTTATTTACAGGAAACATGACCGGTCGCATTTGACGATTGAAAAACAAACGGAAGTTTAACGAATTATATAAAATGCCGTTATGAAGATAGGTAAGATAATATTATCATTTTTGTTATTCACCTCTGTCTATTTGCAGGCTCAGCCGCTTGCCCTGTCGCTCGAAAAGACGATTTCGCTGGCGGCGGACAGTTCGCTGGAAGCATTCAGGACAAAAAATATGTATCTGGCCGGGTACTGGCAATACAGGACGTATAAGGCAGACCGTTTGCCGAGCCTGACACTGAACCTGACACCGGCACAGTATTACCGGGATATTACGCGAAGATATAATTCACAGAAAGATGCTGATGAATATAAAAAGCAGGAATCGTTCTATGCCAATGGGAATATGGAGATTAAACAGAACTTCGACTTATTGGGGGGTACATTCTATCTGGATTCAGAGCTGGGGTTTATGCGTAATTTCGGGGACGATGCGAATAACCAGTTCACCACCGTTCCTATCCGGCTCGGTTATCAACAGAGTCTGTTCGGCTACAACCCTTTCCGGTGGGAACGGAAGATCGAACCGCTTAAATACGAGAAAGTGAAAAAGGAACTGCTCTATAATATCGAACAGATCAGCGAACAGGCAACGACCTATTTCTTCGCCCTCGCGATGGCGCAAGCCGAATACGACCTGGCTAAAGAGAATGTAGCTTCCACCGATACGCTCTATCGCACCGGTCAGGAACGCCATAAGATCGCATCGATCAACAAGGCCGAACTCCTCACCCTGAAACTGGATGCCGTCAATGCCCGCAACACCTTGCAAAATACAGAGATCGCTTTGAAAAGAGCAATGTTCAGCCTGGCATCCTTCCTGAATTTCGATAAGAATACAGAGATACGGTTAACACTGCCGGGCCGCCCGCGGGATATGCAGATATCGGTTGATGAAGCGTTGGCACTCGCCCGCGAGAACAACCCGAAATTCCTCGGTCTTCGTCAGGAGATCATGGAAGCGGAACAGCAGGTGGACAAGACAAAGAAGGAGGCTATGTTCAATGCGTCCATCAATGCCAGTATCGGTTTCAACCAGGTATCGAGCAAATTAAAAAATGCCTATCGCGATCCGTTGCAACAGGATATTGTATCCGTATCCGTATCCATACCGCTTGTCGACTGGGGGGTACGGAAAGGGAAACACAATATCGCCAAAAACAATCTGAACGTAACACAGATCTCCGCCCGACAGGAAGAACTGACCGTAGAGGAAGATGTTATCATGACGGTAGGCGATTTCAATATCCAACAGAACCTGATCAGCAGTGCGGAAGAAGCACTCGACCTGGCTCTCATGGCTTACAGCGAAACCAAGCAGCGATTTATGATCGGAAAGGCGGATATCAACAGCCTGACCCTCTCCCTGAACCGCCAGCAGGAGGCACAGCGCAACTATATCTCCGCCCTGCAAAACTACTGGTTGAGTTATTTCAAGATACGAAAACTGACGTTGCACGACTTTGAAACAGGGATATCCCTGTCCAGTGAATTCGATTATGCACAAGGACTGTAAATACTGATAATGAATACATCTCCTAAAATATCATCCTTTACCATCATCGTCACCTTTCTTTGCGTGGCGCTGACAGGACTGGCATTTATTCCTCTCCTGCCGATCAAGTTATCGCCGTCACGCACGTTGCCACGGTTGACCGTCAGCTATAACATGCCCGGCAATTCGGCGCGTGTGATCGAAATGGAAGTGACTTCGCGGCTGGAGTCGATGCTGGCACGTATCAAAGGGATCAAGGAGATCAATTCCACTTCCGGCAACGGCTGGGGGTATGTGACGCTGGAGTTGGACAAACATACCAATATCGATGCCGCCCGTTTCGAAGCCTCCACGATTATCCGCCAGACATGGCCAGGGTTGCCCGACGGACTTAGCTATCCGGTACTGGAAATGAGCCGTCCCGACGATAAGGAGTCGGGGCCTTTTATGACCTATACACTGAATGCGGCCGCAACCCCGATCTTCATACAACGGTTTGCCGAGGATCAGATCAAACCGCGCCTGGCAGGTATCCCGGGAATTTACCGGATCGATGTGCGGGGAGCTACCCCGATGGAATGGCGGCTGGAATATGACAGCCGGCAACTGGTCACGCTCGGTATCACGACCGAAGATATACAGTCCGCCATCAACCAATACTATAAAAAAGAGTTCCTCGGAACAGGGAATGTCAAGATGAAAGGGCAGGAAGAATGGATCCGTCTCGTCCTGATACCCGAAGCCGGACCGCAGGACTTCGATCCTTCGCGTATCACCGTTACCAATAAAGAAGGAAAGCTGATCCGTCTGGACCAGTTACTGAATGTGACCCGGCAGGAAGAAGCACCGCAAAGTTATTACCGTATCAACGGACTGAATTCGATCTATTTGTCTATTCGGGCCGAAGAAACGGCGAACCAGCTGGAACTGGCCAGGCAGGTGAAAGAGGAAATGGAACATATCCGCCAACTGCTGCCCCAGGGATACGAGATACATACCAGTTACGATGCCACCGAATTTATTCAGAATGAACTGAATAAGATCTATATACGTACCGGCCTGACTATCCTGATCCTGTTGCTGTTCGTTCTGCTGATCACGCGGAACGTGCGTTACCTCTTCCTGATCGTTGTCAGCCTGAGTGTAAACCTCTGTATTGCGGTTATCTTCTTTTACCTGGCCGGACTGGAAATGCAACTGTATTCGTTGGCGGGAGTCACCATATCCTTAAGCCTGGTGATCGACAACACGATCGTCATGACCGACCATATCCGTAACCGGCATAACCGGAGGGCTTTCCTCTCCATTCTGACCGCTACGCTGACAACTATCGGTGCGCTTGTCATCATCTTCTTCCTGGATGAAAAGATCCGGCTGAACCTGCAGGACTTTGCCGCAGTTGTAATTATCAACCTGGCGGTATCGCTGGCGGTTGCCCTGTTCTTTGTTCCGGCCATGATAGAAAAACTGGGGCTGGGACAAAAGAAAAAGACGGAACGGAGAAGAAACGGGTTAGCTACCGCTAGTACGACAACCCGGTGGATACGTTTCAAAAAACAGGTAAACAGACAAATAAAAAGATTTCCGGTTCGATTCAACCGGCTTTATCTGGCACAGATCCACTTTCTCTGCCGTTGGAAAAAAACGGCTTGTTTCATTCTTGTTCTAGCCTTCGGCCTCCCTGTATTCCTTTTACCGGAAAAGATAGAAATGGATGACAAAGACAAGGTATATACTGCTACCGACTCATTGCTCATCGAGAAATATAATAAAATAGTTTCCAGTGAAACATACAAAGAGAAAGTAAAGCCTGTGATCGACAAGGCACTCGGAGGAAGCTTGCGCCTCTTCGTCCAGAAAGTGTATGAAGGCAGTTATTTTACCCGTAACGACGAAACGGTACTTTCCGTCAGCGCTTCGCTCCCCAACGGGACTACACTGGAACAGATGAACCAGTTGATAGGACGTATGGAGGCCTATCTGAGCACATTCAAGGATATACGCCAGTTCCAGACCAATATTTATAGCGCACGGCAGGCAGGGATACGGATCTATTTCACCAAGGCGGCTGAACGGAGCGGTTTCCCATATACCTTGAAAAGCAGGATTATCAGCAAGGCACTCGAACTGGGTGGCGGTAGCTGGAACGTATACGGATTACAGGACCAGGGGTTCAGCAACGACGTACGCGAAGGAGCCGGTTCCTTCCGTATAGAAATGTATGGTTATAATTATGACGAACTCTATGAATGGGCCGACCAATTAAAGGCGAAGCTCCTCACCTACCGCCGTATCAAAGAAGTGCTTATCAACTCGGAATTTTCGTGGTGGAAAGACGATTACCAGGAGTTCTATTTCAATCTAAACAAGGCACGGATGGCACAGGAAAACATCTTGCCGATCGAACTGTTCGCCTCTATCAATCCGGTATTCGGTAAAGATATTTACAGCGGGACGATCATTGTGGATAACGAAACGGAGAAACTGAAACTGAGTTCCCGCCAAGCCCACGACTATGACGTGTGGAGCATGCAATATGTCCCGCAGGAGATTAACGGAAGGTCCTACAAACTGTCGGAACTGGCTACCGTAGAGAAAGGCCAGATGCCCCAAAAGGTGGCAAAAGTGAACCAACAATACCGCTTGTGCCTACAATACGAATATATCGGAGCATCCAATCAGGGAACAAAAATCCAGGAACGCGTACTGAAAGAGTTTAACGCCTCCCTGCCGATGGGATATACTGCCAAATCGGAAAGTTACTACTGGAGTTGGAATACAAAAGACAATAAGCAGTATCTGCTGTTATTGCTCATTATCGTAATCATTTTCTTTACGACCAGTATCCTGTTCAACTCGTTAAAACAACCTTTGGCAGTTATTTTCGTCATACCGATCTCTTATATCGGGGTGTTCCTGACATTCTACTGGTTCAAGCTGAATTTCGATCAGGGAGGATTTGCTTCTTTCGTCCTGTTATGCGGTATCACCGTTAATGCCAGCATCTATATTTTAAATGAATACAACCAGCTACGTACCAATAAGCCGTTGATGCCGGCATGGCGTGCCTATCTGAAAGCATGGAACGCAAAGATAACTCCGATCTTCCTGACAGTGATATCTACTATCCTGGGATTCATCCCGTTCATGTTGGGACCCGATAAAGAAGCATTCTGGTTTCCACTGGCAGCAGGTACGATCGGGGGACTGGTTATGTCGATTGCCGGAATCTTTATTTACCTTCCTATTTTTACCTTAAAAAAATAATCATATTGAAGTAATTTAGACTATCCAAAACTATTTTCTTTCCTAATTTTGTGATATCAATGGACAAATTGTTATTTTTTCAAACCCTTCTTGTCCTCTGCGTGTTTAATCTAGGAGCTGAGAAGTAGCACTAAAGAGAACGTCACAACTTGTTTTTTCATCGATCTTCTTCGGGTATTTACATCAACTCATGTAATAACCGGAAAAGATAGTTATCGATTTTCATAAACAAAAAACAGAGTCCGATATCACCCTAAAATAAATTAAAGATGAAAATTTTATTCAAGTACCTACGACTATTATCCCTCTCTACGAGTGGAGCGTTACTATTATGCATTGTTTTTGCCGCCAATCCAGACATTGCCGAAGGAACAATTGCCGGCAAAATATTCTGGTTTCATTTCTCTGTTTTATTACTTGCCTTCAGTGTGTTTTTTATGGAAGCCACTATCAAAAAAAGTTGTTTCACATTTACACTGCCTGACGGACTTTTACTTCTCTTTACCGGACTGATTCTGATCACCTACGATCGTGACCTGAACCCACAACCGGAAAAACTGCTCTTTGTCGGTCAACTGACCATGCTATGGTTTATGTTACGAGCCGTCATACAGACACATCCCGAGCTCAGACTCTTTTTCATTTCGATCATTATATCGACCGGTGTTTTTGAAGCTATGTGGGGAATGGGGCAGATACACGGCAACCCGGCGGAAGACCATCCGCTGTTTAATGGCAGCGGACTGGTTTTTAATCCCGGTCCGTTTTCCGGTTATCTGGCTATCGTACTCCCTTTATGCCTGAATCTGGCACTGCGATTCCGTGATTGTGATAAAATAGCATGGTGGGAAACCAGAACCATGTTGTTTTACCTCTCAGTCATCGGTGTACTAATTATCCTGATCGCCCTTCCGGGAGGGGCAAGCCGTCCTGCATGGCTGGCCTCCGTTGCCTCCTGCTGCTGGGTATTCTTTTTACGTAAATCCGGATGGAAAATTCTGAAACAAAGAGTAATAATGCACAGTAAGACTGTCGTGACCGTTTGTGCTTTATTATTTCTGGGCATTGCAGGATTACCCACCCTGGGTAGTTTTATCCACCCGGATCAATCGGCCAGTCGTTTACTGATGTGGAACGTAACAACCAAAGCTATTTTGGAACAGCCCGTGACAGGAACAGGCCTGGGAGGCTTTTCCACTTCCTATGCAAAAACACAAGCCGACTATTTTTCATCCGGGAAAGCTTCCGACATGGAACGACAGGCAGCCTGTTGTCCGAAATTTGCATTCAACGAGTATCTGCAGATGGGACTCGAGTTCGGTATCGCCGGACTGTTACTTTTCTCATTGTGGATCGGGTTCAGCCTTTACTACGGACTAAAAAACAAACAGATCGGAGCGACGGGAAGCATTATCGCCTTACTCTTTTTCTCTATGTATTCTTATCCGTTACAATTACCGTCTTTTTGGGTATTACTGTTATTCTTCTCGGCCATTTGCGTGACAATACCCGGTAAGTTGCAAAAATCTTCCCCGAAAACATTTCCCTACATCGGAACTTTTGCAGCATTAGCCGCCTGTATGCTATTCTTCGGTCAAATAGGTTATTACGATTCTTATAAGGAATGGAAAACATTACGACTGCTCAAACAGAAAAATGAACAACAAGTGGCCACACAAGGATTCCAGTGTCTATATCCACGTCTCAACCACAAGGTCGAATTCCTGCAGGAAGGAGCCAGATGCCTGTTGCAATGTAAACAATATTCGGATGCCATCGTCTGGAGCCACCAGGCAATCCGGTTAAGTGCCAATCCGGAGTTCTATTACATCCTGGCTGAAAGTTACCAACAGCTTGGTCTTTATAAGCAAGCCGAGAAATATTTATTACAGTGCCTGCATATCCTGCCGGAAAAGATAGACACCTATTATCTACTGACAAAGTTATATTCGGACGATTCTTACTACCAACCCGACAAACTCAGGTTGGCGGCCTACTCTGTTCTTACCAGACAGCCTAAGGATCAATCGAAAACTATTAAATTGATGAAGGAGGACGTAAACAAACTTCTTCAATACGCAATAATCAAGAATAAATAACAAATAGAATATCGGACAAGCAGCACCATTTCCTTTTTATAAATAATTTCCATTAATACAACGTAATTATGAGTACAAATTTTAAACCACGATTCCCTCCTATTTTATTGCACATTCAAATTATATCCCCTATCTTTGCCGAAATTTTGCAAGGAAGAGTTTCATGACGAATAAGATACATACGTGTAATCCGATGTTTATTTCCGGTTCAACGCCGGACATTGAGGCTCATTTCTTTAATTTACGGGATTATCATTTGGTTATATAAGATGCGTTGGTTATTTTTACTAACGCATTTTTTTTGTGTCCCGCGGATAGCGATAATTAAGGTATAACATTCTATAAAATCAATTAATAAACAAAACAACCCAATTACTATGTCGAAAATTGGAATCAAAAAGGTGATTGTTCTGGGCTCGGGTGCCCTGAAGATCGGACAGGCCGGAGAGTTTGACTACTCTGGTTCACAAGCATTAAAGGCACTGAAAGAAGAAGGTATCAGTACCGTATTGCTGAATCCGAACATTGCAACTATTCAAACATCCGAAGGGGTAGCAGACAAGGTATACTTCCTGCCTATCACTCCGTATTTTGTTGAAGAAGTAATCAAAAAAGAACAACCGGACGGAATCCTGCTGGCTTTTGGTGGCCAGACTGCCCTGAACTGCGGAACTCAGTTATACACCAGCGGCACACTCGCCAAATATGGTGTAAAGGTACTGGGTACTTCTGTTGAAGCTATCATGTATACAGAAGACCGCGACCTGTTTGTAAAGAAACTGAATGAAATCGACGTAAAAACTCCGATAAGCCAGGCTGTTGAAACGATGGAAGATGCAGTGAAAGCTGCCTACAAGATCGGTTTCCCGGTAATGATCCGTTCTGCTTATGCCCTGGGAGGTATGGGTAGCGGTATCTGCAAAGACGAAGAAGAACTGCGTACACTGGCGGAAAGCGCTTTCGCTTATTCTTCACAGATCCTGGTAGAAGAATCATTAAAAGGCTGGAAAGAAATTGAATTCGAAGTAATCCGCGATAAAAACGACCATTGCTTCACGGTTGTAAGCATGGAAAATGTAGACCCGCTGGGCGTACATACCGGTGAAAGTATCGTGGTTGCTCCTACCTGCTCTCTGACAGACAAGGAACTGGATCTGTTGAAAGAGCTGTCGACCAAGACAATCCGCCACCTGGGTATCGTGGGCGAATGTAACATCCAATACGCATTCAATTCCGACACTTGCGACTACCGTGTGATCGAAGTAAACGCTCGCCTGAGCCGTTCTTCCGCACTGGCATCCAAAGCAAGCGGTTATCCCCTGGCATTCGTTGCCGCTAAGCTGGCATTAGGTTACAGCCTCGATGAAATCGGCGAAATGGGTACTCCGAACTCTGCTTATAAAGCTCCGGAAGTAGACTATATGATCGTGAAGATCCCGCGTTGGGACTTGACCAAGTTCGTCGGTGTAAGCCGCCTGATCGGTTCAAGCATGAAGTCTGTCGGCGAGATCATGTCGATCGGTAAGAGCTTCGAAGAGATTATGCAGAAAGGTCTGCGCATGATCGGACAGGGTATGCACGGTTTCGTTGGAAACAACGACCTGGAATTCGACAACCTGGACGATGCACTGGCTAACCCGACCGACCTGCGTATCTTCGCCGTTGCAAAAGCATTGGAAGAAGGTTATACCGTTGAACGTATCCACGAACTGTCAAAAATCACTCCGTGGTTCCTGAACGGTTTGAAAAATATCGTAGATTATACGAAAGTATTATCTCAATACAACAAAATCGAAGATCTGCCCGAAGATGTTCTGAAAGAAGCTAAACGCCTGGGCTTCTCTGACTTCCAGATTGCACGCTATGTGGAAAATCCGGAAGGCAACATGGAAAAAGAAAATATCCGTGTACGTAACCTGCGTAAGAAAATGGGTGTCCTGCCGAGCGTAAAACGTATCAACACGATCGCTTCCGAACATCCGGAACTGACTAACTACCTGTATATGACATACGACGGTAGCGAACATGATATCCCTTATTACAAGAACGACAAGAGCGTGGTGATCCTGGGTTCAGGTGCTTACCGCATCGGTTCTTCCGTAGAGTTCGACTGGTGTTCGGTGAACGCTGCACAGACTGCACGTAAGCTGGGCTACAAGTCGATCATGATCAACTACAACCCGGAAACGGTTTCTACCGACTACGATATGTGCGACCGTCTGTACTTCGACGAACTTTCTTTCGAACGTGTACTCGATGTAATGGACCTGGAAATGCCGAAGGGTGTGATCGTATCCGTAGGCGGACAGATCCCGAACAACCTGGCAATGAAGTTGTATCGCCAAAATGTTCCGGTACTGGGTACTTCTCCGCTGTCTATCGACCGTGCTGAAAACCGTCACAAATTCTCAGCCATGTTGGATACACTGGGTATCGACCAGCCGGCCTGGGCAGAGTTGACCAGTATGGAAGAGATCGACGGCTTCATCGAAAAGGTAGGCTTCCCGATCCTGATCCGTCCTTCTTATGTACTTTCAGGTGCAGCCATGAACGTTTGCCACAACAAGGAACAGATGATCGAATTCCTGGATCTGGCAGCTAAGGTATCTAAAGAATATCCGGTTGTCGTATCTGAATTCCTTCAAGGAGCAAAAGAAGTGGAATTCGACGCAGTGGCCATGAACGGCGAAGTGGTTGAATACGCTATCTCCGAACATATCGAGTTTGCCGGTGTTCACTCCGGTGACGCAACACTGGTATTCCCGGCTCAGAAGATCTACTTCGAAACAGCACGCCGCATCAAAAAGGTTAGCAAGATGATCGCCAAAGAATTGAACATCAGCGGACCGTTCAACATCCAGTTCCTGGCTAAGAACAACGACGTGAAGGTAATCGAATGTAACCTGCGTGCATCACGTAGTTTCCCGTTCGTTTCAAAAGTACTGAAACGCAACTTCATCGAAACTGCAACCCGTATCATGCTGGACGCTCCTTATACAAAACCGGACAAAAGTGCTTTCGATATCGACTGGATCGGTGTAAAAGCTTCTCAGTTCTCATTCGCCCGTCTGCATAAAGCGGATCCTGTACTGGGTGTGGATATGAGTTCTACCGGTGAAGTAGGTTGTATCGGCGACGACTTCAACGAAGCACTGTTGTCTGCCATGATCGCCGTAGGTAACAACATTCCTAAAAAGAATATCCTGGTTTCTTCAGGTGCAGCCAAGAGTAAAGTAGATTTACTGGAACCTTGCCGCCTGCTGAGTGAAAAAGGATACCAGATTTACGGTACTGCCGGTACTGCTAAGTTCCTGAATGAAAACGGTATCAACACGACTGCCGTATGCTGGCCGGATGAACAGGGCGACCTGAACATCATGGATATGTTCAGCAACCACGTATTCGAACTGGTTGTAAACATCCCGAAAGACCATAGCAAACGCGAGTTGACCAACGGTTATAAGATCCGCCGTGCTGCGATCGACCATAATATTCCGCTGATCACCAACGCCCGTCTGGCAAGTGCATTCATCGAAGCATTCTGTACAATGGATGTAAAAGATATCCAGATCAAAGACTGGCAGGATTATAAATAAGCAAATATTTTTAGTATATTTGTAACCAAAATACGTAGAGACAAGGCAACACCTTGTCTCTACACGTTTAAATCAATTCGAGCGATGTATAAACTACCGATAGTATTCCTGGCCTTTATGCTTAGCGTGCTGACTGCACGTGGATCGGTAGATATTCCCAATATTTTCATTAAAAACTTTACAGTAGACGATTACAAAGCCAGTTGTCAGAACTGGGGATTGTCCGTTGCGTCCGACGGCGTATTGTATGTAGCCAACAATATGGGGCTACTGACCTTCGACGGAAACACCTGGAAGCATTTCGAGACACCGGATAAATCGCCTATCACCGGCGTCACATTCCTGAATGATACGATTTATACCATCAGCGAAGGGTCTTTCGGAGGCTGGACACGCGACAACCTCGGAGTGATGCGCTATCACAAACTGAACAAAATACCGGCCGAAGTCAAATTCAAAGAACCGCCGGCATCCATTCCTTTCATTCTCCCGGACGAGATACTCCATGCCCAGCCATCTGTCTTCATGACCATAGATGACATGTATTTTATCGGTACACAGAACCGGGGACTGTATATCACAAGTCCGGACGGAACGATCCTGCGTCATTTATCCACACAAGACCAGACCTTACCCGACAATATCGTACGGGCCATCTGTATACAGGATGCACAGCAGATATGGATCGCTTTCGACAACGGACTGTCGCAGATAACATTCGAGCCATCCCTTGTCAGACTGGGAAAACGCAGTGAAATAGGCAAACTCAAAAACGCCTCCCTACGTAACGACACATTATATATCCAGACAAATACCGGATATTTTAAAAGGACACTAAAAGGCGGAGACAACTTCGAACCG
The DNA here is from genome assembly GCF_023369805.1 of Parabacteroides leei. Lineage (NCBI taxonomy): Bacteria > Pseudomonadati > Bacteroidota > Bacteroidia > Bacteroidales > Tannerellaceae > Parabacteroides > Parabacteroides leei. The sequence goes on from NZ_JAMBQG010000011.1 coordinate 73,136, forward strand.
GTCGATATCAGTAAAGAACAGATCCATCTCCCTCCACAAAGAATTGCTTACGACACGCTGCAGATCAGTTCGATATTCAACAATGTCGAAGCATTAGGTAATTTTGCACATGCCGACCAAATCTATCCGATCGGAGACGATATGTACTGGCTCTGTGTTAAGAACGAAGCCGGATTATTCCATAATGAAAACGGCAACGGGACTTTGAAATGCAGATTGCTCCTCGATAATTACAATATGAATATGGTCAGTCGCGACAGAAGGATGTTTCCGCTCAGCGACTCTTTACACCTGATATCCGCCATGCAGGGCGTGTTACTGATAAACATACGTGACCTGATAGGCAACAGCCTGGGAGCAGGAACTCCTTTACAGATATCAGAGATAGAATATGTGGATAAAAACGGTGAACACAATCTGCCGGTCAATTCGGAAAAGATCATACTCCCTCATAACTTCCAGGAATTATCCGTTTATGTGGGAAGTACTATCTTCACACCGAACCATTTGGTCAGTTACATGATAGAAGGAGTATCGTCCGATTGGTCTCCCTGGCAAAAAGACGGCAAAATATCTTTCCTGCAATTACCGGAAGGCAAATACACCCTGAAAATCCGGAAATATGTAGTCCGGGGTCCTTATATGGAAATAGAGATTCCTATTACCGTCCGTCCACCGTGGTACAACACAATATGGGCATGGCTGGCCTATATCATCCTTACCGCATTAATAGTTAAAGCCATACTCGGTTATCATCTGAAAAATCTTCGAAAAGAAGAACTGGCCAGGCAGGAAGTGGAAAGACAGGCGGAAGAACAGAAGATCCAGCAGATGAAAAGTAAAATGCTGGAAGCCGAACTGCAAAATAAAAACAATGAACTGAGTTTGCAAACCTCTGCCCTTGTCAAAAGGAATCAGGCCATACAGACATTGCTCGACGAACTGGAGCGCCAGAAAGAGACATTGGGCGACCGCTATCCGAATAAACTATATATGCGGATGAAAAGCCTGATGGAAGAATCGCTAAACGACCAGGCCGACTGGCTATTGTTTGAAAGCCACTTCAACAGTGCACATCAAAATTTCATAGATCGTTTACGTCAACAATATTCGGATATCACAACAGGCGACTTACGTATCTGCTGTTTGTTGCGCATGAATCTCTCCACAAAAGAGATAGCATCCCTTCTAAATGTATCGATACGCGCAATAGAATTACGCAGATACCGATTAAGAAAGCGTCTGTCACTGGATGGCGACACCAATCTTATCGATTTCCTTATGAGTTTCTAAAAAATATTTTCTAGATTTTCACCCTACACATACCACTGTATATCAATAGGATATAAACGATCCGGATATAGATGAGAAAGTATTGTAGCAATAAATTTTACTTCACAAATTAATTGTGCAAGTAGTGTAGTAGTACTTTTTAACCGATATATTTCCAAATACGCTTTCTTTGCCGATGCATTCATATCTTAAATTCTAAAGACACGATGAAACACGAGCTGGAAGAACAACTTGAAGAGTTGGAAAGGCAAGGCATTGGTCGCCGCCATTTCCTAAAAACATTAATAGCAGCGGGTATTATAACAGCTGTAGGTACAGAGAAAGCACATGCATTTTCAAGTAATGCAAAAGGTAAGATCGTAGTTATCGGTGGAGGAGCGGCCGGAATCAGCATGGCAGCACGCTTGATGCACTGGCTGGATAACCCGGATATCACTTTGATTGACCCAAGCGATCGCCAGTTCTACCAGCCAGGTTTCACATTAATAGCTTCCGGTGTTTATCAACCGGACGACGTTTGGAAAAAACAAGAGAATTGTATTCCCGATGGAGTAAAATGGATTAAAGATTCGGTTGCAGCAGTCGACCCGGTGATGAACCAGGTTACAACAACCGGAAAAGAAAAGATACCTTACGACTTTCTGGTACTGACACCGGGAGTGCAGACAAACTGGGAAAAAGTAGAAGGTATTACACATGATACATTAGGAGCAGGAAACGCTCATAGTATATATGATTTCGAAGGTGCACAAAAAACCTGGAAAGCGATTCAGGAATTCTCTAAAACAGGTGGCCGTGGTATCTACACCGATACATACACGAAGCACAAATGCGGAGGGGCACCGAAAAAGATTTGCTTGCTGACAGAGGATTACAGCCGCAAACAGGGAACACGGGATAACATCAAACTGGACTATTTCACAGCAGCTAAAGAGCTGTATGATATTCCTTTTTATACACCCCGTCTGTTGGAGATCTATAAGGAACGCAATATTCCTATCAATCTCAATGTGCGTGTAAAAGGTGTCGATACAGCAGCCAAACAAGTACATTTTGAAAAGGTTGAAACAGTCGGAGAAGAAAAAGTAATTACTCCTTTCGTAGAAGATTACGATTTCTTACACTTCGCTCCTCCTATGTCGGCTCCCGATTTCGTTCGCGAAGCCGGATTGGGATGGACAGAAGGTAAGCTGGCCGCCGAGGCTTGGGTGATGGTCGATAAAGCGACACTGGTCCATAAGACGTATCCGAACATTGTCTCATTGGGAGACGTTGCCGGGATACCGACCAGTAAGACATCTGCTGCCGTACGCATGCAAGTGCCGATCGCAGCAAAGAACCTGATCTCACTGATGGAAGGCAAAGAACCCGTTGAGAAATACAACGGATATGCAGCCTGCCCGATCGTTACAGACTATGGACACGTGCTTTTGTGCGAGTTCGATTATGATAAAAAACCGGTTCACTCGTTCCCGTTCAGTATGCTGGACACATCGAAGGAACAATGGGCGGCCTGGTTACTGAAAGTTTACTTGTTGAAGCCGATGTATTTCTATGGAATGCTGAACGGCTATGCATAACGGACCAAAATAACAACTCCCTATAATTCAAATGCCAAACTACAGAAAATCCCCGGCTCAAGCTCTTGAGACCGGGGATTTTGTTCTTCTGCCGCTCTACAACAGGCCTATTCTTTCAGTAAAGGCAGCTGATCCAGCATATTCCTGATCTTGATAGCGATACGCGGCATAGGTTCGGCCACGGTGAGCCCCACCAAATCATATTCGGCGGCTATGTCATTGATCACACGAACCACTTCCTGTATTTTCATTCCATCGGGCTCAACACCTACGCCGGCAATAATTTCGTTCGGGTCGAGCACATCCAAGTCAAAATGAACAACAACTTTGGACACCCCTGTTCCTTTCAGCCATTCCAGGACAGCCGTACTGTCGGCAGCCACTTCCACAGGCGACAAACCTTTTATACCTAATTCCTCCTGGCGGTCTTTCATCCCTTCATCCCAGGAGCGTAGTCCCACAAGCAATGATTTTGAGGCTTCGATCTTTCCTGGCAATACATTCATGATTTCTTCATCCCCCATACCCAGGCATGCCGTCAGCGCCATTGCATGATAGCCCTTATAATCATCATAAGGCAGGTTGACGTCAGGATGTGCATCGATCCAGACTACAGCTACATCCCCGGGATACTTTTCTGCTAAATAGGTAAACGGAACTACGCTCACGGAGCATTCGCCTCCCAATGTTACAATCCGGTCGGGGTTATTCTCCTTGAGTTTTGCCAGGGCTACTTCGGTCTGTTCCAGAATAACCCGATGGGCACTCACGCCTTTTTCCGTTTCCCGGTCATTTATATCCAGGGAGACAGGCACCACCACTGTCTTTTGCGAACTTTCCGGTGCCAGTAAATTCAAAAGTTGAGCCCCCAGGTAATACCCTCTTGAAGCATCATCTGCCGGAATATCAGGCATCCAATGGGCCACTATCCCTCCCTGCCACTGCGGGTAAATCAAACGAAGAGTCGATGTTTTCTTTTCCATATCATTCACCTTTATTTGAAACGAAGATAAAGAGTTCTCAACAATATAACAAACAAAAACAAATTACTCCAGCGGAAAGACTAAATAAAAGTCGGCTCTTGTTAAGAGGGAGAACATCCATATTTTATCAGATTTGAATGTTTCATTATTTGACAGTTTTGAATGTTTCATTAATTTGACAGATATAAGCAATCATTGAAGCTATCCCCTTATCAAAGAGACTTCGCCATTACAGGTTCATTTGCCGTCTGCTTTAGCTGACGGATTACAAGTTGTTTCTCCTTCTTTGGCTTTAGCCACATTTCTCTGTAAATAAAGAGACTGTTTAAAATGGGACTAAAGTCCAGAGAAATAGATCATTTACTGATCCGTCAGTTAAAACTGACGGCAAATAAACCTGTAACTGGGTTTGTCTTATTTATGACTGATAGCTGATGGACAGACAGGGGCATTTTCCTATATTATTGACTCAGTTATTTCTACATTTGACTCATATCTTTCTAAAAGTGAGAGATTATAATACCAAACAAGGAGATAGTAGAAACCCCTCTAGCAGCTTTTATGTATTAAGACAGGAGGAACTAAACGTTAAGACCTGAGATATTATTTCTACCCTGTACATCCTGGAAAATTAACCTGTACACCATACAAAACCAGCCTGTACACCCTGTCAGGCCACCCTGTACAGGGTAGTTTTAACAGATCGGGACTCTTACACTAGTATCTCCCTTCTTAACAGGTAGTTACCTACCTATTAATACATAGTCTTATACAGATGACAGATGCAGTTACAGATAAAAAGAAACATCTGCCACACTTTATTTCCTGTAAACCTGTATATTACACCATAGTGTGACAGATGGCAGATACTTTTTGAAAACTTTGTGTATATGACAAATGACAAACGCCATTGCAAATAAAAGAAGTATTTGCAATGGCGTTATATTCTAATAAACAGGATATTATGACCCTTTATTGCAAATGACAAATAAATCCGCAAAACTTTTATGCAGAATTATGTTATTCCATCTTCCGGTAATAACGCGGTGTATAACCGGGCAGTAATTCGGGATGGAATACCCATACCAGGTCTTTCAACAGATAGTCGGGATGAATCGGGAACTCCTCATAATAAGGGACAACACCCGTATTACAGGTATATATCCGACGGTTCTTAAAGGCATCAAAGTTCTCGTAGGGAGTATACTCGGTACGCAGGTCTTTGTATGTCATATCATTTGCCTGATTATATTTGATCAGCCATATATCGGCATGGATGGCTTTATCGAGCACGGTTTCAAAAGCCAGCGGCGTACTGCCTGCTCCGGGAAGATCTTTAAAGATATAATCGGCACCGGCATCGGTATACAGATGGGCGATGTAGCTATCGCCGGCCGGCATATACCAGGAAGAGCCGAATTTCTTTTCAGAGATGACGGTCGGACGGTTGGTCACGGTCTTTGCCAGCTCTTTCAACTCCAGGTAGCTTTGTTCCGTTTCGCGGAAGATGGAGTCTGCCATCGCACTCTTTCCAAACAACAGGCCGTAGAAACGTACCCATTCGGTCCGTCCCAAAGGCAACGACTCCATATAGTCGGCCGCCTCAATAATGGGAATACCCAGTTTCTCAGCCGGACCATATCCCGCATTCTGAAATGGGGAAGCGATAATGATCTCCGCCCCTATATCGATGATCTTTTCTATATTCGGAGAGGTTGCTTCACCCAGATCGGCAATTTTTCCGGCACGAAGACCTTCCTGGATAGAAGGCGTATCCATATACCGGGGTTCGCATACGCCAATCACCTTATCGGCTTCATTCAGCTGGTCGATAATAGCAGCATGCACGGAGGTATAGACGACGATATTACGGATAGGGGTTCGCACCACTGTTCCTTTCGGCAAGCCATCCGGTACCTGCTGCTCACGGTCTACCAAAAGATACCGTTGCAGGATACGGGTACTGTCCCAGGGATCACGAACTTCGACGGAAGTATAATCGTCGAAATATTGAACTGTAAATCCTTGGGCGTAACGAATAGTGTCGGAACCAAGTAAATCACTTCCGCTAATATTCTGTACTTTGGACTGACTACAGGAAACAGTCCAAAGTACAAACATTACTAATAAACAGATTTGTTTCAAATCACAAAGTGCTTTTATTTATTAGTCATGAATATGAATTCTGACGGATAAGGAAGCGTTTCAAACTGAGACTTCAACTTTCCTTCAGAAGAAAAGACATAAACATCGCCATTGTTCTTCTTATTGCTTTTCCCTACATAGATATCACCAGTAACGGGATCAACACCGATGCCATTAGGAGAGCTGACTACGGTTCCATCCGTAATAAAATTATCACTCAATAGTTTTTCGTTTTTCAAGTCATATTTATAAAACTTCACTTCATTTGCATAATAATCATTGAACATGATATAAGCGATATCATCTGCCACAGTCATTTTATAAGCCTTAATACCTTCAACAGTCTTCACTTCGTCTGTTTTAGCATCAATACGCTGTACAATATACGATTTGTCATCTGAATAGTCACTCATACAAATAACATATACATCACCATCTGAATCTGAATAGATATAATTCGGGTTCAATGACACCGTAATCGTTTTTTCAAACTTAAAGCTATTGATATCGACAACGGAAACGCTGGTACTTTGACTCGGCCAGTTCATTCCATCTGTATCTGCCGTATAGATACGACCATTGGCAACTGTTATGCCGTCTGGGTTAGGACCTACTTTCACATAGCCTTCAACAGCCATTGATGCAGTGTCTATTTTAGCAATATAACCGTCATAAGTAGTCAGATAAACTTTGTCTTTATAAGCCGCAAACATACGCGGAGCACGTGTTGCACCCTGATCGTCAGTCAAAGTCAACTGCTTCAAGCTTGTAGCATCGGCAGCATCCAACACTTCTACAGTCTTCGAACCGTACACCGATACATACAGTTTAGAACCATATTTAATCATATGCTGTCCCATATCTCCCAAAGCACGGTTGTTCTGCTTCTTAAAAATATCTTCTGTAACCTTTCCTTCTGAGTCCAAATAAGAAATTCCGGCATTATTATCTCCGAAATTACCACCATCCAGAATATAAACACCTGTTACTTCTTCCGGGATCTCTACATCCGGTCCATTCTTATCGTCATCATCGCTACAAGAAGAAAAAGCCAGCACTGCACAAGCAAGACAAGCAAACCAATAAAAATTCTTTTTCATTTCTAATTACATTAATTGTTTGTTAACCAAAATCTATTCTTAATACACAAAAACAAGCCCTCCCCGGAAAGAACGTCCGGGCATGGGGTAGTACTTTATCACATCATAATTTATATTACCGACATTTATAATATCAAACTGCAACCGCAAAGAACAGGAAGCAAAAGTAAACGACCGATTCAGCGAAATCGTTTGTTCCGCATAACGATCTATCAGATTCCTTTCTATATTTTGGGGACTTGCATAGCGGTCTCCTACCACGGTCAATAAATAAGAAACATTGACCCAGGGCATTTGTAATGCCACAGATACATTTCCTGAATGCCTTGGAGTATAAGGTATTTGATCCCGATAATTTTTCTCAGTCTCGTCTGTTATATCTATCGCATGTTGCCAGGAATAAGAAGCTTGTCCGGATAAAGAAATATTTTTCCATAAAGGAACCTCTGCCGACAAGTTGACATCAATTCCCCCAATTGAAACTTCTCCCATATTCATCATTTTCCAGATGAACATAGTCGGTATGGCAACGATCTTATCACTCACACGATTATAATAACCATCCACAGAAGCATTCAGATAATTAATAAAAGGCAACGAACCACTCCAGGTCATTCCCAGGTTATATTGAGTTGCACGCTCCGGTTTCAAATTGGTATTTCCCATCCGCAGATAATACAGATCATTAAAAGTCGGAACACGGAATATATCTTTATAAGAAGCTCGTAAACGGAAATTATATTCAGGCATAACCCTCCATGATAAACTGACTGCCGGTGATAATCGTTTACGGTCAGACGGTTTGTCGCCTCTTTCTACTTTCTCGGTTATATAAGTTCCCAATAAACTGGCTGTGGCAGTCAATCTTGTATCTTTATATTGGGCGGCCAAAGCCGTTAAAGAAGTATATCTTTTTGGAAAAGGACATTCCGGAATGGTATTATCCAATGTATTGATGAAATAATCTTCAGCCAAAGAAAACGAAAGATAATCTGTCAGTGAATATAAACCGGATACGGAAAGATAATATTCCTTTTGTGTATACCGGTCATCCTGTCTTCCCGACTCATACTTATTATCAACATCCAAATGGCGCATCCATGAGTAATTATATTTGGCCTGTGCCTGCAAAGCGAACTTTTCAGTTATACGATTCTCATAACGAGCTTGTGCAAAGGCATTCCTATCCCACAAGCGTTCACCTGAATAATCATTGTAGAGAATTACAGACCCGGGCAGTCCTCTGTGGGAATCAAAATAATATCCTTTCATCGACAGCGTACCGGCTTTTCCCAGATCACCTGCAAAATTCAGTTCCGTACGCCAGGATTCGATATCACTATTATTTCTTTTCTTCTTTTCTACCAAGTCACCGTTCACCAAAGTAAACGGATAATTACCATCAGCCCGCAAATAATCGCCATGCCAGGAGGTATACCATTTTTTACCTAACTTCTGCTCATAACGTAAATAAGGATTCACGAGACCGAATGAGCCCACTTTCAATTGAGCTTTCAAATGGAAAGGAGAAGATGTAAAGTCCGGAGAACTAGTCTTCACACTCAACGCCCCCGCCGATGCATACATCCGGGCCGTCTGGAAAATATCGTCGGTCTGTCCGATCGAAAGTGAAACCATTTCTACATTATCCAGTGAGAAGCGGCTGATATCGACCTGTCCGCTCTGGGCATCCGTTATCGTTACGCCATCATAGCTGACAGCCGTATGTTGCGCACCCAGGCTGCGCACCGATACTGTCTTCAATCCCCCTATCCCACCATAATCCTTTACGGTAGCACCGGAGAAACGTTTTACCGCTTCCGACAAGTCCTGTATCCCCAACCGTTCGATACCGGCACGATCCATCACCTGCAAAGGAGCCGCTTCGCGGGTAGTGGACGGACGCGCCTTCTCCACCACCTCCACCCCCTTCAGTTGATGATAAGCCGTTGTATCTATCTGCTGTGCATTTACCGGCACAGACGCATACAGCCATGCGCCAAACAGGCATAGAGTTCTTATTATGTATAAATTTCGCATATATTACAGGTCTATCAATACCTTACCCGAGGCATTGCATATCGAATGATGGCAGGTTTTCTGACTCGTTCTCCCATGATCGGCCGCCTTCCCAACTTTTCAGTCAGTGGCAACAAGATTTGCCGGGGTTATAGAACTTACAGCTACGGGTACAGTTCCGGACTTGCACCGGATTCCCTTTTACTAACGGTCAGCGACAGCCAAACCGTTACACCATAATTCGATGGCAAAAATACGAAATATATCGGAATATGAAGATAGAACAGGCAAACTTTATATCATTCGTATCGATGCGAACCTGCTGTTTACCTCTTCCCGGGGAGAATATGCCTTTTTACATTTTGATTATATAATCACCCTTTCCCTGTCCGTTTAATACGTTAAAAAATATTACCCGTAATATTAATTCTAAATAGTCGCTATATTAATTCGATTTACATGCGATAGTAATAGCATTTTGATAATCGGAAAAAAGCTGTACCTTCGCGCCCGAATTGGACCCGAATTAAACAAAAAGATGACAGACAAGGAAGTATTGTTATTACGACGCAAACTAGATCTCTTGCTTCGTACCGGTAAATTATTGATGGAAAGTGCTGCCGACACGAACCGTATTGAACGGAACATGAAACGAGTAGCTGCATTTATGGGTATTCCGGAAGAGAAATTACATCTCGATATCCGGTGGACGATGATCATGGTAAATGTCAGTGACGAAAGAAACTCATTCTCCAAATTCCAGAAATGTGAGAAACACGGTATTAACATGACCGCAATCTCACAGATCAGCGATCTTTCATGGCGCGCTATCGAGGAAGATTACTCACTGGACGAATACGAAAATGAATTGGAGAAAATTGCGGCAAAACCGCGTAACTATATTCCTTATGTAGTGGCCATCGGCGCCGGATTTGCCTGCGGAGGATTCTGTAAACTGTTTGGATGCGACTGGATCGCTTTCCTGTTTGCTTCCATTTGCGCATTCATCGGTTTCAGGGTACGTGCCCGTTGCGTCGAAGCCGGCCTGAATGTCTATATGAGCATAGCCCTCGCCGCTTTCGTATCCACCTGCCTGGCCTATGTTTCCTCTTTCTCGGGACTATCCGATACGCCCTATCATCCGTTGCTGGCATGTGCCTTGTTCATCGTACCGGGAGTGCCGCTGATCAACTTTGTGGACGATATGCTCGACAACCATTTGCTGGTAGGGATCACCCGTGCGGCGAATACGGCCATGATGGTAGGCGCCATGACTTTCGGTATCGCGTTTGCCATGCGTGTACTTGTGATGGGGGACATCACGATCGACCATAAATTCAGTGAACTAAGTATGGTTCCTCACGACCCGTATTATGTATATGCAATTGCTGCGGCTATTGCTGCGATGGGATTTTCGATGATCTTTAATATACAACGCCGCTTATTATGGGTGGTAGCAATCGGAGGGATCATTGCCGTATGTACACGCAACTTTGTGAATTTCGAATTGGGTTACGGTCCTGTGATCGGTTCGTTTATGGGAAGCTTCGTAGTGAGCCTCCTCGCAGTGAAAGCGGTGCATTGGTTCCATGTACCCAACCACGTACTGACAATACCCTCCGTCATCCCGATGATCCCCGGGGTCTTGATGTACCGGTCATTATTGGCATTCATCGACCTGCACGGAGTAGTCGGTGAAGTGACGAATGCATTCTTCAACGGCATCAATTCAGCCCTTATCATCCTCTGTATCTCGCTGGGGGTTGCCGTTCCGAACATCTTTGCCCGCCAATACATCGCCAAAGACCGCAAACGGTATCTACAGGAAGAGCTGGAGAAACGCCGGCAACGCGGAAAGTTCCTTGAATGGTAAAATAAATCATAACGATACAAACAACAAGAGGCTGTTCATTTAATATATGGGGCAGCCTCTTAAACATTTTATACGATAGCGACTGAAACAACTATATTTTTAACAAAGAAATACACAACAAGGAATTTCACCCTACTTTAGATTGGAACCAAAAATAATTAGTTCCGGATGAAGATTTTAAACAAATGAGCTCCGAATTGTTCCATATCAGAAAGTTATTGGTCTATTTAGGTACACACCTCAAATTAGTTTAAAGTTTAACTAAATGCAAAAAAGCCCAAAAAGTAATATGTTACAGTTTCCGGCAGGTTGTTTTCGTAATATTGCAACCTTGAAAACAGATTGAAAAGGTTAATTAGAATTGTATGGGAGAAACAAAAGGTTATGTTTCGCAGGTTATCGGGCCGGTTGTGGATATTCACTTCGATACTGAAAAAGAAGGAAAAACAGTACTACCCCGTATCCATGACGCCATGGAGATAGCCCGCCCCAATGGAAAAACGTTGATTGTAGAAGTACAACAACATATTGGGGAAAACACAGTCCGTACAGTCGCTATGGATACGACAGACGGACTGCAGCGAGGAGTAGAAGCCGTTTCATGCGGCTCGCCTATTACCATGCCGGTCGGCGACCAGGTAAAAGGGCGTTTGATGAATGTTACCGGTGATTCGATCGACGGGATGGAAGAACTGGACCGGAAAGGGGCACTTCCCATCCATCGCGAACCGCCGAAGTTTGAGGATCTGACAACCAGCAAGGATGTTCTTTACACAGGTATTAAAGTGATCGACCTGCTGGAACCCTATTCCAAAGGGGGTAAGATCGGACTTTTCGGAGGAGCCGGTGTAGGTAAGACCGTTCTTATCATGGAACTTATCAATAACATTGCTAAAAAGAATAACGGTTTTTCCGTCTTTGCCGGCGTGGGCGAACGTACCCGCGAAGGTAACGACCTGTTGCGTGAAATGATACAGTCGGGTGTGATCCGCTACGGCAAAGAGTTCAGGGAAAGCATGGAAGCCGGACATTGGGACCTGTCGAAGATAGATCACGAAGAACTGGCTAAATCGCAGGCTACATTGGTATTCGGACAGATGAACGAACCGCCCGGAGCGCGTTCGTCAGTGGCATTATCCGGATTGACCATCGCCGAGTCGTTCCGCGACCTGGCACCCGAAGGGGAAACACGCGATATCCTGTTCTTTATCGATAATATATTCCGCTTCACCCAGGCAGGGTCTGAAGTATCCGCCTTGCTGGGACGTATGCCGTCGGCCGTAGGGTATCAACCGACACTGGCTACCGAAATGGGGGCCATGCAGGAGCGTATCACCTCGACAAAGAAAGGTTCGATCACTTCGGTGCAGGCTGTTTATGTACCTGCCGACGACCTGACGGACCCGGCACCGGCAACCACTTTTACGCACCTGGATGCCACCACCGTATTGAGCCGCAAGATCACCGAATTGGGTATCTATCCGGCTGTCGACCCGTTGGAATCGACTTCCCGTATCCTCGACCCGCTGGTCGTTGGAAAGGAACATTATGAAACGGCCCAGCGCGTAAAACAGATCCTTCAACGAAACAAGGAACTGCAGGATATCATTTCTATCCTGGGTATGGAAGAGCTTTCGGACGAAGACCGCCAGACAGTGAACCGTGCCCGCCGCGTTCAACGTTTCCTGTCGCAGCCTTTTGCCGTGGCGGAACAGTTCACCGGCATACCGGGTGTTATGGTCTCTATTGAAGACACGATCCGTGGTTTCAATATGATCATGGATGGTGAAACAGACAATATCCCAGAACAGGCCTTCCTCAACGTAGGTACGATTGAAGACGTGATCGAGAAAGGGAAGAAACTGGCAGAACAAGCAAATTAATAACGTATGGAACTGGAAATCATATCTCCCGCAGGCATCTTGTTCAAAGGTGAAACAGACTACGTCTCTTTTCCGGGTATCGCCGGATCGTTCGACGTATTACCTCATCATGCCTCCATGATAGCCGCGCTGGAAGAGGGCGTTATCCGGTATCAGACAAAAGAAAAGAAAGAACGACAAGAAATAAAAATACAGAGCGGATTCGTTGAGATAAAAAACGATATCCTGTCCGTATGCATCGAATAAACAATACGATCATGAGCGGTAGATTAAGAATGAAGCTAATGGGCTTAATCACTTTTATTAATGTAGTTATTGGTGTCACTTTAGGAGGGTTGTTATATACCATCTGGCCTTCGGTCTATTTTGACTGGTACCCATCCATCCCGGTTTTCTACTGGTTGATGGCCATGCTGATGACTTTCTTTCTGGACCATGTAAAACGAAAACATGGCGATGTCACCATTGTTACATATATGGTAGTCCGGCTATGCAAAATCATACTTGCGCTCGTCTTTCTATGGTTATATGCCGCGATGGTCGGCCAGAACCTGAAAGCTTTCGGATTTACGATGATGTTGTTTTATTTCATTTATCTCGTACTGGAAACATATACAATGTATCTGTTTGAGAAAAAAAGAATGCTAAGAGAGAAAAGAGAAAAAGATGAACAGAATAAAAAATAAATACCTGTTTTGGTTTACCTTTCTCCTACTGGCCTGTATCGGTGCCCCTATAAATGCGGCCACCACAGGCGACGAACCGGGAAAGGTAGATGTGCAGGATATCGTATTCTCGCATATTCGGGATGCCTATACCTGGCATATTACCGAATGGAACGGCAAGGAAATCTCCATACCGCTTCCCGTTCTGGTCAGGAGCGAAGAGCGCGGATGGGATATGTTCCTCTCCTCTCACCTGCATCACGGCAACGTACATCATAATTACTACGTGGCAGGAGAAGGCGAACATGCCGGAAAAGTGGTGGAGAAGAACAGCCGGGGCGAAGAGGTAAAGCCGCTCGACCTGTCGCTCACCAAAAACGCAGTCGGCCTGTTGCTCAGTTGCGGGATATTGCTTTTCATCGTCCTCAGGACAGCCCGCTGGTATAAGAAGCATCCTTACGAAGCACCCGGCGGATTTACCGGACTGATGGAGATGGCGGTCATGTATATCAATGAAGGAGTGGTAAAGGAAGGGATCGGAAAGGAATACAAACCTTTTTCATCCTACCTGCTGACGGTATTCTTCTTTATCCTGATCAATAACCTGATCGGTATCATCCCGATCTTTCCGGGAGGAGCCAATGTCACGGGCAATATTGCCGTCACGGCGGTACTGGCAGGATGCACGTTCCTGGCGGTAAACCTGTTCGCTACCAAAGAATACTGGAAGGAGATATTCTGGCCGAATGCACCGCTGTTCCTGAAGTTGCCGTTGCCGATCATGCCCTTTGTGGAATTTTTCGGCATACTAACGAAGCCATTCGCCCTGATGATCCGTCTGTTTGCCAACATCATGGCCGGCCATACGATCATCCTGGCACTTACTTGCCTGATATTCATCACCGCCTCGATGGGAGTAGCCATAAACGGGACAATGACGGTCGTATCCGTACTGTTCACCGTGTTTATGAACTGTCTCGAGTTGTTGGTGGCATGTCTGCAGGCCTATATATTTACCCTGCTGTCGGCCAATTATATCGGACTGGCTAAAGTAAGAGAGTAAACAAACATATTTATTAAAAACAAGGTTACTAATTAAAAGATTAAAAACTATGTTATCAGCAATTTTATTACAAGCAGCAGCCGGCGCAGGCTTAGCTAAACTAGGTGCAACAATGGGAGCCGGATTAGCAGCTATCGGCGCAGGTATCGGTATCGGACTTATCGGAAAAGGTGCAGTTGAAGGAATCAGCCGTCAACCGTCGGCAGCCGGCGATATCCGTACATCCATGCTTATTATGGGTGCGTTGGTAGAAGGGGTTGCCCTGTTTGCGATCGTGGTATGTTTCTTAGGATTGTTCCAATAAAATAAAGTAAACTATGTCATTGCTCACACCAGACGCAGGGCTTTTATTCTGGATGATCCTTTCCTTCGGAATTGTCTTTGTCATTCTTTCCAAATATGGATTCCCGGTGATTATCAAAGCCGTGGAACAACGGAAAGAATACATAGACCAATCCCTCGAGTCGGCCCGCCAGGCAAACGAACAGCTTGCCGGCATACAGGCCGAAAGCGAAAAGATCCTTGCCCAGGCAAGGGAGCAGCAGAATGAGATCCTGAAACAAGCCCTGGTTGAAAAAGAACAGATCATCAGCGAAGCCCATCAGAAAGCTTCCGCTGAAGCCCATCTGCAGGTAGAAGAGGCAACGCGGCATATACGGGAAGAAAAAGAGAAAGCGATCCGTGAAGTCCGTACCGAAATAGCCGATTTGTCTGTCGCTATTGCAGAGAAAGTAATGAAAGAGAAAATCAGCCGCACGGATGAACAGGAAAAGATCATCAACGGGCTGCTCGACAATGTTTCGTTTAGTAAATCATAATATATGGATGTAGGTACAATCTCTTCCCGGTATGTCAAAGCGCTCTTTTCACTTGCTAAAGAGAAAAAGCAGGAGACCCGGGTATATGATGATATGAAGATGCTGATGGTCAGTTTCGAAGAACAACCGGGACTGAAAACGGTACTCGACAACCCGATCATTCCCGAAAAGGAAAAGATCCGGTTGCTCACTACCGCCGCCGGCCTGGAAGTATGCGACCTGTTCGCACGCTTTATCCGCCTGGTGTTGCAGCGTAAAAGGGAAAGCCTGTTACCGCTCATGGCATATATATATATCCATATGTACCGGAAAGACAAGAAGATCACCCGGGTATTGTTCAAGACACCGGTACCGGTGGACGAAGCGACCCAGGAGCATCTGAAGAAGCGGTTGCAGGAAGAAACCGGCGACACCATCGAGTTTACGGGAGTGCTCCGGCCGGAACTGATCGGAGGATTCGTTCTCCGGATCGGCAACATCCGGATCGACGCCAGTTATTCACGTCAACTCCGGGAGATAAGAAACAAGCTGATCGAAAGAAATTAAAAAAGAAAAACGTATGACAGACCAGATAAAAGTAAGTGAAGTTTCCGCCATATTACGCGAGCAACTGGAAGGTATCAATACCAGTATCCATCTGGAGGAAGTAGGTACCGTGCTTCAGGTAAGCGACGGGGTGGCACGCATCTATGGACTGGATAATGCGGAAGCCAACGAACTGCTGGCTTTCGACAACGGCATGGAAGCCATCGTTATGAACCTGGAAGAGGATAACGTAGGTGCCGTATTACTCGGCCCGACCGACCAGGTAAAAGAAGGCGATACCGTAAAACGTACCCGCCGTATCGCTTCCATCAATGTAAGCGAAAACATGATCGGCCGTGTGATCGACCCGCTGGGTAACCCGATCGACGGGAAAGGTGAGATCACAGGAAAGAAATACCAGATGCCACTGGAACGGAAAGCGCCGGGCGTTATTTTCCGCCAGCCGGTCAATGAACCGCTGCAGACGGGAATCAAGGCTGTAGATGCCATGATACCTATCGGACGCGGCCAACGTGAATTGATCATCGGCGACCGCCAGACAGGTAAAACCTCCATCGCGATCGATACCATTATCAACCAACGCAGCAACTACGAAGCAGGCAACCCTGTTTACTGTATCTATGTTGCGATCGGACAAAAGGGTTCTACTGTTGCCTCTTTGGTCAATACGCTGCAGGAAAAAGGTGCTATGGACTACACGATCGTTGTCAGTGCCACGGCTTCCGACCCGGCAGCCATGCAATATTTCGCTCCTTTTGCCGGTGCGGCTATCGGTGAATACTTCCGTGACAGCGGACGCCATGCCCTGGTCGTTTACGACGACCTGTCCAAACAGGCCGTTGCTTACCGCGAAGTATCCCTGATCCTGCGCCGTCCTTCCGGTCGCGAGGCTTATCCGGGTGATATCTTCTACTTGCACTCCCGTTTGCTGGAACGTGCAGCGAAGATCATCAACCAGCAGGAAGTGGCTTGCGAGATGAACGACCTGCCGGACAGCATGAAAGAGATCGTGAAAGGTGGCGGTTCATTGACTGCCCTGCCGATCATCGAAACACAGGCGGGTGACGTCTCGGCTTATATCCCGACCAACGTGATCTCCATCACCGACGGACAGATATTCCTGGAAACAGACCTGTTCAACCAGGGAAACCGTCCGGCTATCAATGTAGGTATCTCGGTATCCCGTGTAGGCGGTAACGCCCAGCTGAAAGCGATGAAGAAAGTGGCCGGTACTTTAAAGATAGACCAGGCACAGTTCCGCGAACTCGAGTCGTTCACCAAATTCGGTGGCGAGATGGATACTGTTACCGCTTTTACCATCGACAAAGGACAAAAGAATACCCAGCTATTGATCCAGCCCCAATACAGCCCGATGCCTGTCGAACAACAGATCGCGATCCTGTATTGCGGAACAAAAGGTTTATTGAAGGAAGTGCCGCTGGAGCATGTTCACGATTTCGAGAACGCATACCTGCAGACATTAATCACCAACCACCAGCACGACGTACTCGACGTACTGAAATCGGGTGTGATAAACGATGACGTCTGCCGTATCCTGGAGGAAACAGCCCGCCAGGTAAGCGGTGCATACAAAGCTGGTTGAATATAGAAACTAAATTATGGCATCACTGAAAGAGATAAAAATCCGTCTTGCATCGATCAGGAACACGCAGAAGATCACTTCAGCCATGAAGATGGTATCTTCTGCCAAACTACATCACACGCAGACGATTGTCGAACATATGCTTGCATACGAAAGTAAGCTGAGCGCCCTGTTGAACGGAACCCTGGCAGCCGAAAGCGAACTGAATTCACCTTATACCGCCCAACGGGAGGTAAAACAGGTTGCTATCGTCGCCTTTTCGTCCAATACGGGTCTGTGTGGTGCTTTCAATGCCAACGTATGGAAGGAACTGTCTACCCGCCTTCACCGGTATGAGGCGGATGGTATCGCTGTGCGCCTGTATCCTGTCGGTAAAAAGATAGCCGACGAACTTCACAAAGCAGGGTATCAGACAGACGACAGTTTTCTGCTGATCGCAGACAAGCTGAATTACGCAGATGCCAGCAAGCTGGCATCTGCGCTGATGACGCTTTATATTTCCGGAGAAGCAGACCGGGTAGAATTGCTCTACCATCATTTCAAGAATATGGCGGAACAGGTACTGACCGAAAAGGTATTCCTGCCGGTCACTCTGCCGGAAATAGATCCGGCACATTCATCGGCCAACTATATACTCGAACCGTCATCCGAACATTTGTTGGCCTTGTTGCTCCCGAAAGTGCTTCACTTACATATCTATACGACATTGCTCGACACCGTTACAGCCGAACATGCCGCCCGTATGCTGGCCATGCAGACGGCCAACGACAATGCGAACGACCTGATCCAGGAACTGACACTCCAATATAATAAAACCCGCCAGCAAGCCATCACCAACGAATTGTTGGATATCATGGGAGGAGCGGGATAATACAACCTCATTACCTCTATAAAGGACGAAGCTCCGGCGAAATCACTTCGGCGGAGCTTCTGGCTTTAAAATTATTATTGAACAATATTCTAACAACCAAATTTTATAAATTTAATAGAAGAATAATATCATTAGTTGCGCGGTTAATACGCGTAAAAACATAGTCAAAGGATAAACCGTTGCATACCCCACAGCCGGTGCATCATTTCCTGCCGTAGCATTTGCATAAGCCAGTGCAGGAGGATCGGTCGTACTTCCGGCCAGTAATCCCATCAACGTATAATAGTTCAGTTTAAAGAAATGCCGTCCTACCAGTCCGATAATCAATAAAGGCAACATCGTGATGATGAAACCGTAACCGATCCAGGCAAAACCTCCTTTATTCACGATCGTATCCACAAATCCATCCCCGGCACTCAAACCTACACAGGCAAGGAACATGGTTATGCCGACCTCCCTCAACATCAGGTTAGCACTCTGGGTGGTATAAGTAACCAATTTATAACGGTATCCGAACCGGCTTAACAGGATAGAAACAACCAACGGGCCACCGGCCAAACCCAGTTTGATTGGCTGCGGAATCCCCGGAATAGAGAAGGGAATACTACCCAGAATAGCTCCCGACAAAATACCAACCATCGTCGGTATAGGAATGTCCGTTATAAAATGAATGGCTAATGCTGTTATAACACCAAGAAAGACAATTCCGCAAGCCAATCCGTTCAAGGTCATCCCCCCTTTCTTAAAGGAAGAAAAGAACCCCGGTCCTACCTGCATACCTACCGAATAGACAAACAGGATCAATCCGAACTCCTTAAAGAAGTGGATAACAGCGGGATTGATGGTAAATCCGAAATGCCCCAGTAAAATACCGACAAACAAAACCAACGTTATTCCCAGAGAGATACCAAATACCTTGATCTTTCCCAACTGGATACCGACAGCAATCACCAGCGATAATAAGAGGATGGAATGTCCTATTCCCTCTCCCCATAACAACTCATTTATCCACTTCATAACAATTTATTTTTAATTTCTTTCTATAACGGCATATTACCATGTTTTTTCGGTGGATTAGTCAGGCTTTTATTTTTAGGCATTTCCAATGCCTGTATGAGTTTGTAACGAGGATTCACTTCGCAAGCATAAAAATATTTCTTTATTTCATTCAGGCAGGAATTGCACAAACAACCCGGATAATGCATTTTCACATAGGCCAGTTGAAGCTCATCCAAATTCACAGGTGCACATTGGCAGGTAGTAATATTTTCTACCCGGCAGATAAAGGAGACACCACAACGCGGACAATCTTTCTCCATGATCTAATAACTTTTATAATAAATAATCTTTTCGAATTCGTATCCTAACCCACGAGGATATGAACCTTTAACGAACGGCAGGTCTTCTGACTGACTCCCATCCTGAAACCTTCCCGACATACGTCAGTGGCAATAAGTAATTCTCAGAATGTTGAACGGAGCTTCACAGCAGCGGGACTGTCCGGGATTTACACCCGATTCCCTTTTAATCTGTATTTCCGGAACCGAAAACACAGAACCATTTCAATGCAAATGTATAGAAAAATTACTCATTAAATACTCCTTTTTCATATATTTTTTTTGCCTTCCGGTAAAAGCCTCTGAAACATAAGAGCTAACGAAATAGAATTACAGATTTTACTTTTGGACAACAAAATAACCAATCTAAATTACAAAGTTTCCCATTTCTCAAAACAACACATATGATTACCAGATAGTTGACAAATATTAACTAGCAAAAAGTTTTCCAAAAAGAACACCGTATATAGTAACAGTATACCTTTGCAAACATAAAAAAAGTATTACACACCAATAGAGCTATCATGATACAAACAGTTATTAAACGGGATGGACGTATCGTCGGATTTAATGAGGAAAAAATTGTAACGGCAATCAGAAAGGCCATGTTACACACTGAAATAGGAGACGATTTGCAGCTGATTCGCCAGATCGTAGACCATATTTCATTCAAAGGAGAACCACAAATGACAGTGGAAGCGATTCAGGATGCAGTCGAACTGGAACTGATGAACAGTAGCCGTAAAGACGTAGCACAAAAATACATCGCTTACCGTAACCAACGCAGCATTGCCCGTAAAGCGAAAACGCGCGACATGTTCCTGGAGATTATCAATATCAAATCGAACGATATCACCCGTGAGAATGCGAATATGAACGCGGACACACCTGCGGGTATGATGATGAAGTTCTCCAGCGAAACGACCAAACCGTTCGTCGATGACTATTTGTTAAGCGAAGAGGTAAAGGAAGCTATCTCCAACAATTACCTCCACATTCATGATAAAGATTATTACCCTACCAAGAGTCTGACCTGCGTACAGCATCCGTTAGACCGTATACTTAAATATGGTTTTTCTGCCGGACATGGCGAATCGCGCCCGGCTAAACGTATCGAAACAGCCAGTATCCTGGGATGTATCTCACTGGAGACAGCTCAGAACGAAATGCACGGCGGACAGGCAATCCCGGCTTTCGACTTCTATCTGGCTCCTTATGTACGCAACAGTTTTATCGAAGAGATTAAAACACTGGAAGAGTTGAACGGAGCCGATTATTCGCATCTCTACCAGATAGAAGTTGATGATTACGTAAATACTCCGTTAGACGGCCTGACAGGCGACCAGCGGATCATACAGCATGCTATCAATAAAACGACCAGCCGTGTACACCAGTCGATGGAAGCCTTTATCCATAATATGAACACCATTCACTCACGTGGTGGCAACCAGGTGGTATTCAGCTCTATCAACTACGGGACAGACACTTCGGCCGAAGGACGTTGCATCATCCGCGAAATACTGAAAAGTACCTACCGTGGCGTCGGCAACGGCGAAACGGCTATCTTCCCGATCCAGATATGGAAAAAGAAACGTGGCGTAAGTTATCTGCCGGAAGATCGTAACTACGACCTGTATACGCTGGCCTGCAAAGTTTCTGCCCGTCGCTTCTTCCCTAACTTCCTCAACCTGGATGCCACATTCAACCAGCACGAAGATTGGAAAGCAGACGACCCACAACGTTATATGTACGAGGTAGCCACTATGGGATGCCGTACCCGCGTATTCGAGAACCGTTTCGGACCGAAGACTTCTATCGGACGCGGAAACCTATCCTTCTCAACCATCAATATCGTACGCCTGGCTATCGAATGCATGGATATCGAAGATAAGGAAGTTCGTATTGCTCGTTTCTTTGCGAAACTGGATGATATGTTGGAAGTGACCGCCCGACAGCTTCACGAACGTATGGAATTCCAGAAAACGGCTTATGCCAAACAGTTCCCGCTATTGATGTCTTCACTTTGGTTGGGTAGCGAGAAACTGAAACCCACCGACACGATCGCCTCTGTTATCAACCAGGGTACACTGGGTATCGGATTTATCGGATTGGCAGAATGTTTGGTTGCGCTTACCGGCAAACATCATGGTGAAGATGCAGCTTCCCAGGAATTAGGCCTGAAAATCGTAACGTATATGCGCGACCGTGTCAATCAGTTCTCCGAACAATATCAACATAATTATAGCGTATTGGCAACTCCGGCAGAAGGCCTTTCCGGCAAATTCACCGGAAGAGATCGCAAGAAATTCGGCTCACTTCCCGGTATTACCGACCGCGACTATTATACCAACTCCAACCATGTTCCGGTATATTATAAATGCAGTGCCCGTCATAAGGCAGAAGTGGAAGCACCTTACCATGCATTAACCGGTGGTGGTCATATCTTCTATGTCGAAATAGACGGCGACGCGACTCACAACCCGGAAGTAATCATGAAGGTAGTCGATATGATGGACAAATATAATATCGGTTACGGTTCGGTAAACCACAACCGCAACCGTTGCCTTGACTGTGGTTTTGAAAACGCTGATGCTCATATCGACACATGTCCGAAATGCGGCAGCCAGCATCTGGACAAACTGCAACGTATCACCGGTTATCTGGTAGGAACAACCGACCGTTGGAACAATGCTAAATTATCAGAATTGAATGACCGTATTATTCATAACTAAAAAAATAATTGAATATTCTTAAGCTATGCTTTCGATTATCGACATTATAGAAGACACAACCGTAGACGGTCCGGGCTTCCGGACCGCTATCTATGCAGCGGGATGCCCGAACGAATGCCCGGGTTGCCACAATCCGGAATCGTGGGATATAAAGAAAGGTAAACCGGTTCCTACAGAAGAAATATTGGAAAAGGTACTGGCCGACGAATTTGCCGATGTCACATTCAGTGGCGGCGATCCGATGTTCCAGCCGGAAGGATTTACCGAACTGGCACGCGCCATCAAAGCGAAAAGCCGGAAAAATATCTGGTGCTACACCGGGTATAAGTTTGAAAAACTATTGGAAAACCCGAAACAGGCAGCCTTGCTTCAATACATTGATGTACTGGTGGACGGGAAATTCAAACAGGCTTTGCACGATGAAAGTTTATTATTCCGTGGTAGCAGCAACCAACGGTTGATCGACGTAAAGAAATCACTGAAAGAAAAGAAAGTGGTTTTCTACAATTATAATCCGTTTATCTGAAATCATAAAAGGATATTTTCACTCACAAAAAGGGCTATCATTCAAAACGATAGCCCTGATATATTTATATGAAAAAATCTTACAAATTATTGATTTCTTCTTCGGAAAGACCGGTGCACTTCATGATAAAATCTAAAGAAAAAGTTTATTCCTTCCCTGTGGCAAACTTACGTTTGAATAATATAGGCGATACCCCCCTGTGTTTCTTAAAGAATTTTCCGAAGGATGACTGATCGGAAAAATTCAGCATGTCGGCTATTTGCTGAATGGACAAATCCGGATTCCGCAAAAGTATCTCGGCTTCGCGCATCAAAGCCTCACTGATCCATTGGTTGACAGTCCTTCCACTGAAACTTTTCATTATACGCGACAGGTATTCGGGGGTAATGCACAATTCGCCGGCATAAAAAGAAACAGTATGTTCTGTCCGGCAATGTTTGTTCAGCAACTGGATAAACAGGAAAAGCAATACATCTTTTGCCGGTGGATTCGGATTTACTTTATGGCGGTTTGCCTGATAGACGATGTTATTCATCTCCAGTAAAAAGCCACGGAGTTCGTTCAGGATGATATCGCGTTGCCATGCATGTTCCGTACGGTCGATATTCCGCTCGATACGGCAGAGGCAATTTTCTAATAAAAGACCTTCCTCTTCGTTCAGATGTTGGATAGGACGACTATGCAGGGAAGCGATATAAGCAGCAGGCATACGACGGCTGTTTAACATGATCTCGGAAAACAGATTACGATCGATGATCAGATGATAGCCTTTGAAATCAGAAGAAACACGGAAGTTCTTTACCGAGTGCATATCCATTATATTCAACAACAGATTATCAGATAAATGATAGGTAAAATCATCTATGGTAATCTCTATGTCTCCTTGCCGAACCAGAAAGATGGAAAAGGCATCCAGGCGAATAGAAACATCTTCTTTGAATCCCGGATTCCTGTGATTGTTACCATCCATTCTCACAATAACCAATTTATCCTGATAGGACTTCAGATTCATTTTAAAACGAAGCAAGTCCGCAATACTTAGCTGTAAAAAAGATTCTTCCATATCCATTTTCATAAGGCTGCAAAGATAAAAAATATATCCGAAAGCAGCTCCGGATTGGTTTTATACAACCATTTTGCGGACGTCCGCAAAATGATCGCACAACATATTAATCAACCGATAAGAAATAATTATATAGAAATACATGCTTTATTCAATATCTATTTTTATATTTGTAACAATTTAATAAAAACGGAGACTATGAAAACAGAAGAAATTAAAGAGTTATTTACTCAATTTGAGAGTATTGTTTGTGATTACAATGGAGTAGAGTGTTGGAGTGCAAGAGAATTATATCCCTTATTAGGATATTCCCAATGGCGTAACTTCCTACCAGCCATAGAAAAAGCCAGAATAGCATGTAAAAATGCAGGCGAAGATACAACCTATCATTTTGCGGACGTCCGCAAAATGATCAGCCTAGCCAAAGGTGCTGAAAGAGAAGTAGATAACACTCTACTCACCCGCTACGCATGCTACTTAATTGCGCAAAATGGCGATCCCCGGAAGCCTGAAATAGCTTTTGCACAAAACTATTTTGCCGTACAGACCAGACGCGCAGAGCTTATAGAACAACGCCTATTAGACTATGAACGCATCAATGCACGCACCAAACTAGCCGAAACAGAAAAGCTACTTTCCGGCGTTTTATACGAAAGAGGCATAGACAGCAAAGGCTTTGCCACCATACGTTCCAAAGGGGATAAAGCGTTGTTTCGTATCGATACCAAACTACTCAAACGCAAATTAGGAGTACCCGACAGCCGCCCTCTTGCAGATTTTCTGCCTACAATCAGTATAAAAGCTAAGGACTTTGCAGCAGAAATGACCTCCGTCAATGTGCAGCAGAACGATTTATACGGACAAACCTCCATCGAAAACGAGCATGTGGATAACAACCTGGCCGTAAGAGACATGTTGGTTAGCAGAGGCATATTTCCCGAACAATTTCCTGCCGGGGAAGATATAAAAAAGGTAGAGAAACGTCTGAAGAAAGATGCTAAAAAGCTAAATGACCCCAAGAAGAAAAAGTAGTAGGCGGCTTCCCCGCTGCTGTTCAAATTTGGAACAAATATATTCATTTTTCGACCATCGTTGTTTTGCTAAAAAGTCGGACATTTGCACCGGTTATTAGTTAAGGCAGTAAATATCAAAGAGTAGAAAACTATTCTCATTCGAATATCACCCTATTGATATTTTAATTTTGGAAGAATCCGCTGCCGGGATTTTAAATAAACAATTACGAAAAAATGAAGAAAAATTTATTTGCCAGATGCCTGAGCGGCATCGGGGTAGGGCTTCTTTGCCTTATAGCCAGTTCTTGTAAGGAACAACCGGCTATGCAGGTGAACAATGAGTACAAAGTACTGAAAGTGTCCACAACCGACAAAACCCTGAGCAGCCTCTATTCTGCTACCATCCGCGGACGTCAGGATATCGACATTTATCCGCAGGTCTCAGGATTTATCACCCGGTTATGTGTAGAAGAAGGACAAGCTGTACAGAAAGGTCAACTACTGTTTGTCATCGACCAGGTCCCTTATCAGGCGGCCCTGCAAACAGCAATTGCCAATGTGGAAGCTGCACAGGCTGCACTGAACACGGCAAAACTGACGTTCGACAGTAAAAAAGAACTGCATGCACAAAATGTAGTATCGGCTTTCGACCTGCAAACTGCTGAAAATTCATGGTTAAGCGCCAAAGCACAGCTGGCCCAGATGAAAGCACAGGAACTGAGTGCCCGCAATAACCTTTCATACACAGAGGTAAAAAGTCCGTCCAACGGAGTTGTCGGAACACTCCCCTACCGTGTCGGAGCGTTGGTCAGCGCCAATTCGCCAAAACCGTTGACAACAGTTTCAGATAATTCGAACATGTATGTCTACTTTTCCCTGACGGAAAATCAACTATTGGCCCTCACCCGCCAATACGGTTCCAAGCAGAAAGCTTTAGAAATGATGCCGGAAGTCGAATTGCTACTGAATGATAAATCCGTTTATCCGGCAAAAGGGAAAGTCGAAACGATCAGTGGAGTCATCGACCGCAATACCGGAACAGTCAGCCTGCGTGCCGTATTCCCGAACGAAGAAGAGATCCTTTACAGCGGCAGTTCCGGAAACATTATCCTGTCTACAGAGAAATCGGGCAGTATCGTGATCCCGCAAACAGCCACATTCGAAATACAGGATAAAGTATACGTTTATAAAGTCATAGATGGCAAAGCGACATCGGCTCAGGTCAATATCACCCGTGTGAACGGAGGCCAGGAATATATCGTGAACGAAGGCCTGAAAGTCGGTGATGTGATCGTTGCCGAAGGTGTAGGTTTGCTACGCGAAGGAACTCCGATCCAGGTTAAACAATAATAGGAAGAACGGAATATGAAATTAAGAACCTTTATAGAACGCCCGGTACTATCAGCCGTTATCTCTATCGTGATAGTATTTATGGGTATCATCGGGTTGACCAGTCTGCCCGTCGAACAATATCCCGATATTGCCCCGCCTACCGTTATGGTGAGTACAACCTACTTCGGTGCCAGTGCGGAAACCCTTCAAAAGAGTGTAATCGCCCCGCTGGAAGAGGCCATCAACGGTGTAGAAGACATGACCTACATGACATCTACGGCAACCAATGCAGGAACCGTATCCATCATGGTATACTTCAAACAAGGTACCGATCCGGATATGGCAACCGTAAACGTGCAGAACCGTGTGTCCAAAGCCACCGGTCAGTTACCCGCAGAAGTAACTCAAGTGGGGGTCACTACTACCAAGCGCCAGACCAGTATGTTGCAGATCTTCTCGATTTACAGTCCTGACGATTCATACGACGAAGGCTTTCTCGCCAACTACCTGAGCATTAACCTGAAGCCGGAAATCCTCCGTATCTCAGGTGTCGGCGAACTGATGGTAATGGGAGGAGATTACAGTATGCGTGTCTGGATGAAACCGGACGTGATGGCACAATACAACCTGATCCCTTCGGATGTGACCGCCGTACTGGCCGAACAGAATATAGAATCGGCAACCGGTGCATTCGGCGAGAACTCTACGGAGACCTACCAATATACGATGAAGTACAAAGGCCGCCTGATACAGCCGGAAGAATTCGGAGATATCGTAATCCGTTCGACCGAAGACGGTGAAGTTCTGAAACTGAAAGATATAGCAGAAATAGAGCTGGGACGTGAAAACTACTCTTACATCGGCGAACTGACCGGGCATGTCGGCGTTTCCTGTATGGTATTCCAGACAGCCGGTTCCAACGCAACCGAGGTAAACCAGCAAATCGACGCTTTCCTCGACGAAGCACGTAAAGACCTGCCGAAAGGAGTTGAGATCACACAGATGATGAGCTCGAACGACTTCCTGTTCGCTTCCATCCACGAGGTGGTAAAGACATTGATCGAAGCGATCTTACTGGTTATCCTGGTAGTATATATTTTCCTGCAGGATATCCGTTCGACCCTGATCCCGCTGGTAGGTATCATCGTGTCGCTGATCGGAACATTCGCATTCATGTCGATTGCCGGATTCAGTATTAACCTGATTACTTTGTTTGCACTCGTTCTCGTGATCGGTACGGTGGTCGATGATGCCATCGTCGTCGTCGAGGCGGTACAGGCCCGGTTCGACGTCGGGTATAAATCTTCGTACATGGCAAGTATGGATGCCATGAACGGAATCAGTGCCGCCATTATCTCTTCTTCACTGGTGTTTATGGCCGTGTTTATTCCGGTATCGTTCATGAGCGGAACTTCAGGTACGTTCTATACACAATTCGGTCTGACGATGGCGGTTGCCGTAGGTATCTCGGCGATCAATGCATTGACTCTGAGTCCGGCGTTATGCGCACTGATACTGAAACCGTATATCAATGAGGACGGTACGCAAAAGAATAACTTTGCCTCCCGTTTCCGTAAAGCGTTCAATACTGCTTTCGATGCTCTAATTGCCAAATACAAGAAGGGCGTACTCTTCTTTATTAAACGCAGATGGCTGATGTGGTCGATGTTGGCTTGCTCGGTTGTCCTGTTGTTCTTCCTGATGAAAACGACGAAGACCAGTCTGGTACCGGACGAAGACCAGGGTGTATTGTTCGTCAACGTAACGACGGCAGCCGGTAACTCATTGGCAACGACCAACGATGTGATGACCAACATCGAGAACCGTATTAAAGACCTGCCGCAGATTAAGGATTATAACAAAGTATCCGGTTACGGACTGATCTCCGGACAAGGAAACTCATTCGGTATGTTCATCATCAAACTGAAACCGTGGGATGAACGTACAGATAAGGAAGACCATGTACAATCGGTTATCAACCAGGTGTACGGGCGGACTGCCGACATCAAGGATGCAAACATCTTCGCCATGTCGCCGGGTATGATCCCCGGTTACGGTATGGGTAATGCACTGGAAATGTATATGCAGGATAAAAAGGGAGGCGATCTGACCGATTTTTTCAATACGACACAACAATATCTGGGGGCCTTGCGCGAACGTCCGGAAATTGCAGCCGCCTATTCAACCTTCTCTATCAACTACCCGCAATGGGAAGTGACGGTAGATGCAGCTAAATGTAAGCGTGCCGGTATCACTCCGGATGCCGTACTGAGTACCCTGTCAGGTTATTACGGAGGACAGTATGTATCGAACTTCAACCGCTTCTCGAAAGTGTATAAGGTGATGATACAGGCTTCCCCCAATTATCGTCTGGATGAATCTTCACTGAATAATACTTTCGTACGTATGGCAAACGGCGAAATGGCTCCGTTAAGCCAGTTTGTAAACCTGACAAAGGTATATGGTGCCGAATCGCTAAGCCGCTTCAATATGTACAACTCGATCGGGGTTAATGCGATGCCTGCGCCAGGATATAGTTCCGGTGACGCCATCAATGCCGTAAAAGAAGTAGCGGCAACCAGCCTGCCGAAAGGGTATGGTTACGACTTTGCCGGTATCACCCGCGAAGAGAACCAGGAAAGCAATACGACAGCCGTGATCTTCGTTATCTGTATCCTGATGATCTACCTGATCCTGAGTGCGCTTTACGAAAGCTTCCTGATCCCGTTTGCCGTAATCCTTTCCGTACCGTTCGGACTGATGGGTAGCTTCCTGTTCGCCAAGATCATGGGGCTGGAAAATAACATCTATCTGCAAACCGGTTTGATCATGTTGATTGGTCTGTTGGCTAAAACAGCCATCCTGCTGACTGAATATGCTGCCGAACGGCGTGCCGCCGGTATGAGCCTGACATCTGCCGCACTGTCTGCCGCCAAAGTACGTCTGCGTCCGATCCTGATGACGGCGTTGACCATGATCTTCGGTCTGCTTCCATTGGTAGTAGCGACAGGTGTCGGTGCAAACGGTAACAGTTCATTGGGTACAGGTGCCGTAGGCGGTATGTTGATCGGAACACTGGCACTGCTGTTCGTCGTGCCTTCCCTGTTCATCGTATTCCAGTATCTGCAGGAAAAAGTGCGCCCGATACAGTTCGAGCCGACTCACGACTGGCAGATCCAGGAAGAAGTGGTAGAAGTAACCGCCGAGCGGAAAGACTATCTCGAAAGTAAAAAGAAAGGAAATCAAGCAGATGAAAAATAATATCATTCTATTATCCGTCGCCACCCTCTCGTTACTGAGTGGGTGCGGCATCTATACATCCTACAAACCGGAGACCTCCGTTCCTGACAACCTGTTCAGGGACGAGGCGATGGCTACGGATACGACCAGCATCGGCAGTCTCGACTGGCGGGAACTCTTCACAGACCCACAATTGCAGACGTTGATCGAAAAAGGACTGGAGAATAACACCGACATGCGCACCGCCCATTTGCGGGTACAGGAAGCCGAAGCAGCCCTGATGACTTCGCGTCTGGCTTACCTTCCGGCACTAAACCTGAATCCGCAGGGTACGATCAGCAGCTTCGACGGTTCGAAAGCCGCCAAAAGCTATCAGTTGGCGGTAGCTGCCAGTTGGGAAATCGATATATTCGGGAGACTCACCAATGCAAAAAGAAGTGCACAGGCAGCTCTCGAACAGACTAAATCATACAAACAGGCCGTCCGGACACAGCTAATAGCCACTATAGCCAATTCCTATTACACTTTATTATTGCTCGACAAACAACTTGTCATCAGTGAACGGACGGCCTCTCTTTGGAAAGAGAACGTACAGGCGATGCGTGCGCTGAAAAAAGCAGGTCTGGCAGACGAAGCCGCCGTTTCCCAGTCGGAAGCGAACAGCTTGAGTGTGGAAGCCTCCCTCCTGACGCTACGCCAGCAGATCAACGAGATGGAAAACAGTCTCTCCAACCTGCTCGGAGAAGTACCTCACCGGATGGAACGGGGAGAATTGGATCGACAGGAATTTCCCCAGACACTATCCGCCGGCGTTCCGCTCTCCCTGTTAAGCAACCGTCCGGATGTACGGCAGGCAGAATATTCATTGGCACAGGCATTCTATGCAACGAACGGAGCACGCAGTGCTTTCTATCCGAACATCACCCTCAGCGGTGTTGCCGGATGGACTAATAACGGAACAGGAATGATCACCAACCCGGGCGGCTGGCTGTTGCAGGCGATAGGCTCGTTGACGCAGCCGTTGTTCAACAAGGGCGCCAACATCGCCCAGTTGAAAATAGCCAAGGCACAACAGGAAGAGGCCTCTCTGGCTTTCCAGCAGAGCCTGTTGAATGCCGGAAGCGAAGTAAACAACGCTTTGACACAATGGCAGACGGCACGCGGACGCATCCAACTGGCTGACCAACAGATCACAGCTTTACAAAAGGCCGTAAAAAGCACCCAGTTACTGATGCAACACGGAAACACCACTTACCTGGAGGTGCTGACTGCCCAGCAAGGCCTGTTGCAAGCGGAACTCTCGCAGGTAGCCGACCGTTTCGATGAGATACAAGGTGTTATTAACCTCTATCACGCATTAGGCGGAGGACAAGAATAAGTATTACAGATAGACACAGAAAAGAAAGGGGGATGTCGCGATGATATCCCCCTTCTTGTTTCCTGGATCTCGGATGCCACTCTAAATCCTTACTGTTATATAATCGATAATATCCAGGCAGAGATCGGTTGTCAAGTCATTCGTATCTAACTCGGGATTGAGTTCCACCAGATCCATCGACTTCACCAGATTCGTTGAAAGGATATGATCGACAAAATCCTTAAACTCATCCGGCAAAAGTCCTTCACTCACCCGTGTCCCTGTTCCCGGAGCAAACCGCGGATCGATACTGTCCACATCGATACTGAAATGGACATTACGTATTTTTCTTTCCTTCAGCTTCCGCTTAATATCTTCGGCCACAAAACCGATTCCTTTCAGATGGATCGTATCCATGGTGTAAACGCTCAGGTGCTCCCGTTCAATCAGTGCCTGTTCGCCTTCGTCCAGGCTGCGGGTTCCAACGAGGAACACATTCTGCGGATTCACCTTATTTCCTTGTCCATAGACATTGACCAGCTCCTCGCTCCCCATTCCCATCAAGGCACTCAACGGCATCCCATGAATGTTTCCGCTGGGAGAAGTTTCATTCGTGTTGATATCGCCATGCGCATCCAGCCAGATGATCCCGAAATCGTCGAAACACTTCCCTACACCGGAAGCACTTCCAAGTCCAAGAGAATGATCACCACCGATAACAAGCGGGAATGCCCCGCCGCGCAAGGTATCATACACCAGCTCCGCCAGATTATTATTCACCTCGACAATAGCGTCCAGATACTTCATGCTCTTGCCACGGGCAAATTTATCCGTTTCCGAAACGGGAGGAACATACAGATTCCCCAGGTCGAAGGCACGATGGCCGTTCTTCCGGATCACCTTCATCAGTCCCCGTTCGCGCAGATGATTCGGGGCACGCTCCACGCCTTCCCGGTCGCAACCCAGATTCAAAGGAACTCCTATTACGTTTATTTTCATATAATAATGTGTTAATGTGTAAGGTAGGGACGGTTCACGAACCGCCCTTACAAAAACCGGGACAATGTTTCCTTTATTATACCGATCGCTTCCATCATCTGTTCGCGGGTAATAACCAGCGGTGGTGTGAAACGAATGATATGATCATGTGTCGGTTTGGCTATCAAACCGTTTTCTTTCAGTGCCAGACAGATATCCCAGGCAACCTTTCCTCCGCGAGGCTCGGTAACGACAGCATTCAACAAGCCTTTTCCGCGTACCAGCTTAATCATCGGATTATCGATCTTCTGGATTTCACTACGGAATAATTCCCCCATCTCATAAGCATTCTCCGAGAGATGTTCATCGCGCACCACTTCAAGGGCAGCTATTCCGACAGCGGCAGCCAACGGATTTCCCCCATACGTGGAACCATGTTCGCCCGGAGCGATCGTCAGCATGATCTCATCGTTCGCCAATACGGCGGAAACAGGAGTGACACCACCGGAGAGGGCTTTCCCCAGGATCAGTATATCGGGATGAATATTCTCATAATCGCAGGCAAGCAGTTTACCGGTACGCCCGATGCCGGTCTGTATCTCGTCAGCAATGAACAGGACATTATGGGCATGGCATAAGTCATAACAAGTACGGAGATAACCTTCGTCGGGAACAACCACGCCTGCTTCCCCCTGGATAGGTTCAAATAGGAAACCGACCACGTCGGGGTCTTTCAAGGCTTCTTTCAGCTCTCCTACATTATTATATTGTACTTTGATAAAACCGGAGGTATAAGGCCCGAAGTCCGCATACGAACTGGGATCCGTGCTCATGGAGATGATCGTGATGGTACGTCCGTGGAAATTCTCGCTGCATACGATAATCTTCGCCTTTCCCGATGCAATACCCTTAATACGATACCCCCAGCGACGCGCCAGTTTCAAGGCTGTCTCTACCGCTTCGGCGCCGGTATTCATAGGCAGTAATTTATCATAGCCGAAGAACTTGCAGGCAAACTCCATATACTCGCCCAATACGTCCGAATGGAAAGCGCGCGATACCAGTGTCAGCTTCTGTGCCTGGTCGGTCAATGCCTGGATGATTCTAGGATGGCAATGCCCCTGGCTCAGGGCGGAATAACCGGACAGGAAATCAAAATAACGTTTGCCTTCCACGTCCCACACAAATACGCCTTCTCCTTTCTCAAGAACGACAGGCAGGGGATGATAGTTGTGTGCACCAAACTTCCCCTCACGGGTGATGTAATCTTCCGGTCTCATACTATTTCAGATTTAATTGTTTTGTCAGACTGTAAGCGTTTCATACAGCCATAGTCCCAAAGGTAGTGATTTGAGTGACAGTATGTCACGGAAAAGAATATGTTAAGAAACACAATGAACAGATCGCTCTCCGGAAGTTATGTCCGAAAACTAAAAAAGGGATGACCCTCGTCATCCCCTTTTTTCATGTTTGGCGTAAAAAATATATATAGTCTTGAGAATTAAATGCGTATTATTTATCTACAGTTTTAAGGCTTACCGGTTTGAACAGGAATATGAACAAAAACAACAGTACTGCTGTGCAAACCGAAGAGATCATAAACAGTACCGGCCAGTCGCACTTGTCACCATCCCGGAAAAATCCTATCAACCATCCATTCCATAACGTACCGATCAGGAAGCCGACACCCCATACCAGGAAGAAAAGCAAGCCCTGCGCCTGTGCCTTCATTTCTTTCGGGGCCACATTGTCCGTATAAACCTGTCCACCGACATAGAACAATCCAAAAATCAGCCCATGTACGATAATTCCAATATAATAGAACCATTGCTGACCGGTTTCCGCACCGAAAAAGAAGGCTCCGTAACGGACCAGCATAGCTATCATACCAAAGATTAATGTATTCTTAATTCCCGACTTCACAAGGATTGTCGTAGTGATAACCAGGAAGAACATTTCGGCCAACTGCCCGAAGTTCATCGTCACCGTAATATTCCGTACCTGTTCGTCTGCCAGGATCATGGAACCATATACATGATAAAGTGTAAACGGTATGATAGACAGGAAGGTCAGGATCATAAACACCCGGTAGTTCTTATCCTTCATCAGCGAAAAGGCACTGAAACCTGTAATATCCATCACCGAGATCTTCGAACTTTTCGCTACCGAAGGTGGTGTATGCGGTAGTGCCAGATTGGCAAAAGCGGCAACAAAACAAACACCAGCCCCGCAATACATCGGCAGGTTCGTATCATCGAATGCCTCCATTCCTAATAAATGAATAGCCACCAGGCTGAATATCCCCGAAGCGACCCAACCGACCGAACCGAACATACGGATACGCGGAAACTGCTCCGACGGAGCATGGCTCATCGCGATCGTACTTGTCAGACTCTGTGTCGGCATGTGACAAAGCATAGCCATTACGACAAAGAACATCAAAGGAGGAAAATCCTTTTGCTGGGCCGCCAGTAGGAGAAAGACACCCGTTAATATATTCAATACTGCTAATATCTTTTCTGCGGCAAAGTAACGGTCGGCAATCGCCCCGATAAAAGAAGAAGCCATTGCACCGATAGCCATCGCACTTAATACGAAGGAAACCTGATACACTTCCAGCTTAAGTGTGTGTGAAAGATAGGCGGCCAGCGGCACCCACCATACAGCACTTAGCATGTATTGAAGAAACATCATCAGGCAAAGCTGAACTTTTGTTCCGATTCTCGTATTAGAATGTAGTGTACTCATGATAGTGAATAAAAAGGTTACTTGTTGTGTTTTCCAATTTCGTTGATCAAAAGTACTCCTTCCTGAAAAGAAACTCTGTCCGTTCCGGTTGCATTAATTCCCGTATTTATCTCATTCTATGGTATTCTCATCAGGTATGATACAATTTTTGAAATCCGTGATACAATAAATGAAAAGTCGTAATACAATTTTATATATCTTGCAGTGTCAAACAACAAACTTATTTATGAGCTATCTGAAGTTGATCTTATCTATACTTTTCCTGTCTTGTTCCCTCTGGATATTTGCCGACGAAAGCAACTATCTTTTTCGCCATTACCAGGTGGAAAACGGATTAAGCGATAATATGGTGACCTGTTGCATACAGGATAAAAGCGGTTATATATGGATCGGGACACGTGACGGTCTGAACCGTTTCGACGGCTACACATTTAAAGTATTCCGCAACGATCCCGACGACGCCGAGTCGCTTGGAAATAACTGGATCACCCATCTGAACTGCGACTACGACGGAAATCTATGGGTAGGAACTCTCTCCGGATTATACCAGTATAACGAAACAAAAGAGTCGTTCCTGCATGTACCCTTTACAAAAAATAAAGGGATCGACCTCTTTCAGTTTGATAAGAACAACCAGTTGTGGCTGTTGATGGACGGAACATTGATACAATATAATATCTCCGACGGACAGTTTCGCATCTTTGCCGGCAACAAAGGGCAGACCTATACCTCTTTTTGTATCATGGCCGACAACTCTATCTGGCTGGGAGACTCGGAAGGTCTTATTTCCCTGTTGAACACGGAGGATGGGACACTCGACTCGTACGATCTCTTTGCACATTCCCCGGCTACGACTTCCCGGAAACTGTCTATGCTCTATCAATCGCCTTCTTCCGCCAACATTTATGTAGCCTTCGAACATGACGATGTAAAAATATTCAATGTACTCTCAAAAACCTATCAGGATCTGAACATACAGGAAAAGAATCAAC
The DNA here is from genome assembly GCF_023369805.1 of Parabacteroides leei. Lineage (NCBI taxonomy): Bacteria > Pseudomonadati > Bacteroidota > Bacteroidia > Bacteroidales > Tannerellaceae > Parabacteroides > Parabacteroides leei. Next base: position 108,896 of record NZ_JAMBQG010000011.1, read on the forward strand.
TGACGATCCTGATCAACTGCTTCCTCGAAAAAGACAAAGAAGAACTCTGGATAGGAACAGATTCAGGTTTGTTCATCTACGACCTATTATCAGGAACCTGCAAACGGATCCGGCAAGACCCGCTCGACCCGTATGCCCTTTCAAGCCATTTCATTTCCGCCCTCTTTGAAGACAGGGAGGAAGGGGTTTGGATCTGCTTCCATCAGAACGGCCTGAACTATTACTCACCCTTCCGCCCGTTCAATGTATATTATCCCTGGAACGAACCGCATTCTTTGAAAGGTGAAGTTATTCGCGACATTTGTAGCGATGCCTATGGTAACAGGTGGATCGGAACGGAAGACGCCGGAGTGAACTGTCTGGAAAAGAAAACAGGGACATTCACGAACTACCAGCCCGTTCCCGGCATGAAAAGCCTTTCCCATACCAATATCCGCGGACTGGCCGCCTCAGGCGACAATCTTTGGATCGGACATGTAATACACGGCATCGACCTGATGGATATACGGAGCCGGAAAGTGATCAAACATTACGACCTGTTGAAAGACGCCCGGACCGTCAAAAACAGCACGGTACGTTGTATCAAAGTTCTTCGCGAAGGGGAAGTACTGGTCGGCACGGAAGACGGTATTTTCCGTTACGATTACCTGAACGACCGTTTCGTATATGCCCCCCAATTTCCTCCCTTTGCCGTAAACTGCCTGTATGAAGACCGTTCGGGGAAGATCTGGCTCGGCATGTTCAACCGGAGCTATTACTTCAACACGACCAGCAACACCGGAATGTATCTGCAATACGACAAACTGAATACTCAACGTCATAACTCCGTGAACGATGCCTGCGAAGATAAAGACGGAAATATGTGGTTTGCCACCGTAGAAGGCGTCATCAAATATGACTTCCAGACCGGAGAATCGTTACACTATACCGTAAAGAACGGAATGCCGAGTAACGTAGCTTTCCGTATCCTGCCGGACGACAACAACAACCTTTGGATCAGCACAGCCAATGGATTGGTCTGCCTCAACACACAAACAGAAAAGATCATGACCTATACCGAGGCACACGGCCTTGTCACCCGGCAATTCAACTATAACTCGGCTTTCAAGGATAACGACGGGACCCTTTATTTCGGTACGGTAAAAGGCTTTATCCATTTCAAACCCACCGATGTAAGGCCGGCCGCCGAAAAAATGGATGTGCACATCAGCTCGCTCGACATACAGAACGGAACAGGCGGAAGAAAAATTATCAACAGCTCTTCCTCCTCCGATGTGAAAAAGATTACATTGAACCACAGCCAGTCCACGTTCAACATAAACTTCTCTTCCCTCAACTTCATCGCACCTGGTTCCATACAATATGCCTACCGGATGGTGAGTCTCGACAAAGACTGGATACCGCTTGGCGAACGCAACATCGTGTACTTCACCGAACTGCATCCCGGTGACTATACCTTTGAAGTAAAAGCTGCCAATCTTTCCAATAACTGGGGAGATAAAATAACCCGTCTGCACATAACCGTATTGCCACCTTGGTGGGTTTCCACTACGGCATACATTATATATTCCGCATTCATTCTGGCCATTATCATTTACTTTATCTTTTATTGGCGCCGGAAGAACAAACGCACCATGGCATACAACATGCAAATGTTTGAAAACAAAAAAGAAAAGGAACTCTACCAGGCCAAGATCGATTTCTTTATCAACATCGCACATGAAATACGTACCCCACTGACCCTGATAAAGAATCCGCTCGAACGTCTATTGAAATCAGATAAGATCGGCGAAAAAGAAAACAATTCGCTGACATTGATGGACAAAAATGTATCCCGTCTACTACTACTGGTCAATCAATTACTGGATTTCAGAAAAACTGAAATAGAAGGATACCGCCTGAATTTTGTCCGCACAGAGGTTGTATCGCTACTGACCGAGACAGCCAAACGCTTCCAGGAAATGGCCACAGAAAACAATCTATTGCTCAACCTCGACCTGACCGTACAGGAACTATATGTTTTTGTAGACCGCGAAGCACTCACCAAGATTATGAGCAACCTGTTCTCGAATGCCGTCAAATATGCAGCCGGCAGTATCGTGGTCCGCCTGCAACCGTCCGCCGATTACGAAACTTTCACGATCGACTTTATCAACGACGGTATTCCCGTTCCGGCAGAAATGAGGGATAAAATATTCGAACCGTTCTACCGTATCAAAGGGAATGAGGATAAACCCGGAACCGGTCTGGGCTTGCCTTTGGCACGCTCATTGGCCGAAATGCATCACGGAACGCTCGAACTGGCTGATACTTCGGGTAACCAGACTGTATTCCGTATCACCTTACCGATCAAACTGGCCAGTGCAGTCAAAGCTGCCGAAGAAGAGCCACAGCCGCAATCGGAAACCAGAAAAATCTCTTATAGCTGGGAAGAAACTCGTCCGACCCTCCTTATTGTCGAGGATAATAAAGAAATGAGTACTTTTATCGCCGACGAAGTCAACGAAAACTATAATGTATTGATCACCGGCAACGGTGTCGAAGCATTGGAACAACTCAAAAAACAAAGTATCCAACTGATCATAAGTGACGTTATGATGCCTGTAATGGATGGTTTCGCTTTACTTCAAAGCGTAAAGACAGACCTGGAATTCAGCCATATCCCGGTCATTCTGTTGACGGCTAAAAACACGATGCAGGCTCGTTTGGAAGGGTTGGAGTTGGGAGCGGACGCATATATCGAGAAACCGTTCTCCACGAGCCTGTTGATGGCGCAAATATCCAATCTGCTTTCGAACCGGAATAATATCCGTAAGTTCTATTTCAACTCGCCGATAGCGAACATGAAATCGATGGCCTACACCAAAGCCGATGAAGGCTTTCTTGAAAAGCTGAACGAAATTATCAACGAAAACATCGGTAATCCCGATCTGGATGTAAACATGATCGCCGACCTGATGCACCTGAGCCGCCCGACCTTATACCGTAAGATACGTGCTATATCAGACCTCACCCCCAACGACCTGATCAAAATCAGCCGTTTGAAAAAGGCAGCGGAACTATTACTACAAGGAAATATGAAGATATACGAGATTTCAGAAGCGGTAGGTTTCAGTTCGCAATCTTACTTCTGGTCAGCCTTTATCAAGCAGTTCGGAATGAGTCCGTCGAAATATGCGAAAGAAAACAAGTAAGACTTATTCTCCTATTTCACCGACAAAAGAAAAATCTTTGCTTCCAGACTAGGGGGTTTCTTATTTCTAAACGACTATATAAAAAAGCTGTCAATAAAACAATCGTTGGAGAAGGATTCGGGAAATATTATACAGTGGGTTTGTGAAATGGCATCATCAGATTCGCAGACTGCCTTTAAATCTCTTTATCTAGCTTACTTCCAAAGGCTAATGAGATTCGTGTCTCTATACATTTCCAGCGAAGTAGAAACGGAAGAAATTGTATCCGATACATTACTTGCCGTATGGAACAACCGCCACACTCTACCAGAGATCTCCAATTTCAACTCCTATATTTATGCGATTGCCAGAAACAAAATCATCAATTACTACAGGATAAAACGAATCGAAAAAGTAGAACTGGAAGAAAACATCATCGACCTTTTCATTCACGCCGACACAACTCCGGAAGAAGATCTGATCAGTAAAGAAGATATCGAACGTCTTAATGCTGCCATCAATTCATTACCGAACAAATGTAAATTGGCATTCAAGCTTGTACGGGAAGACAAGCTTAAATATAAAGAAGTAGCCACCATCCTGGATATCTCCATTAAAACCCTGGAAGCCCACTTGGCAACCGCTGTCCGCAAACTTCGCGAAGCACTATCCGGAGAGCTGACCTCCTGAAATTGATAACTAAATTAAAAAAATAGCAGATCCGGCTAAGGGTTTTTTCCGGACGATACGACTTCTATAATAGAAACGATTCAAATGGAAAATAAAATAGAATATATCATATCCCGCATTCTAAGCGGACATGCCTCAACAGATGATATTCTGAAGTTGAGTGAATGGTTGAATGCAGATAAAAAGAATGAAGCCGAATTCCAGAAATTAAAATGTTATATGGATGCGGAAGTTTCATTTAATCATTCCGTAAGTCCTTCCTTATCCTATGATAAACTACAAAGACAGATTAGAAAGCAAAAACAAAAACGGTTATGGAAGATTCTGTTACCTAGTGCTGCTGCAATCATCCTGTTATTACTCATACCGACTTTGTTTTTTAGTAAGAGTGAAGAAAAAGTGCAATTATATACTTATTTGAGCCAGAGTAATAAATCCGAAATCCAACTCAAAGACGGCACTAAAGTCATTTTAAATAAAAATAGCCAACTAACCTATTCTGATGCCTACGGAAAAGAGAAACGTCATGTCGAATTAGTCGGAGAAGGCTATTTCGAAGTTGCCAAAGATACAAAGAAACCATTCGAGGTAGAAGTAGGAAATGCTTCTGTCAGGGTATTAGGAACCATTTTCAATGTCGAAGCTCTTGAAAATAACGACTATATTACCGCTACGCTCATTCAAGGCTCGATTCGTTTCGAAAGTCCTAAGCAGCAGATCGTATTATTACCCAATCAACAATTAAAATTCGCAAAATCGACTCATCAGATAGATGTCTATTCAGTAGACACTGACCAGGAAATAGCCTGGAAGGATGATCTGTTGAGATATAAATCAATCTGTTTTGTCTCCTTATTAAAGGATTTGGAAAAGATATATCATGTCAAATTTACCATCGTCAATAAAAAACTCACCGATCCTTCAGTGACAGTATCAGGAACATTCACTAAAGAACAAAGTTTAGAACAGATATTACAAGTGATCAACAAAAGTCTATCGATAAAGTGGACCTATAAAGAAGGAATCTATTACATAAAATAGTTAATCATACATAATCAGTTTGCCCATGAATTAATACCAATAAAAAAACACCAAAACCGGCCATACCAGGTATAGCCGGTTTACATAAAAAAGAATAACAGCTTCGACCTCTCCGCGACCAAACATTGGGGCAGAAGCAGATTATTAACCTTATTATCAATGCAAAAATATGGAAAATGTTTCGTATTACAGGTCTTTCCTTAGCAAAGATCTCAAAAAAATCTTTTCAATTATGAGAATCGCAATTATCATTCTCTTTATTGCTTTGTTTCAGGCAAAAGCTATGGAATCGTACTCACAAACAACAAAAGTATCAGTGGAGGCCGAACGGATAGCTCTTACCGACTTGTTTTCAAGTATTGAAAAACAAAGTGAATTTTTATTCTTTTACGTAGACTCAGATGTAAAGGATATCTATGTCAATGTAAATGCCCAAAACAAACAGATCAATGAAATCTTGTCGAAGGCATTATCCGGAATGAACCTGACATACACGATCAATGACAGGAGCATCAGCATCATGAAGAAAAGCTCTGTTACCCAACAGACCAAACAAATCTCCGGTAAAGTGACCGACACGAACGGGGAACCCATTATAGGTGTCAATATCATGGTACAGGGAACAAACAATGGAACTATTACAGACCTTGATGGCATGTTCAGACTGGACGTACCTGCCGGAGCCATCCTGCAAGTTTCATATATAGGTTATTTGCAACAGATAATTGCAGTAGGAGATAAACAAAACTTCGCAATTGTTTTAAAAGAAGACACGCAAAACCTGGATGAAGTTGTGGTTGTCGGTTATGGTATCCAAAAAAAGAGCATAGTTACAGCCGCTATCAGCAGGGTTACTTCCAAAGATTTATCGAATGCAACCCCGACACGTGTAGAAGATGTATTGAAAGGAAAAATTTCCGGCGTACAGATCACCCAAAACTCAGGCCAGCCGGGAACATCCTCCGTAGTACGTATCCGTGGTATCGGTACGATCAATAACAGTGACCCTCTTTATATCGTAGACGGTATGCCAGTCAGCAGTGGTATCGATTATCTGAATCCTAAAGATATAGAGTCTATCGAAGTATTGAAAGATGCTGCCTCCGCTGCCATTTACGGAGCCCGGGCTGCCAATGGTGTCATTCTAGTCACTACCAAAGAAGGGAAAATAGGAAAGACTAGAGTAAACTACTCCTTCTCCTATGGTATCCAGAATCCGTGGCGAAAAAGAAAATTACTGAATGGGCAACAGTATGAAGAGATAATGAATGAAGCTTATATAAATGCCGGTATGGATCCTATATATGACAACCCTGCCAAAGTCGGAAAGGGAACAGACTGGCAAAGCCTCATCTTCAATGATAATGCTCCGGTTATAAACCATAATGCCAATATCAGCGGAGGAAATGAAAAAGGTTCTTATTTCCTATCATTCGGTTATCTGGATCAGGAAGGAATCGTTGCTAAAGACAAGTCTGACTACAAACGTTATAACTTCAGAGTAAATTCAGCTTATAACATTTTTGAAAGCAACGACCGTTCATTCTTAAAGAAAATGCGTGTCGGCGTCAATATTGGCTATACTAAAATAGATCAAAAAGGTATTGATGAAAACAGTGGTTGGAGCGGTCCTCTCTTTGCAGCAACGTTATCCCCGAGTAACCAGCCTTTGTACGAGACCGACGAATCGGTTATCAAGAACCTGACAGACCGGTATGGCGATCAACTGGTCAAAGATGATAACGGGAAATTATATAAGATCATTTCAGGTAGTGAATTGACAAACCCCGTTGCCCTGATGAAAACTATCAATCAGAGAAATGCCACTCACAAGCTGGTAGGATCTATCTGGGGAGAATTGGATATCATAGACAATTTAGTTTTCAGAAGCAGCTACTCCACCGATATGGCTTTCAAAGAATCTACCAACTGGAGCCCGGCATATTACCTATCAGAAACAAAAATGGATGATGTATCCAGAATTCAATCAAGTATGAGCCGGAACACCGTCTGGAGTGTTGAAAATACATTACGTTACAACAAGCAAATCGATGTTCATAATTTCACCGTTATGGTTGGATCGACCATCCAGAAAACAACATATACAGATATCAGAGGAAAAAATACGAACCTGATTTCTTATGCTCTGGGTAAAGACTATCTCGACTCTGCACTGGGAGCCAAAGCCGATCAGGAAGCTTTCGGTTCTGCAAACGAACACGCTTTAGCCTCATTCTTCGGTCGTATCAACTACAATTACGCTGAACGCTATTTGGCAGAAGTCGTTTTAAGACGTGACGGTTCTTCCAATTTCTCATCGAACCATCAATGGGCTTACTTCCCTTCCGTGTCACTAGGTTGGAATATCCATAATGAAGCATTTTTTACAGAAAACAACACACTGAATGCTTTAAAAATAAGAGCCAGTTGGGGTAGAAACGGTAATGAGGCAATCAATGGTTTCCAATACACCTCACTGATTAAACCGGGAGCCAATTATATTTTCGGAGATAACGTTGCTGCATCCGGTATGGCCGCATCCAAGTTGGCGAACTCAGAAGTCCGCTGGGAAGAGTCTGAACAGTTTAATGTTGGTGTCGATGCCCGCTTATTCAATAATAGCCTGTCCGCCACTATCGACCTGTTCCACAAATCGACCAATGGAATGTTAATGGCGTTGCCTATCCCTCAGTTCATCGGAAACGATGCCCCCGATGGAAATGTCGGAACAATGACTAATAAAGGTATAGAGATGGAAGTTTCGTACCAAGGAAATATTTCCGATTTTAATTATCAGATAGGAGCTAATACTTCTTATATGAAAAACGAAATCAAAGATATCGGAGTCACTGCCGGATATACGGATTATGCCAGTTATGGAACTGCTGGAGTTATCCAAAGACATACGACAGGATATCCTATCGCCCACTTCTTCGGAACTCCGGCCATCGGAATCTTCCAGAACCAGGAACAGATCAATAATTACAAGAACAGCAAAGGAGAATTAATACAGCCCAACGCTGTACCCGGTGATGTTATCTTCCAGGATGTCAACAACGATGGTAAAATCAATGACGACGACCGTACTTATTTAGGTAAACCTACTCCGGACTGGACAGTCGGTTTCAATATGGCTTTGTCTTATAAAAATTTTGACTTCTCCATGTTCTGGCAAGGAGTATTCGGCAATCAGATATTTGATGCTTCAAGAAGACCCGACCTGGCCCATGTGAACTACTCTACTTATATTCTGGACAGATGGCATGGCGAAGGTACTTCCAACTACTATCCACGTGTCGTATATGCCAATCAAGAGAACAATAACAACACCAGAGCATCCAATCTGTATCTATACAACGGTAATTATTTCAGACTTAAAAATCTGCAGTTGGGATATACTCTACCTAATAATCTGACACAGAAATTTCTCACGCAGGAACTCCGGGTTTATTTTATGTGCGAAAACCTGCTCACTTTGACAAAATATCACGGAGGCGATCCCGAAATCGGAGCCGGAATGGGTGTAGATCAGGGTATATATCCACAGGCCAGAACATTTTCTTTTGGTGCAAGTATCTCATTTTAAAATTATAAGGTATGAAAAAATATGCTATTATATTAGGAATTGGATTATGTCTAAGCTTAGGATCATGCAACGATTTTTTAGATGTAAATCCAAAGACTGAAATATCCGAAGAGGAATATTTCAAGAATGAGAATGAAATATTCAAGGCTTTGACAGGTGTATACGATATCCTTCAAGCCGGACATAATGATCCTCATTATTATTTTTCATTCTGCGCAGATATTATGTCTGACGACCTGAATGCAGGTGGCGGCGACGCAACGGACCTCATGATATTGCAGGTATTAGATAATTTCACAATGTCTCCGATCACTGCTCCGCATGGATTATGGAATCAATATTACAAAGGGATCAACCGTGCCAATACGCTTATAGCAAAGACCCCTGGTGCAAGCGGTAACCCGGAGAATCTGTCCCGCATGAATACAGAAGCGAAATTACTGCGTTCTATTTATTATTATTGGTTATGGTTATATTACGGCAATCTGGTTATACTGACTGAAAATATCACGAACCCGGATGAGTATTATACCCAACATCAAGGAACAGCTGACGATGTTTATAATTTCCTTATAAAAGAATTAGATGAGATAATAGGGAAATTACCTATGACAGTAACGGGAGACGAAACCGGCCGGTTAACGGACGCAGTAGCTCGTACACTGAAAGCAAAAATTGTTTTGCAGCAGAACGATGAGACCCGCTTGGGAGAAATTATCAAGGAACTGGAAGTGATCATCAATAGCAGCAACTACAGTTTGGTCAGTGATTTTGAAAAGATGTGGTTACGGGAAGGTGAACATTGTGAGGAATCCATATTCGAAGTGGAATTCTCTGTAGACGACAACAACCGTATGCCTCAGATTTCTTTCCCTCGTGGTTTCACGGACCCGACCAATACTTTCCTGGAAGGATGGGGATTTGGTACGATGCAGAAAGCAACTGTTGATATGTATGAAGATATAGATATCCGTAAATATGCTACAGTTTTTGCCATCGACGATTCTATTAAAGCCTATGAAGGGCAAGAAAAAAACTGGAGTTATACGCCTGCTTATCAAAATACAGGTTATTTCTTAAAGAAATATGCCCCAAGAGTCGGCTATTACGGCCCCAGCCGCTTTGATTTTGAAAATAATGTTCGTGTATTCCGTTATGCCGATGTTTTGCTTATGGCTTCAGAAGCATTGTTACGCAGTGGTGGTTCTACCGCAAAAGCTCAGGAATACTTCTCTATGGTTTACAAACGGGCAAGACCGAGTATTTCCGATGTTCCAACCGTTAATCTGGATATCCTGTATCTGGAACGTCATAAAGAGTTCGTTGGTGAAGGACACCGTTACTGGGATCTGATAAGAACCAATCAGGCGACCACCTATCTGTCAGATAAAGGATGGAAACAACACAATCGCTATCTACCCATCCCCGACTCTGAAATCAGCAAAGCACAGGGTTCTTTAACACAGAACGAAGGATACAATTAATCATATTTCTGAAATCTATGCAGTTCTTTCTCCAAAGAGAGAAAGCTGCATAAATTTCGAAGAATCAATATATAACACTCATGAAAACAAGTCGTATTTTCACAATTGTCTTAGGGATTGTTTTATCTCCTCTAATTAGTAATTCTCAATCTTATTCATATAAATTTCAGAATCCGGACTTATCGATAGATGAGAGAGTCGACGATTTGGTCGGCAAACTGACCATTGAAGAAAAAATAAGTCAGATGATGAATAATGCACCAGCCATACCAAGACTTAATATTCCTGCGTATAATTGGTGGAATGAATGTTTACATGGAATAGCCAGAAGTCCTTACCATACGACATCATATCCCCAGGCAATTGGTATAGCTGCTACCTGGAATCCGGAAGCAGTCGAAAAGATGACTGAGCAAATATCAGATGAAGGTAGGGCTATCTATCACGATGCCACACGCAAGGGTAAAACCGGCGGTTTTCTAGGATTAACTTTTTGGAGTCCGAATATCAATATATTCAGAGATCCTCGTTGGGGAAGAGGACAGGAAACCTATGGGGAGGATCCTTTCCTGACAGGAGCGATCGGAACAGCATTTGTATCCGGGTTACAAGGGAATGACCCGCATTATTTAAAATCCTCCGCTTGTGCCAAGCATTATGCCGTACACAGTGGGCCTGAATGGAACCGTCATACCTATAACGCGCAAATCAGCAACCATGATCTATCGGATACTTATCTTCCTGCTTTTGAGCAATTAGTCAAGGAGGCGAAGGTCACAGGTGTCATGTGTGCCTACAACGCATTCTTCGGACAGCCTTGCTGCGGTAATGATTTACTGATGACCGACATACTTCGAAACCAATGGAAGTTCGACGGATATGTTACTTCAGACTGCGGAGGTATCGAAGACTTTCACAAACATCATAAAACGCATCCCAATGCAGCCAGTGCCGCCGCAGATGCCGTATTACACGGAACGGACTGTGAGTGTTCCAATGACGGCACTTATCAGGCACTAGCCGATGCCCTCGGAGAAGGACTTATCACAGAAAAACAACTCGATATCTCCCTAAGACGTCTTTTCAAACTACGATTCCAGATGGGAATGTTCGATCCTGATTCACGAGTTCCTTATGCCCGAATTCCAGTCTCTGTACTAGAATGTCAGGAACACCAGCAACACGCACTCGAAATGGCACGTCAATCGATTGTCCTTTTAAAAAACGAGAACAACCTTCTCCCATTAAAGAAAACGCTTAAAAAGATTGCCGTTGTCGGTCCCAATGCCAATGAAGAAACAGTGCTTCTGGCTAATTACTACGGGTATCCGAGTAAAATAACCACTTTATTGGAAGGTATCAGGGGAAAAGTAGGAAAAGATACTGAAATCATCTATAAACAGGGGATCGGGCTAACCGATAATCTGGTCTTTACTTCTACTTATGATAACCGTCTTTTCTCTTATAACGGAACTTCCGGATTCTTTGCTGAATATTACCAGAACATGAACCGGGAAGGAAAACCGGGCTTGTCACGTATGGAAGAAAGAATTAATTATCTGTGGGGAGACGGAGAAGATATCGCCAACGGGATTATTACCCGCCGGTTATCAGCTACCTGGAAATCGACTTTCATTCCTGAGAAAACAGGAGATGTATATTTTAAGCTACATGCTGACGATGGGGCAAACCTGTACATCAATGGTGTCAAGCAGGAAAAAATAGGCAATACGGCCAACTATTACCCGTTGAAGGCACAAAAAGGGAAAAAATACGATATCCTTATTGAATACTGGCAATATGCAGATAATGCGGAGTTGATTTTCGATATGGGTGTACTGGAGAGAACCGATTGTCAAACAATAGCATCTTCCGTTAAAGATGCAGATATCATTATTTATGCAGGAGGTCTCTCTGCCAAACTGGAAGGGGAAGAAATGGGTGTAGAGATCGAAGGATTCAAAAGAGGAGACCGGACATCCATCGCACTACCGGCCATTCAGTCTGAAATGATCAAAGCACTACATGCAACAGGAAAACCGGTCGTATTCGTATTAATGACAGGTAGTGCTATCGGTTTGGAATGGGAAGCCAAGCATCTGCCGGCTATTGTAAACACATGGTATGGAGGACAGGCAGCCGGAGAAGCGATTGCCGATGTCTTATTCGGCGATTATAATCCGGCAGGCCGCCTGCCTATCACATTCTATAAGAAAGTTGAAGATTTGCCTGATTTTGAAGATTATAATATGAACAATCGTACCTATCGCTATTTTACAGGAGATGTTGTTTATCCTTTTGGTTATGGATTAAGTTATACGACTTTCCAATACGATCAAATGGAAATACAGGCACTCCCGGAGGGGAAAGGTCTTAAAGTTTCTGCAAGGGTCACAAACTCAGGAGAACAGGACGGAGATGAAGTTGTACAACTTTACCTTTCACATACCAATAAGACAAAACATGTGCCGTTAAAATCGCTAAAAGGGTTTAAACGCATCCACCTGGCATCCAAAGAATCTCAAAAAGTAGAATTTTTGCTGACTCCCAAAGATCTGTCCATTGTTACAGAAACCGGTGAATTGAGCTATTCGGCAGGAAATATCGATATAGCTATCGGAGGCAGTCAACCCGATTCAAAAGCTCCTGAAAGAACATTGACAAAATCATTCTTTATACAGTAAATTATTATATAACTCTTATATACATTCCACAGAAACAATTTACAGAAACAAAAAAGGACTATCGGGAAAAGATAGTCCTTTTTTGTTTCTGTAAATTTTTCTTATTCTTGGTTTGCCAGGTGATTCTTCAAAGGATTCGTATACATCTCAAGTATCTTCGTCCGCAGGAATGCTTCGTCTTTGTTCGGCAAGACAATCTTATCCAATTGTCCCTGCAGATACTCTTCAAAATGTTTTTTGTCTCTCAACCCGTAGTTACCGCTGAAACGTTTTGTACCGGTCAGCATATCATAAGCTACATAGTTGCAAGGATAGAAACGATAATGTCTGTAGATTTCCTTATCGATGATAGAAGCGATGGCAGCTACCAATTCGTTCTTTTCCATATTCTTATCGAGAGCGGCCAACTGATCGTTGATCGGTTCCGTCAAGGTGAAGTGAACACGTCCTTTATTATTCAGGATACCCGTCTCCATGCTCAGTAAATCGTCACGCTGGCTCTTCATATAATCAGGATCATCGCGTTTCATCTGGAACTCTTTTGCTTTCAGGAAGTCGCACGGATCGTACTCGTAAGAGATAGCAACCGGGAAAATATTCAAATCCATGATGTTGGAAACAATATCCTTATCCCCGCTCATATTCAACATTTTCAAGACACTACCCTGTGTGCGGTCATTTGAATCTTTGGCACGACCTTCACGCTGTGCAATCCAGATAGATTCCTTCGTTTCATTTATCGTATGACGGATATATGCCGAAAGTTTTTTACTTACATCCAACATCTGGCGTACGGAGACACCACGTTTTACGATAAAACTGTTATTCATGCGAACCAGAGTTTCGATCCAGGGACGGATCATCAGGTTGTCACCTATCGCAACTTGCGTCATACCATAACCCACATCATACAACATTACATTCAGGAACGAGGCATCCAGAACAATGTCACGGTGATTGGAAATAAACGTACAAGGCTTTTTATCTTTCGGAAGACGGCTTCGTCCGGAGATTGTCAGTGAGAAAGTCGTCTTATTGGCAACCATCATCACAGCTTCATAAGCCAGCTTCGATTTAAAGTCTTCTTTTGTCTTGAACGAACGCATCGTTTCAGAAAACTCTTCCCAGTTCACATCCGGTTTGATGTACCGGAAGGCCCGCTCGAAATCTTCGTTGGTTACCAGTGCTTCAATAGCATCCTTCACCTCGTCGTTGTTCAGCGGACGAATGTCGTCAAAATTATAGGAAACTTCTGTATCCATATCTTTTTATTATTATTTACCTACCTTTTGCAGTTCATTTTCAATGATGTCAGTCATAACATCCTTGATATCCAATCCGGCAGCCCGAACTTGCTGCGGGATAAAGCTGGTAGCCGTCATACCCGGTGTCGTATTTACTTCGAGCATTTTCGGTTTCCCGTTCGCTTCGATAATAAAATCGACCCGGATGAGTCCTTTGGCGCCCAGTATGTCGTAAATCTTCGATGCTTCGCGTTGTACTTTCTCCGTCAGTTCGGGAGAGATACGAGCCGGAGTTATCTCGTCGGACTCGCCATTATACTTCGCGTTGAAATCAAAGAACTCGTTCTTTGTAACCACTTCGGTAAGCGGAAAGACAACTTCCTTCCGGGCCGCCTCCAGGCCGCCACCTACCTTATAACAACCGCAAGTCACTTCTGTTCCTGAAATAAAACTTTCCAGTATGACCTCGTTGCCTTCGGCAAAAGCCTTTGCAATAGCAGGTTGCAATTGCGAAACTTCCTTCACTTTTGTAACACCGAAACTGCTTCCCCCATCATTCGGTTTCACAAATACCGGCAATCCCAAACGGTCTACAACTTCCTCGTCTGTCACAGTCTGTCCTCTGAACAAACGGATAGAGTCAGAGACATTGATACCGAAACTACGCAAATAATTATTACAAACAAATTTATTGAAAGTAAGAGAGCTGACCAACTGATTGCACGAAGAATAAGGCATTCCGATCATATCGAAGTAGCCTTGTAATCTTCCATCCTCTCCCGGAGTACCGTGAATAGTGATATAAGCAAAGTCGAAATACTTCACTTCACCATGTTCCCGGAAACTAAAATCATTTTTATCAATTGGTGTATATTCCCCGCCAGGAAGTTTAACCGCCCATTCGCCTTTCTTAACGATTGCAATATATAAATTATATTTGTCTTTATCAATAAAAGAGTAGATTCCTTCTGCACTTTTTAATGAAACAACAATCTCGGAAGAATCTCCCCCGGCTACAATAGCAATGTTCTTTTTCATTTTTATATTTCTTTAGTATTTGCATATATCCGCCACTTCTCTATCAGTTGTGCCATATCAGCGGGAATTTCGGAATCAAAAAACATTTCCTCACCGGTAGTAGGATGCACGAATCCCAGCGTTTTGGCATGCAGTGCCTGCCGGGGACAGATGGCAAAGCAGTTCTGTACGAATTGTTTATATTTAGTAAAAGTTGTTCCTTTCAGAATTTCATTTCCGCCATACCGCTCATCGTTGAAAAGGGTATGACCGATATATTTCATATGTACACGTATCTGGTGCGTACGTCCTGTTTCGAGGCGGCACTTCACCAGCGACACATACCCCAAACGTTCCAGTACGGAATAATGGGTAACGGCCGTTTTCCCCTGATCTCCTTCGGGAAAGACCGTCATCTGCATCCGGTCGCGCGGATCGCGTCCGATATTTCCTTCTATGCGACCTTCGTCCTCCTGCACAATTCCCCAAACCAGCGCACGATATTCGCGTTTGGTAGTCTTATTGAAGAATTGCAAGCTGAGGTTGGCCTTCGCTTCCGGTTTCTTGGCAACAACCAGCAGCCCGGAAGTATCTTTATCTATACGGTGAACCAATCCCAACCTTGGATCGGAAGGGTCGTAGGTCGGATCGTCTTTCAGATACCAGGCCAATGCATTTACCAGCGTACCGGTGTAGTTACCGTGTCCGGGATGCACAACCAGGCCTGCCGGTTTATCCACTACCAGCAAGTCTTCATCTTCATATATTATTTTAAGAGGGATATTTTCCTGAACGATTTCCAGTTCACGACGGGGACGGGTCATTACAATCGTCACCACATCTTCCGGCTTCACGCGGTAATTACTTTTTACCGGCTTACCGTTTGCCAGTATACATCCGGCTTCGGCAGCGAGTTGTATCCGGTTGCGGGTCGATCCGAACATACGGTCTACCAGGAACTTGTCTACCCGCAACAAAGATTGTCCGCGATCGGCAACGAAGCGGAAATGTTCATACAGTCGGGGAGTACCACCCTCCTCTTCCTGTCCTAACAGGCCGTCAGCCTGTTCATCATCCATTTCGTCGAAAAATTCATTCATCATTAAAACCAGTTTTCTTCTTCACTATCCAGCGACTCGACAGGCATAGTCGACAAAGAATCTTCGGGAAGGACTTCGGCCTCACCACTGCTCACTTTCAGAATCAAAGGAGCGGTGAGCGGGACATGCTCGCCTTTTTCCAACGTTCTTCCACGTAAATCGACAGAAACAGCCAGGTCTTTAAAGTCACCCGGAACATATTCGATCTCCACATTCTCAAATCCACGGGCTCGCAATAAGGCATAGGCCTGGCGGAACGACAAATCTTCCACTTCGGGAATAGTAGCCATCTGCGATGTCAATGCATTTACCGTGATAAATACGATCCGACCTTCTTTTACCTTCGATCCGGCTGAAGGTACCAACTCCACAATTGCTCCAGGACTAACTTCCTTGGAGAATACAGAGTCGATCACATTATAACGTAAGTTGTTATTTTTGAAGAATTCAGCGGCTTCTTCCACCTTCAGGCCTTTCACATCCGGCACAACAACAGCCTCATTATGCCTCGTATACTTATCGAGCCATTTCAGAGTGCCATAGATCAGGCCACATGCCACGACCACAGCCAGCAGCAAGTTTAAGACGTACGGATTCTTTATCAGTTTAACAAAAAAGTTATTCATTTCTATTTTGTGTTTGTAGGCGGGATCAAAAGTAGAAAACAAAGCCGTTAAAACAAAGAAAGTAAAGGCTTTTTAGTAAAAACCTCTACTTTCTTTATGAATAATTTCTTTAAAACGGGCTGATTATCCGTTGTATTCGTCAGAAACAGATAACTTAGCTCTTCCTTTAGCACGACGAGAAGCTAATACTCTACGACCATTAGCAGTTGCCATTCTTGAACGGAAACCATGCTTGTTTTTTCTTTTTCTGTTGGAAGGTTGGAATGTTCTTTTCATCTTTCTATATATTTATTTATTATTATCTTATACCAATTCGGGCTGCAAAGATAGAGGCTTTTTTTTAATAAACAAAGAGTTAGCTGTTTTTTTCAACACGAATGTACGATTTCTCCCAAAGGAGAACAAATCACCCACTGCATAGAAATCAACTAACAAACTGATATGTAGCTGTTAAAAAATACCCCCTTTGTACATATTATCGAAATTATGCTGTCCTTCAAACTTCTTTGCCTCCTCTCCTTCCGGATTCAATTCGATCGATTTTTTCAGATCATCGAAAGCACCTTCCTTATCGCCTTTCAGGTTCTTTGCCCGACCGCGTTCGGCGTAAGCCTTGGCAAAATCGGGTTTGATATCAATGGCATCATCAAAGAAAGCGATCGCTTCATCCAATTGCTCTTTCGTAATCAGAAGGGTTCCTTTCAGGATACAGGCATCTTCGTTGAACGGGTTCAGGTCGAGCGCCTGCTGGTAATCAGCAGCGGCGGCTTCCAGGTCGCCCAGGGATTCATGGATCTTTCCTCTTACCAGATAGGCTGTTTCCTCTTCGGGAGCCAACGAGATTGCTTTTTCGATATCAGGCAATGCTTCTTTTCCCTGTTTCATAGCCAACAGGATCTCTGCACGGAGCAGGTAAGCATCTGTAAAATCATCTTTCAGGACGATCGCTTTCGTCAGGTCGGCAATAGCACCCAGCGGATCGCCGGTCGTTCTTTTAGCTTTCGCCATCAGGAACCAGGGAAGATGGTTGGAAGCATCGAGCTCGATCACGCGCATACAATCGGCAATCACTTCCTGATCCTTGTCCAGCATAAAAAGCACGCTCACCCTTGTCAGCAAGGTATTTACATGCTCCGGCTCCAACTCCGCCATGCGGTTCAATACATCCAATGCCTTTCCGGTTTCATTGGTCATGGAGTATGCCGATACCAGATAGTTCATTGTTTCAAAATCTTCTTCGATATTCAACGCCTCGGTAAAGCATTTAATGGCATAAGCCACCTGCCCCATTTTCTGGGCACGAACGCCATCATATTTTAATATGTCAAAGTTTTTCTGATCGTTTTTCACTTTCTCTTCCACTGTATCCTCATTTTTTTTAGAAGAAGAGAACAAGGATGTAAAGAAATTTCCCATGATAATGTATTTTATTCTGAGGGGCAAAGGTAAAAAATAAAACAAAGATATTCAGCATTAACCGGAGAATTCCGTGATTAACAAAATGACAGCAACATTCCGTAGACCACTATAATATCAAATTGTCAATTCAGCCAGCTCTTAGAGAAGCTGTACGGATACAAATCAAGGCTTGTTGTTTTTTACGCAACTGTCAGCGATTTAGCAAATAACATTTCAACTGATTCAGACTCACAAAAGCAACATTGTGAAGCATCCAGAGAATAACATAGAGCAGCTAGCTGCAAATTACCCAAACATACCATCAATACGATCTTTCATCCATGACACATATTCACCTTGCTACAGAAAATAAAAATGTTATTCAACATGCATTTCCCGCACAAAAAAGCCTCAAAAAAGACGACGAGCAACAGCTATTAACATATTTTTCATCTAAGACAAAATTTCATTTCGCTTCAAATGAAAAAAATTTCGTTTAAAACGAGTTGAAAATTCGTTTAAAACGAATCGTGAAAGATGTATATCCTGAGATAATTGTTAAATATTGTATCTTGGAATCTTCTACAACATCGATTTGACAGAATACATACGCCACAAGAAACCGATATATAGAATCTTTTTACTCAAAAAACACCCTATATCACTTCATTTTGTTAAACCCACTACTTCCAACAATCAAACCTCTAAAGCATAAATATTATCTTTGTAAGCGTTTCAGAAACTTCATCTCATAAAATAACTATTTATCACAAAAGCCCGCATTAATCCTACGAAACAAAACATTCAAAAGAGCATATCTTCTATTCTTTCACTTTTTTTATAGTCCTACAGCACATAGATTTGCGAGATTTTGTTATTTTTGCATGCAATTTATAACTTGGCGGAGATTGTTTTGATCGCTTCCTACAACACTTATTGTCATAAATATTAAATATGGAAAACATAGAAACTGGACTTTTGTTAATGGTAGTCGGAATGACCACGGTTTTTGCAATTCTTTTGATCGTTATCAACCTCGGAAAAGGATTAATCGCACTGGTAAACAAATACGCACCTGAAGAAGTCGTCGTAAAAAAACAAACTGCAGCAGTACGAACCACCGCAACACAAGCCGGAAATATCTCCGGTAAAACAACGGCCGCTATTGTAGCCGCTGTGAGCATGGTAACCGGTGGACAAGGAAAGGTTACCAAAATTAAAAAAATATAATACTAGCTATAAATATCATGAAAAGAGAAATCAAATTCAGTTTGGTCTTTAGAGACATGTGGCAATCTGCCGGAAAATATGTCCCGAGAGTAGACCAACTAACCAGAGTTGCCCCCGCTATTGTTGAGATGGGCTGTTTTGCCCGCGTTGAAACCAACGGAGGAGGATTCGAGCAAGTTAATTTACTATTCGGAGAAAATCCAAATAAAGCCGTACGCGAATGGACGAAGCCATTCCATGAAGCAGGTATCCAGACACACATGCTGGATCGTGCCCTCAACGGGCTTCGCATGAGCCCGGTTCCCGCAGATGTACGCCAGTTGTTCTACAAGGTGAAGAAAGCACAGGGTACCGACATTACCCGTACATTCTGCGGATTGAACGACGTACGCAACATCGCTCCTTCTATCCGGTATGCAAAAGAAGCCGGAATGATTTCCCAATGCTCGCTGTGTATCACCCACTCTCCGATCCATACGGTTGAATATTATACCAAGATGGCGTTGGAACTGATCGAACTCGGAGCTGATGAGATCTGTATCAAAGATATGGCAGGTATCGGCCGTCCTTATTCACTGGGACAGATCGTTGCCAATATCAAAGCCAAACATCCTGAAATCCCTATCCAATATCATAGCCATGCAGGCCCCGGATTCAACGTGGCTTCTATCCTGGAAGTATGTAATGCCGGCTGCGACTACATCGACGTGGGTATGGAACCGCTTTCATGGGGCACGGGACATGCCGACTTATTGACCGTACAGGCCATGTTGAAAGATGCCGGTTACAAAGTGCCGGAGATCAATATGGAGGCTTATATGAAGGTACGCAGTATGATCCAGGAATTTATGGACGATTTCTTAGGCCTGTATATCAGTCCGAAAAACCGCCTGATGAACTCCCTGTTGATCGGTCCGGGACTTCCCGGCGGTATGATGGGCAGCCTGATGTCAGACCTGGAAAAGAATCTGGAATCTATCAACAAAAACAATATCAAAAACAACAAGCCACTGATGTCGCAAGACCAGTTGCTGATCAAGCTGTTCGACGAAGTGGCTTATGTATGGCCGCGCGTCGGTTATCCCCCATTGGTAACGCCGTTCAGCCAGTATGTTAAGAACCTGGCCCTGATGAACGTGATGCAGATGGAAAAAGGCAAAGCCCGTTGGAGCATGATTGCCGACGACATCTGGGATATGCTTCTCGGAAAAGCAGGACGTTTACCGGGTGCGCTTGCTCCGGAAATCATCGAAAAAGCAAAAGCCGAAGGACGCGAATTCTTTACCGGCAATCCGCAAGACAACTACCCGGATGCACTCGACAAATATCGTAAGATGATGAACGAGAAGCAGTGGGAAACAGGCGAAGACGACGAAGAACTGTTCGAATACGCCATGCACCCGGCACAATACGAAGCATATCGTTCAGGGAAAGCCAAGGTTGAATTCCTTGCCGATGTAGCTAAAAAGAAAGCGGATCTACACGAAAAGAACAATCCGGCTACTCCGGCTACTACAGGAACACCTGTTCTGCCTACAACGCCACAGGTACTTACCGTAGATGTGGACGGACAGCCTTACCGCGTAACCGTTGCTTTTGGGGAGACCGCCAATGCTGCACCGACAGCTGCCCCGGCTCAGCCCGCCGCACAACCGGCAGCAGCTCCTGCACCCGCCGGAGCAGGAAACGAAGTACTTTCACCACTGGAAGGTAAATTCTTCCTTGTGAAAAATGCATCGGATGCACCCGTAAAAGTGGGTGACGCAGTGAAAGAAGGGGATGTACTTTGCTATGTGGAAGCGATGAAAACATACAATGCCGTACGTTCGGAATTCAGCGGAACAGTGACTTCCATCAATTATGCTTCCGGCGACGCCGTTTCCGAAGATGATGTATTAATGACAATACAGTGATGAACGAGATATTTCAAAATCTGTACGATATGACTGCGTTCAACAATATTATTGCCGAACCGCAGTTCCTGATCATGTATGCAATCGCATTTGTATTGCTTTATCTGGGTATCAAAAAACAATATGAACCTTTGCTACTAGTCCCCATCGCTTTCGGCGTATTGCTGGCCAACTTTCCGGGAGGTGACATGGGTGTGATCCAGGCTGACGAGAACGGATTGATCAACGTACACGGAGTGATGAAGAACATTTGGGAAATGCCTCTGCACGACATTGCGCATGAACTGGGTATTATGAACTTCATCTATTATATGCTGATCAAGACAGGGTTCCTTCCTCCTATTATCTTTATGGGTGTAGGAGCCTTGACCGACTTTGGTCCGATGCTCCGTAATCTTCGCCTGTCTATTTTCGGTGCAGCTGCCCAGTTGGGTATCTTCACCGTATTATTAGTGGCTATCCTGATGGGATTCACACCGAAAGAGGCCGGCTCGCTCGGTATCATCGGAGGTGCTGACGGACCTACTGCTATCTTCACGACAATCAAACTGGCTCCGCATCTGCTGGGACCGATCGCTATTGCAGCTTATTCGTACATGGCATTGGTACCGGTCATCATACCGATGGTCGTAAAGGCGCTTTGTTCTAAAAAGGAACTTTGTATCAATATGAAAGAGCAGGAGAAGAAATACCCTTCGACTGTGGAAATCAAGAATATGCGTGTGCTTAAAATCATATTCCCGATTGTTGTAACGACTGTCGTGGCATTGTTCGTTCCCAGCTCGGTGCCTCTGATCGGCATGTTGATGTTCGGTAACCTGGTAAAAGAGATCGGAACAAATACATTCCGTCTGTTCGATGCGGCATCAAACAGTATCATGAACGCAGCTACGATATTCCTCGGCCTATCGGTAGGCGCCACCATGACAGCCGAAGCTTTCCTGAACATGACAACGATCGGTATCGTGATCGGCGGATTCCTGGCCTTTGCCCTGTCTATCGCCGGAGGTATCTTCTTTGTAAAACTGTTCAACCTGTTTACTAAGAAGAAAATCAATCCGCTTATCGGTGCAACCGGATTGAGTGCCGTTCCGATGGCTTCGCGTGTAGCCAATGAGATCGCACTGAAATACGACCCGAAAAACCATGTGCTTCAGTATTGCATGGCCAGTAACATTTCAGGTGTGATCGGTTCGGCCGTTGCAGCAGGTGTATTGATCTCGTTCTTAGGATAAGATCTGATAAATAAGCAATAAAAAATCCCTGTAACTGGTTTAGACCGCGTTACAGGGATTCTTTAATCTGCAAAACCGACTACAGGTATAAGCCATTACAGCCTTTTTGCAGGTTTATTAACCTTTTCTAATAAATAAATCGTCGTCAAATGCTGTAATCCAAAAATAATTACTTTAATTTGTGACTTGATATAGGAATGTATTTATCCTTTTCTTAAATGTGATTGAATATGAATGACACTCATGAAACTAATTTGCCTGCTGAAGAAACCGGCAAATTGGAAGAAACTAAAGCACCGGAAGTAACTCCGGAAAACACTGCGGCTGAAGTTGAAGTAACCGAAACAGTGGAAGAAGCAACTGCTAATGCAGTCGGTAAATTATCAAAAGAAGAAATTCTGGAAAAATTGACCGGACTGGTAAACGCAGCCGCCGAAGCAACACGCAACGAAGTGGAAGCGTTGAAGCAGGCATTCTATAAAATCCATAGAGCCGAAGTAGAAGAATTGAAAAAGGCATTCCTTGAAAATGAAGGAGAAGAAAAGGATTTCGTAGTTCCCGAAGACGAAGATGAAAATAAACTGAAAGAGTTGCTGGCTGTTTACAAAGAAAAAAGAGCTGCAATCCTGGCAGAAGAAGAACGAGTGAAAGCTGCCAACTACGCACTGAAACTCCAATTGATCGACCAGTTAAAGGTTCTGACCGAAAGTCAGGACGACTTCAATAAACTATACAACGACTTTAAAGACATCCAACAAAGATGGAAAGAAATTAAAGCCGTACCACAGGAACATGCGAATGAACTGTGGAAAAGTTACCAGACTTACACAGAAAGATTCTACGACATAATCAAGATCAACAACCAGTTCCGCGATTATGACTTCAAGAAGAATCTGGAAATGAAAACCGCTTTATGCGAAACAGTTGAAAAACTGCAAACAGAACCGGATGTGGTATCTGCGTTCCACCAATTACAGAAACTGCATCAGCAATGGCGTGAAATTGGCCCGGTAGCAAAAGAATTGCGTGAAGAACTGTGGGCACGTTTCAAAGCAGCCTCAACAGTGATAAACAAACGCCATCAAGACCATTTCGAATCGTTGAAGTCGAAAGAGCAGGAAAACCTGATCGCAAAAACAGCCATCTGCGAAGAAATCGAAGGTATTAATTTCGAGGCATTGAAGACATTCAAAGACTGGGAAGATAAGAACAAAGAAGTGATCGCTTTGCAGGAAAAATGGAAAACAATCGGTTTCGCTCCGAAAAAATCGAATGTGAAGATATTTGAACGTTTCCGTGCCGCCTGCGATATTTATTTCAATAAGAAAAGTACCTTCTACAAGAGTATCAAAGAAGATATGGAGAAGAATCTGGAGCTGAAAAAAGCATTATGCGAAAAAGCAGAAGCATTGAAAGACAGCACAGAATGGAAGAGCACTACGGAGAAGATGATCGCACTCCAGAAGGAATGGAAAACAATCGGTTCGGTTGCCCGCAAGCATTCGGATGCCGTTTGGAAACGTTTCATATCTGCCTGCGACTATTTCTTCGAACAAAAGAACAAAAACGTTTCTTCTCAGAAAAACGTAGAACAGACAAATCTGGCAGCCAAGAAAGAGTTGATCGAAAAGATCAAAAACTTAGACGAGACACTGGGTGCGGATGATGCGATGGTTGAGTTGAAAGCGATGATGGCTGAATGGAATACGATCGGTCATGTTCCTTTCAAAGAAAAAGATAAGATCTATAAGGAATATCACGAAGCAGTAGACAGTCAGTTCGATCGTCTGAAAGTAGACCAGAGCGACCGTAAGATGCAGAGTTTCCGTAGCAATCTGAGTGACATGGTAAGTGGCGAACGTGGAAAAGGCAAACTCTACGGCGAACGCGAAAAGCTGATGAGAATGTTTGAACGTATGAAAAACGAATTACAGACTTACGAAAACAATATCGGCTTCCTAAGCATCTCGTCGAAAGGCGGAGGCGGTCTTGTCAAAGAAATGGAGCGCAAGATCGAAAAGTTGAAAGAAGAGATGGCGCTCATTGTCAAAAAAATCGACGCGATAGATGAAAATCTTGAATAAATAAAAACGAAGCCGTCTCATTCCAACAGACGGCTTCGCTGTTTCTATACCTATGATATCTCAAATACACTATTTTAATCCTGGACATGAAACTGCAGTTTTATTAGGTTCAGAAAACTATACTCCTCCAACCAATGTGCAAAGGATGATAAAGGAATTATCATGCCTTCCCATTTGGTATGCCAACAGTGATGATTTTGTTTTTGCGGAAGAGATTGTTTCCCCGCGTTTTTTCTCTTTACAACCGAAAGAGTTCAGGCCGTTCGCTACGCTTATTTCCAGAAAAGAGCTAAAAGCAAAAGGAAGTGCCCTCCCGGAGACGGTTGCAACTCCCTGGGGGCTATCTCCCCAAAGCCTGCGCCTGTTTGAAGATTTAAAGAAGAGTTACCGGTTAAACTTATCCGTTCCTTCCTGGAAGGAGGATTATTTTAAACTGACCGGGCGCCAGACTGCCGCCGAATGTCTCGAACTGATCCGCCAGCAATTACCGGAGCTGCCGATTCCCGTTGCTCCTAAATTCTGCAAAAAGATCAGGGAAGTTGAAAAATATCTGATTTTGCAAAATGCTCCCTTTGTATTGAAAACCCCTTACTCTTCTTCCGGACGCGGATTACACTGGTTGCCCGAACGCAAACTAACTCCCAAGGACCGTACATGGATAGAGGGGGCAATCAATAAGCAAGGCTCTGTCAGCATCGAATGCAGACTGGATAAAGTGCAGGATTTCGCTATGGAGTTCTATTCTGACGGAAAAGGGAATGTTACCTATGAAGGTATTTCCGTTTTTGATACGGAACGACAAGGTAGTTATTCCGGCAATATGCTGGGTAACCAGGACTATTTATGTAAACAGATCACACATTGGGTGGGGGAAGAGGTTTACAGCCAGATACAAAATGCCGTAACGGAAGCGTTGAAAAACTTTTATGGAAATATATACCGGGGATATCTCGGGGTAGATATGATCGTTTATAAGACTTCAAAAGGGGCTTATGCCATTCATCCCTGCATAGAGGTTAATATGCGTTATACTATGGGAATGGTGGCTCTTCGGTTAAGCCAGAAATATCTCGCACCTACTGCGATCGGGGATTTTCACGTCGCTTACGAGAATAAAGACGGAGAGGCTTACGAACGGCATCGTTTTATGAAAGAGACTTATCCGCTGATAATCGAGGACGGCAAGATAAAGGAAGGATATTTATCATTATGCCCGGTAACTAAAGAAACACGGTACAGGGCGTATATATTGGTTATGTAGACAGGTTTAGCCTATCTACATAACTAATTATTACAATACATATCCTAAAGACACGCCTAAAGTAAATGAACGCGTAGTCATTGTAACATCGGGAGCAACAGGAGAAGTCCAAGCCTTTGTAAAACTTGGTAAATAGCTAACGTTAGCTCCTAAACGAAAATGATCATCCAAGTCAAACCAAATACCAGCTTCACATTTTAAACCAAACACTACCGTATTTAATTCAGGCATCTTCCCATTGACATATTCAACACCTTTAGAGCTATTGTCTTTTGATCCAACTTTAAAGTCCAGTCTGGGTCCTATGCCAAAGTAATAAGTTTGTCTATGATTTGTCTGTTTTATATTAAATAAAGTATTCACAGTTAAATAGTCTACAAAATATTTATGTTTAAAGTCAGGATCTAATATTCCTCCATCTTCATCACCTATAACCACCTTATTTCGACCTCCCGTACGTAGATAGCCAATAGAACTGGATAAATTAAAATGTTCTTTATCCCAATATTCCAAGCCGACAGACATCTGAAAAGGTTTGACTGATTTATCAAATATCTGTCCACCATTTAGACCTTTTGTCCTTAACTTCGAAAAAGCCATTCCTCCTTCGACTTTTAACATCTGAGCACTTGCCGTTGCAACAAAGCCTAACAACAAAACAACCAACCATACACAACTCTTCTTTTTCATAATCTGCATTTAATTTATAATGCTAATAGAACGACAGTCAAAAGAGTTTCGTATATCAACCAGCTGTTTTTAGGACAACTACAGGGGATTTTTTATTATACGGGTAAAAACTTGCTCCCGATAATTACGCGCAACAGGTATTTCATGGCCTTCAATATTCAGGATGTTGCCTTCGATCAAGTTAACGCGATTGATATTAATAATAAAAGACCGATGAGTCTGGATAAAGTCACTTTCCGGCAATGAACTATATATATTTTTCATCGTCGAATGAACCAACGTCTTATCTGAAGCGGTATAAATGCAAATATAGTTCTCTAATCCCTCAATAAAAAGAATATCCTTCAAAAAAATCTTTTTCATTTGCTTATCACTCTTTACAAAAAGGAATTCTTCTGCTCCGGGAGGTGTTTCTTTCAATAAAAGATCATGTACTTTATTCACTGCTTTCAGAAAACGTTCGAAAGGGATCGGTTTCAACAGGTAATCTGTTACATCGAATTCATACCCTTTCAAAGCATACTGTTCATAAGCGGATGTGATGATCACCTTCGGTGGATTAGTGAGGGTGGCCAATAAATCCAGACCTGAGAGATAGGGCATCTCTATATCCAGAAAGAGTAAATCCGGACGCTCGGTTTTCAACAGGGTATTTAATTGAATGGCATCTTCACAAACACCTGTCAGTGTCAGAAAATCGACTTTCTCCACATACGACTGCAACCCTTTACGGGCTACAGGTTCGTCATCGGTTATGATACATTTTATATTCATACGTTATCCGGTTCAATAATCAGCTTTACAGTGAAACGATCCGGTTCATCTTTTATTTCCAGTTTGTGTTTATCCGGATACAACAGTACGAGCCTTCTTCGCAGGTTATCTAATCCTATTCCCTGCCTGGTTGGTTTGTGAACACGATCCAAGGGTTTAGAATTCATCATATCAAAAATCAGTTTACCTCCTTTCCAGGACATGGTCAGATCGATGTGATAATCGCCTCCCACATATTTAAAAGCATTTTCGACCAACGGAATAAACAATAGCGGAGATATTTCCTGCTCCTTCAATGCCTCATCAAAAGATGTTTGCAACTGTAAACGCTCCGAACAGCGAAGTTGGCACAAGCTGATATACCTTTTCAAATAATCGATCTCTACCTGGATGGCCACTTTATCCCCTGCATTGTACAACTGATAACGAAGCAGGTCGGACAAGATTTCCAGGGTATGACGCGGCGCTTTATTCTGTTCATCTATTTGAAAATAAACCGTATTGAGCACATTGAACAGGAAATGAGGATGATATTGCGCTTTCAGGAATTTCAATTCGGTCTGTAACTGGTCATTCTTTATCTTTTCCAATTGCAAACGTTGCTCGGCATACTCTTTTTCTACGGCCTGGTTACGCATAAAGGTATAGGTTAAGAATATAAACAAGACGGCAATAACCTCGGGAATAGCCACATCCTGCAAAGTAAACATCCGCTCATTTAATCCCCAGGTAAAGAGCATGGTTCCGACACACCAGCAGGTAGTAAGCAGGAATAACCCGCCATATTCCACCCATAATCCTTTCTTCTGTTTGCGGTTCCATCTCAACCAGATATACAGAACCGTAATCAACAGGTATGAAGATACTATAACGGTACCTATCTCTACCAACATAAAATAAGGAGTATTTCCCGTCCAATAGTACTGCTGATTAGGAACATCAGTTACCAAGCGAATGCAGATGAACAACAATAATGCTGTCAATACCGGCATTAACCATTTATATAAGTTCTTTACCATCATATCACAAATTTACTCTTTTCGTTTCATCCGTCCCATTTTTCCATGCTCTTTCTTTCGATTCGCTCCCCTTCTTGAAGCGATAGGAAAAAGATATGCCGACGACCGTGTTATCATTACGTTCGTAAGTAGAAGCACGTTGTCCAGGCACTTCAAGGCTCATTTTATAGCGGTAAGAGTGAAACATATCTCTTACAAAAAGATTTATAGAACCGTTGTTCTTCAAAATCTTTTTCTGCAAGCCGGCATGTACCTGCAAGATAGGGCTGATCGTAGCTTGGCCGGCGGCCATCTTTCCGTTGTAGGAAGCCGTGAGTTCGGCTCCCCATCCTTTTCCAAAGGAGAACTGATTATTCAGTCCGGCAATCCAGGTAGCATGCTTGTTCACTTTATTTTCCAGTTCCTCCGACCATTGATAACGGTTGAAGATAAAGGCAGCATTGGCATTCAGATTCCAGAAAGAGGTCAAAGACAGAATTCCGGTATTGACACGTGGGCCGAGCGTGCTTGCCTTGGTTAGATTCAGGGGAGTAACGAAAACCCGTTTGTTTTCTTCCAGAATATAACTTTTTACGATTGCATCATGGGTATAAGAGAACAGGAAACCGGCCTTAAATAATTCTTTAAAGGCATAAGCGACTTCTATATTGTCTGTTGTCTCCGGCTTTAACAGGGTGTTTCCCCGTTCATAAGTATAATCGTCGAAGATATAAGCAGAAGGATTCAGGTCGCCATAATTCGGACGCACGATACGCTTTCCATAAAACAAGGATAATTTTCCTTTTGAAACAGGATATTCCAGTAGTAGGGTAGGAAAAAGATTCGTATAATGATCTTTAAAGGAAGAATCGCTGACTGCATCCATCTGCCTTCCTTTTATACGGGTGTTCTCCAGACGCAAACCGGCCTGCATGGATAAAGACCCGAATTTGGCATTTCCCTGTACATAAACAGCATTGATATTTTCTTTATAGGAAAAAGCCTGGCTATAGGAATTAGGAACCCAGCCGTCTTCATACCGGTTCGCATACAAGGCTTCATTATCAATAGAGACATAAGAAGACTTACCTCCGGCACTCAGTACCCATCCGTTTTCGAACGGTAACGTCAGATTTATCTGGCCCGTATACAGGTTGATGTCTCCGTTGATATCTCCTCTTATCGAGTCCTGCCTTGTCAACTGATTGATTTTATTCCGGAAAGCGTTGTACACATATTGATCTTCCACATTATCGAAATAGAAATAATCAAGTGAAGCGTCCAGCAATCCTCCTTCCTGGTTCAGGTGATGAGTCAGATTGACACCACCGGAAAAGTTGTTCTTTTTCCTATCGCTAAGATTCCGGGTAGAAAGGGTAGAGTCGGGCGTTGACAACGGGAACATATAAAAAGAAGAATGCATTGTCCCGTTATTTTCGCTCCGAAGCAGATTGCCGCTTGCCGTAAACCCCAAGGTAGTTAGAGGCGAAAGGTAAATATCTGCTCCCACCCGGTAATAATGAGACTTATACGGAGATTCACGATAAGAGTCCTGATGCATATTCAACTCTTCGTCAAGCCCTGTAAATGAAGTAGAAAAGATACGATCCACTTCAAGATCATTCTGGCTGGTTCCCTGGTAATAAGAATAGGTCAGGAAAAAATTAAGTTTTCCACTTCGCCGATTTAAGGAAAAACTTCCGTCTCCTTTACCGAACTTTCCTTGAGAGAAACTTCCGTTCATGGAAAGATTCAACCCTTGCAATTTGATCTTTTTAGTATGGATATCAATAATACCGGAATTACCACTGGCATCATAGCGGGCGGAAGGATGGGTGATCAGGTCGATCTTGTCAGCGGTCGATGCAGGGGTTACTTTAAGCAGGTTCACCAGCTCCTGTCCGGAAAGATAAGTCTGCTTTCCGTCCATCAGGACGTTGATTCCACTCTTCCCATTCATATAGATGGTTCCATCCTGAGTAACGACAACTCCGGGTAGCGTTTCAAGCACTTCATATAAACTGCCTTGTTTACGCACGACAGAGGCATCCAGGTGATGAGTCATCTTATCTGCCTTTATTTCCAACTCCGGAAGTTTAGCCACAACTACCACTTCTCCGATATCCTGATCAGGTATGGTGTCCGGCATAATAAACTGCGCCGATATATCTCCCAGAGAAAAAAGCCCCGATAATGTGGCTAACAAAAATTTGCTTCTACTCATATCCCTTTGTTTTTTATCCAAAAGTAAACGAGCAGAAGCAAGCAGGGAAATTATTGTGACAAACGACAGGAGTTCGTTGACGAATGGTTTATTATTCTTTAATTTGTTGATACAAAGAAATTACGTAACTTTGTAACTATAATCATTTAAAGAATAAGTAATATGGATACGACAATCAAAAAAGTAGAACTTTCCATTCCGGAAGTAGATATGGCTTTGTTGAAAGAGCTGGCTAAAAAGTTCGGTTGGAGTATCGGGAAGAAAAAATCCGGTATCGAAAAAGGATTGGATGATATTGCTGCCGGAAGAGTGCGCAAAGCTAAAAATGCAGAAGAGATGTTCAAACAAATACTTGGATAGCATGTATGAGTTAGAATACGCCAACAGCTTTGAGAAAGACCTTAAAAGGTGCAAAAAAAGAGGTTATAACCTGCAACTTCTTCAGGAAGCTATTGATATTCTTCAAGAAAAAGGAGAACTACCTGCCCAATATCGTCCCCACAAACTCAGCGGCAAACTTGCCGGCCTATGGGAGTGCCATATCAAAGGCGACTGGCTTCTGATATGGCTACAAAATGATACGGAATTAATCCTGATCATGACCGATACGGGGACACATTCGGATTTATTCTAAACAGTTTCCTCTTCCTCAAACTCCTGTAATTCCTCCAGCCCTTTTTTCATTGCTTCCACCTTCGAAGAATCCATACGATATTCGACCAAACTCCCTATTAGTGCTGTAAGAAAAGCAAAAACATAAATAAAAGTCATCCTGTTCGCTCCTAACTTCCAAAAATAAAAAAAGATACCACTCTGCAAGACCAAGCCAGATACAACAACAACGGGATATGCAATCCGCATATATTTTTGAAAAAACAATAATCGCCGGAAAGAATACATTAATGGCTTCTTTATATCAATCCGACAAAAAGAGATAAAAGCCGGCAAACCTCCCAATGCAACGACAAGCAGGAGTCCACCTACTGAATAAGCTATAAATAAAGGGGTTCCAAACAAAACAGGGGCAAACACAGCCAACAACAAAGCAATTAAATAGACGCAATATCCAATTACCATCTTCCACTGTAACCGTTGCTGAGCCGTTAATATCCGGTTGGTGATCATATCTTTAACAATCCTTCTATTCAATATTTCATTCTTTTGCAAACGTTCATTTAATATATTCCAGTTCGCTTTCAATTCATTTAAATCCATAAAGCTGTTTTTTTTATTCGTTCGACATCTGTTTCAGTTTCTCTTTAATACGATTGAGCTTAACGGCCACATTATTACGTGATATACCGGTGATATCCGCCATTTCCTGATAACTTCTTTCTTCCAGCCAGAGCAGGATCAAAGCACGCTCCAAACGTCCCAGACAATTGATCATCCGGTAGAGTTCATGAAGTTGAGCCGTTTTATCTTCTTCCTCTGCCACCGCTTCCAGATCGACCGAGATAGGTACCACTTCCGGTCGTGACTTGGATTTGCGGAAAAAAGAGATACAAGTATTCAGTCCGATGCGATACACCCAGGTCGAAGCCTTACACTCGCCCCGGAAGCGGGGAAAAGCTTTCCATAGGTTGATCACGACTTCCTGATACAAGTCGTTCAGATTGTCCGGATCGGTAGCGTAGATATAGCATACCTTATATATCACTTGTTTGTATTCCTCTACAAGTTCTATAAACTCCTTCTCTTGTTGTTGTGCATTCATTAAGCTTGCTCTATCGTATTATTTACTATATCAGTCGTCAAAGAAATCGGATAATTACAGTAAAGGAAGGAAAATTAACAAAATAAATAAAGTCGATTACTGCAAAAGGGCTATTTTTGTCCTTATTGATAAGTAGACCAATCTATTACACATTCAAAGACGTAGCATATGAAAAACTACAAGCTAATCTTTATACTCCTGGCAGTTGTGTATGGCGGAAACATACAACTCCCTGCCCAGCAAATGGTTCCCAAGACAATTACACTGACCCAAAAGGCAAAAGAACAACTGGCCGGTAAGCAGATATTATATGTAGAGCGGGAACAGTATGCACCCGACCATCACAACACAGCCACCCTATTCCAGAAGGGAGAGATCAACGAGAGCAGTTTCTTTCCGGGAGGGGCGATGCGTATCTATGATGTCGACAGCGGGAATATCACGACACTGATAGAATTGAAAGACGGCGTGGTTCGTGACCCGGAGTTATCTTTCGACGGGAAAAAGATCATCTTCTCCATGCGGAAGAACAAGGACGACTTTTATCATATCTATGAAATGAATGTGGACGGCAGCGGTATGAAACAGCTCACCTTCGCAGAAGGAGTATCCGATATCGATCCGCTTTACCTACCGGATGGAGGAATCGTATTCAGTTCTACCCGCCAACCGAAATACTGTATGTGCAACCGCCATATTATGTGTAACCTCTACCGGATGGAGGCTGACGGTGCCAACATCACACAGATCGGCATCAGCACATTATTCGAAGGGCACTCTTCCCTATTGAGCGACGGAAGAATATTGTACGACCGTTGGGAATATGTAGACCGTAACTTCGGAGATGCCCAAGGATTATGGACGGTAAACCCGGACGGGACAAAGCATTCCATCTATTACGGTAACAATACCCAATCGCCGGGTGGTGTCATCGATGCACGACAAATCCCCGGAACCGACCAGGTTATCTGCATCTTCGGTTCCTGCCACGACCGCCCCTGGGGTGCACTGGCTATTATCGACCGCAAAAAAGGAGTGGACGGCGTAGAGCCAGTCCTGCAAATATGGCCGGAAGAAAGCCTGAAGCTGGTGGGTAAAGGTGACCTGGACTCTTTCAAATGGATCGAATACTTCTTCGAAGACCCTTATCCACTCAATGAGAACTTCTTCCTGACCTCAAGAACGATCTGGGCAAAGCCCGGCGGATGGATGCACCTGGACTCCAAATCGGGTATTTACCTGGTTGGCCGCGACGGTACACAGGAGCTGATACTAGAAGGCGACCGGAGCCTCTTCGACCCGATGATCATCGAATCGCGTCCCAAACCGCACGCCATTCCTTCGAACAGAAATTATACTGATAAGAAAGGAACCTTCTACGTGCAGAACGTTTATCAAGGTACACACATGAAAGGTATAGAGCCCGGTACCGCAAAATATCTGCGAATCATCGAATCGCCGGAGAAAAGAACCTGGACACAGAGCGGCTGGGGCGGACAAGGTGAACAGGCCCCTGCTGTAAACTGGCATAGCTTCGAAAATAAACGTATCCTGGGAGAAGTTCCGGTAGAGGCGGATGGCTCCGCCAACTTTGAAGTTCCTTCCGGCACGTTCGTCTACTTCCAGTTGCTGGATAAGGATAAAAAGATGATCCAGTCTATGCGAAGCGGCACAATGCTTATGCCGGGTGAGGTAAATGGCTGTATCGGTTGCCACGAAGACCGCCTGAGCATACCCAGCACCATGGGCCCAACCCCGTTGGCTCTGAAAAAAGCACCGGTCAAATTGAGCGGCTGGATGGGTAAAGCCCCAAAGAACTTCTCGTTCATGGAACAGGTACAACCCATCCTGGATAAAAGTTGCGTCCGTTGTCACGACTTCGATCCGAAGAACCGCGACAAGCTCGTACTGGCAAAAGACAAGAACCCGTTCTTTAATGCTGCTTACGTAAACCTGTACGTTAAGAAAGAAATCAAGTTGGTAGGCGGCGGCCCGGCCCCGATACAAGAACCTTACAGCTGGGGATCGCATGCCAGCAAACTAACCAAAGTGATCGACAGCGACCATCACGGCGTAAAGCTATCGGCCAAAGAGAAGGAGATCCTTTATACCTGGATGGACCTGAACGGCGTTTACTACCCGGTTTACGAGTCGGCATTCGACTCGACACTGGCAGGACGAAGTCCGCTCTATAACCAGGAAATAGAAGAGCTGAAACAACTGACCAATATAAACATATGGGATCTGAACCACCACGGACGGAAACTGACCGCGCAAATATCCTTCGACCGCCCGGAGGCCAGCCCTTGCCTGGACGGCATACGGAACGATAAACAGAAGTATTCGCGCGCTGTCGAGATCATCCGGACCGGACAGAAGCGCCTGAAAGCCACGCCGCGCGGTGATATCGAAAAAGACCTTGTCCCCTGCGAACGCCACAAAGCGCAACTCCGCAAATATGCCGAACGGCTTAAGATCGAACAGCAGAACTGCTCAGTCATCGGGGAATACGGTAAAGTATACGACAGGTAAGCCGGAAAGTCTACCCGCCTGCGCTCAAAAATATTTTGCCATGCGGTTGGCAAAACTTTGTCACGCACAGGGCAAACTCTTGCCATGCCAGTGGCACAACCTTGCCAACCGCATGGCATGACTCTGTCACTGGTATGACAAGGCTTTGTCTCTAATATGGAACTATCTGTTGTTCTTGATAAGGTTCATAAACTCCTCGCGGGTCTTTGCCTGCTGGAAGAAGCCTGTGAAATCGGAAGTAGTAGTCAGGGAGTTTTGCTTTTCCACACCACGCATCTGCATACACATATGTTGTGCTTCGATCACGACCATTACACCCAGCGGATCGAGTGTCTGCTGGATACAATCTTTGATCTGCATCGTCAGGCGTTCCTGGATCTGCAAACGACGGGCAAAGATATCCACCACCCGGGGTATCTTGCTTAAGCCTGTAATATATTTCTTAGGAATATAAGCGACATGTGCCTTCCCGAAGAATGGAAGCATATGATGCTCGCAAAGAGAGAAGAAATCGATATCTTTCACAATAACCATCTGCTTGTAATCTTCTTCCTGAAACATGGCGGAAGCCAATACTTTCGCAGGGTCTTCGTTATATCCTTTGGTTAAAAACTGCATAGCCTTCGCTACGCGTTCCGGCGTCTTAAGCAAACCTTCGCGTTCGGCATCCTCACCCAGCAAACCGAGTATTCCTTTGTAATGGCCTGCCAGTTCTTCACGTGCCGCCAAGGTCTTGTCGTTTATTTCTTCTATCATTTTTGTATTATATAATAAAGGAAGGCGAAAGAGTTTTCGCACCTGTTAATTCAGAGGGATCTTTACTTCTTCTCTAACAATATACATTTCCTTTCCGAACGAAGGAAAAGCAGTCATCAGCTGGCGCTGCATATGGTAAGCTTCTTCGTGCGAACGGAAATCACCTACACGCAACCTCCAAAACGGAGCGGTATAAGTAACGTAGGTCGGGACGTCAGGGAAAAGTTCTTTTACCTTCTTCTCTTTCTCAAATGCTTCATCTTTCGACTTGCGCTGGTTGTTACCGGAGAAGACCTGTGTCCGGAAACCTTGTATCTTAAGGAAAGCAGTGCTATCCGTCTTCTCAACATTATCACCCGACAAGCGTACTCCTACTAAATCCCGGAGAGCCTGGGGCTGGTTGATTATCACCTCGCCTTTACCCGGCTTCGAAGTCTGGAGGTCATCGAAGATTGTCTGAACCGATCCGTCGACACTTGTCTGTGCAGACGCTCCGGTCACACAGGCCAGCAACATGAATAATAAAATGATACAAGGAAAATTCTTCATTGTGATTGTTTTTATGTTCAAATCGAGAGGGAGGGAGCAGAACCGCTCCTTCCCTACAAGATAATGTCATTAAAATGCTTCGATGATCGGCATGAATTTATCAACAGCCAGAGAAGCACCACCGATCAGACCACCGTCTACGTTCGGTTTAGAGAACAATTCTTTAGCGTTACCTGCATTTGCGCTACCGCCATACAGAATTGTGCAATTGTCAGCTACTGTGTTACCGTATTTAGCAGCCAGTGTAGCACGGATGTGAGCGTGGATTTCTTCGGCCTGTTCAGCTGTAGCAGTCTTACCTGTTCCGATAGCCCATACCGGTTCGTAAGCCAGAACGATCTTACCGAAATCTTCAGCAGAAAGATCGAACAATGATTCTTTGATCTGAGCGTCTACCACTTCGAAATGTTTGCCGGCTTCTCTTTCTTCCAATACTTCACCGATACAGAAGATCGGAGTCAGACCGTTAGCCAGAGCCAGTTCAACTTTAGTTTTCAGGATAGCCGGAGTTTCGTGATAGTAAGCACGTCTTTCAGAGTGACCGAGGATCACATATTTAGCACCTGTAGAAGCAACCATTGCAGCTGAAACTTCACCTGTGTAAGCTCCTTTTTCCTTATCTGCACAGTTTTCAGCAGCTACACCGATCTTGTCTGTATCGATAGCAGCAGCGATGCTTGCCAGGTGAGTGAACGGAGTACCGATGATTACATCACAGTTGATAGCCTTGCCTTTCAGGGCTTCGTTTAATCCTTTTGCTAATTCCAGGCCTTCCTGAAGAGTTGTGTTCATCTTCCAGTTTCCTGCAACAATATTCTTTCTCATGATTTAATTAATTAAATATATAAATAAAAATCTTCTATTCTGCCTTGTCTTTCCGTCTCCGGCGGAAACGGAAAAAGTCATATACCCAAACGAGCAACAAAGGTACGGTAAAAGTTAATAGGATGGTTATTAGCCAGCCATCTTCTTTTTCTTTTGTTTTATTTACGTCGAGATGCTTCTCGATTTCAGCCTTCACATGTTCCTCGTCGGGAATATCGTTGTAATGCCATTTACCCAGTACAGAACCGTCTTTCAACAGGACAAGCCCCGGGTTGGAGCGGATGATCGTCTTCAGTAACACTTCATCGGCCATACGGAACGGATATTCGGCTCCGGTATTATCGCTCCATTCGTCGATCATCTCCGGAGAAGAGCCTGTGACGCAATAGAACGGCAATTCATATTCGAGGGCATAATCGTAAATACTGTTGATCTCGTCGATACGTTCATCGTCCGCTGTTTCCAGCTTCGGGGCGACTAATAAAAGAACAGGATTAGGATTATGCAATATATCGTCTGTGA
This sequence comes from Parabacteroides leei, assembly GCF_023369805.1. NCBI lineage: Bacteria > Pseudomonadati > Bacteroidota > Bacteroidia > Bacteroidales > Tannerellaceae > Parabacteroides > Parabacteroides leei. Next base: position 146,249 of record NZ_JAMBQG010000011.1, read on the forward strand.
CATCGTCTCCTTCGGCATTATAGATATTGAAAGAGGCCACCGGCGGTTCGTATCCCTTTTTCAGGAGTTCGGTCTTCGACTCCACGAAAGTCCAGGTACTGTCATTCTCCGGGTAGTCTTCCAGCGAGAATTCTTTCTTGACACCGTCTTTCTCATAAACAAAGGTGTAACGATATTCGTCTTCCGGTGCTCCGTCGGGAATAGCCATCAGCGATGGGATATTCGCCCCGATCTTATACGGACGGAAATCTATGACCGGCAGATGGTTATAGTTCCAATAGGCGAACCCGATACCGGAGAAGTAAGAAAACAGGGCAACAAACCAATACACTTTAAAGGTAAAGCACTGAAACATCTTTCCGGAATTCATAAACACCATAATCGCCGCTGCAGACAATACCAGGTTCTTGAAGAAGGTCTCCCAGTTGGAGATAACGATCGCATCACCGAAACAGCCACAATCGGAAACCGGATTGAACAGGGCCAGATATAATGTCAGCGGCGTCATAAACGCCATGAAAAGTAAAACCAGAAAAGAATTATATCGGCGGTATACGCCGAGCAACATACAAATACCCATCGCGAATTCGGCCGCCGATAGGGCAAAAGAGGCTAGAACGGTAAAGGGCTGCAAGAAATCCAGGCCGAAAGAAGTCAGATAATCGCCAATCTTAATGGCTCCCCCCATCGGATCGACCGCCTTCACAAAACCGGAAAAGATAAACACTACCCCGATCAATAGACGGCTGCACTCTGTCAGTATTTTTATCGCAGTCTCTTTATAGTTCATATATTATTCTTCGCCGTATTCCAGTTTGATCAAACCGAACAGGGCATAATTGATCATATCCATATAGTTGGCATCCACACCTTCCGAGACGATGGTCTTACCGCCGTGGCTTTCGATCTGCTTCGTACGGTAAATCTTCATCAGGATCAGGTCGGTATAAGAGCTGATACGCATGCTGCGCCAGGCCTCGTCGTAATCATGGTTCTTGGCATACATCAACTCCTTGGTCTCCGTAATATACTTATCGTACAATGCCAATGCTTCCTCATTCGTCATATCGGTGGTATCCGAAAAACCTTTGGCCAGCTGGATCAATCCGATCACCCCGTAATTAACGATGGCAACGAACTCGGGACGTATCCCTTCATCCACCATACTTACCCCTTTTATCTCGAGGCTGCGGATACGGTTTGCTTTAATAAATATCTGGTCGGTCAACGACTGGGGACGCATGATCCGCCACGATGGACCGTAATCTTTCAACTTCTTTTCGAATAACTCCCGGCACTGGGAGATCACTTTCTCAAACTGTTCTTTCGTATCAGCCATATCCAACATTATTATGCCGCAAAGATAGTAAAAAAACAACAAAGGCACAGATGTATGATTTCATCCGTGCCTTTCCTTTATCTTAAAAATAACTTATTTACAACGGATGGAACGACCTAATTTTAACACGGTTGTTTTAGATATTCCGTTCATTTCGCACAACTTGTTGACAGTTGTTCCGTATTTGGCAGCTAAAGCTCCCAGTGTATCGCCACTCTTGATACGGTGATAAACCGGCTCTGCTACCTGAGCAGTTGAAGCATTTCCTGTCAGTGAAGCAACAGGAGTCACAGCTTCTACAGTAGTTGTTTTAGTAGTCTTAGCCGCTGTTGTCTCAGCTTTCGCCGTAGTCTGTTTTGCGGCAGGCTTAGCTGCAGCTACTTCTTTGCCGGCACTGCAACGGATAGACTGTCCCAGACGAAGCATGCTAGTACTCTTGATACCGTTCAGACGACAAAGTTCGTTCACAGTTGTTCCGTACATACGGGCGATCTTGCCTAATGTATCGCCGGATTTCACACGGTGATAAACCATCTGGTCGCTTGAAGAAGTATAGATATTACTCTTACGACCGTTAATCTTTATATTATGGAATACATAAGTGTCCTGGTGGGGAACTCCGTTCTCAAAGTCAATAATATCGGCCGGATTGAGAGCCTGACCTAAAAAGCGTGTTTCGAAATGAAGGTGGGAACCGGTAGAACGTCCGGTATTTCCTCCTAATGCGATCGGGTCACCTGCACGTACAATGTCATTTACATCTACAAGCGATTTGGATAAGTGACCGTAAACTGTTTCCAGTCCATTCGGGTGGCGAACCACCAGATAATTACCATATCCGCGACGTTCGAAATTACGGATACGAACTTTACCGTCAAATGCCGCACGGATCGTATCGCCTACCTGAACTTTCAGGTCGATACCTTTATGCATACGACGACGACGGGGACCATATTTGGAAGTTACTTTAATCTGACTGTCGATAGGAAGGGTAAAAGCGGAACAATCGATAGCACAAGAGTCTGGCATCTCGATCTTGGAACCTCCGCGGAAAGGATCTACCCAACGGGTATCCCAGTTTGAGCCGTATAATTCATCTGCCGGGAACAATAATTCTTCGTTTGCAGCAAGTGATTCATCCACTCTTGCATTAATCTCTGCTAATTCTTTCAGTCCCATATCTTTTCTGATCGTTACGCGGTCAGCCATCAGTTCCGACACGCGCTTGTCCATCTTTACGATATGGATTGTCTGCTTTGGTGTATCTTTTCCTTCAGGATCTTTGGCCGATACAGCCGACACCATCAAGGAGGTACAGCAAATAAAAAGTAGTGCTTTTATCTTCATTTTTATCATTTTTCGAAATATGGAATTCAGGAGTAAAATAAGCCGTGAAACAGCCCCTATTTTTACAAATCGACCAAAGTTCGTTATTTTGAGTAAGTTGACAAAATTCAATCCGGAAAAATTTCCGCAATGAAAGTGAAGAAATTCAAATGCACCGCTTATTCTTACTGAAAAACAACGCATTACGCAAAAACATGTTTCACAACATATTAGCTAATCATACCCCAATTTATCTTCCGGGCAAAGAGTATTTTTAACCTTTCGTTCAAAATCCGGTTAGGTTCGGACAACAATTCCGGGTCTTTGTTCAAAACTTCCAATGCGATATCCCTTGCATATTGGAGGATCTGGCCATCGGCTGCAAGATTGGCTATTTTCAGATCGAGCCCTTCCCCGCTTTGCTGGGTTCCTTCCAGGTCGCCATGCCCGCGAAGACGCAGATCGGCTTCCGCTATTTCAAAACCGTTATTGCTGTTTACCATAATCTCCAGCCGTTTACGGGTATCGTTACTTAATTTATAAGAGGAGACCAGGATACAATAGGACTGTTCCGCACCACGTCCTACACGCCCGCGCAACTGGTGCAACTGCGAAAGCCCGAAACGTTCGGCACTCTCAATAACCATCACGGAGGCATTCGGCACGTTCACGCCTACTTCAATCACGGTCGTCGCCATTAATATATGTGCTTCTCCGGATATGAACTTCTGCATTTCGGCATCCTTGTCCGCCGCCTTCATCTTTCCATGAACCATGCAGACCTTATATTCCGGGAAAACTTCCTTAAAAGTTTCAAAGCCGTCTTCCAGACTCTTGTAATCCAGCTTTTCGCTTCCTTCGATCAACGGATAAACGACATAGACCTGGCGCCCCAATCCGATCTCCTTACGCAGAAAATCATAGAGTTGGGCTTTTTTGTTGTCGTACCGGTGCATCGTCTGGATCGGTTTACGTCCGGGAGGTAATTCATCGATCACGGAGACATCCAGATCTCCGTACAAAGTCATGGCCAGGGTTCGGGGGATAGGTGTTGCCGTCATCACCAGTACGTGCGGAACAATGGCATTCTTTTTCCACAGGCGCGAACGTTGTTCCACACCGAAACGATGTTGCTCGTCGATAATGGCCAGCCCCAGTGAAGAAAAAACGACAGTCTCTTCAATCAGGGCATGCGTCCCTATCACAATCTGTATTTCTCCCCGGGCAATAGCCGGAAGCAGTTCATTCCGTTCTTTCTTTTTCGTCGAACCGGTCAGTAGTGCAACACGAATATCCATATCCTTTAGAAACTCCATAACGGTGGCATAATGCTGAGTGGCAAGTATTTCGGTCGGTGCCATCATACAGGCCTGGCAATGGTTATCAACAGCCAATAGCATGGAGAGCAACGCCACCAATGTCTTTCCGCTTCCCACATCACCCTGCAAAAGACGGTTCATCTGCCGCCCGCTTCCCATGTCGGCGCGGATTTCCTTGACAACTCGTTTTTGTGCTCCGGTCAGTTCAAAAGGAAGATACTCCTTATAGAATGTATTGAAGTAGTCCCCGACGGTAGGGAAAACGATTCCTTTCAGTTTCAGTTTCCGAAGACTGGCCGTACGGAGGATATTCAACTGTATAAAGAAAAGTTCGTCAAACTTCAGGCGTAACTGTGCCTGTTTCAATTTCTCCGCCGATTCCGGGAAATGGATATTCCGGATCGCTTCTTTCAACGGCATCATACGGATACGCGACAGCACATCCGGGGGAAGTGTTTCGGGCAACTCCCAGTTCAACGCACTTAATAAGGTATATTGCAGATTCTGTATCGCCCTCGAATTGAGGAACGATTTCTTCATCTTCTCCGATGTATTATAGAAAGGTGTCAGACCGCCGGCCACCTGCTCTGCCTGATCCACCGGATCGATATCGGGATGGGGAATATTATAGATATGCCCGAACTCAGCCGGCTTACCGAAAACGATATAGTCGGTCCCTGTCTTATATTTATCCGTCACATAGTTAAGTCCCTTGAACCAGACCAGGTCGATCGTCCCGGTCCCGTCTGTAAACTTAGCCACCAGGCGGCGGGTCCGCCCCTCTCCGACCGTATCATAATACAGTATACGCCCTTTCAGTTGGATATAAGGCATATTCCCCGTAATCTCCGCGACCTTATAAAAACGGCTACGGTCAATATATTTATACGGGAAATAAAACAACAGATCTTCATACGAAGATATTCCGGCTTCTTTCCGTAATATCTCCGCCTTCTTCGGGCCTACACCCGGCAGATACATGAGGGATCGTTTGTCGAGATCAAGCATAGCTGTCTATTTGGACAGCGAATTTATTATTTTTATGGTCATAATGCAAATTTATAGCCGATAGAGAAATGCAGACGGGCACAATTTTGATTGATAAAGTTTTGAAGCCAGGAAACGCCGACATAATATTTATGATATTCGATACCACCTTCCACTGCTGTTCCTAGATTTAGAGGAGAAGCAAATCCGATAAAAGGCCCTGCATTCAAACGAACTTTCAAAGTATTATTTACAGGTATCCGAAAAGAGGCATACAGAGGGATATCCAAGCCAAAATTCCAATCGCCGGTTTTCTTATAAGTACCACTAACGGTATTAATCAAAGCCCCTGGTTGAATATAAAACAGATCCGACATCTTAAAAGACGCCATTGCCCCTAAATGAAGCCCCCAAACTTCCGAATAACTGGCTCCAATACGAGGCTCCAACTCGATCCCTTTTGCATTCCCAGCAGTACACAACAAAATCATCAACACCGACAGCAACAATACTTTTTTCATAACCTTTCTATATTAAATGAATAACAACACTTCAGTTAAAACGAAGTGTTGTTATTTTTATTATAATCAAATTCCCACAAAGGTAAGATTTTAAACGTCTCGCTATCAAAACCAGATTGATTATAAATGGAATTTATAGCCGACAGACACTCCAAACAGGAATTCCTGACTATTTATACAATTTTGGAAGCAGTTTACGCCAAAAAATAATCTCTTCACTTCTACTCCTACATCAGCAGTAGCTCCCACTTGTAATTTATGACCAGTACCAATATATGCACCACCATTCAGACGAAGATTAGCTTTCTCACTCAATGGAATATGAAAGGAGGCATAAACCGGGACATTCAAATCGATATCCCATGTATCAGAATTCCTAATTGTCCATTGATTAGCCGTATGCAACAACAATCCGGTTTGAATAGAAAATAACTTTGATTGCGGAAAGTTTATATAGGCTCCTGCATGAAGTCCCCATACATCACCGCCCATAATTCCCGTACGCGCCTCTATATCGGCAGCTTGTACCTGACTAAGAACAGAGGATAACATAATCCCCAATAATACGAATGTCTTTTTCATTGCAGTCTAATAGGTAGATTAATAATTAATACTTTTACAAAAGTAAACTTTTATCAGAAAGTTGTTTCAGGCAAATTAAATACATAGTTTTTAGTCACATTAAACCCAACATATTTAACAGTAAAATTACCGCCTATCTGAGTTCCTATTTTATTATTAATCGCTTGTCTCCACCAATTTTGACTACCTCTAGCAATATAATGATCATGTGAAGAACGACCGCTCTCTTCTTGATAAAAAGTTTGAATAACAGGACCTTGCTGAGGGCTATAATTACCTGTTGTCTGGGTTGTCTCCTTATAATTCATCCAACCAAAGACTCCTTTTTTTCTAAAAGATATTTCTATATGCAAAGCTATTTCTGTTTTTTTGACATCCATAATTCTACGACCAGCTTTCAATTTACATTTTCTGCTACCAAACTCACTCCAACCTGAATCATATTGATTTCCTATATAATCCTTATTACTCAATATTGGCTGTATTTCCAAATCATATAAAGCATTCCCTGTTAGCTGAAGATCTCCATAATTGAATATATCTTTCATATTAATAACTTCGTCACCAATCATCACTTTTCCATCTTTATTCAAAACAGAAGCTACTTCTTCATCACTTATAGGTAAATAAACTCCATAGTCCTCTTTATACTCAGGAAAATACAAATAATTTTGATATTCATCTTTAAGACTATAGTAATCTTCAGCAGAACCTTCCATTACAGTCACTTCATCCAGCGCTTTCTCATAAATAGAGTTCAAAGAAATAAAATTCATCTCTTTCTCCCATTCCAAACGTTCTTCGTTAGTCATTTTTTTCAAACGGCTAATTGTTTCATCTAATACTGTTCGATCTTTAAACTGAAGAATATTATCACTCTGATCATTTGAAGATTTCGTTAAAGAATTTTCATACAATAACACAATATCTTTTTTCTGTTCACCCAAAGAAACTCCCTCCGTTGTTTCCAAATCGTTCGTACATGATGTTATTGCCATCAACAGCAATAATAAAGATAATACTTTTTTCATACTTTAATCTTTCAATTGTTTATAATAAAAATTTATATCACATTATAATCACAAATATTAATCAACACAAAAATCGCCCTTAAGCATATGTTCTTTGCTTGCAATAATAAGTACATAATCTCCTTTTTTCAAATCCAATCCCAGAGGAACAGAACCATTATTTCCATCAATTACTGAGTCGAAAACCACATTTCCGAAAACATCTTCTATTAACAAATCCAATATTCCCAAGTCTTCTGAAATTTCCAACTCTAACATTCGATCATCGATATACGCTTCGATCGAAGGCATTAAAGACCGTGCTTGATCCATTAAATCGATCTTTTCCCTCTTTGCAAAACCAGCCTTTGTTACGCATAACAACACCATAATTAATAAAAATCTTTTCATTGCTCTAATTGTTTCATTATATGCCAGCAAAGGTATGGAGTCTATTAACAAAACGACCAATGCAAAACAGTAAATAGCATGTACAGAGTATCAATTTCACAAAACAAGCTAACAGGCTGATTATAAAACAACAAACACTCTCTACACACATGGTTACATATGTACAGAGGGTGTTTAATCCATCTCGAAGTAATATTTAAAGCCCTGCAATAACTTCTTCCAAGGTTGTTTCTGTATTTTCCAAATTTCCCTTTTTCCGGATCCTATAACGCTTACGATCAACAGATGTTGGTTGTATATTTAAGAATACAGCCAACTGCTGATTGTTAAAACTTAGTTTCAGTAAACAACAAAAACGCTTTTCTGCCTCAGTCAAACCAAGAAATTTCTTTTGCAGGCTATCCATAAAAAACGGATATGCCATTCGTAATAACTCATACAATGCCAGCCATTCCTGATCCGTCAACGGATTTTTTTTAGCTTTCTCTATTGATAGGGCATTCTGAATCATTTTTTTATACACATCAGAATTTTCCAATATACTCTTTCGAATACCTGATATTTTTTCACTTAATCCCTGCACTGCATATTCTTTCTCCTGCAATACATTATTTATTTCCATTTGCTTATTTCTCAACTTCTCATTTTTTTTAGTAAGACTATATTTATACTTAGCAACAAGAATAACAAACATCAAAAACACAAAAATACTACCAACAAAAAACCGATAATATTCCAACTCCAATTTCGTATTTTCATTCAAAACCTCCACATATTCATATCGTTTTTCAGCTTTTAATACATCTGTTTTTGCTTGTAATTCAGCGATGGAGTCTGCAAAATGATTAAAACGTTCATAAAAATCCAACGACAAAGAATAATTACCTAATTCTTTTTCCAGCATATACAATCTGTATAATATTCCACCGGTCAGTGGTCGGTCAGTCGTTTTATGCAAAATAGCCATTTCTATATATTCACGTGCTTTATCATATTCTCCTTTTTTTGTAAACAAATTAGCCAATGCCAAATAGGTCGGTGCACTGCCTGCTTCATCATAAGCAATCGATTTAAACAGATAATCTTCTGCCAATGAATAGCTATTCATTTCTTTATAAGTATTCCCTAACCGATTCGTTAAAGAGCTTAGCAACAACGAATCATTCAAAGGTAAAGCTAATCGATAAGCATTCTGGAAATACTCCGAAGCCTCTCCATATTCTTCTTTTAGCACATGAAGCCACCCTATATTCCGAAGCGAATAAATATAATTCACGCTATCATTCCCTTTTAAGTAATACTCACCACTCAACAATTGGTAACGTTCAGCCTCATCATAATTATCATCAAAATCATACAATCCGGCAATCTTGTTATACAATTTCCCTGTCAACAAATATTTTTTCTCTACTTTCGCCATCTCCACCGCCTGCAAATACGATTTCATCGCCCATTCGAAATCCTTTTCCTCTTCGTAAGACATTCCCAAATACAGCAGGCAATTCATCCTTTCCTCGATTGTACCATATTTTTCATAGTACGTATTCGCTCGTTCCATTTGCGAAACAAACGGCATATCCTCCTTCAATTGCTCAGACAGTCCGGCATAGATAAGACAAAAATGCGCAAACGCTTTATCATTCAGCACATCCGGATTCGCGATCCCCTCTAAAATCGTAAAGGCACTATCCGGCTGTTCGATCCGGATCAATTCTTCTGCTTCCTTTATTTTCAAATGAATTTCACTGTTCCTTTGGCAGGAAAAGAACAGACAGAATAGGATAAATAATAAGATAGCGTTCTTCATATCAATACTTGTGCGTCATTCGAAACGCAATATCCGAATAAAACAGAAAATACACAAATTATCCGGAAGGATATTCGGTAGGCTACAGTCCCTACAAAATTTCCTGTGGAAGAAACTCGCGTTTCCTGCTTTGGAAACTCCAGTTTCCTCCGCAGGAAATTGCAGTTCCCCGCCCAGGGAACTGCAATTTCCAAAGCACGAAACTACGAGGAAACTGTAATAGACTGACAATCACCACGCAAGCCTGTTTTATCAAATCGGGTATAAACAAGCTTACATTTTATGAGATTTGGATCATAATTTATAGTAACCTCATCAAGAGATTACAACGAAAATTTATATCCGATGGAAAGATTTACCCTGGAGTAATCATTACCGGCTATATCTTTGAACCAGAAAAAACCGGCATAATATTTACGGTATTCCAATCCGGCCTCAACAACTGTTCCAACATTAAACGCTAATCGGGATCTACCGACAAAAGGCCCTACGTTCATACGAATATTCATTACTCTGGTAACCGGTAGGATATAAGAAGCATATAAGGGGACGGTTACCCCTAGCTTTGCATTCGAAAGGCTAAAAAGATCCTGGCTTCCACTATCCAGGTTTAAGAGAATGCCAGGTCGTAAATAAAACTTATCCAGCATCTGAAAAGAGGCTAACGCACCCAGGTGCATATCCCAATGTCCGTAATATCCGAAATATCCTAATCCGACACGGGCTTCCAGGTCTATCGCTCTTACATTCTCAACAGCACACAACGCAACAATCATCATCAACAATAAGACTCTTTTCATAAACTTGCTTATTTAAGATCAATACAATCATTCAAACGATGCTTTGTATTTCTTATTGTCTATGACTTACCCAATAAAAAGAAAAGTTAGCAATTCCTTGCCTTCACAAGGAATGTGCCAGTATTTCAAGCATGCTTTTTCTTGAACGGAAGTCGAGGGAACAATTTCCTAAAACGAATCAGATAAGCCGTGATATTGCTTCCGGCGATAATGAGTGTTACAGCCAGGATGATCATCACAATTCCGCAACTCAGCCGGGGTGTCAGTACTTCACCGAAAATGGTCACACCGAAAAAGACAGCCGTCAGAGGTTCCAACGCACCGAGGATGGCTGTCGGGGTTGAACCGATATACTGTATGGCCTGAGTGGTACATAAGAATGATATTGCGGTGGGAAAAATAGCCAAAGCGATCAGATTACCCCACAAATACCAGTCGTTGGGAATATGCAGGCTCTGCCCAAAATCCACACGGATCAGGAAAAGCAAAACACCGAAAAGCAAGACATAAAAGGTCAGTTTAAGAGTCGCTATATCCTTCAGTCTCGGCCGGTTCACACCAACGATATAAATTGCGTAACTGAGCGCCGATCCCATAACCAGAAGAACACCCATCGTACTGAGTGTCGCACCGCTACCGGTTTGGTAAAGCAAACCTATACCACCTAATGCCAGAAAAATACAAAGAATGGTCTGCAAGGTCAATTTCTCCTTAAAAAGCACCGACATGATCAGAGCAACCATGATCGGATAAACAAACAACAAGGTCGAAGCAATGCCGGCTTCCATGTAATTATAACTCTGGAATAGGGCAAGCGAAGAAAAAGCGACCAGGAATCCAAGGACAATCAACGGGACGAGGTCTCTCCGGCATAATTTAAAGTTCCGCCCTCTTGCTTTAAGCATAATACCCAATGCCGGAATGGCAAACAAGTATCTGAAAAACAATACAGAATCAGGATCCATTCCCGCTTTATAAAGGGGAAGAGCAAAAAGAGGATTCATGCCGTAAGTGGCGGCAGCTATGGCCCCCAATATATATCCTTTTACCTTTGCATTCATAGAAGTAGATATTTGCTTATTAATAGATCGATAATGGCCGGCAAATGTAGAGTGTCCTTTTTACTTATACAATACCATCAAACGATATTTTTAATAAAAATATAAACCCCTAATGTCAAAGAAAACATTAGGGGTTCATCTATTTTACAATATCAACGTTCGCAAGGAATTCTCAGGATCGTAAATGAATTAGGCTGGCAAACCATTTCGAAAGAAGATTTTATTCCTTTCAAGACGGTTTCTACCGGAACGACTTTTTCCGGATTTGCAAAACTGTTCTCATCATCCGGATCCATGCCACCTAAAGTGATCTGCGTACCTTCCGACTGAACCGATTTCATATTAGACAGGTTGATCGAAGTATTCCACGGTGTATTCTCACCATTTACCAATTTGATAACAACCTCGTTAGTCTGCTTGTCATAACCGGAAACAGCATAATGACGGATTACCGGCTGATAAGTATATTCATACTCCAACTGGTTATCCAGGTAACATTCCCAGTGATTTCCCTTAATCCCGATTCTGACATAAGTTTACTTTGGTTTTTTGTCAACTTATTTTAGGACAGGACTGTTTCATTTTTCTTTAAGCAATTTTACATCTGTCTTCTCCTTTAACAGCACTCAAACAAGCCCCAAAAGCTGCCTCCTCCTGATACAAAGAAAAAGACAACTTACATCCGAATAATTCTTCAAATGCCTGACACAGGAGCGGATTTCTTTTAAGGGCATTCCCCGAACCAACGATAACATCTTTTTCATGACGGATATTCTCCGGAAGCCTTTGATAAAAATTATACAGTTCACGACTGATGCCTTTCAGAAAACCCAATATCAAATTTTCCGGAGTAAAATTAGAAAGAGATATATTTTCAATATGACCACGTTTGCACGGAGCAAAACGGGTTCCGTCAAATAAAGTTTCCACAATGGGAAGACCACTAACGTCTTTTTTATAGGGAACAGAAGTCATCACTTGGTAAAAATCCAAACCGCCGGTCTGGAGTTGCTCATCTGATAATGCCGGTAAAAAAAACCGTAGAGTCTGCTCAAAAAAGTTTTTCAACAAAACGAACGCCTGACCGCCACAAAGAGCGGCTCCCACCAATATATATCCACCGCCGGGGAAAGGCCTTGTATCCAGTTCCGGTATTTTTATAAACTTATCCGAGTAGACAGAGATCTGACTGCTTGTCCCAACGGTTATGTGAATTGAATGATGGATATCCTTTACCGAACCGAGGAAAGCAGCCTGGTTGTCTCCTATCGCAGAATATACAGGTATCTGCTGCTTATTATAACCACAACAAGTGGCCGATTCCGACAATTCCGGTAAAATAGAAAGATCGATTCCCACTTTATCCAGAGCGGCATGATCAAAGCACAAATTTTCCGTATCGAAAAAGCCGATGCTTGCACCGTTCGAGTAATCAGTAAGAGGCGTTTTCTGTCCGGCCAACTTCATGACAACATAATCCATGATCGTACAGATCTGTTTCGCATCACCGGGAACCAGCCCATTTACCTGATTATAGAAATGCGTCACCAGACCGAAACCTGTTGCCAGCGCATAGCCTGTTTCATCCGACAAGTAAGCTGCATAGGTCTTATTATCACGATATAACTGATTACCTCTTCCATCCTGCCAGGTATAAAGCGGACTGACCGCTTCGCCTTGTTCATTCAAATAAAGTATTCCATGCATTTGTCCCGTAACACCAATGCCTTTAATATCCGGGTAACGCGAAGAGAAATCATCCATTATTTCTTCCACGATCTCAATGATTCTGCCGGGAGATTGGGTTTTCTCCCAAAGAACCTCCGAAACAATCGTTGAGTCGTTGGTAATTGTGACCGATTCTATTTTATTTTTTTTCAGATCATAAGCAACACTACTGATAGAACTGGTTCCGATATCTATTCCAATAAAGCACATATTTTATTTCTTTAATTACTAATCATTAAATGTATATTCTGGAAAATCCAATCTTTATATTTCTTTATAGAATTGTGTAGTACAGATAATTAAATGCAAAGTTACGTATTTTCATAATGAATGTTCACCCAATATCTATATTTCGAGAGGATTATATCTTTTCATGTATAGATTTAAACTTCAACATAAGAAATACGAGGTAAGCCACACAAACTGTTAACACAACGACAGCTCCGACCTGGCTACCGAGATTATCGGAAGCAAGTCCCATCAACAGCGGAAAAACAGCCCCTCCGGCTATTCCCATGATCATCAACCCGGAAATCTCATTGTTACGTGCCGGCTTATACATTAAGGCACGTGAGAAAATGATCGGAAATACATTCGAGTTTCCTAATCCGATAAAGGCCACACATATATAAATTGTCATTGCATTAAAGCTGAAGTACAGACCAAGAATACCTAAAAGCATCAAACAGACGCTTATGATAAAGAAATTTCTCGAAGAGAACCTGGCCAGAATGAAAGTACCTGCAAAACAACCGCAAGTACGAAACAGGAAATATAAACTGGTTGCATATCCAGCTTCAGCCAGCTCCATACCGGTTCGTTCAATCAGTAGCTTCGGTGCTGTAATATTCACTCCGACATCGATCCCTACATGAACCAATATACCCAAAAACAGGATCAGAATGATCCGATCCCCCAGCATTCCGATACATTCTTTAAAAGAAGAAGTCTTACCTTCGATGGCATGTTCTTTAATATCGGTAAAATAGAGGTAAAAGATAGCAATCAGGGTAATAACGGCAAAGAGCGGGAAAAGTAGCTTCCAGTTGCCATAATGAATCAATGCCTGAGCTGCAATAATCGGAGCAGCAAAAGAAGCTATAGCTTTTACGAATTGTCCCAATGTCAGGAAACTGGGTAGTTTATTCCCGCTTACGATATTGGTTAGTAAAGGATTTAATGATACTTGCATCAATGTATTCCCCAGTCCGAGAAGAGAAAAACATAACAGCATGGAAATGCTGCTGTAAGCGACAAAAGGCACACATAAAGCAACAAAGGTGACTATCAGACTCAGCAGCACCGTCTTTTTCCTGCCGATTTTATTCATAAGTATTCCCGTAGGAACAGAAAAGACCAGGAACCACAGAAATACCATTACCGAAAAGGCATTGGCTGCCGTATCGGAAAGATCAAAATCACTCTTCACATAATTCGTAGCTATCCCGATAAGATCTATAAACCCCATCGTAAAGAAGACCAACATCACCGGGATAATTTTTGCTATCACATTTTCATTTTTCATGGTATTTGTTTATTTATTTGTTTGTTTCAATACTTATCAAAGAGGCTTCTTTCAAATTAATATGCCCTGACTCCGCATAGCAATCTATTGATTCTATAGCCTCATCCGTAAAACAGAGAGAGGTCATAGCAACTTTATTGTCTCCTGCAAACCATTCAGCCGAGCCCCGATCGACAAGAATGTACCATTCATCAACCGGAGGATTTACCCGGTAGGCTGCTCCTAACGGACTTGTATAATCTTCCGAAAAAGAAGTGTCCGACAATCGGGAACGATCCATATAGTAATAATTCATTTCAGCCCGATATGCAAAGGCTATTTCTCCGCCGGAAACTGTTCTCAAACGAATGCCATATTCACGGGGATGCCACATCGCATAACGATCGGAGGCATCGAAAACCAAATGAATAACGAAAGGATATCGGGAGACTGATCTTTTATTGAAAATAGTTTGAATACCTGCTATTTCCGTATTTTCAATTTTCCGGGTCTTGCCGTATAAACTGCTCAGTTCACGCACCGGCTTTGAGCAAAGCGTATAATTGTTACCTTCATAAACCAATGTCAATTCACGGGGGAATGTCATACTTCCACGCTTCCCTGTTTGTGGTGTCAGATTTGCATATAACCAGCAATTCATCCAACCGACCATGATGGTACGGTCATCCTGTAAATTATTACATAAGATGCCTCCATAATTATCTTTTCCATAATCTACCCACAACTCTTTCGATTGTGTCATATGAAAACCGGAGTTATTGAAATCGCCAATAAAATAGCGTGTGCCCGGTGCCCCATCCGACACACCTTCGTTTACATTGATAAATAATACCCACTTCGTGTCATCCGAGCCCTCTATCTTCAACGGGCTAAGCGTCGAGTTTTCAAAGCTTCCCGTTATCTCCATTTCCCCGCCGAACTCATTCAGGCTTTTCCAGTGGATAGCATCCTGCGAAAAATAAAACCGGATTGTACGCCCTGTAGAAACAGTCATTACCCAGGCATCTATTTGTTTATTCCAGCAGACATTGGGGTAACGCTTATTATCGGAACCATCTTCCCACTCCATAGTAATATCCGTCCAGGTCATCCCTTCGTCTCTGCTGTATGCCGTTCCAACCAAATAGGGAGAGGAATTGCTGTCTGTACCTTGTTCCGGTTTATAACGGGTGTAGTAGGCGATAAAGACCGGGTGATCCGCAGAGCCTAGCCCGGAGGTATTGTTCTTATCGACAATCACACTACCGGAATAAACCTGGCCGTTCTCATCTGCAGCGATTGCGATCGGGCATTCTTCCCAATGGATCATATCTGTACTGACAGCATGCCCCCAACTGATATTCCCAGAAACAATATCCGACGGGTTACATTGATAAAACAGATGATATTTTCCGTTATGATACACCCAACCGGCCGGTTCTCCGGTCCAGCTCTGTCCCCGTGAAAAATGTATCTCCTCACCGCCAGAAACGTTTCCCTCTCCGCAAGAGGACAGAAGTCCGGTTATTATCCCTATAATAAAAAGAGCAAACTGTTTCATTTTACTATTACATTAAATGTGCCAGTCGATTTTAAAATTACAAAAAGGAGCCATACTCAGGAAACTGAGCACAGCTCCTACAATCACCGGTTATATTACCATCCGGTATTCTGCTTGTATAATCCCTTCACATAACTGATCTGTACCTGAGGGATCGGGAAATATTCATCCCGGTTCTTTGTAAACTTCGCATCCTTTAGATAAGAACGGCGAGTCTTCTCCACTTCGAAATATTCATTCATGTATTCTGCGGCAATACCCCAGCGTACAAGATCGAAGAACCATTTACCCTCTGTTGAGAATTCTAGGTGACGCTCCCAGCGAAGAGCCTGCATTGCAAAGTCTTTTGTCCATGCGGGGCAGTTCACTCCCGGTCGATAAGGCTGAACATCAAACTTACCGGTAGGAGTGCCATCTTCAAACTTTAATCTACCTGTACTTGCTGCTGCACGAAGACGAATCTGGTTTATCAGGTTTAGAGCCTCGTCCATACCTTCTCCTAATTGAATCAGCGCTTCCGCTCTCCACAACATCACTTCATCCAAACGAAGTACATCCCAGTTCAAGCCGGCTCCCATAAACGGATTGGTCTTTTTAAAACAATCGCATGTCGGTAAAACAAGCAATTTCTGACTCATGGAATAACCATATACTTCAGGCGTACGTGTCCAATTCTCCTGCATCACATAAGAAGGTTCGTACTTCCAGGGCATTCCTGGAACACAAGCGGTATGCATCAAACGCGGATCCATCGGTGTCTTAGCAAAAGCCTCTTTGTTATCCAGCGTTTCGCCTTCGTTGAACTTTTCGAAATCAGGTACTCCGTTCACTGTTTTATACCGGTTCATCATATTTACAGATGGCTGCAGGAATCCGCAACAGCCATAGTCCGAATTAACGGGAGATACCAACCAGGAATTCAATCGTCCCTGAGGAGTATCTGCTGTATATTGAATTGCCCATATAGATTCAGGACCATTTTCAAACTCACACAAGAAGTTTTCCGCAAAATCTGACGCCAGACTCTTACCGGAATTATCGATGATATCTTTACACAGACTTGCGACTTCTGTTAGTTTCTCACGATTTATATTAACGACATTGTGCTTTTCATCCTGTTCATAGGCTGCAAAAATCAGTACTTTCGCCAAATAAGCCTTTGCCGCGAATTTATTCGGGCGTCCTACTTCATCTTGTTTTTCAGGCAAAGTACTCACCCCATAACGAAGATCGTCAATCAATTTTCCCCAAAGTTCCTGATCGGTCAACTCATCGTTGCTTACCTTATCATACATATCTTGCGGAGTATCCTCATCGATATAAGGGAAGAATTTGAAACATTGCTTCATATACATGTAGATATGCGCCCGCAAGAAACGTAACTCTGCGATCCGCTGGTCTTTTAGCGGGTATTCCTCCGGTGTCAAGGCTTTTACTCTTCTCAAAGCATCATGTATCCTACCTATCGCTACGTAATGAACCCACCAAAGGTTATCCAGGTCTCCTACATTAGTCGCCTGCATATATGTGAATGTTTCCCAACGGTTTCTTTCCGCATTGTCATTTGTACCCGAACCTCCTTTATACGCTTCTCCACCACGGACAGATCCTTCTTCATAGGGCATACCCATCTGTTTATTGAAATGGTTTTGTCCGCAAAAAGAATAAGCTGCATTCACCATCTGCTCAACTCTTTCAGGTGTATTTAGGTCTTCATCGGATACAACTCCCTGTGGCTTCGTATCCAGCATGGAATCACATGAGGTACAGAAGAGTAGAGATAAACCGAAAATGGCTATTGTTATCGCTTTCATATTTCATTATATTTTAGAAGTTATTAAAAAGATACATTTACCCCGAATGTCATGGAGAATGGTAACGGGTATCCATTGCCGGGAGTTTCCGGATCAAGGCCGGTATAGGCATTGTCGCCCCAGGTTTTCTTCAAGGTGAGCACATTATCGGCTCTCAATGAAAGTCTCGCTCTGCTCATTCTCACTTTTGCCAGCACATTCTTGGGTATAGTATATCCTAATTCGATATTCCGGATTTTCATATAAGACCCACTTTCCACATAATAGGTAGAAAAACGTCCTTCGTCATTATAGTTATTAATTGACATCGCCGGAATGGTGGAACCGGTATTCGTCGGAGTCCAGGCATCCAACATACGTGTTCCATAATTCTCACCGGAAGTACTTAACGCATAGATATCGGTCCATGACTTCCATCCGCTGACATCCAGTTTTTTTCCAAATACTCCATTGAAGAATACAGAAAAATCAAAGTTTTTCCAGTTTAAGGCAACATTAACACCATATTCAAGGGCCGGATTTTGATCGCCTAACCATGTTCTGTCTTCACTATCGATCTTTCCGTCTTTATTGATATCCTTGTATCGAATACGACCGGGAGCAGCACCTACCTGCGTAGCATGTGCATCAACCTCTGCCTGAGACTGGAATAGTCCGTCAGCGATATAACCATACATAGAAGATTTGGGACGGCCAAGAATATTCTGGTCTGTACCGTTACCTGCAAAATTGTTTATTACCTCATCGGGAACATGGATTATTTTCTGCTTATTATGTGAGAATACTCCACTTACGTCAAAGCCTACATCACCAAATTTATCGGTATAGTTCAAGGTTAATTCAAACCCTTTGTTATCAATATCAGCACCATTCAACCACATCTGGGCTCCTTCACCTAAAGTGGCAACAGTACCCGGCTTCATCAGGATATCGGATGTTTTCTTTATGTAGTAATCAAACGATCCTCCGAACTTTGAATCAAAGAAACCAAAATCCAATCCAAAGTTATGCTGTGCGGTTGTTTCCCATTTCAAGTTAGGATTGTCTCTTTGAGTCCGGCGAAAACCTGAAGGCAGATTATTTCCGCCTTGCCCTGTAAAGTCATAAGCCGTACCCCAGTTCCAATCTTCCGCATAATGATCGTAGAGAGCCTCGTACATCAAATAAGCTGCATAGTCATCTATACGTGAGTTACCGTTTTGTCCCCAACCGTAACGAAGTTTCAAAATAGAGAAGTTGGATAATGCATCTTTCAGGAATGCTTCATTATTCAATACCCAACCCAATGAAAATGCAGGGAATGTTGCCCAACGGTTATTCGCTCCGAATACAGAAGAAGCATCCCGGCGGAGAGTAACTGAAGCGAGGTAACGGTTTCCATAATTATAGTTGAATTTACCAAACCAGGATATCAGCGTATTATAACTGGAAGAACCTCCGTTATCCCTGTCTTCTTCACCTGCACCCAATTGCATATAATCAGGAGTCTCCAATGCAAATACACGTCTGCTTCCCCAATGTTTTTGATAGCTATGGTCCACTGTTTCCTGCCCCAACATAATATCGAAACCATGCTTATTTATATCAAAGACATATTGCAAAATATTACTGTTATTCCAGTCGAAATTATAGTCTGAAGTCTGGGTTAGCTTGTTACGGCTTTCACTCATAAAACCGGAGCTATAAGTCAGATTCATTTCTCTTCTCCAGAAACCGACAAAATCAGCTCCAAAAGAAGAACGGAAAGTCAGTCCCTTCAGTATCTCAATACTGATATAGGCATTACCGAATAAACGCAGGTTATCCTGATAGTTCTGGTCATTATCCTCAATTAAGCGGACGGGATTTTGACGGTCACTCATACCGCCTATAGGGCCACCCCAACCAATTCCATCGACCGTATGAACAGGGACAATAGACATCAGGGATTTGCAGCCACCCAAGTTGCCGTCCCCGACATTAGAGCTACTCCTCCATTTGGATACAGTAAAATTCTCACCGACTTTCACACGTCCGCCCAACCAACTGTAATCAGTATTTACACGGGCATTGAAACGATTAAAATAACTTCCTTTTATCGTACCTTTGTTATCATAGTAGTCAAGAGCAAAAAGAGCATTTCCACTATCTGTACCGGATGATAAAGTGACATTGTATTGCTGGATCTGTCCCGTACGTAAAATTTCTTTCTGCCAATCCGTATCAGCCGAACGCATAGTCTTTTCGACCGGGTCCAGATATTCTCGCCAGGAAACATTATCCAAAACCCAATTTCCGTTCGAGTCCTGATGATCCTGGTATTGGTACAAACCACCATAACCATTCACATATCCGATACCCACCTGGTTGGGATCAGCTTGGGAATTATCATTTTTGATCGCCCAGTATTGAGCAATACCGCGCTGTTCGGTGTTCATCAGTTCATAAGGCTTCTTACTGCTTGCCACTGTATAGGAAGCCTTAAAATCGACTGTCGTTCCTTTTTTCCCTTTCCGGGTAGTAATAATGATAACTCCATTTGCAGCACGCGAACCATAGATAGAAGCAGATGAAGCATCTTTCAACACCTGGATCGATTCAATATCCATCGAGGACAATTCTTCCATGGAACGGGTCGTAGGTGTTCCGTCAATAATATACAACGGGTCATTGTTGTTTAAAGTACCTTCTCCACGTATACGGATAGTTGCCTTGGAATCCGGAGACCCATTAGTAGAGACAGCCATACCGGCTACTTTTCCCTGGATGGCACGCATAGCATTACCTGCGATATTTGAACGAATCTGGTCTACTTTGACAACAGACACGGAACCGGTCAAATCCGCTTTGCGCTGGCTGGTATAACCAGTCACAACTACCTCATCCAGATTCTGTGCATCTTCTACCAATCTGATCGTTATATCTTTCGCTGTCGAGATTGGAATTTCCTTCGTCTTATATCCGATAAAGCTCAAAACTAGCGTGCCTTGGCTTCCGACATTTAATGAAAAACGTCCGTCGGCATCTGTTATAGTGCCATTACGATCTCCATCTTTTTCAACAATAGAAACGCCGGGCATAGGCTCTCCGGTCTCATCTAAAACAGTACCTGTCGCAACTATTTTCTGCTGATTGACAGTACCTACCTTATCCACGGCAGATGCATGTCCGGTAATAGCACACAGGGAAAACGCAAGTGTCAGGTAACACATTGCTTTTTTCACATGAAATGTTGTTTGATTCATGAAATAGATTTTTAATTGTTATTAAACTTAAGGTGCTTTTTAATATTCGCCTTTTCACTTTGCTCTCAAAGTATTCTTCATACTTTTCAAAATCAGAATCATCCACTATTTAAATTTTTCATATATATAAATTTGTCACTCATTTACCATTTACCAAACCTGGCTATTATTTCCCCTGACAGAAAAATATCCAATCAAAAACTCACCTTTTAAAGACAAAAGGGGCCCTGTCAACCGGATAATCCGGATGATTTCACACATTATATTCAAATAAGTTTTCCGGGTCTAAACCCTAATGGAAAGAAATAGAAGTTTCTAATCTAAAACCATAAACACTAATTTTTAATTTCCTGAATTTGTATATCACGAATAACGGCATTGCCGTTTTTTACATAGAAGAAGAGGTTTTTCCCCTTTTGCTCCGGCAAACGATTAAGCACACATCGTTTGTTATTTATTGACACATCAAAAAATTCTCCATTCACAATCAAATCCAGCAAGATGGGTTTATCCAATTCTTTTACACCATGAATAGATGTATTATGCATTAAAACCGTTTGATTATCCGGGTTTAACTCCAAACGATACCCATTCTTCCGACCGTCTGTTGCACGCAAAAACAAACCCAACTCTTCATAATTTCCTTTAGGTTCTATCTTCATCGAAATGCGATAATTATCCGGAAGGTCGGAAAGAGAAGCTACACCGATATCGCCCGAAGCATTCATTGTTATATTTCCCTTGGAGACAGAAACTATATTTGCGGGTGAAGAAATTTGTATGGCCGGAGTCGTTATCGGATGCATAGCCGGTAAAACTTCTTTTAAAAATTTGGTTGCTAAGGTTCCATCCGGCTCCTGATATACTTCCCTGAGCAAAATAGTTCCACCCCAAATCCTATCCCCGTTATCTTTATCATCCTTACGACAGGGAGAATAGGCCACTGCAATACGGCGTCCGTCTTTAAAACCGGCTGTTTTATAGACACTCCCGAAATATTCAATCAAGGCCTGTGACTCCGGATATATCCAGGGGCCATACGTATCTTTGGACATAAGATAATAAGTGTGTCCACCAATGCTGTATAATAAATAATACCAATCGTTCCACTTAAAATAATCCGCGCATTCGGGAGTTCCGCGTTGTCCTTTCAACGGAGACTCCACTTCCTTCCAGTTCTTCAAGTCAGTAGATGTAAGATGTACCAGATATCCTCCAAAACCACCTAAAGAAGGCTCTTTCAAATTACCGGGAATAAACAAATGAAAAAGACCGTTTTCATCCTTAAAGACTTTCGGATCTCTAAAATCACGGCTTATGCATTCTTCAGGGGCATAATAAAACGGATTAGGTTCTTGCTTTTGGTAAGTATATCCGCCATCGGTACTTATCGCATAGCTCAACTGTTCATGTACTGTTCCGTTTTCCTGTACACGAGTGGCATAAAACGCATAGAATTTATCACCTTCCGCAATAACTGATCCTGTACAGATCGATTTCTCCCATTCCTGGTTTTCAATACCTAAAGCTACCGGATAATGTTTCCAGTTTATCAAGTCGGTTGTAGTGCTCAATGCCCACTGATGACCACCCAAACCTCCGAGACCTGCATGATGCCCTTCGTCCAACAGCCAATACAAATAAAACGTCCCATTATGATAATAAGGCATGCAATCGCCGGAAAACAGATGTTCCTCTACCGGTTTAAAATATTGCATATGAGTAGTACGTTGAATAGACGGATTATAATCTTTTACAACCTGTGCAAAAGAAGATATCGTAACTAATAGAAAAGTTGCTAAAAGTCCTTTTTTCATTCGAGTATTATTTAATTTTTATAGATTAGTTATAAAGTAAATAACAAAGCAGTATGATAGTCACATTACATTTAGCTAACAAAACATCCCTTGTATCCTGTTGCAAATATAGAGATCTGATCATAACAAACAAAGAACAATTTACATTTTAGCACATTTTAATTTATCATATTTATTACATTTACCATCATACACAATACTTAAAAAAGAGTAAGCAGAAATATAAGGCACTAGGGCAAAACAGAAGCAACACGCAACCTAACGATATATAAATCAACACATAAACATCAAAACAGCTTTAAATAAAATATCTTATACCTTACAAATATTACATTCATCAAATGTAAACACCAACACGTCACACTTTAACATTTCAAGAAGAACAACTTACATCCAGCAAGGTCTATATTTTACATTTCCAATCCACTGACAAAAAAAAATCACATTTACCACCGACAAATGCAAACTATTTGCAAATAATAATTACATTTGCACATAACTTTAAAATCACCTTTATGGAATCTAAAATAAGCTACAAGGTTATTTACAATACATTGAAAGATCAGATATTGAAAGAAGCATTTGCCCCGGGGTCTATGTTACCTACCGAGCAAACTCTGGCTCAAAAATATTCTGTTTCCAGACCGACTATTGCTAAAGTATATAACCAGTTACAGGAAGAAGGTTTTATAAAAAAGACGAAAGGACTTGGTACGGTCGTTATATACCAATGTAAAAATACAACCTATACATTTGGCTTACTTTTACCCGGAGCAGGTGAATCGGAAATATTTTCCATTATTAATGACCAACTCTTGAGGCAATCCGAAATCGGTAGATTCAATTGCCTTTGGGAAGGAGCTACAGCAAGCAGTGCAGAAATCAGAAAAACACTTATTGAAACGTGCTGTGAAAGCTACATAAATAAAAAGGTCGATGGTATTTTCTTTTCCCCGCTGGAAAGAGTTCCGGATGCATACAACCTGAATTTAAAAATCTGTGCAGCTATACGGGAAGCCAATATACCATTAGTTCTTATTGACAGGGATATTCTGACTTTTCCCGAACGAAGTGAATTTGATGTGGTATGCCTGGATAATTTCAGTGCCGGTTGCATCATGGCAAAACACCTGATCGATCAGGGCTGCAACAAACTTCATTTTTTCTACCGTCCTGATTCGGCCAGTTCTGTAGACTTACGCCTTTCCGGTGTTCGTGAAACTGTCCTTAAACATCAGTATCCGTTTACTGAGAATAATATTTTTTGTGGGAATCCCGAAGATCTGGATTTTGTTAAACAAATGGAGATTGTTCCCGGGAAAACTGGTATTATATGTGCGAATGATTCCACAGCAGCAGTGCTCATGTCTTCTTTGGATGCTTTAGGCATCAAAATATCATCGGATATTTTGATGTGCGCATATGATGATATGAAATATTCCAAGCATCTCAAACATTCATTGACATCTTACAGGCAACCATGTGTGGAGATTGCCAACGTCAGCATTGAGTTATTGATGCGGAGATTAAAAGACAACAACCACATTCCCATTACAGCAAACCTGACAGGAGAAATAGTGATTCGTGAATCCAGTCAATTTCTCTAAAATTATACAAATTACATTCTGATCCTTTTGACTTACATCAGGCATCAGAGATTACAAATTATTAAATTCTAACAGTCACAGTCTCTTAAAAGATTGTGACAGATAATTGTTACACTCAAATTTCTGGAAAAATGAATACTAAATTTATTACTTCGTTTACCGTAGTCATACTCATTATCAGTAGTATTATCGGCTGTACCGAGACACAAAAGCCGGTTCAACTCGAACTCCGTTCTTCTCCCTGGAATTTTACAACCCAGGATACCCCATTAAATACCCTTACGCAGCAGAATACAAAAAATAACTTTGTATCACCGGGAGATAGTAGTAGTTTCACTATTAAACTACAGGTCAACCTGACAAAAGTCACTTCAAAAAAATCGTTACTTACAATTCCGGGAGTATTGGAATTAAATACATATCAAAACGATCCGGAAGACCGCAAACAACAAAATTACCCGGCCTATCCTATGGCTGACGGTTCCGTGCCTGTATTGGAGGCTTCCCTCCTGCTCCATCTACCGGTTCAACCGGAAGAAGCCCGCTATATGCCAGTCGGTATTCCGTTGGCAATGTTGGATAAGCCTGAAGGAGAACATGAAATTGTCCTTCATTTTTCAGGAGTTCGATGGACTATGTTTGTCGACAATGAACTCCTGGATAATGACTTCCCTTTAGGTTATCCGCAATGGGGAGAACAAACAACCTGGGAAATAGATCCTTCTCTTGTTTCGAAAGCTGAAATATATTTTCCGGGAATTGAACCTCAAAAAACAAATTTAGATACACCACGCACTTCACCGGAAATCCAATACTGGACACCTGAAGGGCATAATTCCTGGGTAGGTGATGTAGCAACTTTCTTCTACCAGGGACGTTATCATGTATTTTATTTGTATGACAGACGCGGACATGCCAGCAAATTCGGCCGGGGAGCCCATTATTTCGAGCATATCTCAACAACTGACTTCAAGACATGGACTGAACACGATCCAGCTACCCCTATTGAAGAACAATGGGAAACATTAGGTACAGGTACACCTTTTGTTTTTAATGATAAACTTTGTATCAGCTACGGACTTCATACGACCCGTATTTATCCCAAAGAAAAGACAACCTTACCACAGTTATGGGATTACTATAATGAACATGGTGCAACAGGCTCCTTCCGTTACGATACGATGCCCGGATTTCCTGCCGGTTCGACTTACTCTATCAGCCAGGATGGTATAAGTAATTTCAAGAAGACACATATATTATTTCACCCATGCGAAAACCCTAGTGTATATACCGATCCGGAAGGACGTTTACGCATGTTGGCCAACTATGGAGCCAAAGGAACCTGGGAGTCCGGCTCAATCGATGGTGGCTGGTGGTCTGTCAATCCCGGATTTCCTCCGGGAGGTGACTGCACGTTCTTTTTCCGCTGGGGAAATTTTGATTATGTAATCGGTGGATTTACCGGCTTATGGTCAAAACCATCTAATGCAGGTGAAGATGAATATACGGATGTAGTCAAACAAGGACTGGATTTTTATAACGGGATGTGTGTACCCGCCATCACTGAAATTGCTGGCGGGCGCTTCCTGATGGCTGGTTGGATTCCAATGGTTAACTGGGGTGGGACATTAAACATTCATGAGATGATCCATTACCCTGACGGCCGTATCGGAACAAAATGGATGGAGGAAATTATTCCAGCTACTGAAAAGGCAAAGACTTTGGCTAAAGAAATAACAGAGCCATCTTCTTTTACTGTTGAAAATCCTTCATTTATGTTGACATTCGACGTTGAGCCCGGATATGATCTGTCCGGAAAACTCGGAGCTTTACTTCTCGGTGCCGACGAAAACGATCACGCTTGTGAAATTCAGGTTAGTCCCAAAGCAAAGAAAGCACAGTATGCAAAAGGAAATCTGCAGAAATTCGCAGAAGCAGAAAAGACTTTACGTGAAGGAGGTTATCCAAACCATGCACGCGATTATGCCATTGAAAACTTGATCGATACCGACAAACCGTTTACAGTTCGTATGATTGTTAAATATGAAGACAAATTTGGCGGTTCACAAATAGATACGGAAATTGCCGGCCAACGTACCATGATATCTTTCCGTCCGGGTTTGAAAGTGGAAAAATTAATTCTTCGCTCCGAACAAACAGAAATAAAAAACTTGAAAATAGCTCCCCTCAAATAGTTAATATAATTATTCTATCTGTCCGGATATAAATATACCTGCCGAAAGTCTTTTTGTAAAGATTCCGGCAGGTATTATATTTACTTGCTAATCGTGCTTATCGTTCGCAAGGAATTCGCAGGATCGTAAATGAATTAGGCTGGCAAACCATTTCGAAAGAAGAATTCAGGCCTTTCAGTTTTGTTTCTACCGGAACTACTTTTTCCGGATCAGCAAAGCTGTTTTCTGCATCCGGATTTACGGAGCCTAAGGTGATCTGCGTTCCTTCCGGTTGTACTGATTTTACATTTGCCAGATTGATGGAAGTACTCCAGGGCGTATTCTCTCCATTCACCAATTTGATCACGATTTCGTTAGTAGCCTTATCATATCCTGAAACCGCATAATGACGAATCACCGGTTGATACGTATATTCATACTCCAACTGATTATCCAGATAGCATTTCCAATGGTTCCCTTTCACTTCTACACGAACATCATACCAGTGATCCGTATGCACACTCGTTGAATTACGGTAATCGAACAGGGAAACATTTCCGGCTGCATTCCTTTCTCCAAAGATTACAGACTCGTTCGTATGGCTACCGATATCGGCCATATAATACTGTTCCTCCCCTTTGGAACCGAAGAAGATGCGGAAACCTTCGCGTCCTTCGATCTTCCGTGCTTTTAATTCGATCGTGCAATCGCCAAGCTCTTTTCCATTCAACCAGAGATAAGAGTCGCCTTCTACCTTCGACTGTTTCAAAACTCCGTTATCCACCTTCCATTCACCTTGTGAGGCAGTCCATGCGGAAGCCAGATCGTTCCAGTCTGTCGAATAGAAGGTTTTGCCATCCTGAGTCACTTTAAAGTCTTTGAATTCGGCTACGGTGTTGCAGGTTCCGATACCCAAAATTCCTTGTGTCTGGAAAACAGGTTGTGTTTCGGCGGGAAGAACCTGTGTTTTCAGATTGACGTCCGGACGGTTCTCGGAGAACATTTTCAAAATATGATAGTTGGTACGGCCATATACCGAGTCATTCTTTAAAACGATCAGGTGATTACGGCCATGCCCGTCTGCATTCTCCAACAGAGGAGCGTAAGAAACCAGCTGCACTTTATCGGCATTGCGTTCCACGCCGGTCAGGTAAGCGGCTTCAGCCAGCGAAGAATATAAAGAAGAACGTCCGGTAGCGGCATATTCACCGACATAAATCTTATAGGGATAATCCGCCGGAAGTTTATCATACAGGTCGCCGTTGCGATAGAACCAGTCGGCCGTCTCATAATAATGCGGATCGATGATGTCGATCGATCCGGCTTCTTGCAGATAAGGGCTGAACATCAGGGCACAGATCGGTGTGATCTGAGGATATTTCTCTTTGATAGCCGCATAGAACCGTTTGTAATTGGCAGCATAACGGGAACCGATATTTTCGTTTCCTATCTCGACATATTTCAACGGGAAAGGAGCCGGGTGACCGTTCTCCGCTCTTTTCTTTCCCCAATAAGTATCTGTATTGCCGATGGCATACTCGATAGCATCCAACGCTTCCTGGATCAGGTCGTCCACCTGTTTATCGTCACAGAAATCCCCGTTACGGAACAGGCAAGCCATACCGGCATTACAAACGAACATACCGTCTGCATGCACATCCTCGCAGAATTGCAGGAACTCATGATAACCGAAACCATACGTACTGCGATATCCCCAGAGGTTATATTCGCCCGGACGGGTCACAGGATCACCGATCGTTTCTTTCCATTTAACACGGTTTGCCATGTTCAGTCCTTCCACAATACAGCCACCCGGCCAACGGATAAAGGCTGGATGAAGATCTGCCAGCATTTCAGCCACATCTTTACGCATACCGTTCGGACGATCCATAAATGTTTCTTCCGGGAACAGGGATACATAATCCAGATAAATAGTTCCTTTGTTCCTGAAGGTCAGTGCCAGACGGTATTTGTTTCCTGTCGAAGCAGAGACTAGTGTTCCGTCGTAACGGTGCCACTGATTATCACGGGTGATATTAAAGTCCTGTGAAGCAGCCGGCTGATTATCCTCATCGATTAAAGCGACAGACACTTCTTCATCGCTGGCAGCATCCGCTTTCAGGTAAAAAGCCAGCTTATAAGAACTCCCTTTGGTAAGGGCCATATGCCAGTATCCATTGTTGATAACCTGTATGTCACCTGCCGACTTTCCCAGTTCCAACTGCAAAGCATGCGGGGTTGCCGGATGCAGGGGTTGGTTATCCACGATCTTATAAACAGGCCGGCCGGCCGCACAAACGACTTCCCAGCCGTTCATAGCCTTTCCATCCTGCCATTTCACCTTGAAATGATTGATCGAGTCGTTGGAATAGCAAGGTAAATCTATCGATACGGCATATCCATCCTCGTAAACAGTCCCTGACGGCAGGTTACCGTCTTCAAACCCACGGTTAAGCACCATTTCCGCATATAAACCGCCATCCCCGGAATGTGTAATTTCTTCGAAAAACACACCGTACAGTGAAGAGGGCACTTCAGCCCCTTCCTGAGAGACATCCACAATTATCTGGTCCGACTTATTACAAGCGACCATCGACAAGCATAACGATAGTCCTGCCAACCAACCAGATCTTTTATACCATTTATTATCCATTGTATTTAAAATTGAGATTAATTATCTATGTATTCTACGGTTTGTCGGCATTGTATATCTTCCGCCGATTTTGCAAACATAAATTCAAACTCACCGGGCTCCGTAACGAATTCCATCCGGGAATTCCACAAGCCGAGTTCTATATAGGATATTGAGAATGTAACACGTTTAGATTCACCAGGTTTTAGTTCAATTTTCTTGAAACGTTTCAATGCAATTACCGGAGTAGTGACGCTACTCACTTTATCATTGACATAAAATTGTACGACTTCCTTTCCCGTCCGGTCGCCGGTGTTCTTTACGAGCACGGAAACCTCTACACTTTCTTTACCGAAAGTCTTTTTAGAAACCTGCATATCGGAGTATTCGAAAGAAGTGTAAGACAAACCGAATCCGAAAGGAAATAAAGGAGCTGGAGATGAAAACACATAATCACGCCCGGCCTTTTCTTTTGTCCCCGGTTCACGGTTGATCCCTTTTGCGGAGGGTTTATAATCATAGAAAACAGGAATATGTCCCACCGACCGGGGGATCGTCGCATTTAAACGACCGGAAGGATTCACCTTGCCGAACAGGATATTGGCAACGGCAGCACCTCCTCTTTCACCCGGATACCAGGCTTCGAGTATAGCCGGGACATTTTCTTTTTCCCAGGAGATACTCCACGGACGGCCATGTACCAATACCAGGATGATCGGCTTGCCGGTTGCTTTCAAGGCCTGTACCAGTTCACGCTGAACGCCCAGCGGATTGATGTCCGTCAGGTCATATCCTTCCCCGCAGGTAAACGGGTCGCCTACCTCATTCTCGCCCGGTCCTCTTCCCCAGCCCAGTCCCGAAAGGATCACACTGGTTCCGCCTAATACGACAACTACGGCATCGCTTTTCTCTGCAGCCCTGACGGCTTCCGGGAAACCTTCTTTACTCAATCCCGAGATATCGCAACCTTTGGCATAATGCACATTCACCCGGTCTCCTACTACCTGCCGGATTCCTTCCAGCACAGTAACTCCCGACTTATTATCACGCGTATAGGAATAATCTCCATACTGCACCTGATCGGCATTCGGACCAACCACGGCGATATTCTTCAGCCGGCCGATCTCCAACGGAAGCGTCTTGTTCTCGTTCTGCAACAGGATAATGGATTCTTCTGCCACCTTTTGTGCAAGTTCTATATGAGCCGGCAGGTGAACTCTTTTCTTTATATTGGCTGCTTCAGGATAAGGCTTTTCGAACAGGCCGGCTTTAAATTTTGCCGTCAGGATACGACGGACCGAATTATCGATCAACGACTCTGATACTTTTCCTTCTTTCACCAATTGAACCAGATGAGGATAGATATCCGGACGGGCTGCTTCCAGATCGAGTCCCGCAGTTACGGCCATTTTAGCCGCTTCCGCTTTATCACTGGCTACCTTATGGAAGTTATAGAGCTGGGAAGCACCCCCGTAATCCGAAAAGACATATCCCTGGAAATCCCATTCATCACGTAAAACCTCTGTCAGCAAGAAATGATTGGCATGAGCCGGCACACCGTCCACTTCATTATAGGATGGCATAACGGCATATACATTTGCTTCTTTTACGACTTGCCGGAAAGGAGGCAAATGAAGAGACCGCATTTCCCGTTCACCCAATGATGCCGGTGCCAGGTTGATGCCGGCCCACGGCTGGCTATATCCGGCAAAATGCTTGGCTGTACACATCAGTTTACCGGCTGGAATACCGATACGGGTCTGTTCCGGTTTTCCCTGCATACCGATAACAAAGGCCGATCCCATCTGTCCTACCAGGTAAGGGTCTTCGGCATAACATTCCTCATTCCGTCCGTAGCGTGCGTCACGGATCAGGTCGAAGAGCGGAGACAAAGCCTGGTCCACTCCCGAAGCAGAAGCTTCATAGGCGATGACGGAGGCCATTTCTTCTATCAGTTCCGGATTCCAGGTGCTACCCTGCGCAATGGCCTGCGGAAATATCGTTGCCCCGTAAGCCAATTGTCCGTGCAGACATTCCGCGATCTGGATCGGAGGAATACCCAAACGGGTATTTTCGCGGGCATGCTTTTTGGCCTGTGCGGATTGTTCGACAATCTTTTCCAGACTTTCGAAAGGACTGTCGCAAACGCCATACACACCCGAAGAGCGTGGAAAATCACCCAGTCCTGTCATCGACATTTGTTCTACTTTTTCTTCCAGCGTCATACGCCCGAGCAGGTCTTCAACACGGTCTTTTACCGGGGCTTTCGGGTCTTTATACAACTGCGGGTAAGCCGCATGTCCGCAAAAGACAGCCAAAAGAATACATATATTTTTTCTGATCATATCTTTCTCTTTATAAAAAAAGGGTAAAAGCCTTGTTTGATAAATCATTCCCAAAACCCTTACCCTTTCTATTATTTAAACTGAATGATTACCAACCGGGGTTATTCGGCAATAATTTCGGATTCGCATCTGTCTCTGTTGAAGGGATAGGCCACAACAGATATTTCTCACCGAAAGTAACACCGCTTTCGTTAGCAAAACCATCGTATGCATCATAGCTGTTAGCTTTCACATTATATGCCTTACGGGTACGCTGAATATCGAAATAATCTTTGTTCTCGAAGCATAACTCATGTGCACGTTCTTTCCATACGGCCTGTAGGAAATCGTCCTTGCTTAATCCTGCTACAGGAGCCAGGTTAGCACGGCTGCGGATAGCGTTGACCATATCGTAAGACAACTGGTCGGGAGCACCGTTTGCCTGGGTATAAGACTCTGCATAGATGAACATAACTTCCGGCAGACGATACAAAGTAAAGTTGATATCACACAGACCCGTCTTTAATGCACCTTCGATGTCATAATACTTATATAAAGCCGGTGAACCGAATTCGATAATATTGGTCTTATCATCACGATGTCCGTCTTTAGTAAAGAACATTTCCTTTTCTTCAGTACGTTTATCTCCTTTTTCGTAGGAATTATAGAAATCCCAGGTCGGCATCAGAGCACCGAACTCGTCGTAGATCTTGATGATCTGCTTCATAGTCGGTACAATCATGGAAGTGATCTGGTTCGTTGTGATACCTTCTTTATACTGGATCTGGAAGATCAGTTCACCACGGTTCTTGTTTTCATCATCATGCAGTTTTTCATAAGAATCGAACAAAGAATACCAGGCTGAACCTGCTGCACTGGCATTATAATCGGCACTGGCTGGAGAAACACAGTAAGATTTGTCAAGCACCTCTTTTGCTTTCTCGTAAGCCAGTTTATAATACTCAGCACCCTTGTTCAACGGAGCACCTGCCATATACTGATAAACATCAGCCATGATCGTTTTCACCAGACCTAAAGAAACACGGCCTGTACGATCGGTTTCAGGAAGACCGGATTGTTCAGCCAGTTTCAAATCGCTCAGGATCGATTCGAATACTTTCTCTTTTGTGGCACGTTCCGGATACAGGAGTTCAGAGTCGGCTGTCACCGGTTCGAGGATCAGAGGGATATCGCCGTACAGACGTACCAGGTAGAAATAATAAAGGGCACGCAACGTATGAACTTCGCCCAGCAGGCTTTTAGTGTCGCCACTAACCTTCTGGATACCGGTGATACACATGTTACAGTCGGCAATTCCTTCATAGAAACCTTCCCAGATATTCTTGAAAGAAGGGCTGTTCGTTCCTGTTGTATGGCGGATATAACCGTTGTTATAAGTACTTTGTCCCAAAGTAGTTGCATGACCGCACAATAACTCCAGTGTTACCCACGGGCCTTCACCATAGCCATCATATGCCTGCAACGCTCTCAAACGTTCGTAAGCGCCGTCTACCGCAGTCTTAGCCTGGTTGATATTCTGAAAATAACTATCCTGACTAAAGTTAGTTTTAGGATTTTCTTCCAGAAAATCCTCACAGGAGGTACCTCCTGCTAAAAGCAAACCGCTCAAAGCGAATATATAGAATTGTTTTACTGTTCTTTTCATGATCAATATAGATTATATTAAATTAAAAACTTGCACTAAGACCAAAGGTGTAGCTTCTTGCTTTAGGATAATCATAGAACTGGATATTCTGTGAGAATCCGGTATCCCAGGTAGAAACTTCAGGATCGTACCCGGAATAAGATGTGATCAGGAAGAAGTTCTGGGCAGAGAAAGAAACACGAAGTTTAGTGAAACCGATCTTACTGATCAGTTCTGTTGGCAGAGAGTAACCGATAGAGATATTCTTACCACGCAGGAAAGAACCGTTTTCAACCTTATGAGAGTCGATCAGCGTTGTATATCCGGCACTGGCCAGACGAGTCTGTGCGATCGGTGTATTCTGGTTTTCTTCTGTCCAGGCATTCAACACAGTCTTTTTAGAGTTGGCAATGCTGGTACGGTCTTCCGAAGAGTGATTGGTATTGTTCAATACATCGGCACCGACAGAATACTGTAATTCCAAAGAGAAGTCGAAGTTCTTATATTGCAGGTAGTTATTGAATGTACCATAGAAGTCAGGTGTTCCACGACCGATGATCTGTTTATCTGCGTCATTGATCTGATTATCATTATTCAGGTCTTCATGTTTCAGGTCACCCGGTTTCTTTCCGTATTTAGCGGCTTCTCCGGCTTCATTACTACCCCATGTTCCCAGCAGTTTATAACCCCAGAATGATCCGACAGGTTCTCCGACACGCAGAATAACGTTCTTACCCAGAAAGTCGGGATCTACCAGTTTGTCTTCATTATTTACGCCTAATTGGGTAATTTTGTTCTTCAGGAATGAAATATTGAATGAAGAAGACCACTGGAAGTCGTTGGTTTTGATATTGACAGTGTTCAATGTCAACTCAATACCTTTATTTTCCATGCTACCGATATTAGACATCATAGAACGTTTACCGCTGGTAGCAGGAACCGGAGCTTCATACAATAAATCTTTTGTTTTCTTCAGGAAGAAATCGGCTTCCAGAGATAGACGGTTGTCAAGTACACCGAAGTCGAAACCGAAGTCCCACTGTTCTGTCTTTTCCCATTTCAGATCAGGGTTAGCCAACTCGCCGATAATCATACCGGGAGCTCTGTCGCCTCCGAATACATAAGTAGTTGACCCCAACATTGACAGTGAACGATACTGGCCTATATCGGAGTTACCGGTCAAACCATAGCTTAAACGCAGTTTCAGATTAGATAACCAGTCTTTTGTATTTTCCATGAAAGCTTCGTCTACGACACGCCAGCCTAATGCAGCTGATGGGAAGAATGCATATTTATTGTTCTTACCGAATTTGGAAGAACCGTCCACACGTCCTGTCACAGTCAGCAAATATTTGTTTTTCAGACTGTAGTTGATACGAGCGAAATAAGACTCCATCTGCCATCCCATAAATTCGGAAGCAATAGATTGTGATTTTGCCTGTCCCAGATTGTTCCAGTTGAAGAAATCGTCAGACAGATCCTGTCCGGTTTGTTCCGTACGCAGTTTGTGATATTTCTGATACTCGGCACCGACCATCGCGTTGATCGAGTGGATATCATTGATCGTCGTATTGTAAGTCAAGTGATTTTCCCACTGCCAGAAACGGCGGCGTTCACTGTTTACATTCGCTTTGTTTTTACCCACACCTGTACGTAAGCTGATCGTGGTAGGAGCAAAGATAAATTCATGCCAGTCTGTATTGGAGGCACCGATAGTCGTTCTGAATTCAAGACCTTTCATAAAAGTAATGTTCGCATAAGCATTACCATTGAATACGGCACTCTTGTTCAACCACTTCAATTCACTTGCCAGGCTGGCAGGAGTATCGGCATCTTCCATTCCGGCAAAATCAGCAGGACGGGCAAAAGTTCCATCAGCCCATTTGGTAGGAATGATCGGAGTCGTTTCAATCATGGTTCTCGGGATATTACCTGAACCCTGTTCCTGATCCTGGAAGCTTTCACGAATATCACTATAACTTAACATTGTTCCGACCTTCAACCAATCGGTGATTTCAGTATCCAGGTTCAGACGTCCGGAGAAACGTTTCTTATAAGTTGACTTCAGGATACCTTCATCATCCGTATAGTTCAGGAAAGCAGCATAAGATGTTTTTTCCGATCCACCTGTTACCGACAAGTTATGGTTCTGACTTACAGCCAGACGGGTTGCTTCATCCTGCCAGTCTGTGTCATATAAAGGCTTGCCGTTGGCATCGAACAATTCGCGGTTGCCATAAGTATTCCCTACTTTATAATGTTCGCGAACATACTCAGGACTGAATGAATTGTATTTCCCTGATTTCCAACCTTCCGGGTCGAACTTTTCTGCATTCTTGTAACCTGTATCCCATACCTGCATGAATTCTTCTGAATTCAATACATCGATCTTACGGGCCAGTTTGCTGAATGATACGTTAGCATCATAGCTGACACTTGCCTTTTGACCCAGTTTTCCTTTCTTCGTTGTAATAATGATAACACCATTAGAACCACGTGTACCGTATATAGCAGTAGAAGATGCATCTTTCAAAACATCGACGCTCTGGATATCATTCGGGTTGATAGCATCCAGGCCTCCGCCTTCCCATACAACACCGTCGACTACATAAAGAGGGGTGCTGCTTGCATTGATAGAGCTATAACCACGGATCTGTATGCTGGTTCGTCCACCCGGGCGGCCTGAGTTGGTAGATACATTTACACCGGCTACGCGTCCTGCCAAAGCCTGTTCGACAGTTGTTGCCGGACGTTCCATCAATTTCTCCGATTTAATGTTGGCTACCGAACCAGTCAGGTCTGATTTCTTCTGGACACCATAACCTACAACTACGATTTCGTCCAGGTTTTGTGTATCTTCCACCAGCTTGACAGCAATCCGGGAGTTGTTTCCTACAGGAATTTCTTTTGTCAGATAACCGATATAAGAGATCGTTATAGTAGCCGATGCAGGAACTTCCAACGAGAAATTACCATCGATATCAGTTACCGTACCGATGGTCGTTCCTTTAATTGAAATGTTAGCTCCGATAATAGGTTCTCCCAAGTTATCGGTAACAACACCCGTGATTGTACGGTCTTGCTGCTGAACAGCTACTGCTACTGCTGCTTTTTTAGATAAAATAATCTGTTTGTCTACAATTTTGTACTCAACATTCGTATTATTGAATATCTGGGATAGGATATGATTGATATCGCCTCCGTTTACCTTCAGGCTTACAATACGATTTACGTCCACTATATTATCTCTGAACAAAAAAGAGAAACCTGTTTCTTTTTCTATTTGGTCAAGCGCCTGTTCAACCGTTACGTTTTTCAAAGATAACGAAAGTGAAGTTGTCTGTGAATAAGATACTCCTGCATACAGCTGAGTAGCCAGCAGGAATGAAAACACTACACTTAACTTCATAATACGGAAAGATTTAAGCAAACATCGGGCATAGATGCTCTTGCGTAATTTAAATAACTTCATAACTTTGTAAATGATTTATATTTATTGTTTTTTTGACAGGTTGGCGCCTGTCAAAAGATGTTTCACACGGGCAAGAATAAGTTGGCGCTTATTCTTGCTTTTTTAAGGCACATTTCTTTATTACACCATAGGCATATTCGATTTAAGTTCAACTATATTTTATTCGTTTTTATTTCTGATACACATCGATCCGTTCCCTGGCAAAAGTGGCGTCGTTATTTTGCTCCAGGCCTTTCACGGTCCATTCAATAGGCGCTGTCAGTTTCAGGTAATTCAGGATCTGTTCTACTGTTTCTGTCGTGAATGCTGCACGATATTTATATTCTTTGTTACTAGTTTTATGCAATACGATATCAACATTATATCGTTTGGACAATTTCTTCAATACCACATCCAGCGGTGTATTCCTGAAGACCAACCGTCCGTCTTTCCAACCTGTTTTTTCCTCCAGGTTCACTGATGACACGGTAAATTTTCCTGTTTCCTTATCAAACAGAGCTTGTTTCTCCGGCTCCAGCGAAACAGTCTTATTCCGGCTGATCACATCGATCTTGCCTTTAGCCAGGACTGCCTCTATACAGGATTCGTCCTCATACGCATTGATATTGAATTTCGTCCCGTAAGCCATCACCCTGACACCTCCGTCGGTGGAAACGTAAAACGGATGTTCTCGGTCTGATTGTACTTCAAAATATCCTTCTCCCGATAATTTCACGTCCCGCTCCTTACTACTGAAGACAGACGGGTAGCTCAACGAACTTCCGGAATTCAACCATACTACGGACTGATCCGGCAAAACCAACCGGGTTACCGTCCCCGGAGCAGAACTTACCTGATTGTAAGTGACCTGAGCCAGCTGTTTTTTCTGATCCATATATAAATAAGAAAAAACAATCGAAGAAATCAACAATGGTAATAGCAAAATAACGGCTATACGGGAAATGGTCTGCATATAGATCCGGCGACCTTGCTTTTTTTGCATCCGCTTTCCTATTCGCATATATCCTTTTTCCACATCGACCGACTGATATTCCAAAATATCTTCAGTCAATGCCTTTATTTCTTCTATCGTTTTTTTATTATCTTCCATTTTCCGAGCCTTTGTATATTAGAGACACACGAAAATAAAAATCACGACAGCAAAATCCGTTTTTTTTCAAAAAAAGAAATACATTTGTCAAATCATGGAAAAGGAACACGCTGGTGCAGTTGATATTGAGCTCTTATTTCGGAACATTTCGACTCAGGATGATGAGAGATCTTTTCGTAAATTATTCGAATATTATTATCCGGCATTATGTCTCTATGCAAAGCGCTTTATCAAGGAAAGAGAAACCCGGGAGGACATCGTCCAGGATGTATTTTTTTCTATTTGGGAAAATAGGAAATATATCTCTGTGCAAACTTCTGTCAGGAATTATTTACTGACTTGCGTTCGAAATCACTGCCTGAATTTCCTCCGCCGCCAGCCAACAGAATCGTTCGAACAGGTCATTCAGGAAAATATTCCTATATACGCAGAAAATAATGACGATTTTTATACACTGACCGAATTACAGGAATTACTGGCGAAAGCACTTAACAAACTCCCTGAAGACTATCGCCGTGTATTCATACTAAACCGCTTTGAAGATAAAAGCTACGGAGAAATAGCCGAATCGATGGATATTTCGACACGGACAGTTGAACGGTATAAAAATAAAGCGATCGAGCTTCTCAAAAAAGACCTGAAAGATTACTTACCGCTCCTTATCGGGTATTTGTTTTAAAATCAAACTTTCGGCAACAAGTAAATCAAAAGGTGTCGTAATCTTTATATTCTCCCGGTTTCCGGTAACCATGTGAATGACTTCCCCCATCGCTTCCACGACAGATGCAT
This sequence comes from Parabacteroides leei, assembly GCF_023369805.1. Taxonomy (NCBI): domain Bacteria; kingdom Pseudomonadati; phylum Bacteroidota; class Bacteroidia; order Bacteroidales; family Tannerellaceae; genus Parabacteroides; species Parabacteroides leei. The sequence goes on from NZ_JAMBQG010000011.1 coordinate 184,793, forward strand.
CATCCGTAAAAAGAGCAGAAAACTCTTGTCCATAGGCTTTCAACAACAGCTCAGAACAGAACACTTGAGGTGTCTGTACGGCAAAATAACGACTACGGTCTACCGGATGAGAGCCTTTTTCGTCTGTTTCGCGTAAGGAGTCGATCATCGGTATAACAGGAATAGCGGCTCCGCTTTTTTCCGCTTCATCGAAGCAGGCAGCAATCACTTCGGAAGAGACAAACGGACGTACGCCGTCATGCACCGCTATCAGGACTTTTTCATTTCTTCCGGATGTATTTCCAATTTCTTCCGAAAGGAATTGCAAACCGTTCCGAACGGAATGAAAACGCGTCTCCCCACCATTAGCAATCCGGTGAGGTACTTTACAGCCGATTTCGCGGCAAAGCATATTCCAATAAGACTGATGATCTTCGGGAAGAACCAACACCAGTTCAGCCGAAGCATCCCACCGATGAAACGCTTCCAGTGTATGCATCAGGACAGGTTTCCCTTCCAGCGGGATAAACTGCTTTGGCAGGTCACCTCCCATCCGAAGCCCTTTCCCTCCGGCAACGATCAGAACGTATTTACGCATTATTCCAGTTCCTCCAGTACCTTTTTAACTTCTTCATCTACCTTATATAATTTCTCTTTACACAATTTGATCAGCCGGGTCGCTTCCTTCACTTTCTCGGAAAGGACATCCACATCCAGTTCGCCGTTTTCTATATCGGCTACGATCTTACGCAGTTTCTCTACTGCTTCATTGTATGTTTCCTCTTTCTTTGTCATATATCGGAATGATTTATTTTTTAACGATACTCTTCACATCCCCATCCGCAAACCGGGTGACCAGTTCGTCACCGGAACTCAGTTCAGTGGCATGTTTAATTATTTTGCCGTCTTTGAGGGCCAGGCTATAGCCTCGCTTCAGTACATAATCGGGAGAAGCCATTTTGATGAACTGCTCCGTCAGCTGGATAAAACGGGTACCCTCCGTGATCCGGGAAGTTACACGATTCTGTAATTGCAACTGCAATGTGTCCAACACGGAACGACGACGCAACAACATGGCTGAAGCAGATACCGGAAGCTTATTACCCAGCATCTGCAAAAGAGAGCGGTTGCGTTCAATCCGGTTGATAGTGATTGCAGGAAGACGGGTTCCCAACAATTGCAGGAAGTTCCTTTGCTTCTGCAAGATCCCGGTAGCCAGTTCGCTGACATCCTGTTGAAGCTCCTCCAACTCCATCGCCGCCGCATCCATACGGCCGATCAGGAATTCCGCCACAGCCGTCGGCGTCTTCATCCGGGTATGAGCCACCATATCCAGAATCGTATCGTCACGTTCATGACCGATACCGGTAATAACCGGCAAAGGGAATTGGGCACAATTAGCTGCCAATAAATACGAATCGAAACTATTCAGGTCGGAGGTCGCTCCACCTCCACGAATGATCACCACCACATCAAAACAATCGATATGATGATAAATACGGTCCAGCGCCGCAATAACCGACTCTTCCGTTTTTTCTCCCTGCATCAGAGCAGGAAAAAGCTTTGTATAAAAAGGATAACCGGCCTTATTATGTGCCAGTTGGTTCAGGAAATCTTCATATCCTGCCGCAGTAGGCGAAGTGATAACGGCAACACGTTTAGGTAATTCAGGAAAAGGCAACTCTTTGTTAAGCGTAAATACACCCTCTTCCTTCAACTGGCGGATGATCTCCATCCGGCGTCGGAGCATATCGCCCATCGTGTAAGCCGGATCAATATCCGTCACAGTCAGGCTATATCCGTACAACTCATGAAACTCGATGGAAACCTTTACCAGCACTTTCAGCCCGGAAGCAAACAATTGCCCCGTCTCCATCTCGAAATAAGGCTTCAGCATCCGGAACGTCTTCGCCCAGATAGAGCCTCGTGCCCTGGCAACCAGTTGGCCGGTTACCGGATTCTTTTCTATAAATTCCAGATAACAATGACCGGAGGCTGCATTGGTCCGCACATCACTCATTTCTGCACGTACCCAGCAAGTACCGGGAAAAGCGTCACTGATCGCTCCCCGTACCAGATTATTCAATTCCAGTAAAGAGAACTCCCGACGTTCATTGCCTGTATATTCCGGATTAATGTTCAGCCCCGGCATATTGAAGTCCTTTCTTATAAGCTTTGTACATATTGGGAATACCATATCCCAGCTCGGCATCAGGCCGTTTGGATTGGCTTGACACCTGGTGTAGCAGGTCTATAATATCTTTGTTGCTCAACTTGGGTAACGCCTGCCACAGGCAAATACCCAGACCTGCCAGGATTGGCGTGGCAAAAGAAGTTCCGCTGGCATAACGCACATTTCCTTTCGGGTCGATCACACAGCTACCCGAACCCAGTGCCACCACATCCGGTTTCACCCGATAGTCGGCCGTAAAACCGACAGAGCTGAAAACACTTTTCTTCTTTTCTTCCGTGATCGCTCCCACTGTCAGCACATCCGATGCATCGGACGGGAAAGTGATCTTTCCCCAAACCCCGTTACCCTCATTTCCTGCACTGCAAAACATCAGGATACCTTTCTGGGCAGCCATATGAGCCGCCTGGCTGATCAATGTTGTCTTGCCGTCAAGGGCAGATTGGTCATACGATAATTCATCGACATCAAAAGCAAAATACCCGAGCGATGAAGTGATCACATCGACTCCCACACTATCGGCATACTCAACCGCAGCCGCCCAATAGTCTTCCTCGATGGGATACTCGGAATCGCTATCTTCGCTCTTAATCAGGAGATAAGACGACTTAGGGGCTGTCCCCACCATGATACCCGGCATATCGGCAGCCAGGCAAGACAGCACTTTCGTTCCATGATCGTCGGCATTATATACGCTCTGTCCCGGGCAAACCACATTATGCGTACCGATCAGCCTCAACGAATCAAACACACTGATACGGTCTACATTCTGAAAACCGGCATCTATCACAGCCACCCGCATACCTTCTCCCTGGAATCCGGCCTCATGTAATTTGATGCCGTTAAGCATTTTAATCTGTTCACTGGCATATCCATATCTGTCTTTTAGCGGAGTATCTGCCGGAAAGAAGCGCTCGTCCTGCTCCTCCTGTTCGGCAGTAACCACATTACTGCCTTTCCATACCCATTTTACGGAGTCGACAATAGTCAGCTCCTTCAACCGGTCGGCAACAGTACTGTCCTGGCTCGTCACCACCACAGTAGAAAACCATTTACTCTGGACAACCGGTTCAGCCCCTGCCAAAGCTAATGTATCCAGGTAAGAACGTGCTATGGGGAGATCGGTGACCGATACAGGCGTACCGGTTTTCTCACGACGTTGGATAGATTCTTTCGAAAGGAATGCTTCCGGTTGGTCTACTGTATAACCGGAATCGCCTTTATCTTTCAGATAGACACGAAAGCAATAGCTTTCCCCGGCAACAAGCCATGAGGAAAAACAGCTTAATAATATGATAAGTCCTACATATCTTTTCATGGAACAAATAAACTCTGTATTACATTGGTTTTACAAAGGTAATAATTGCTATGGATATAAAAAAGCCCGGCAACTCTTCAGGAGGCCGGGCCGTTTATTATGTTACAAATTATTCGTTGACATTGCAAATAGGAATCTCACGTTTCACGCTCTGGCGCAATGAGATCAACGTTTCTGTAGCCGTTACACCCGGTATTTCCTGAATCTTCGAGTTCAGAAGCTCCATCAGGTGCTCATTATCGCGGGCATACAACTTGATCAGCATTGTGTACGGACCGGTAGTAAAATGACACTCAACAACTTCCGGTATTTTTTCAAATTCAGGAACCACATCCTTATACATAGAACCACGTTCCAATTTAACACCGATATACGTGCAGGTATTATATCCCAGAATTTTAGGATTAATATGATAACCCGATCCAACGATCACATTCATATCAATCATGCGCTGTACCCTTTGATGAATGGCTGCACGAGACACACCACACTCTTCAGCTACATCCTTGAAAGGAATCCTGGCATTCTTTGAAATAATGTTCAATATCTGCCGATCTAGCTTGTCTATTTTCTCCATGTTTTCTATCGCTTTATTATACGCTCTAAATTATTTATATATCAAAAGTATATAATAATTTTCAACATTCTATCATTCTGAAAGAAAAAAGTAGCAAATAAATAATAAAAGCGGGCAATTAATGCTTTTCAGCATAAATTACCCGCTCCCTTATCTACTAAAATGAGAAATTACTTTTTCTGATCGTCTTTAACGATATCCAGCAATTCCACTTCGAATTTCAATACGCTGTTCGGTTTGATACCACGAGTTCCGTGTTCGCCATAAGCAAGATCAGAAGGAACCCAGATCACATACTTAGAACCTACCGGCATGATCTGCAGGATTTCAGTCCATCCTTTGATCACCTGACCAACACCGAATACAGCAGGTTCGCCACGGTCAACAGAGCTATCGAACTTAGTTCCATCCAACAATGTTCCTGTATAATGTACTTTCACCTGATCTTCAGCTGTCGGTTTTGCACCTGTACCTTCTGTTTCAACCTTGTACTGCAAACCGCTTTCAGTAGTGATAACGCCTTCCTTAGCTTTGTTTTCAGCAAGGAACTTTTCACCTTCTTCTTTTGTCTTGTTTGCGTCACGAGCCTGAGCTTCTACGAAATAAGTATTAAGGTAAGTCTGAGCCTGTTCCGGAGTCATTTTCAATCCGGTAGAATCACCCTTCATAGCAGCTTCGAAACCTGCTAATAAAGCATCTACATTAGCAGGACCACCAGGCATACCATCCAGGTTCTGTTTGAACATGCTACCGTTAGCAACACCAATTGCATAGCTCGCGCTATCCACAGATGATTTCAGGTTCGCGCTCTTTTTTGAGTCACAAGAAGTGGCAGAAACGCCCAATGCTACAATAGCTGTAGCGGCTAAAACACTAATCTTTTTCATTTTTCTCTATAAATTATTTTACTATGTCCAATAATTCAACATCAAATACCAATGCACTGTTCGGTTCGATCGCTTCACCTGCACCATGTTCGCCATAAGCCAGGTCAGAAGGGATGAACAATCTCCATTTTGAGCCCACTTCCATCAGTTGCAGCGCTTCTACCCATCCCGGGATCACCTGCGATACACCGAATACAGCCGGTTCACCGCGCTGTACGGAGCTATCAAATACTGTTCCATTAATTAATGTACCGTGATAATGGCATTTCACCTGATCGGATGCGGTCGGTTTCGCACCGTTTCCTTTTTGAAGTACCTGATATTGTAATCCGCTGGGTAATGTAACAACACCCGCTTTACCTTTGTTGATGTTTAGAAACTCTTCTCCGGCTTTTTTGTTTACTTCGAATTTTTCTTTCTGTAGCTTCATGAAGTAATCGTTGATCACTTGCTTAGCTTCGTCATAACTGATTTCAGGAGTCTGATTACCCAAAACATCTTTCAATCCCTTTACAAAGTCTTCAACCTGAAGATCATTAATGCCTGAGTTCTGGAAATTATTTCCGATACTTAAGCCAAGTGCATAACTTACTTTATCCATTCTTTTTCGTTTTCAACTAATTACAAGCTACAAAAGTAATGCTTTTAAGTACACAAACGTCATCAGAAGGTACTTTTTTATTACTTTTGCATCTGTTATGGGAGAACGACTAATGGAATCTTCCACTAAATTGTGATTAATTAACTGATTTCCCCCCTTCTTCTTTCTTTCATCCCGATCAACTATTTTTGCAATGACTACTAGTAGTAAAGTAGTCAATAACAAAAAGTAATTTAGGAGGTGTTATTATGGGATCAGACTGACTGACAAAAATCGATAGTTGACAAGCAATGTTTGATATAATCATTCATTGCTTTTTTTATACACTAATATTAATTCTTATGCGTTTCCTTAAAAACAATCTATACACAATATTTAACAGCCAGGCAGGATTAGCTTCCATTATTTGGTTTTGCGATATTAGTCTTTAACAACCAAACAAATGCCATTATTGCATTATCATCCTTATGTTTTTCATTAGGAATATTACTTGCCAGCATATTATATGCATTACATTACTTCATCAAAAAAGAAAATGGAAACATTATGAATATTATTTAACTGACCCGGAAGTTGGATACTTTTATAGGCTACAATGGGAAAAATAAAGAGTTTCAAAACTGAGAGCGAACAGAGCTTGCCTTACAGCGTATTTTCGCCACTCAACCTTCACTTTTCACATCCGTCGAATTATTTGTCATTTATTCGATAAAGAGAGCCGAATTTCAAAACCGAACTAAAGAAAATATATTACATTTGCATTTTTCAATTTCAATTCAAATATATAGACCATGAGAATTAGACCAATTTTTAAATGTTGCCTGCTCGCAATATGTTTTTGTGCGTGCGCCAAGCAACCACAACCCCATGCGAACAGGGATGTGATTATCGCAGACTCGCTACTGACCAACATTCTGACAAAGTATAATGTCGAAAAGTATGGTCTTCTTTCTGAGACCTACCCGGTTAACCCTGAAAACCAAGTCACTTACCTTGCTGAAGGAAGCGAACAGAAAAAGGATCAGGAAGTATCTTTCCTTTGGCCCTACTCCGGTATGTTGTCGGGATGTATCGCACTGTATGATGCAACCGGTGATAACAAATACCTGGAAATATTGGAAAAACGTATCATCCCGGGATTGGATTTATACTGGGATAACACCCGCAACCCGCATTGCTATCAAAGCTATCCTATGTTCAACGGCGAAAGCGACCGTTTCTATGATGACAATGATTGGCTGGCAATCGACTTCTGCGATCTGTATGCACTCACCAACGACCAGCAGTATCTACTGAAAGCAAAAGAGTTGCACGAATATATTTATAGCGGCTGGGATGATGTATTGGATGGCGGTATCTACTGGTGCGAACAGAAAAAAGTATCCAAAAACACCTGTTCGAATGCACCGGCTGCCGTTTTATGCATGAAACTGTACAACCTGACGAAAGAACAAAAATACCTGGACCAGGCCATAAAAACCTACAACTGGACAAAGACAAACTTATGCGACCCTGCCGACTCGGTTTATTGGGACAACATAAGCCTCGATAAGACAATCGGCAAAGCAAAGTTCACCTACAACAGCGGGCAGATGATACAGGCCGGTGTACTGCTTTATCAAACAACTTCGGATGAAACATTCCTCCAAGATGCACAAAATACTGCGAAGGGTGCTTACAAGCATTTTTTGAATAAACGTACTGGAATTGATGGAAAAGATGCTTATTTTTACCCCGCAAATCCGTGGTTCAATGTAATTTTGCTGCGTGGCCTTCTCGCATTGGCAGAGGTCGACAACAATTACGAGTATGTGAATACCATGGCTGATAATGCCCGTTATGCGTGGCAAAATACACGTGACGAGAACGGTTTCCTGGGGAATGATTGGGCGGGAACCAAGAATAAGAAGTTCAAATGGTTGCTGGACAACGCCTGCATGATTGAACTTTTTGCTGAGATCAATAATATTCAATAATCATAAAACAAAAACGTAAACTCATCATGACTACACGTAGAAACTTCCTGAAATCCGGGAGCCTTTCACTGGCAGGCCTGCTGGTCGGACAAAAATCGTTTGCCCACATAGCAGAGTCAGCTGCTACAGGTTCGCCGGTTATTTCTGAGACTTCGCAGTACACATGTCTGCGTCCGGCACTGGAGAAGCGTCACTTTTCTTCGCCAGCCGTAGAACAGGCAATCAAAACAACTAAAGCAAAACTAAAAGACCCGAAACTGGCCTGGATGTTCGAAAACTGTTTCCCGAACACACTGGATACCACCTGCGAACATAAGATGGTGAACGGTAAACCCGACACTTTCGTCCTGACAGGCGACATCCACGCGATGTGGTTGCGTGACTCGTCAGCACAGGTTTTCCCACACATCAAATTCGCCAATGAAGATCCGAAAGTAAAAACCATGCTGGCCGGTGTAATCAACCGTCAGACCTGGTGCATTAACATCGATCCGTATGCCAACGGCTTCAACGAAGGCCCGACAGGCAGCGAATGGGAAAGCGACCGTACGGAGATGAAGAAAGAGCTCCACGAACGTAAGTGGGAGATCGACTCACTTTGTTACCCGATCCGCCTGGCTTATCACTTCTGGAAAAAAACGGGCGACACCTCTCCTTTCGATGCAGACTGGGACAAAGCAATGAAATCTGTCTATAAAACTTTCATCGAACAACAACGTAAAGACAGCCTCGGCCCTTACCGTTTCTCCCGTAAGACCGACCGTCAGGGCGATACCTTGCTGAATGATGGTTACGGTAGCCCGGTACGTCCGGTAGGCCTGATCGTTTCGTCTTTCCGTCCTTCGGATGACGCGACCCTGTTCGGCTTCCTGATCCCGTCGAATATGTTTGCCGTAACTTCCCTGCGCCAGCTGGCCGAGATGATGCGCGACATCAAAAAGGATAACGATTTTGCCCGCCAGTGTGATTCATTGGCTGACGAAGTGGCTGCCGCCATCGAAAAATACGGAATCGTCGAGCATCCTGAATTCGGTAAAGTATATGCATTCGAAGCAGATGGTTTCTACAATCATGTTTTCATGGACGATGCCAATGTTCCGAGTTTGCTGGCAATGCCTTACTTGGGATGTGTCGATGTAAACGACCCTGTATATCAGAACACACGCAAACTGGTACTTAGCGAATTAAACCCTTACTTCTTCAAAGGTAAGGCCGGTGAAGGTATCGGCGGACCGCATATCGGCTTCGACTTTATCTGGCCGATGAGTATCATCATGCGATGCAACACGACCAGCGATCCGGAAGAAATACGCCACTGCGTTAAAATGCTGCGCGATACCGATGGAGAAACCGGTTTCATGCACGAATCGTTCCACAAAGACGATCCAAAGAACTTTACCCGCTCCTGGTTTGCCTGGGTCAATACCCTGTTCGGAGAAATGATTTATCGCCTGGTACAGGAAGGAAAGACAGATATCCTGAATAATCTGGGATAACAGAGTAATTATAGTTATCCAACAAAATGTTTGGACAATTTATCTGTCATCTGCAATATACCGATATAATATACTGCATAACAATCTGATACGCTATTGCAGACTCCTCTTTTGTCTGCAATAGCGTCTGTCATCTGTCATAGTTTGACTGCAAGAGAAAGAAACTATCACCATCCCTCAGTCTCATTAGAACAAGACCTATGACAAACTAACTGTTAACTCCCCGGTTTGTAAAACTACCCTGTACAGGATAATCCACCAAGGTGTACACCTTGTCCTGTTACCCGGTACACCCTACGCAGTTACCCTGTACACCGTGGCAGCAAAGAGTCCTAACTTTCCGATTAGTTTATAGGGAGAAATAAATTACTTTCCCGGCTCCTGCCACTCAGTTAGTCTTATTTCCCATTTGCTTTAAAAGGTATTCTACATTAATAAAATGTCGGGTATATTCCGCGTGCATCTTTCTTGCAACCGAACAGCTGGATGCCATCCGGGCAAGAAATTGTAAATGCCTCCCCAGAGAAGTATTCATTTCTAATCGCTGCATTTTGGGGATACTGTCCTGTACGGAATAAACGCCGCAGGCCATTTGTATCTCCAACAATCCTTCGTCCCAGGAGTGTTGCGTATATTTACATAAAAATCCGAGGTTTCTCTTCAGGTCTTTACTAAGTATATTCAATATTTCAAAATCGGAGCGTTTAGGAGAACATGCGCCCGGATTGACCAGACGGGCCAGTTTGAGGTAAAAATCTTTTAGTTCTTCTTCAGAAAAAGGAGAGGGGTTTCCACTTAACCTTTGCAGGTCTTCACTTTGCTGGGCAGTTAAAAATTCTGTGTCCATGCCTATTAATATTAGATGTGAAGGCGAAGATTTTCTGAATATAAGAGCGGTTCCGCCTGTCCCGTTGCATTTCCCACCCAGGCAGAGTAGATGCATTAACATTCTACACGGGGGTACGGAACCGCCATATAGAATGATCGTAAGCGGACATAAAAATGCCCGCCACGGAAATTGGCAGGTATCCCCGCCTGAGATATAGGAAATGCACAGCAAATGTACGATAATAATTAAAGGTTGCAACAAAAAACACTTCAAAATTTATAGGAAGATACATTTAGCTACATTCTTTTCTATCTTTGTAAAATTAAACAACAATAGCCTTATGAAAAAGAAATTAGTCGTACTGACCGGCGCCGGCATGAGTGCCGAAAGCGGTATTTCGACCTTTCGTGACTCCGATGGTCTCTGGGAAAAATACCGGGTGGAAGATGTGGCAACTCCCGAAGGCTTTGCCTCCAACCCCGAACTGGTACTCGACTTCTATAACCAGCGACGCAGGGAATTGCTTAACACCAAGCCCAATGCGGGACATATCGGACTGGCTGAACTGGAAAAGGATTTCGATGTGCACATCATCACACAAAATATCGATAACCTGCACGAACAGGCAGGAAGCAGCAACGTGCTCCATCTTCACGGAGAGTTGATGAAATCCTGTTCCGTACGGGATCTCAACACGACCTACGATATTTCCCCCGAACATCCGGACATCCACCTCGGTGACAAAGATCCGCATGGTAATCAGCTACGTCCTTTTATCGTATGGTTTGGTGAAGCCGTTCCGATGATCGACCCGGCTATCCGCCTGGTGGAGTCATGTGACCTGTTTGTGGTGATCGGCACTTCCCTCAATGTTTATCCGGCAGCGGGACTACTGAATTATGTTCGTCGCGGCCAACCAATCTACCTCATCGACCCGAAAGAAGTAAATACTTACCGGAACGATATCCACTTCATCAAAGCCGGTGCATCGGAAGGTGTTAAGCAACTGGCAATAATACTAAAAGGCAATAATGACGTTTAACCGTAAGTTCGTTATCTTTGTACTGGATAATCGCATTAATATGGGATACAAGAAGAAATCCCGAGTCTCTACGTTATTTACTTTAAAGAAAAGATGTTGTATTCATAAAAATACAACATCTTTTCTTTTATATTAAATCATTCTCAGTCTTCAATAATCAGACGAAGACCTACATTATTGACACGTTGCCAGGGTAAATATACACGGCGTGCAGTGGCCGTTGCATCCTTCGGACGGTCTACCCAAGATCCTCCACGGGCAACCACTTTTCTGGTATTGGTTGTCGCCTGAGCCTTATCGCTGTAAGGATAAGGTGCATACAACGAACGAGTCCATTCTTGTAGGTTTCCGTGCATGTTGATCAATCCAAATGGGTTCGGTTTGTAATTATACTCATCCGTCGGGATCATCAGACCGTCGTTGACTGTATCAACTTTCGGCATGTAATTGTAATACGGGAACCAAGGATTATCTTTCGTCATCGGCTGTGGATCGATACCTGTTACGGCCATCTTTTCCAACTGGACATCGGCCAGATTCTCATAAGGGCCAAAGTTTGCATCCATCGCTCCATACCAGAAAGGTTGGTCGCTACCGCCACGGCATGCCCACTCCCACTGAACTTCGGTTGGAAGTGTCACCTTCAATCCAGTTTTTTCAGAAAGCATATTGCAATACGCCATGGCTTCTTCGTAACTTACACGGATAACCGGTTGGTTAGGCTTGTTTGCCGGATAGCCGGGAGTGGTATGATCTTTCCAATGCTGGGCGTAGATGCGGCTATCGTGATCCGGAACCAAAGCGTTATACTGTGCGTTGGTCAACTCTTTTTCTGTCATCCAGAAACCATGTTTTACTTCTGTTTTGAACTCAGGTGCCTGATCCGGATATCCCTTGTTCGTTCCCATCACAAACTTACCTGCCGGAACACGAACAAAAACGATCTTTACACCGTCGGCCACTTCTATCTCTTTCCGGAGGCTTTTTTCTTTTGCCAGCATTTGTCGAATATCCTCAGCCGTCAGCGGCCAACCTTTCATCTTCACATCTTTATGTGTAACAGGAGTTGCCTTTTCCGGCATTTCCGGACGAATTTCACCTTTGCCTTTCAGATAAGAAGCATAGTCTGCCAACTCTTTACGCCAATCCACACCGGCATTGTTAGCATATTTATTAGCCAATTCGATACGGCGTTCATACTGGTCATATCCATCCAACGGGTCAGCGTCGAACTCACCGCGTCCCGAAGCATTCATATCGATCCACATAACGAGGTGATCCCACTCATTATCGGTCAGTTTCACATTATAATGGCCGCGTTCCAACATACGGACAATTTCACTAGTCGAAGCATGATATTCATACGAACTCATTACATACATATCAGCCTCCGGTCCCTGACGGTTCACATAGGGATGGAATGCCAGGTAACTCTTCTGGAAATAACGCGTACCGCTCCAATCGGTAATACCAACGGAAGTCGTATCTTTAAAATTCGGACGTCCGGCTTTACTACCATCGTGACAAGCTACACAGGCACGGTCGAGTATCGGCTGAATCTCATACTTAAATGCATACGAACGGATACCTCCTTCGGCTATCTTCAGTTCGTGCGGCTTACGGGTAGACGCTGCGACCCTCTTCGGCACAGGGATCGTGTTCTGGTCTTCATGACAACCGACGCATGAAACGACTTCACCCGGCATACCGGTCAGCCAGCTACGCATCCATTGTACGGCACGCCCATCTGCATCGAGCGGTTGAAGAGAGACAGGCGTATTAGCCGGGATCTTAAAGATAGCAGAGCCGTCTTCTTCCACCGGGACAGTTCCCAACAGACGCTTAATGTCCCATCCTGCCTGAATACCATGATTATAGTGGTCTGATAATGTTCTGCGATAAGCATATTCATAGGCATAGACACGGAACGATTTGATCTCTCCGCGTGGCACACCCCGCAATCCTTCCCCTTCATAAATATCCTGGATAAACACCGTCGCTTCCTTTTCATTCGGTTTGATACGGTCAGGGATAGCCGGAGGAACCGGCGTACTCTTTACCGGAACAGAATAAATCATACCGGCATCATCGGCATTGGCTACCAATGTCAGGTTATCATAAATATCTACCAGATAAACTCCCCAGCGACTATACGGAGACAGCTTGGCTGTTACCAGGAATGTTTCATCTGTCAGCGGATACGGTTTGATAAACTGGGGCCATACACCGTTCACCAACTCATCCTTTATTTCCGGAATGATCGGACGACCACGGAAAGGCAATTCCTGGATCATGCCTTTTTCTTCTTTACGGCTTTTTGCCGGATCGAAGATCATCAGACGGCCGGAACGTGCCACCCCATGATGTCCGGAGATAACACCGACAAAACGGTTTGTGTGTTTCGGTAGCGGCTGTACATCAAAAATGCTGTTCGGGAACATAGAACCGCTGCCATACAGCGATTTCTGTTCCGTTCCGTCCGGGTTCATATGCATAACGATACGGGAGAAATAGTGTGTCAGGTCGGTATATTCCCAACGGACATACATTACTTTTCCGTTTGCCATTACTACCGGATGCCAGTTTGCATCCTGGTCGAATGTCAGACGACGCAGGTAACCGAATCCAAAGCAGTAAACATCACCCTTTGCCCGTCCCAGTTCAACACCAAATCGGTAACGGAAGAACCGTCCACTGCCGGTTCATAAAGTACCTTTCCACTCAGGTCGCCACTTTTCAGGCCTGACAACTCGATCAGTTGTGCTTTAAAGTTGTTGCGACTGGCAGAACTCAGATTCGACCAGTTATTCGGCTGAATACCGAGGCTTCCGGCTCCTACATAATTTGCTCTTCCGGTCAGATCAAATTTGACTGTCAACACTTTATCCACATTCACATCCGGGCTCATCACCATCAACTTGCGTTTCAATGTCAATGCTTTGTTGGCATTGTCGATAGCCTGCTGATTACAGGTATATATCCCGTCGAAACCTCCGGCAAGCAACGATTTCAATTCACCGAAACGTTTATCTGCCAGTACAGCATCAAAACCGGAACTTTTTTTCATGATACCCAAAGCTTCCTGGATAGCCTCCGGCTTCATCCATTCCAGTTCCGCCTGTATCTCCAAAACAGAAAGCAAACGGGTAGCCAGTTTTTTATAGGCTTCCATCCGTTTGGAAGGTGTCGACAGGGAGGCAGCCTTATCGAGTTCTGTCTGAAAATAAGAGTCGTTCTTCAACTCTTTCATCATTTCAACCAGCCCTTTTTGCGTCCTGTCCAGCTGCTCGGAGGTAACTTCCTCTTTTGTCTCACAACTAGGTTGTGCGGATAATATCCCTCCACTCAATAAGCTGAAGGTCAAACATCCTGTAATCAATAATTTTTTCCACATAGATGATTATTTTTTAGTAACAAATTCGTCCATCGTTTTCCCATCCAGATACTCTTCATCCTGCGAAGTATATAAACCATCCATAATGTAGTTTACCTGCGGGAATGCTGCCAGTATCCTACGGATGATCGCTATTTGACCGGATTTATATATCGGAGTATTGGTGTTCCATAATTGATCGTGAATATCTTTTTCCGGAGCGGAAATAAGAATATCTTTAATATCCATCTGTTTCAGACGAGCGAGATCTGCATCCAGACCGGCCTCATCATTCAATAATAACGACAATGCAGGTACCAGTGTAAAATTCGGACGGTTCACTTCTTCTACCAGTTTCTGCAAACCTTCTATCGTATCGGGAGTGCGGGAAACAGATTGCCTTAATAACAAACGGATATTTTTCCTTGCTGCATAATCGGATAAAACCTGGAAAGATTCCTTCAGGGAATCATAGAACTGTTCCATCGTGTAATTATTCTCTATGGTACGCTGGGTAGATATCAATAATTCATCGGCACCAAGTATCTCCATCTTATCGATAACGCCTTTCATAACCTCCATACTTTTCCGGTAGAAAGGAGGGTCATTATTTACAATCCTCAAATCAGGATACAGGTTCAGTCCGGAAGTCAGGTCGACTGTCATTTTCAGTTTCTGCCGTCCCAGCCAGCCGGCTTCGTGCTTCAGGACTTCTTTTTCTTTGTTATGCAAATAACGCCAGTCAATCACAACGCGGTCATAATGTTCGAAGAAGGTAGGACGTGAAAGGATTTCTTCCTTTACATCGAGGATATTACGCAGAACAAGTGCCCGTCCGGTGGTATTCGGAACCGGTGTACTTTCCGGCATGACCGTCACATCCGCATCCTTATTCAGGTGGACACAGAAAATACGGACATTTCCACCGGCTATCGTATTGGAGGTGTTCTTTCCAAACGATGTATTCAACATGACTTTCGGAGTATAACCTATTGCTTTCATTTCCGAACAATCAGTCGGTAATTCTTTGATGGATACGATCTTTCCTGTTTTTGTTCCGATCGAGAATTTTTTTGGTTCCCAAGACTCATTGGAGATCAAGACCGTGTATTCACCGTTCCCTCTCGAACAGGTAACAAGGCTTAATTCCGGATTTGTTTCAAACAGTTGCATAGAAGCAAAAATATCTTCCATCAATGCTTTCGTATGGTTAAGTATCGGGTACGGCTTGTCCAATGGCTTTTCTTCCATCACTTTTACAGGTAATTCACATTGCGACTGTTCTGTAACTCCATAAGGAGAGGCGATAACAGTAACTTTCCCTTTTCCGGCATTCAGTTCGACAGCAGCCGGTAGTTCGTTGCTCTTTTGCAGTACTGTTGCCGATACGGGATAGATCAACTCGGCCAATGAATAAGGAGCACGCTCTGTTAATGCCTGTCCTTTATATGTTACCGGAGCGGTACATACCGTAGTTTTTTCTCCGGAACGGATACCGGCTATACCGTCCGGCATATTCTTCAAAGAACCGGCAGTAATAACCAGATGGCCGCCTTCACTGACATAAGCATTCAGTTTGTCGTTAATTTCTTTACCCGCCCGCAGTTCGTCGGCAATAACCAATACCGGATATTGTTTCAATATCCATAAAGGAGCATCGCTCATCAGGCAATCGGCAATATCGCCATAAGGATTCGGCGTAATAAAACCTCTTTCATCCTTATAATAAGAAGCATCCTGATAACCCGGGTACAAAATATCGAGCATTGCATCCGTCAGGTAATCCGGCAACTCATAAGGAAGATTTCCCCATACTTTATAAGCTTGCCTGGAATATAAATGGCGCGGGAAGGACCAACCGGAAAAGAAATCGGTCATCAATGCAACCGGGGTGTACATTATCCCCGGATCGCCATACTTATCAACCCATTTAACCGCACTCTGCTGTATTTTGCCGATCGGACTCAACTCTTTATCGTCGACCCGCATAGAACCTTCAAAGCCGACAGCTACACAGTCATACATCAGATGGGTATAGATCAATCGTTTCAACAGCCCTAAGGAAGTTCCTTTCAATGGGCCTCCACTTCCATAATCTTCATCTATATTGGTAGCATTCGAATCGTATGTCTTATATCCCCAACGGTTCCATACAGAAGCATTTCCGAACCAGTTAACGCCATATTGTTTACCGGCTCCACGGATAAACGAATAATATATCTGCGAATTAGGCAATCCCTGGGCAGTCTCGGCACCGATCAGGGTATAGACACCTTCCTTCAGGAAATAATGCCCGAAGTTCAGAGAAACAAGCGTTGCCATTTTATTTCCCAACTGGTCACCCATTTCCTGGAAATGACGTTGGAAATTAAAGTATTGCTGTTTCCGGTCTGCTCCCAAAGGATACATCCGGGGAGCGAAGCTACCGACATAACGCCCATCCTGCTCGCCATTATCCATTCCCAGCCAACGGTCTCCTAACTCCGATTCAAAAAGGTTAAGTACACCATCTGGAATGACAAACTGCGTCCAGTATCCCCCTGGGCCTGAACCGGGTATATATCCCCAAAGGTCGAACAGATAAAGATTTCTTTTCTTTATCTCGGATACCACATCTTTCAGGTTATCCTGAAAAACCAACGGATAGGAAACCCACAGGATATCTCCGAGTTTGTCTTTGACCACCCATTGATCGAGCTTTCGTTTATAATCGCCGGAAAGGTCACGGAGAGCTATAAACTGGATTTTGTCGTTAAAGAAAGAGGCATCCGGCGATTTCACATGATGACGCAAATAATCGGGATGAAGAGATGGAGTCATTTGATAAGGATACAATTTGACACTATTCTGTGCAAACGATCGGTCAGGATACAGTAATCCCAACAAAACAATAAGTATAAGAATCTTTTTCATAAGTATTTATTATTGTTGTTGCGTTAACAAGCTGACAACTGATAAGCCGATCATTTCTTATCGCAACAAAGATGCATTTATATTTTGAAACTTAATCAAGAGAGGCCGACAAATACTCCCTTAAAGCCAGCCGAAGTCGTGCCAACGCCTTCTTCTGATATAATTTTACAGCATTGACAGAGATACCCATTTCTTCTGAGATCTCCGCATAAGTTAGATTTTTATATCGACTGAGTTCAAAAACTCTTTTATATTGGGGTGGTAATTCTTTAACCGCTTTGTTTACTCGCTCTATCAGTTCTTTAGAGAGTACGTAATCGAGCGGGGATTCATCCAACGAAAAAAGAGCATTCTTCTCCGTTACATTATCCAATTCGATATGCTCCGGTTGATTTTGACGGAGATAAGATAAACATGCATTATGAACAGCTCTGATCAAGTAAGCTCTAATCGAAGTCGTAATAACCACAGTTTCCCTGTTCTCCCATAACCATCGGAAAACGTCCCCTACCAACTCTTCTATGATATGTTTTTCTACAATATATGAACGTGCTTCATAACAAAGAACGACATAATATTTTCGAAACAAATTCTCGAAAGTTTTATAGCCTCCTTGCTGTAACTCGGCAAATTCATTAAAAACATCTTTCATATCCTTAATAAAGCATTATCACCGTAAACGCATAACTTTCTAGAAAACAGCATATATGAGCATCCTTAAAAAGTACATTAATAATGAAATGACTAGTTAAAACGTTCCTTTTTTTTAGTCATCATTTTTTCGAGATTGTATTATTATTTTTACGAATTGAAATGCAAGCTATATTGCGGATTATTAGTACTTTTATGAAAATATTGAGATTCTCGCAAAAGTCATAAGGAATGACTAAAAAAAAGGAACGTTTTTTCTAGTCAGTAAGATCGATAGATATTATCCTATTAATCAGCAAAAAGCCCGGGATATTAAGCAAATTCACTATCCCGGGCATTCCTTTCTTTTTAATTCAAATTTTCAATTAATTATAAGCAGGATCCTGAACAAGAACTCCACCAGCTTTATCTATTTCACCTTGTGGCAATGGCCAGAAGTAAAATTCAGGTTTAAATACTGATTTCGTCTGATACATCGGGTCTACCATATCGTTCACTTTGGGTAAAGTTTTCCATTGTTTCATATGGAAATAACGTAATCCTTCAAAAGCTGTTTCGACACGCCATTCATGACGAACACGTTCACGCATCTGGTCTTTTGTTAAACCGGCAGGCAAAGGTGGCATTTTTGAACGATCTCTTACCTGGTTGATAGCGCTATAAACTTTCTCAGTCGGACCATTGGCCTCATTCTCTGCCTCTGCGATCATCAACAAGACATGTGCATAACGAACCAGAACGACATCCGGATCGGTATTCGTATCATAACCGGGAGAGGTCTTTGATGGCTGGATCAGTTTCATTATACTAAATCCGGAAGGACTGTTGGATGCTGTAACTTCATCAGGGAAATCATCTTTTTCCGGAAAGTTAAGAACACCCGAATGGGCAATCGTCTGAGCTAAACGAGGATCACGGTTCTGGAACAACTTTTCACGTTCAGCCTTTTGTTTTTCTTTCAATGAACCATCGCTGGTATTGATCAACGACTCGTCAACCGGCACTGTTAATGGAGATTTACCCCACTCCAAACCATCCGTACATTCATATTCATCTACCAGATTACGCATAACAATATTCGTTGCCCATGCTCCGAAGTACAAGTCTATATCATTATTCCTGTTCGGAGATAAATATCTGACAGAGAAAATAATTTCCGGGCTAGCCAGCTGTTTTGACGAAACAAAATTATCACGGAAATTATCGGCCAGACTGTATCCTTTGATACTTTCCAGCAAAGGAACGACTTCCTTCATTTTTGCCGGATCTGCATTTCCATTATCATCATAGGCATTCATTATCATCAAACGAGCCTTAAGAACTTTTATGGCGGCAGGAGTAATACGCCCCGAAACCTTTCCATCCGAATAAGGAAGATCTGGTAATTCACTAATCGCCTCATCGAAATCTTTTGTTATCTGAGCATAAATATCGGCACGTGAAGCCTTCGGCAAATACATATTATCAGTCGTTAGAAGTTCTGTTACCAAAGGGACTTCTTTATAACACTGGTACAACCAATAATAATAATATCCTCTCAAAGCTTTGCATTGTCCAAGTATAAATTGACGATCCTCAGTAGACATATCAGGACCTTTATAGCCCTCCAATTGCTCCATTACCTGATGTACACGTCCTATTCCTTTATAGCATATTTTATAGACATCAGAAACAAAGCCATCAGAGAAAGGAGTAATGTCTCCCTGAGCCATTGTCTTGGTTTTACCATAAGTCGTTTCATCATGCTGACATAAAGAGTTATCGGTCAAGTTGTCAAAACAAGCCTGAATTTCACCCAAAGACTGCGGCCATTCATAAACGACAGAGTAGCAAGCAGCAAGGCCATATTCAAATTCTGCTTTCGATTGCCAGAAAATAGATTGTGATGGTGATGAAGGAGGATCTTTTTGCAAAAAATCTTCACATGCAGTCGTTCCCAACAACAATAAGGCGGCTAATGATATATTTATTAATCGTTTCATATTTTCTATCCATATTAAAATTCAACATTCAAACCAAATGATACAATCCGGTTTTGCGGATATTGAGCAGCACGTCCGTCACCACTATCGCTATTACTGCGTTCCGGATCCAATCCATCGAACTTCGTGAAAGTAACCAGATTGTCGGCAGAGAAATAAACTCTCAGTCTGGACATATTGATCTTATCTGTAAACTGTTTAGGAATCGTATATCCAACAGTCAGGTTTTTCAGACGGAAATAAGAGGCATCACGGAGGAAATAGGTATTATCGCGTGTATTCTTTCCACCACCCAAATTATCCCAATACAGTTTCGGATGCTTCGCACCATTCGGATTTTCAGGAGTCCACATACCAGCCAGATAGTCACGGGTAGGAGCTGAACCCTGTCTGAAAGGTACTACTCCCCAGTCTGTGATATAATATTTCTTATCGGCAACACCCTGTCCCAACAGAGAAATATCAAAACCTTTCCATGAAGCACTTGCATTTACAGAATATTCAAAGCCGGGGAAACGACCATCCATAGCCACACGGTCATTGTTGTCAATCTTACCATTACCGTCTACATCGCGATATTTCAAGTCACCGGGTTTTGTATCGTCAGTAAACTGTTTCGGCGAATCCTTTACTTCGTTTTCATCAGCAAATACTCCGATACACTCCAGCATATAATATTGTCCATAAGGTAAGCCTTCCTGAAGAATGCCATGATTCTTATATTCTACATCACCAAAATCGATCAATTTATTACGTGAACGATCTACATAGAAACCGACATTATATTCAAGTCCTTTGAATATTCCACTCTGGATTACATCATTCCAGTTTACAGCCAATTCAATACCTTTATTTTCCAAAGTACCATTGTTTACAGTCGGAGCATCTAATCCTAACAGATAAGAGACCTGTGAGCCGCGAAGAATATCCTTAGTCACTTTATTATACCAGTCGAATGTTACATTCAAACGATGTAAAAACTGAAAATCAGCACCTATATCAGTAATAGTAGTAGTTTCCCATTTGATATTCTGATTAGCATACACCTTCTGGGAATAAGCCAACGATTCATTCTTTTTATCGAATGGATAAGCATCGACACCTGCAATCATTGCCTGATACGGATAATAACCGATGTTCTGGTTACCCAGCTGTCCCCATGAACCTCTGACCTTGGCATTTGACAACCAGGAAAGATCTGCATTTTTAATAAATTCCTCTTCCGTTAAACGCCAGCCTAAAGAGAATGACGGAAATAATCCCCAGCGACCATCTTTTGCAATTCTGGAAGAACCATCATAACGGGCATTTACTTCAGCCAGATAACGGTCTTTATAGTTGTAATTGATACGTGCAAAGCCTGACATCAAGGCCCATTCACGTTCACTTCCTTTATCCGAATCACCACCATTGGTCATACCGGTTTTACCGCCGGCATCCAGAGTCGGTAAATCGAACGGATAATCACGACGATACGCCTTAATAGACTGATATTTCTCATCTTCCTGGCTGTAACCTGCCATTACTGAAAAGCTATGATCTTTATTCGGAGAGGTATAATCATACTTCAAATAAGTATACAAGTTGGTATAGAACAAACGTTCGTCTTCTTCTTCCAGACCGATACCGCCTTTATCCAACTGACCTTTTTCCTCACCGGTATGGTACATATAAAGAGGTTCAGGTTTTCCTCTCCAGTCTTTCCATTTATTGGAATACAGACGGGCCGCCCCTTTTGTATACCAGGTAAGTCCCTTGTATAACTTGATCTCAGCCCAAATCTGAGCATTGATATCAAAATCCAGATTAGGTTTGTTTGTTCCGGTCCCTATGATACCCGGCATGTTCTTATTATGCGATTCATAATCATAAGCCGAATTTGTCCATCTTGTAACACCAGAACCATCATCCGGCAACCAAGGCATATAAGTCGGGGCCTGGGACAAGGTAGACAACAATGCATCATCCTGGCTTTGCCGTGTTTGCATTTTATTTCCATGCATCATGCTGGCATAAGTACCCACACGCATCCAACTAGTCACCTGAGAAGTCAGGTCGATAGTCATGTTATATTTTCTATAATTAAAACCACGCAATGTACCTTCTTGGTTGACATAGTTCAACGACACATTATAGGTAGACTTTTCAGAAGATCCGGCCAGCGATAAGTTATGATTCTGCACCAATGCCGGATTAAACATGTAATCGATCCAGTCGAAGCTCGGATATTGAGGATCCGCTCCATTCGATGCACGATATTTATCAATTTCTTCCTGCGGATATTTATCTCCTAAACCGGAGTTTGTTTTAGCCAAATTTGCCAATTCCATATACTCGGCGGAATTAGTGACAAGGTCAAACATTCGTGTCGGTGTATGAATACCTAAATTGCCGTGATAAGCAATCTTGGTTTTCTGATCGCCGGCACCCTGTTTGGTCGTTACCAAGATAACGCCGTTTGCGGCACGAGCCCCATAAATAGAGGCAGATGCGGCATCTTTCAATACGGAAACAGATTCAATGACACTAGGATCGAGACTGTTTAAATCTCCAGGTACGCCATTGATCAAAATCAACGGGTCGGAACCTGCAGAAGAGAATGTACCCTGACCACGAACACGGATCGACACACTCTCACTACCGGGCTGTCCTAATCCCTGTGTTACACGCACACCCGGGATCTGTCCCTGAAGCATCGTGCTCGGGTTCACTACCGGACGTTTGGTCATTTCTTCACCGCTAACAGCAGCAACTGCTCCGGTCAGGTTCAATTTCTTCTGTGTACCGAAACCTACCACCACTACTTCATCCAGGGCTTGTGAGTCCTCTTTCATTATAACAGACAAGATAGATTTATTTCCTACCGCAATATCTTGTTCAATATATCCGATATAAGAAACCTGTAAAGTTGCTCCTGTCGGAACATCCAGTTCGAACTTACCGTCCACATCTGTCACAGTACCGATCGTCGTCCCCCTGACAACCACATTCGCACCGATGATCGGTTCGTTGTTCGGATCAAGAATCGTTCCTGTAACCTTCTTTGTCTGCTGTTGCACACCTGCAACAGGTCCAGTTTGCCCTACGCGGGTAATTACAATATGGCGATCGTTAATTTCATAACGAACGTTCCGTCCGTTAAACAATACAGCCAATACTTCATTGATAGATTTGTTGTCCATTGAAACGGACACCTTTTCATCCAGATTCAGATCTTTAACATCCAGACTGAATGAAAATTCACTTTGGCTCTTGATGGATTCAATAGCCTCACGGATCGTGGCATTCTTGAGATTTAAGGAAAGCATATGTTCAGCCGCATACGTACTTGCACTCAATGTAAGCGTTCCGGCAACAAGAAATACACCGGCCAGATTAGCCAGGCGTCCTGCTCTTGTAGCCAATAAGTCCTGAACAGATTTTCTAAATGTTTTTTTCATACTTCACTTGTTTAAGATTTAACTTTTAAAATACTCGACAAATAATGGCTGTTTTCTACTTTTTCAGCCAACGGTTACATTTACTTTTCTTTCATTCACATTTGCTTTAAATTAGACCTATGTTATTTATAAATTCTGATCAACTCCGGTTTCACCTCAAACCTGAATTTATTACCGGAGGACAATATCTCCAACACCTTTTCAACGGTTACATTTTCCTGAAAATCAGAATAATAAACAATCTTTTTCAGAGATTCGTTTTCTATCCGAATAGGTATATCATACTGGCGTTTCAATTCTTTCGTAATATCTTCCAGAGAAACTCTTTCAAATGTCATTGCTCCATTACGCCAGTTTTCAATATGGCTGGCATCCACTGAATCCACATGCATTGTCAAGTCTGCCTTCTTGAAAATAAAACGTTGGTTGGGTTTCAACACAACTGGTGCGGCATCGGTCGGAAAATCTCCGACTTTCACCGCACCCTCTTTGAGGGTTACTTTCACCTCTGAGTCTTCTTCATAGGATTTTAGATTGAATTTAGTACCGAGAACCTTCACGGTTAATTTCCCGGTATTCACCAAAAAGGGTAATTCCTTATTTTTGCTTACTTCAAAATAGCCTTCACCCGACAATTGCACATTTCTTGATTCCTTTGCAAAGTTCGAGTCATACTTCACCTTACTCCCGGCATTCAGCCAAACAACAGACCCGTCAGGAAATGTAATTTTAGATTTTGCTCCGTCCGGAACTTCTACGACATATTCTTTATATTCGTTAATCGCCTCCGACGCAGTTCTTTCTGATTGCCATAAAAAGAACAACGAAGAAATCCCACATAATAAAATGATGATTACAGCAACCGATACTCTCAACGCACGGCGATAAAAATCGATCCGGTTCGCCGGTTTGGATTCATTTTTAAACTTGCCGATCGCTTTTTCTACATCAAATCCATCTGCATTCGACAAAATGCCCGTCGCTTTCCATACAGCTACCGTATTATGAAAATATTCTTTATTCTCCGGATCAGCTTTCACCCATTGCCGCAAAGCAGCATGACCTTCAGCATCCAGAGATCCATTCAGAAAAGATTGTATATAATTATCTATTTGATCCATTTCTTCCAATTAAATAGCAGGAATTTCCCCCACTCATTAATAAAGGCGCAGAAAAGAAAAGAGCGGGTATATGGGGAAGTCATTTTTTTTAGAAATCGTAATCGGATAAGAATTACACAAAAAACAAAAAGATCACAAAGCACGAAAAATAAAAACATTATGAAGAATTACAAGGCAAATTAGTAACAAGCATATTCGTTTCAATTGTGCATCCGGACAAAAAATAATCACATTAATTAACACATTCATCGTTTAAAGCCTTTTCAAATAACCATTACTATTTTTTTGAACTTCGTTTAAACCGAGATTTTCTCCGTTTTAAACGGAGTGAAGGTTTGTTTTAAACGAAACAAATGGCAATTGCAGTCGAGATTTCGGGAAATCACAGCGTTTTTTCGTTAAAAAGAGCTGTTGTAAAACATTTATTTTTTACAGAAGCTATCAAAAACAGGCAGACAACAATTTATCGTATGAACAGTTATACACACCATTCCTATTCAAATTGAATCTTTATACGACAAATCATTCTTATTCATCCGGTTTATTGACCTCCTTTAAGTCAATATGACAATCGCGAACTCCTCTACAACCCCGGTAATCCGGGCAATCCCGTACCAAACCCCATAGAGAACAACCTCGGATAGGATAAAATAACATTTTGACAATTTTATTTATTTGTATGATTTACTATTCGGAAAATGAAATCTGGAATATCAATACATACATTATTTTTCCGTATTTTTGTAGGCAAAATTTATAAGCACGTATTTATAATGGATCATACTCCCACTAAGATACCCTCACCTTTACTTTCTCTGGTACCCATACTTGTATTGGTTTCACTTCTGTTTGTCACTATCCGCACCTTCGGCAGTGATGCCCTGAGCGGAGGCAGCCAGGTTGTTCTACTTACCGCTACAGCAGTTTGCTGCCTGATCGCGATGGGCTACAGCAAAGTACGGTGGAAGTCGATCGAACTAGCCATGATCAATAATATATCAGGTGTTGCTACAGCACTGATTATACTACTGATTATCGGTGCCCTATCCGGAAGTTGGATGATAAGCGGAGTTGTACCGACACTGATCTATTACGGAATGCAGATTATTCATCCCAGCTTCTTCCTTACCTCCACTTGCATTATCTGTGCTGTCGTATCTGTCATGACCGGTAGTTCATGGACCACTATTGCGACAATTGGAATTGCATTGCTGGGGATTGGACAAGCACAAGGATTTGATGATGGTTGGATTGCCGGAGCCATCGTTTCCGGAGCCTATTTCGGAGATAAAATATCTCCGCTTTCAGACACGACAATCCTGGCTTCGTCGGTAACCGACACTCCCTTGTTCAAGCATATCAAATACATGATGATTACAACAGTCCCTTCCATACTGATCACACTCATCATCTTCACGGTAGCCGGTCTTACTCATGAAGCGGCTGCAACTGATCAGATAGCCATGTATTCGGCATCCCTGAAAGAGACTTTCGATATTTCCCTGTGGCTATTAATTGTTCCGGTCATCACAGGAATACTAATAGCCAAGCGAGTTCCGTCAATCATCACATTATTTTTGTCAACTACATTGGCCGGTATATTTGCCTTGATATTTCAGCCGCATCTGTTGCAGGAAATATCAGGTTTACCAATACTGGACATGCAATCGCAATTTAAAGGATTGATCATGACCTTCTACGGAAGTACGCAAATACAAACAGGAAATCCCGAACTGAACGATCTGGTATCCACCCGGGGGATGAGCGGAATGATGAACACGATCTGGTTAATCATCTGTGCCATGTGTTTCGGGGGAGCCATGACTGCCAGCGGCATGCTGGGAAGTATTACCTCGGTATTCATCCGTTTTATGAAACGTACCGTAGGACTGGTTGCATCGACTGTCGGGTCGGGTCTGTTCCTTAATATCTGTACTGCCGACCAATACATCTCGATTATCCTTACAGGAAATATGTTCAAAGATATTTATCAAAAGAAGGGATATGAAAGTCGTCTGTTAAGCCGGACCACGGAAGACTCGGTAACGGTGACTTCCGTCCTTATCCCGTGGAATACTTGCGGTATGACGCAGGCTACCATTCTGGGTGTAGCCACTCTTACATATTTACCTTATTGTTTCTTTAATCTAATCAGCCCGTTGATGAGCATCACGGTTGCCGCCATCGGGTATAAAATCAAACGGATAAATGAAAAAACTGAAAGTATCGCTACTGACTAAAGTAGTTATCGCCATCGCTGCCGGTGTGTTGTTCGGTCAGTTTCTGCCGAATGGTATCGCACGTATCTTTGTAACTTTCAACTCGTTGTTCGGAAACTTCCTTTCATTCTCCATCCCGCTTATCATTCTGGGACTGGTGACACCAGCCATAGGAGACCTGGGGAAAGGGGCCGGTAAACTATTGGCCATTACGGCACTGATAGCATATGGCTCGACGATATTCTCAGGATTCTTTACGTTCTTCAGTAGTTCGGCGATCTTCCCGCATATCTTACCGGTCAATACGGAACTTACAGCAATGGAAAATCCGGAAGATTTTATGCTGACTCCTTATTTCACAGTAGGTATGCCACCTTTAATGGATGTAATGACAGCCTTGCTACTATCGTTTACGATCGGGCTGGGACTTTCTTATATCAACGGGAATGTATTACGGGAAGGATTCAACGATTTCCAGAAGATCATCATTAAATTAATCGAAGCCGTTATTATTCCGTTACTTCCCTTACATATCTTCGGAATCTTTCTGAATATGACAGTCAGCGGACAGGTAATGAGTATTATAGCCATGTTCCTGAAAGTGATCATCGTGATATTCGTACTGCATGTGTTGCTTTTGATTATTCAGTTCACGATTGCGGGAAGTATCAGCGGAAAAAATCCATTTCGGTTATTAAGAAACATGCTGCCGGCTTATGCTACTGCATTAGGGACACAATCGTCGGCTGCCACCATTCCGGTGACACTGGCTCAGACTGTCAAGAACGGTGTCAGGGAGACAATCGCTATTTTTGTTATCCCATTATGTGCAACCATTCACCTTTCCGGTAGCACGATGAAGATTACGGCCTGCGCGATGGCTATCATGTATATGGCCGGAGAGCCGGTAACGTTTGCCGGTTTAGCCGGATTCATTATGATGCTGGGTATTACGATGGTTGCCGCTCCGGGAGTCCCAGGGGGAGCTATTATGGCAGCACTCGGATTATTGCAGAGCATGCTGGGGTTCAACGAGACTTTACAGGCTTTAATGATCGCCCTCTATATCGCAATGGATAGTTTCGGTACGGCCTGCAACGTAACAGGCGACGGCGCAATTGCAGTTGTGGTCGATAAGATTGCCGGGAAACAGCAGACTGTAACCGTAGAGGAGATCACCGAATAAGGCTGCCGGTTATAATAATTCCTGTAAGGTTTCTACTCCTTTCTCACGCATCATAGTGACTGCAATATGGGCACAGGCATACGCGTCCGCCATTGCATGGTGGTGGTTTCTAAGGTCATACCCACAATAAGCTGCCACCGTGTGCAGCTGATGATTCACCAAGAACGGATACATCTTACGCGACAAACGGCAGGTACAGTAGAACTGATATTTCGGATAAGCCAGTTCGTATGTTTGGTGTACGGCTTTCAAGCATCCTTCATCGAAAGGACTGTTATGGGCTACCAGGGGTAAGTCGGCTATTTTAGGTGCGATCTTTGCCCATACTTCTTCAAAGTCGGGGGCATCATTCGTATCGGCCGGCGTAAGTCCGTGTACGGCAGTAGTCCACTGTGTATAGTAATTCGGATAAGGGCGGATCAGGCTGTATACCTGATCGATGATCTTATTATCCTCGACAATAGCCACCCCGACACTGCAAACACTGCAGCGTTTTCCATTGGCAGTTTCAAAATCAATTGCGGCGAAGCGTTCCATGTTATGTGTTTTTATGTTCCGCACAAAGATATAAAAACTCCCGGTGATGTAGGAGCTTATGCTTCCTAATACAACCGGGAGTTTTTCTAATTTACATATATTGAAAAACGTAATATATTATTTCGGACGGGGAACGACCATATAGTCTTTCTCCCATTCCTCATACCGGGCTACCATCTCTTTTACCTTTTCAGGATACTGATCGGCTAGGTTATGCATCTCACTGCGATCTTCATTTAAGTTATAAAGCTCCCAGTCCTTTTTATTGTTCGCCCATACGATCTTCCAGCCGGAGATATCGATCAGGGCTTTCTCGTTGAAATGCTCAAAGCATAATTCGTCATGTCCCTGGCGGGTCCCCGTTTTAAAGATCGGATCCAGACTTTTGCCGGCCAATGGAATGATTTTATTTCCATTGTATTCCGTCGGATAGTCGGTACCCGATATATCAAGGCAGGTTGCCATTATATCCATCACATGTCCCATCTGGGTATTAACCGTTCCTTGGGGTTGCTTAATTCCTTCAGGCCAGTGAGCGATCATCGGAGTACAAATACCACCTTCATACGATTTCGCTTTCCAGAAACGGAACGGCGTATTGGCGGTATTCGCCCATCTGGCACCCACAGAGGCATAACTCGTTTCCGGGCCGGGCATTATCTCTTTCTCTTTCGGATAAACGATCTTACGGCCATCGCGCGTTTCAGCAGGACGGTCATTCTCTCCTTCCGAGTAATTCTGGCAGTCTTCATTACTACAACCGTTGTCCGACATAAAGAGGATCAGGGTATTATCTAACTGGCCGTTCTTCTTTAGCGTCTCTATCACACGACCGATCTCCTGGTCCATACGGTCTACCATAGCTGCATGAACGGCCATCGCACGGGCATCCCATTCCTTGGTCGGGTTCTCGTCCCATGAGTCGGTAAACTGTCGCGGAGAAAGGAAATCATCGGCATCACCGAACAACTTCATCTCCTTCATTCGTTGGTAGCGGGCTTCGCGGATAGCCTGCCAACCGTCTTTATAAGTATCTTTATACTTTTCTATATCTTCCGGTAGTGCATGCAACGGCCAATGCGGACAATGGAAAGCCAGATACATGAAGAACGGCTTATCCGTTTTTGCATATTTATTTACATAGGCGACGGCTGTATCGGCCAATGCGATCGTGCTGTAGTAATCTTCCGGGACAGTGTTCACAGGCTTGTCACCGCTGACCAGGCTGAACGGGTCGAAGTAATCCACCACTCCGTAGATCGTACCATAACAATCCTGGAAGCCACGGTTGATCGGGTAGTTTTCCTTCGGGGTAAACTCATCGTGTTGTACCTGGTGTGCCAGCCACTGACGCTGATCAGGGCGTAAAGGTGTTTCGGCAATATGCCATTTGCCTACCCAGGCTGTCTGATAACCGTTCTCTTTCAGAGCCTCGGCAATAGTAACCCCGTTGTGTGTCATAGTTCCTCGGTAACCCGGTTGATGATCGTCGAAGGTCATACGCCCGATACCTGCCTGGTGTTGGTAGAGCCCCGTCAACAACGATGCACGGGTAGGACAACTACGGCTTGTATTATAAAAATGAGTGAAGCGAAGACCTTCCTCGGCCAACTTATCCAGGTTGGGAGTATGGATTTCACCACCATAACATCCCAGGTCGGAGAATCCCATATCATCCGCCAGGATCACAAGGATATTCGGACGGGTGTCCTGTCGGGCAGACAGACTGGGAGCCAATGTCGCTATTGCTCCCAGATAGCCCAATTTCAATATAATTTTATTCATACGACTGTTATTTATTAATTTTTGCTGTTCTCTTTCGTACGCACCTTCCTTTTCGTAAAGTACCAGTCGATTACCTTCCGGCTTAACTCTGAACAAAGCTCCGGATGTTTAGCTGAAAGATCCGTAGTTTCGTGCGGGTCCAGTACTATATCGTAAAGTTCGATATTCTTTCCGTCCGAGTCTACCAATAACTTCCAGTTGTCCCGACGGATACCAAGATGCGGACTACGCTGTTTCTTCTGAGGTTTATTGAAATATTTGTTACGTCCGAAATCCCACATCATATCTTTGCTTCGCTTCTGAGGTTTTATTCCTAACAGAGCCTGACTCATATCTTCACCGCTGTATTCAAAACCGTCGATCAACCTCGCTCCTCCGATACGGCACAAAGAGGGATAAAGGTCTACTGCGTTGATCACACTCTCGTTGTCTGTTTCTCCACCTTTGATTGTTCCGGGCCAACAAACTATAAAAGGCATATTGACACCTCCTTCGTAGATACTGTTCTTGGAACCACGCAGGCCGTTGGTACGTGCGTTATCGAAAGTAGGCAGCGCCCCATTGTCACTGGTGAAGATTACCAAGGTATTTTCACTGATTCCCAATCGTTCCAGTCCTTCCATCAAACGCCCGATCTGTTTATCGTATTGGGTTAAGACGGCTACGAAGTTATTACGCGTTGCCCAGGACTCCGATATCGGATAAAAACCGGATGAAGGAATCCACGGATCGTGCATATCGTCCGGCCAAAGGTTGACGAAACAGGGTTTATCTTTATGACGGGCCAGATAATCCAGAGTTTTGTCTACAAAATAGGCCGTACGGTCCCAACGCTGGATGCTGTCTTTTTCACTCCAGATCCAATTGGATGCTGTGATCAGGGGATCGGGATCCGGTCCTTCGTAAGTTGTCACATATTCATCGAAACCATATTGGGGGATTTGTGGTGCATCGTCTACATCGCGGCCCCCTCCCATATGCCATTTCCCGATATGCGCGGTTGCATAGCCGGCCGCTTTCAGTGATTTGGCCATCGTAGGGGCATTGCTATCCAGATAATCGCATTGTTCACAATCGGCATTCCCTTTCCGTTCATGCAGGAAAGTATTAATACCCCACTCCGTAGGGAACATCCCGGTGGTCAGCCCCACACGGGACGGAGAACTCACCGGCGACGAAGTGTAATAATGATTAAACTTCAAGCCTTGTGAGGCTAGTTTATCGATGTTAGGGGTGGCTACCCAGCCGCTGTTATAACATGATAAATCGCCTATTCCCATATCATCGGTATAAACAATGATTATATTGGGCTTTTGCTGCTGGCCTGTCGCATCCATCGTATGGACTAAACCACAGCTTGCTGCTACTAGTAAAACTGTTTTATTCATGGTATACTTCTATGATAATTATATGGATTTCGTTTGAATGGGTATTGTCTCCCCGGAATAGGTAACGGATCCTGCAATCGAATATTCCAGGTCATCATATCTTTCAACAAATCGACCTGTTCGGATATATTCTTTTTATTATCAAACAGATTTTTTATCTCTGATGGATCTTCTTTCAGATTATACAGTTCCCCACGTCCGTTATTATCCATCACTAACTTCCAGTCGCCTTTGCGGATCATTCGCAAAGAACCACTTTGTGTCCAAGGATTTAAGCCATCAAAACTACCTTCGACATCCGTCCGGCAACTTCCTGCTTCTTCAAAGGTGAGAGGTTCTTCAAGAGTAAAATCTTCGCCCCCATATCCTTGCTCAACAACAACACTGGAAAATTCTTCGCGCGGATACTCTTCCCCTTGTAACATCGGCCAAAGACTACGTCCCTGAACTCCCACAGGAATTTCTGCTCCGACAACACTGCAAAGCGTAGGAAATATATCGACAATCGATACATGTGCATCCATTGGTTTTCTTTGTGGCTTAACGCCATAACCAGCCCAAATCATAGGGATTCGTGTAAGCGATTCGGCAACTCCTGCTCCTTTACGAATTATCCCATATTCACCACAATAGTCTCCATGATCAGAAAGAATAATAAATAATGTATTATCAGCCTGTCCACATGATTTTATACCATCCATCAATCGTTTGATCTGATCGTCGATCATACGAACCATACCTAAATAAATACTTCTCAACTGAGGTATTTGTTGTTGTAAGTTTGGACATGCTTTGTCTTCCAATGCAGCTAGTGCCACATATTTATCACCTTTCTTTTCCAGGTCTTTACGGGAAGTTAGAAGCGGTGGCAAATTTTCCGGTGGAAACATAGAGAAATAAGGATCACAGACTTGGGATGGAGTATGAGGCTCGGGAATGGATACTTGAATAAAGAAAGGAGAATCTTTTTGTTGTTGAATCCAATCGAGTGCATAACTCACAATCTGATAAGGCTGTTGTTGTTCTACTGAGAAAGGAGCCGGTTTCAGGAAATGTCCCGGTACTTCTTTATTCAGGAACTGAGCAAATGCTTTTTCATCGCTTGTTTCCGGTTTATCCTTGCCACGATGTCCATATCCGACAAAATAATCAAATTCTGTATTTCCCTTTCGATATGTATGGTTCTTACCAACCAAAGCCGTATGATAGCCACTCTCTTTGAACATATCCAACATATCTTTCTCATAATATGCATCAGGGATATTATGATTCGTTCGAACATGAGTCGCACTGGGAAATCTTCCTGTTAATAAAGAACAGCGAGCCGGAGCACTTGCCGGAGCTGCCGTATACGCTTTATTAAACCAGGCATATTTAGAAGCCAACGAGTCGGCATAGGGAGTAACAGGCAAAGGAAAACCTTCCCGACCGCAAAGATCGGCTCTTTGCTGGTCGGTAATAATCAGTACAATATTCGGTTTTGTCAATTGGGCAAACACAGATGTTGTTGCCCAACCAGACAAAGCCAAGCATGTTATAAGCTTAATATCCATCATTTTGCTTCAATAAAGAACTAGCATCGATAGCAGACTGGGGTATCGGGAACCAAACATGAAAATCTTGTGCATTAGCAATACCGCGATCACGTGCACATTTGATAAATCGATTTGTACGAATCAGGTCTCTTCTGCGCTTTCCTTCGTTCCAAAATTCCCATTTCCTTTCATTCATCAATTGATCTAAAAATGTTTCTTTTGAATGAAAATCGGATAAAGCAACGTTACCTAAACCAGCTCTTTTTCTAATCTGATTCACCAAATCAACAGACTCCTGGTTAGGACCATTCAACTCATTCAAAGCCTCCGCTCTAGCCAGTAAAATATCGGCATATCTGAAATAAGGAAAGTCATTACCATGATTGTTAGCCGAGGCATTTGGGTCAGGAGGGAATTTCATTCCCCGGGTAGCATCTTTATAATCAACAAGTAAATCTACAATCTTTCCTTTAGAATCTTCATATTTGGTCAAAATACGTCCTTTACGTTGATCTTCAGGCGCAAAACTATTATAAAAATCATCATAAAAACGATATTGAGAAGCAAAATTCGACCATTTTTCATTAATTACGCCTTCCATACCACCATCAAGTCCTTTGTAATAGTCCCAAGGTAAATTCGTCGCAAGAAGAATATTTACACTTGCACTATTTGCCAGATAAGTCTTAACCCAAATAAACTCTTCATTCTTTTCATTTTCCAGAGCAAACATTTTGTTATAATCCGGACACAGAGCAAATTTATTAGTTGACATTATTTCTTTTGCCATATCTGCACAGTTTTGCCACTGATGCGTATTCAAATACCACATACAAAGCAATGTCTGAGCAGCACCTCTATGGGCACGTCCGTAAGCCGGTTGTTTTCCTGTTTCATAAAGATCAGGAATAAGGGCTTTCAACTCCGATTCTATAAAATTTTTAAATTCTTCATCTGTTGCACGAGGTAATTCAAGAGCATCCTCCAGACTTTTCCGAATTGGTACCGGACCAAACTGATCCCATAATTGATAATAAGCCCATATTCTGATAAACCGTGCCTCTGCTAATAAGCCGGTTCGATCCTCTTCGCTAGTAAACCCTGAAGCATTGGGAGCATTGGCTAGTACAATATTCGCATTTCTGATCTCTTCCCAATGATTCATCCAGTCAAAAGCTTCTAATGTACTGGACGAATCCCACCGGAAATTGATCAAAGGTACTGCAGTTCCATTTTCACCACCGCCAGATTGCCACAAAATATCAGTAGTCATTTCTCCTCTTTTTACGATATTTCTACTTCCTCCGTCTTTAGAATAGGCATCTGCCAAAACTGATTCAATACCTGATTTTGTAGCCAGCAAAGTGCTTTCTGTAAATTCTGATCTGACAGGCTCCTCTAGAATGCCTTCACATCCTTGAAGAGAGAGTAACCCGCATAAAGAAAACAGACAAACTGTTATATTATTTATTGTTTTCATATACTTACTTTTTATATTATTCTTAAAAATCAATTTTTGCTCCGAAAATGAATGTTCTGGCACTTGGATATGCATTAAAATCCATTCGAAAATTAGAGTTGCTATTTGGATTAATAGCGGGATCCAATCCAACATAATCGGTAATTGTAATTAAGTTCTCTGCTGTTACATATAGCTGTAACGATTGAATCAGACTATTAAACTTGGGTAATGTATAACTCAAACGGATTGTTTTAAGTCTCACATACGAAGCATCAGAAAGTGTACGTGAATTAACTACTTTACGCCCCTGTTTTAGTGGATCTACAAATGAGGGATATTCATTTGTCGGATTTTCCGGAGTCCACCTGTTCAGATAAGGTTCCGCAAATTTGTTCCGTCGGAAATTTATAGGGAAATAACTGTCAATTAAATTACCATTCAACATATCAACTCCCTGAACTCCTTCAAAAAAGACATACAAATCAAAGTTTTTATAAGTAAATGTATTACCAAAAGACCATTGAAAATCCGGAAAAGAATCGCCAAGAACCACTCTGTCTGCATCGTTAATAACACCATCATTATTTTGATCTACATATTTCAGATCACCAGGTTTATAATCTTCTTTCATTTTACTGAAATCATCATCTTTCTGCCAGACACCTGCTACTTCCCAGCCATAATAAGAGTTCAATGGTAAACCGGGTTTACGGATAGCCACCTGCTCAACATGAGTATAACCAGCTCCAATAATAATTTCATCGATACCACCCAAATCTTTTACTTTATTTCTCATAGAAGTAAATGTGATATTTGACTCCCATTTAAAATTACGAGTATCGATATTTACTGTATTCAGGAAAATTTCAAGACCTTTATTATCTATTCTTCCAATATTCGATAAAATACTGTTATAGCCGGTTGACTGAGGTACAGGTAACTGCAAAAGCATGTCTGTCGTCTTTTTCCAAAAATAATCAATTCCACCATTAATACGATTATTGAATACGCCAAAATCAAGACCTAAGTTAGTCTGGTCGGTCGTCTCCCACTTTAAATCCGGATTAGGTATTTTAGCAGGTCCGGTACCCACTACCTGTTTGCCATCCCATATAGCAGAACCAGCCGACTGGTAAGTACTTAATGCGGGGTAATCTCCAATCTCCTGGTTCCCTGTTCTACCCCAGCCCAAGCGAAGTTTTAATGAAGTGAGCTGGTCAACACCTTTTAGGAAAGACTCATTAGAAATTCTCCATGCCAAAGCAGCAGAAGGGAAATAACCGAATTTATTATTCTTACCAAAACGGGAAGAGCCATCTGCTCTAAAAGTTACCGTAGCCAAATATCTATCATCATAAGAATAATTTGCACGACCGATATAAGATGCTAATCTATTTCCTGTTACTGAATTTTGCATTCTGAATGTTTCCTGATTTCCCAAATTCAGATTTTCTGCACCTAACGATTCATTTGGAAAATCGGCAGCTCTGTTATTCAGGTAACTCGTAACATAACGTTGGTAAGAGATACCTGCTAATGCACCAAAACTATGTTTCTTTATTGTCTTACTATAATTAGCAGTACCCTCTACGATATAGTTACTCTTTTCAGAATTCTGGTTTGATCCAATACCACCATAGTAACCGCCTTGCTGGGTAAGACTTGACACAAAGTTTTTTCTGCTTTCATTCATAAAGTCAGTACCCAGATTTAATCTTAAAAACAAATCTTTAGTAATATAATATTCTCCAAATGCAGAAGCCAAAAACCTATAAGAATCAGAATAAGAAGTCATTCCCTCATCTAATGCAACCGGATTATCAAGAGTCAAGATAGGTGATAAAGCATAATTTCCTTCCTCATCTTTAACTGCAATTGTCGGATCATAATTATAAGCAGTATACATCACACCGGCATTTTCATTTACACCAAATCCATTTGCAACAAAATGATCTTTCATGTAAGTACCAGTTACATTCATACCGATTTTTAACTTATCGTTAATATCGGATTTTAAATTCAACCTAGCTCCTAATCTTTCAAAGCTGGTATTCTTTACAATACCTTCCTGATTTACGTAATTAAATGAAGTATAGTAAAAAGTTTTACTATTACCTCCTGAGAATGACAATTGATGCTCATGAGTAATTGCATTATTTTGAGTTACTTCATTCTGCCAATCCGTACCGATACCACCGTTCGCAATATCCCCTACGCGGTTTGCTTCACTATCACCGCCAGCATCAATGATTTCATTCAGTACTCTTTTATAATCAGCAGCACTCAATATATTCAGTTTATTTGAAGGACTCTGAATTCCTATTGATCCAGAATAGCTGACTTTCATCTTTTCTGCTTTTCCACTCTTTGTAGTGATCAAAATAACACCATTGGCACCTCTTGAACCATAGATTGCTGTGGCTGATGCATCTTTCAAAATTTCAAGAGATTCTATATCCGCAGGATTGATGGAAGACATAGGATTTCTCGGACTTCTGCTATCACTAAACCCCACAATAGATCCCTGAGAAACAGGGCGGGAGTTATCGATAGGCACACCATCTATTACATATAACGGGGAAACACCACCATTAATAGAACTTGCACCACGGATGTTTACAGAGAAACCTCCACCCGGTTCGCCACTGCTCTGCACGACATTTACACCAGCGCTCTTTCCTAAAAGCATCTGGTCGACCGAAGTACTTGCACCTTCTTTCAAATCATCTAATCTAACAGAAGCTACAGAACCGGTAATATCACTTTTCTTCATTGTCCCATAACCGACTACAATAACCTCATCCAACGCTTGTGCGTCTTCTTTCAAAATAATATGTAACGCCGTGTTTTTTCCGACTTTTACTTTCTGATCTAAATAGCCAATATAGGAAACACGCAGTTCTGCATTTTCAGGAACCTGTAAAGAGAAGTTTCCGTCCAGATCGGTAATAGTTCCATTAGTGGTTCCTTCAACAACAATATTAGCACCAATGACCGGCTGCTTACTCTCGTCAACAACAGTACCTTTTATTTTCTGGTCATTGCTTGACTGTTTTGAGGAAGTTCCTTTTATAGTAAGAACAATCAGGTTGTTATTATCCTGTTTATAAGTGATATTCGTACCTTCAAGAAGCTTCCCCATAACAGATTCGATACTTTCATCTTTAGCAGTGAAAGAAACAATTTTATCCAAGCTAGTTAAATCATCATTGTAAAAGAACTGATAATGACTTAAACGCTGTATTTCTTTTAAAGCCTGTCGTATAGACTGATTTTTAACCGTTATCGTTACCTGAGCCAATAATGATGGGGAGATTAACAATATAAGTAAGATTAATTTAATTGACTTAAATTGCCGTTTTTTAAGGGCATAATATGCCCTAGTTAATAAAATTCTCATAATTTTGTAGACTTAATGGTATTTATAATTGCACTTGTTATTTGCGAGATACCCAAGTGCGGTTTATGAACTACGGGATGGGATGATGCTTTGCATTGTCCCATTCTTTTTGAAATAAGTTTATTCTGTATTTTTCATATCGATAAAAGATTAAATATTAAACATTGTATTATTTGTTGTTATTTCAATGCTTTCTCATAATAAGCCTTCTCCTTCATATTCTCACGTAAAACAATCACACTATCCTTTACCTCATATGTCAAAGGTGAAGTGAGGGATAATATCTGTAGAATACTTTCCAGGCTTGTATTGCCGGGAGTACCCGTAAACCGGTATTTCTTCAGCGATTCCGATTCGAATACAATCCGGGTATTATAATACCGTTCCAACGTATGGGCTATGCTCTCGAAGGTTTCACCATTGAAGGTCAATTCATTGTACTTCCAGTTGATGTAATCGACTGCATTATCCACACCGCTTTTCTCCATGTGTCTTGTTTGTTTATTGAAAACGATCCTCTCGTTAGGATTTAAGACTAGACAATCCGAGTCGGTCGTTACTTCCACTTTTCCTGTCCGTAATACGGTCGAAGCATCTTTTTCCTCTTCATACGATTTCACATTAAAGCTGGTACCCAAGGCACGGACTGCCATTTCTTTCGTCTCCACAATAAAAGGACGATCCTTATCAGGTGTCACTTCAAAGTAGGCTTCTCCTTCCAGGGAAAGGACTCTTTCCTTTTGATTGAAGCGGCTGCCATAAGATAGTTTGGAATCTGAATTCACCCAGACCTTGGAACCATCAGGCAATACCACATTCGCTTTCTGCCCTTTTTCCACCGAAACGATCATATCTTCCATGACCAGTTGGTTCATAGCATAATAATAGACAGACAGACCGGTCAACAACAATAATATGGCAACGGCAGCTACACGGGTAACCCATGAATAGAGGCTACGCTGTTTATTTTCTTTCGCGGATAGCTCTTCTACTTTTTCACGGCCGATCTTCTCCTTTATCTGTCCCAACAATTTTTGTTGCAAGCGGGCATCCATCGTAGAAGAAGCCATGTCCCACTCTTCTTCCGCCCAATCCTGAAACGAACCTTCGCTTTTCAGCCATTGGATAAGTGTCTGCACCTCTTCCTGAGTAGCCTGCTTCTGCAGGAACTTATCGAATAATTGTATGTAATCTGTCTTTTCCATTTTATCGTGTCTATTAGGTATACAGGCGACGAAATAAAATCCGTTACCCACATGTATGGTTTTAACTTTTATTAATCAATAAATAAAAAAAGGAGCAAGGGGATAGAGACATTATAATGACGATCTATCTTGCTACGGAGGAAAGCGATCGCTTTGGTCAACTGCGACTCGACAGTATTTTCAGATAAATTGAGTTTTGCTGCAATTTCCTTATTTGTCAGCAATTTGCGACGACTCAACACAAATATTTCTTTACGGGCAGGAGGTAGTTGTTCTATCAAAGATCCGATATATTCTTCCAATAAATGATAGTCGACCTCTTTCTCTGTTGTATTCTCTATGGGTTCGGATGTTTTTATTTTTGCCTGATAAACCTGTTCGAGCATCCGGTGTTGATAGATATTGACCAGTTGATTTTTGGCGATAGTGCAGATGTAAGCACCGAACGACTTGTCGGCATCGACTTGGTCTCTGCCTTCCCACACCTTAATAAATACGGACTGAACGATCTCTTCGGCCAGGTAAGTATCACCCTGGGATATACGCATTACAAAATTGTATAGCTTGCCACTCCAACAATTATACAAGTATTCAAAAGATGCGATATCTCCCCTTTTAAGATTACAGATGTGATGTGATTCCTTATCCATAACGTATGTAGTTACTTTGCAAAGGTAAAAGAATTATTAAACGATAGCACAAAAAATAAAAAAGGTTGCACGCTTTTTGACAATAGCATGCAACCTTTGATAGAAAAGCATATATACTTTTACTTATTTGCTGAAGTCCCTCGGTGCCGGAACCGGAGCCAACGGCTTACGGTTCTGAAGATCTTTCATCACTTCTTCGATCGCCTTGTTCAACTGCTGGTCTTCGCCGTTCCACTCCTTGATCGGATCGTTATCGATCAGGATATCCGGGTCGACACCGTGGTTTTCGATGATCCACTGGCCGGTTTTCGGATCATAGCTGGTGAAAAACGGTACACGGATATCGGTTCCGTCCATGTAAGGCAGCGGACCACTGATACCGACGATACCACCCCAGGTACGGGTTCCGATCAGTTTTCCTAAGCCCAGGGCACGGAAGCCCCACGGGAACAAGTCACCGTCCGAAGCAGAATATTTGTTGATAAGACAAACTTTCGGGCCCACCTGTACTGCATCGGGAACAGTTCCGATATGATTGGAGCCGCGACGCATTGTCAAACGGTACGGTTCACGTGACAAGCGTTCGAGGATCATCGGGGAAACATTACCACCACCGTTGGCACGGTCATCGATAATCAGGCCTTCTTTATCCAACTGTGGATAGAAATAGCGGGAAAATTCGTTCAATCCTTCTACACCCATGTCCGGGATATAGATATATCCGACACGGCCATTCGTTGCCTTATCCACCTTTTTGATATTGTCCTGTACCCAGTTATAATGATACAAAGAATATTCTTCGGCAAGCGGGCTGATCACAATCTTACGGGCTCCGGCCAACTGCGGTTTGCTGTTCAGGGAAAGTTCAGTTGGCACACCGGCTTTACCCACCAATAAGCTGTACATATCTTTTACACTGTTCGTCGGAACACCATCGATGGCTACGATAAATTCGCCGGCTTTAGCTTCGATACCCGGCTCCGTAAGCGGAGAACGCAGATCTTTGCTCCAGGAAGCACCCGGCAGGATCTTTTCCAAACGGAAGAAACCGCTCTTGTCACGGGATATTTCAGCTCCTAACAAACCGGTCTGTATACGTTCCGGACGATCCAGTTCACCCGGATTTACATAGGCATGGCCGCAATTCAGTTCGCCGATCATTTCACCGATCACATAGTTCAGATCCAGACGGGTCTTTACATACGGTAATAGGACTGCATATTTTTCTTTGATTGCTTTCCAGTCTACTCCATGCATATTCTCTACATAGAAACCATCCCGATAGGCACGCCAGGCTTCATCGAAGATCTGGGCCCATTCCTTCGGATAATCGGTTGTGATCTTCATATTCGACAGGTTGACAGCTTCACTAAGATCCGCCTTTCCCGAAGGAATATCGGTTACGTAAAGTTCTCCTCCTTTATAGAAAAGAGCCTTTTTACTTCCGGGCGTTACTGACATCGATGCACCATCGGCTACGACATCTTCTTTCTGTTTATCCAGATCGTATACCTTTGTGCCGCCCCGGCCGAAATAATACACCTTGTTTCCATCGCCATAGAAATTACCATAACGCGAACCTGCCAGCGGAAGCTGAACAATACGTTCGGAAATACCTTCCACGTCGATCTTTACAACAGGTGTTTCAGAAGCAGTTTCTCTCTTTGCCTCTTTCTTCGGTTCTTCTTTCTTTACTTTATCCTCTTTGACTGCAACCTGCGCATCCTTTTCCAGGAAAGGAGAAGGAGTTTCTTTAGATAACAGGGCCAGATAAACTCCTCCCATATTATTATAGACATGGTTCCATTCCAATGAACCATAAGTCGGGTTGAAATCGCGTGCGGAAGAGAATATCAGGTATTTGCCGTCGTTGCTGAAGACTGGTGATCCGGAGTCGTACCACTTATCTGTTACCGGATATTCTTTCTTACCGGCAATATCGTAAACATAAATAATGCTATGTTCATTATTAGCCGGACGGGAATAAGTCAGCCATTTACTATCCGGAGAGAAAGTAACATCCCTTATTTCTGCCATCGGGTCTTGCACGGCTACAGTTACTTGTTTCGTTGCGACATCCAATAGGTTGATACGATTCTTACGATCTGTATAGACAATTGTCTTCGAATCCGGACTCCATTCGAAAGAGCGGATATAGGTATCGTTGTTCTTTGTCAGTTGAACAGGTTCGCTGCCTGTTGCTTCCTGCAAATACAGTTCCGTCTCACCGGTTCCATCGGAAATGTAAGCGATTTGCTTTCCATCGGGCGACCACTGGGCTTCACGATCATGCTGTCCCGGTGAGCGGGTGATATTCTTCGTTACCCCTTTATCGACAGGTAAGTTGAAAACTTCGCCACGGGAGGTAATTACGATACGTTCGCCGTCGGGAGAAATGCTGGCTTCCGTAATGTACCCGGAACCGTCTTTTATCTCACTGCGGGCGTATATATTATCCGATGTCAGTTCGATATTTATCTTTTCGGGCTTTTTTGAAATAGCATCCATTTTGTAGATATAACCACCATTTTCAAATACGATCGTATTTCCGTGCGCACTGGGGAATTTTACATCATATTCAGTGAAGTCAGTTACTTTGCTGGTCTGCTTCGTTTTTGTGTTATAAACAAAAATATTCATTGTCCGGTCACGATCGGAGAGATAGAATATTTCATCACCGATCCACATGGGGATAATATCCTGTGCTACGTTATCCGTAATATTTTCAACAGATTTCTTTTCAGGATCATAAATCCAGATATCGTCCGCCATACCACCTTTATAGTATTTCCAGGTACGAAACTCACGCATCACGCGATTGTATGCCAGCCGCTTCCCATCCGGTGAGTAGCTGCAAAAACCACCCTCGGGCAGCGGGATCACATCAGACAGGCCACCTTCCTTGTCCACAGTATAGAGTTTACCGGAA
Source organism: Parabacteroides leei (assembly GCF_023369805.1). NCBI lineage: Bacteria > Pseudomonadati > Bacteroidota > Bacteroidia > Bacteroidales > Tannerellaceae > Parabacteroides > Parabacteroides leei. The sequence goes on from NZ_JAMBQG010000011.1 coordinate 227,465, forward strand.
AAACCGTCGCTGATACGGTTACGGTAGACAATACGGCCGCCATCGGGCGTCCAGGTCATTACGATGTTGTTCGGGCCCATACGGTCGCCCAGGTCATCACGTTTGTTGGTTGCGGTGTAGGTCACGCGCAAAGGTTCGCCTCCGGTAGAAGGAATAGTAAACACTTCCGTATTTCCATCATATTGACCGGTAAACGCAATCGTTTTACCATCCGGCGAAAAACGAGGAAACATTTCATAACCGACATGTGAGGTCAGTCGTTGGGCTTCTCCACCCTTTGCGGGTACCTTATACAAATCGCCGGCATACGAAAAAACGATTTCGCTACCATTGGTAGCCGGGAAACGCAACAGACGTGCATCGTCCGCTGCCATCATCAGGGCAGGAACTCCGGCTAAAGCGAGCAAGGAAAGAATAAGTTTCTTGTTCATGTTAATATTAGTTTAGTCTACGGGCAAAGGTAAAAAAAGAGAATGACAAATTGCATGAATACAAGAGATATCCGTTATCTTTCTGATACGTTAAAATATATTACCCGGTATACTAATTCAAAATACTTGGTATAGTAATCCGAAATAGCCGGTATAGTAGTATCATTTTGTCAAACAGGAATCAGGTCAGGAATTCATTCGGTGCCTGTACAACCGGGATAATAGATGCAATTTTTTTAGAGACGTCAAAGCCGGAAGAGCAATTCACCTGGCAAACATCGCAATCGGTACATATATCCTGCTTCAACCCAAGGCCGAGTAAGGTTTCTTTCGATTGTTGGGCATGCTTATAACCGTAGGCATACATATAAGCACGCATAATATCGGGTATAGGCAATTGTTCGGGACACTGTTCACGGCATTCACCGCATTGCTGGCAATACAAAGACTCCTGATCGCATAAAGCCAACAGGTAATCCTGTTCTTCCTGTGTCAACGCCATATCATGGGCGGCAGCCAGACATTCATCCAGATGGTCATAATTGGTCAGGCCCGGGATAACTGTCGTGATATTCTTATTCCGCCAGATCCATTTCAGACAGGCACGGCCGTTTATCTTTTTCTTTCCGTCGGCATCTTCGGTGCCTCCTGCCATCGTCTTCATGGCAATAAAGCCCATTCCTGCCTTTACACCCCGCTCGATTGCTTCGTCCGTCTCCTTTATATTCTTCATTTTGAAGTTATAACTGATCAGGGCAACATCGTAAATGCCGGTTTCGATGGCGGCATCGATCAGTTCCGGTTTCTGGTCGTGGGAAGAGAAACCGACAAAGCGCGTTTTACCTTCGGCCTTGATCTTTTGCAAAACAGCGAGGATGCGTTTGTCTTGTATCTTTTCTGCTGTACTGACGGAATGGGTATAGAAGAGATCGACATGATCCATTTTAAGACGCTTCAGGCTGACAGCCAGTTTATCGAGCAGGTCTTGTTCAAAATCGTCCCGCAACGGATAATCGAACATGACTTTAGTTGCGATAAAACAGGAACTACGCGGTTTACCATCAAAGAAGTTACCGATCATCTCTTCATTCCGTCCGTTCTGGTACCGGTGGGCTGTATCGAAATGGATGATACCCGAATTAAAGGCGGCGCGAAGTACATTATTGCTGTCAGGCCGGTCCACGCCCATACTGAGGATAGGTAACTCCACTCCCGTTTTACCTAAAGGACGCATAGGAATTTTAGTTTCTCTTCCGGCTCCCGGAGTCGACGCCAAAGCATCCGGAGCAAATAATAAACCGGCTCCCGCTACCGTGGAGAGCTTCAGGAAGTTTCTTCGATCGACACCTTTTTTTTCCATAATCCGGATCAGAATTAAGTAAACAGCGAATTAAACTGCTCAAATATAACAAAAAAATCCCGGAAGCTATACTCCCAGGATTTAATTATATAATTTGTAAACAAAGGATTATGCATCTTCCGTATCCATTCCTTTCCATACCAAAGCAGCTATTGCGGCTCCCAGGAAAGGTGCAACGATGAACAACCATAATTGTGAGAGAGCTTCACCACCCTGGAACAAAGCCGGACCGATACTACGTGCCGGGTTCACCGATGTTCCGGTAATAGGGATACAAACAATATGGATCAACACCAGGGCCAGACCGATAGCGATACCGGCAAACTTGGTATTGGCTCCTTTGGATGTGGAACCTAAAACAACAAGCAGGAAGATAAATGTAAATACTGTTTCGGCAACGAAAGCCTGAACGAGATCATGATACCCGTTGGCTCCGGTAAGCGTGGTAGTAGAACCGGAGTCCTTTGCCAGTATATAAAGAATAGTATTTGTATAGGAATAAATTGTTAACTATCTCGCCTTATTGACTATACTTCATTTAATAAAACAGACACTTATCTCGCTTTGTTTTGACTTTTTTAGTTTCGTATAAAAATAATCTTGTACTTTTACGGAAATTAATAAACGCATGAAAAAATTACTGATCTTAACATCGGCCCTTTTGTTGACAGGGTCCGTTTTTGCCGACAATGATCCGTTATGGATGCGTTACCCGGCAATTTCCCCGGACGGAGGAACAATAGCATTCACCTATAAAGGCGATATCTATACCGTACCGGCTACAGGTGGTAAAGCCACCCAGTTGACAACCCACCAGGCCCACGACACACGCCCCGTCTGGTCGCCCGACGGAAAACGGATCGCTTTCGCTTCCGACCGTAACGGCAACTTCGATGTCTTCATTATGAATAAAGAAGGAGGCGCACCGACTCAACTAACCACCCATTCGGCCAACGAATACCCGGATACATTCAGCGACAACGAGCATGTTCTTTATACTGCCTCTATCCAACAGGATGTAAAGGACAGCCAGTTCCCTTCGTCACTGTTTGCGCAGGTCTACCAGGTCAATACTACCGGAGGACGACCGACGTTATATTCGTCATTGGCGATGGAAAATATAGCGCTCAGCAAAGACGGAAGTCAGCTATTGTATAATGACTTCAAAGGGTATGAAGATCCTTGGCGTAAACATCACCAGTCTTCCATCACGCGTGATATCTGGTTATGTTCGTCAGGTAATGACCGCTCTTTCAAGAAGATCACCACTTTCCGCGGTGAAGACCGTAACCCGGTATGGACAGCCGACGGAAAAGCATTCTACTATCTAAGCGAAGAAAAAGGTAGTTTCAATATCTTCAAAAACGACCTGACCGGTAAAAACGGCAAGCAGATAACCAATCATACGACACACCCTGTCCGTTTCCTTACTTCCGACAACAACGGAATGCTCTGCTACGGATATGACGGTGAAATATATACAATTAAGGAAGGTGGACAACCGTCAAAAGTAAAAGTAAATATCATCTCCGACCAGACAGAGAACGATCTGATCCATCGCTTGATGTCGAACGGAGCAACCAGCATTGCCGTTTCTCCGAATGGAAAAGAAGTTGCCTTTATCGTAAGAGGCGATGTATATGTCACTTCCGTTGAATACGAAACAACCCGCCAGATCACCGATACACCACAGCAGGAACGTAATATTGATTTCAGTCCCGACGGTCGTTCGCTGGTTTACTCGGCTGAACGGGGGGAAACATGGGGTATCTATCAGAGCAGCCTGGCTCGTAAAGACGACAAATATTTCACTTATGCACAGGAAATAAAAGAAGAACCGCTCGTAGTAACGGACAAGACTTCTTTCCAACCGGCTTATTCGCCTGATGGTAAAGAGGTGGCTTTCCTGGAAGACCGTACGACATTACGTGTGATCAACCTGAAAAGCAAACAAGTGCGCACGGTATTGGATGGCAAATACAATTATTCATACAGCGACGGAGATCAGACTTATCAATGGTCGCCCGACAGTAAATGGTTCCTGGTGGAATATATCGCAATCGGCGGATGGAACAACAAAGACATCGCGTTGGTAAAAGCAGACGGTAGCGGAGATATTACCAACCTGACGGAAAGCGGTTATTCGGACGGAAACCCCAAATGGGTACTCGATGGAAAAGCTATGATCTGGTCGTCCGACCGGGCAGGTTACCGCAGTCATGGCAGTTGGGGGGCACAGGATGATACTTATATCATGTTCTTTGATGCCGAAGCCTACGATAAATTCCGCCTGAGCAAAGAAGAACTCGCACTGATCGACGACGAAGACAAAGAGAAGGACGAGGACAAAAAGGATGATAAAAAAGAGTCCAAAGCGAAAAAAGATGACAAAAAGAAAGAGGATAAAGACAAGAAAGACGACAAGGACAAACCGGTAGAACCGTTGAAGTTCGACCTGGAGAACCGTAAAGACCGTGTCATCCGTCTGACAATCAACTCATCGAACCTGGGTGATGCCGTATTGACACCGAAAGGCGATAAACTTTATTATTGTGCTTCTTTTGAAAAGGGTTATGACCTGTGGGAACGTAACTTCAAGGAGAATACGACCAAGTTATTGATCAAAGAAGTCGGCGGAGGCAGAATGTTTACCGATAAGAAGGGTGAAAACCTCTTCCTCGTATCGGGTGGCCAGCTGAAAAAGGTAGAGATCAAAGACAGCAAGACCAAGAATATCCCGTTCAAGGCTGAATTCTCTTATCGTCCACCGCAGGAACGCGAATATATATTCAACCATGTATGGCGTCAGGTAGAAGACAAGTTCTACGATCCGACGCTTCATGGCATCGACTGGGATGGATACAAGAAAGCATACGCCCGCTATCTGCCGCATATCAACAATAATTACGACTTCCAGGAAATGTTATCCGAACTATTGGGAGAATTGAACGGTTCGCATACGGGTGCCCGTTTCCGTCCGTCTTCCTCTGCTCCGGCAACAGCTTGCCTGGGTGCATTCTATGACAATAGCTACAACGGCGACGGTTTGAAAATTGCCGAGATCATTGCCAAAGGTCCGTTGACACTGGCCGACACCAAGATCAAACCGGGTTGCATCATCGAGAAGATCAATGAGAAACCGATCAAGAATGGGGAAGATTATTATCCGTTGTTAAATGGTAAAGCCGGAAAGAAAATCTTATTGTCAGTTTACAATCCGGCTACGAAAGAACGTTTTGAAGAACAGGTTAAACCGATCTCTTACGGTGAACAATCCAACCTGCTGTACAAACGCTGGGTAGAGAACTGTCGTAAGAAAGTGGACGAACTCTCTGGCGGAAAAATCGGCTACGTACATGTCAAAGGCATGAACAGCGAAAGTTTCCGTGAAGTTTACTCTGAATTGCTGGGACGTTGCCGCAACAAGGAAGCGGTGATCGTCGATACCCGTCACAACGGTGGCGGCTGGTTGCATGACGACCTGGCTACATTGTTGAGCGGTAAAGAATACCAGCGTTTCATGCCACGCGGACAGTATATCGGTAGCGATCCGTTCAACAAATGGTTGAAACCGTCGTGTGTACTGGTTTGCGAAGATAACTATTCGAATGCGCATGGCTTCCCCTGGGTTTACAAAACGTTGGGGATCGGTAAGTTGATCGGTGCTCCGGTACCGGGAACTATGACAGCTGTTTGGTGGGAGTCGCAGATCGACCCGTCTATCGTATTCGGTATTCCGCAAGTTGGTGTTCAGGATATGCAAGGTAATTACCTGGAAAACCATGAATTGGAACCGGATATCGAGATCTACAACACACCGGAATCTCAGTTGAAGGGTGAAGACCATCAGCTGGAAGAAGCAGTGAAAGTGATGTTGCAGACGGTAAAGAAATAAATACCTGACATATAAAAAAAGCGGATCAAGTCAGTAGCCTGTTTTATGGCTCTGATTTGATCCGCTCTTTTATATATTAGGAACAAATTATCTTAAAACTAATCCGGTATGTTTATCTCGGAAGAGAGAAAGTCCAGCTTTTTATATTTATCTTTCATTCGATCGTCGGCCTGTTCCTTATCGTTGGTAAAATAAACGGGGGATTGCTCGAAATGCCAAGTGCCGACATAATTCAGCATATTCGGGGCAACGGTAAATTTAAACAAGACCAGTTCGTCCGGACGTTGTTCCTTGTTCTTTATCTTCCGTTCCGTCTCCAGGATAGAGTCTTCTCCTTTATAAATGGGTTCCATATAGGATTTTCCACCATACCATTTACTTTCCGTCCACCAATAATTCAGGATCGCATACGTTCCCGGCTCGATCAGGAAACAGAACGGATTTTCCTTAGAGGTCTTAAAAGTAGACTTTACCCTAAAGATAAATACTTCGTTCGTCTCAATGTTGATTATCCGGATATCCTGGGGATAACCGCCGCTTTTAAACTTTTTCAGGCGTTGGATGAAATCACCGTAAAATGCAGCCTGCCCGGCTGGGATCGTTTCGTTATCCCCCAGCTTATCCAGTCTTCGTCCCGGCTGTCCGGCAGCACAGAACGAAACGAACAGCAATATAGCGATCAGTAAGTTTCTCATACAGGTTATTATGCTATCTTTTATTGACTATCCTATTCACATTGAACAGAAAAAAGAGACAAAGAACGGTACCGTAAAATCGACCAGAATACCGTGGAAAATAGAAACGAATACCAGATCCTTTCCAGAATAACGGGTAATAATCGGTAATGTTGTATCCATCGTCGTCGCTCCTCCGGCACAGATAGGGGCCAGTCTTCCGAAATACTTGACAAACAAAGGTGCTCCCAGCAAAGCCATAATCTCACGGATAATATTAGCCATCAACGCAATCGTCCCTAATTCCGTAGCCATCTGTACACCCAGTGAAGCTTCTTTCAACTCCGTTATCAGGATAGACGACAACGAGTAATAAGCAAATCCGCTACCGACAGCCAGACAGTCGAACACACTCCATTTGGTGATCACCAGACTGATTAAAGCGGAAGCCGTCAGCGTCCCGATAATAGTAGCCAAAGGCACCAACAATAACTTCGGACGGATACTACATAATATCTCTTTCAGTTTTTTATCACTTCCAATGCTTAACCCAACCTGAAACATCAATAAATAAAGCACGTATATAGTGATATCATTTTTTACAATGACCTCCGGCAGATAACCGCTACATCCCAGGATACACCCGAGTGCAAAAAAAGCGACAACGATCAGACTCCCTTTCATTCTCTTCCCCTTTCCTTAAAAAAGAAATGATACACGCCCCAGGCAGCCAGTACACTTCCGCCTGTTCCCGCCAGAGCGATCAGGAAGGCCTGTCCTCCCAGTGTTGTAAGATTATTTATTATAGCCTCATTGGCCCCCACCGAAATTCCCAACAGGAACAACAGAAGCAAAATCGTATAGGAAATAGGTCTACCTATTTTTTGTAAAAACTCCACTTTACGCAACAGGTATCCTATAGCTATACCGCCAAACATAATTCCGATTACCGTGAACATAATTATAATTTTTCGGCAAAGGTAACAGAAAGAGCCTTGCAGTACAAGTCTGCAAGGCTCTACCGGTGTCATATATGATCTACATTTTTACTACTTCAGACGATATACGAAACCTGAATATACTAAACACAGCAATTTTCAATCATAAACGAAGAGGTCAGTATCAGAATAAACAAAAGGACAAAAATGAAGGTGATCAGGGCCGAAAAAGAATAAAAAAGACGAAGGTGACGTTGTCTTTTTTCCCTGGATATCCGCTGCAGTACCTTCAGGTCGAACTCTTTTCCTAACGGGGGAAGTGTCTCTGCTTCCGGAGTCAGAAACCACGCTTTGTAAGGACGCAACTCGGGCGGCAACGTTTCTGCCGAGAAAAAGTGTCGTAGTTCGCGTTCTTCTTCAATAGTGGTGGCACATTCCCAATATTTATCCAACAATATTTTAATACGGTTGTAATCCATATTTGTCGTATATGTAGTTTATCTGACAGTGAAACTTTCCGTCCGCATCTTCTGCAAATTGATCGCTTCCAGTGCCAGGTTACGGGTTACCATCAGGCAGTAAGAAGGAATATCTTCTATTACAATCCAAGCCGCCCGCTCTCCCCAGACCTTCAGCATTACATCCTGAACGATCTGCTCGGAACGCTCAGCATTTCCGGTGATCCTGAAAGCAACCCGCAACAGGTTGTCTTTTAAAGGCAATATCCTTGTTATGAATTCGTCTGTTCTCATCTCTTTTATATTAGACGAGTACCCACCACAAAAGGTTGCAATTTTTTGTCACTTTTTTATCAGATTATAGAAAAAGGCCTCTATATGGTTCTTTTTCATTATATTTGTAGCAGTTCAAAATAAAAACAGTAAATCCGCATATATTCAAACTAAATCAATAAATAAACAGTGAAAAAGACAATCTTATTCTTTCAGGCTGCTGTTCTTTGCCTGCTGGCAGGGTGTAAACCTGCTCCCGACAGTGGCTTACTAAGCGATGAAATCAAGTATGTAGACCCGTTCATCGGAACCGGGTTCCACGGACATACCTTCCCCGGTGCCACCCGCCCCTTCGCGATGGTACAGGTAAGTCCGGATACCCATATCATGGGCTGGGACGCCAGTAGCGGTTATCATTACGACGACAGGGAAATCTATGGCTTCAGCCACACACACCTCTCAGGAACAGGTATCGGTGATCTGGGAGATGTAGCTCTACTGCCTTTCTCGGGTAGCGACTCGATCAAACCGGTCGGCCTTTTCAATAAAGACACAGAAAAAGCGACTCCCGGATTCTATGCCGTACGTCTGGATAATTTCGGTGTGAATGTAGAGTTGACAAGTACAGACAAGGTTGGTTTCCATAAATATACTTACGATAACCCCAAAGACCGTCGTGTCATGCTGGATCTGGGACATATCCTGCAACCGAACTGGGGACATAAACTTGTCGATAACAACTATCTGTTCGTAAACGATTCAACCGTAGAAGGAACGGTCCGCACCCAGGGCTGGGCACATTTCCATTCGGTTTCATACCGGATCACCTTCTCCGAACCGATCGAAACAATCTACCAGTATATTGGTGGCAAGCTTCGTCAGGACTCTTTATTCCTGCGTATCAATACTGCTGAGGATTTGAAATTCCATTATAAATTCCCAGAAAAGGCTGAACCTTTATACGTAAAGGTTGCACTTTCTATGGTAGATACGGAAGGGGCTGAAAAGAACCTCGAAGCAGAACTTCCCGGCTGGGATTTCGAAGCAACCCGCATTAAATCGGCTGAAATATGGAACGATGCACTGAATGCGATCGAAATTCAGGCTGATCCTACCGTAATGGTAAATTTCTACACAGCTCTATATCATACTATGATCGCTCCGTTCGCTTATCAGGATGTAGACGGCCGTTATCTGGGTATGGATAAAAAGGTACATAAAGCAGAACCGGGTTATACGAACTATTCCGTATTTTCTTTATGGGATACCTTCCGTGCTTTACATCCGTTGATGACGATCATCAATCCGGATCTGGCTGCCGACTGGGGAAAAGTATTGGTACAGGGATATAAAGAAGGTGGTATTCTACCGAAATGGCCGCTGGCTTCCAGTTATACAGGTTGTATGGTAGGCTATCCTGCCGTATCCGTTCTGGCTGACCTGGTTAGCAAAAATCTGGCTGACGGTGATCTGAAAACATGGGCGGAAGCCGGTGCACGTTCATCCGTTTACCGTGAAGATCTGGCAGAAAAGTTCAAGGGTACACGCGAACTCGATCTGATCACCCGCCATCCGTATTATAAAGAAAAATATGGATTCGTTCCGGCTGACTCCATTCCCGAATCTGTTTCATGGGGATTGGAAATGGCTTACGAAGATTGGTGTATTTCACAGATCGCTGCTAAAGCAGGACTTGACTCACTGGCTAAAGCATATGCAGCCAAAGGAGAATACTACAAACGTTATCTGGATCCGGAAACAAAGATGATGCGTCCGATCATGGGTGACGGAACTTTCCGTACTCCATTCAACCCACGTTACTCCGCTCACATGAGAAGTGATTATACAGAAGGAAATGCCTTCCAGTGGAGTTTCTTCGCACCGCATGATATGGATAATTTCATCGCTACGATCGGTGGTAAAAATGAACTGGAAACACGTCTGGATACATTATTTACTACTTCCTCCCAAGTTGACGGCGAACATGCTTCCGGCGATATCACCGGATTGATCGGTCAGTATGCGCATGGTAACGAACCGAGCCACCACATGGCTTATCTATATAACTGGACAGACTCTCCCTGGAAAGGACAGGAACGTCTGGATTATATCATGCGCGAATTCTATACAAATAAACCTGACGGTATCATTGGAAACGAAGATTGCGGACAGATGTCGGCATGGTACGTAATGAGTGCTTTGGGCTTCTATCAGGTTGCCCCGGGTATTCCGGTTTACACATTGGGCCGTCCGATGGTAGATCGTGCCTTAATTCACGTAAAAGGTGGCATATTTGAGATCCAGGTTAAAAATAACAGTCCGGAGAATAAATATATCAAAGAAGTGACATTAAACGGTAAGGTTCTCGATACCCCGTTCTTCTCACATACCGATATGGCGAAAGGTGGTAAGCTGGTATTCGAAATGACCAATGCACATCCATAAAAAACAATGCCTGCCGGATACGAACCGGAGGTATCGACAAAGATACGGATAAGCATCCGATTAACAACGGGCAGAGCTTCCATAGAAAATAGAGGCTCTGCCCGTTTTATTTATCCCAAACCGGACAAGATATCCAATGGAATAAATATATTTGTTGCCAACAATAAAAAAGAAAGCTATGTTATTAACAACAACAAACAACATCGAAGGGAAAAAGATCGCTCAATACTATGGGATAGTTTCCGGTGAAACAATCATAGGAGCAAACGTATTCAAAGATTTCTTTGCCGGAATACGCGATATAGTAGGTGGACGCGCAGGTTCCTATGAGAGTGTATTACGTGAAGCCAAAGATACAGCCCTGGAAGAAATGAGCCAACAGGCAGCACGCATGGGAGCCAATGCCGTTATTGCTGTCGATCTCGACTATGAAACAGTAGGAGGAAGCGGAAGTATGCTGATGGTTACGGCTGCCGGAACCGCAGTTCGTTTCGAATGATAAAACCTTGTTCCCGTGTGAAGCACGGGAACAAGGTTTCTTTCCTTTTCAATGTTTTTCCAAAATCCTTTTCACATGATTCTTTAGTATATGAAAAGCCGGTGTAGCCATCGATCCGTGATCATAGCCATCCAACTCATAAATATATGTCTCTTTATGTCCGGCTACTTTCATCATTCTCCAGAAATAAGCATTCTCTTCATAGCGTCCTAACATTTCCATTTCACGATCACCTGAGACGATGATTAAAGGAGGTGCATCCGGACGAACATAGTAAAGCGGTGCATATTCGTCGATACTAGGCTGCGTCTCCTTCATTCCTAAAGATTCCCGATAAGCAAAATGACTGATAGCATGTCCACTGAAAGGGATTAATGCAGCAATAGAGTCAGCATCCACACCATAAACCTGTAACCATTTTTCATCCAGACCGATCATATTTGTCAGATAACCACCCGCAGAATGTCCGGAAACAAAAATCCGGCCACGACTACCACCATATTTCTCTATCGTTTTAAAAGTCCAGGCTACCGCAGCAGCTGCATCGTCGATACAATCCTTAATATTACATTTAGGCAACAACCGGTAGTTAACAGCTACGACAGCCAAACCACAATTCTTCAACTCTTCCGGAATAAATTTACTACCACCCGACAAACCGCCTCCATGAAACCAAACGACTGTACCGAAGTTCTTCACATTTTCCGGATAATAAAGATCCAGTTTACAACGTTCCAGGCCATAAGGATCACCCGTGGTCCGATAAGGAATATCTTTTTCTACGGTATAACTAATATCTTTCTGAGCAGAAAGAATGGAAGATATAAAAAGGGAAACGAATAAAATATAAAACTTGATCATAAAGCATTGATTTTTGAACAAAGATAAAGGATTTATCTAAAACCAGAAAAGGAGTCAGTTCTTTCGAACTAACTCCTTTCTACCATTCAGTCTTTCGACCTGACAAAAACGGCGGTTATCTACTCTCCCACTTTTACGCAGTACCATCGACGTGGTTGGGCTTAACTTCTCTGTTCGGAATGGGAAGAGGT
>NZ_JAMBQG010000012.1:0-215629 GCF_023369805.1 Parabacteroides leei
CAGAAGGATTGTTTACCAGAATTACGGGGAAAATTAGTGCACTTACAATCCTTCAATATATAAACAAGATTAATAACAAACCCATTGGACAAATTAAATATGCACTAATTTAATTCCGCCAACGGGTATATGATATGAATTTTATATCGTAGTTTTATAATGTTAGGATATCATTCAACTCATCCAGCATTCTTCCCAACTCTGAGTAGGTATAGTCACGAGCTCCTGCATTCTTATCTTTCATAGACTTTTCAGCATTAGCTATAGCATTCTCAAGACTGCCACCATTCTTTTCAAAGAACGAATGTAACCCTTTACATTTGACAAAGAAGTCGATATTCTTGCGGTACTCACAATGTTGGTTCAAATCTTTCAAAAGGAGATTTTGGTCGGAATACATACGAGAGGTATACTTGAAATAATAAAGGAAGAAAAGTTCTGTACAGCGATGAGTTTCAAAGAACTTCACCTCACAACGAATACCTTTCTTCGGCTTTACAATAGGTTTTTCATATTTCTTCTTCAATCGATCATATTGTGAGTGTTCTGGTTCTTCATCCTTCGTATCCATATCAATCACACAGAAGATGTAATCATATCCCATTGCAATTCCGTCGGATATCTTCAAGTCAAGTTCTTTTATACTTGTATGCTTTGGATAATCCGGTTTAATAGTCAAGCCCTTGAATACATCATTCAATGACTTGAAATAGAAGAATTCTGTGGGGCCTTCACCTAATATCAGTGTTGTCTTATGCAGTTTACCAATATCAATTCTCCATATCAATGAAAATACTACCTAGTTCAGGTTTCGCACCCAACCTTCCAATACGATAAGAATTGTATAATGATAGATTCTTATGAAGCCCGAAAGAATCACCACGAGAATATTCGGAAGATGCCGTTTCTTTGTTTTTTTCAACAAACCATACTACTCCACGATTATCATTGATCAAATCTTGAGAAAGTAAAGCTGTCTCCTGACTAGTAATGATAAGCTGTGATTTGTCTGAATTAAAGAGAAAGACATTCAGATAATAGAACAGCAAATCATAGTGAAGGTCTTCACCCAACTCGTCCAAATAATAGACATGTGAGCTTGTAACCATGTCATAAAGCGTATTAAGGATGCGAACATACTTCATTGTCCCTTTAGATAGAAGCTTTAGGGGAATTTCAAAATTACCATTTTCTGAATGATTCAAGAAAGTGATGGATTCAACTGTAGATTTGAGAAGAGCCTCTTTCATTTTGTCTGGAATGTCTTCCTGCTTTATTCTATCACGAAATTCCTGTGAAATAGTTCTGTCTTCAACAGTGGGCTTATATTCAAGTATGTTTAAATCTGCCTTGCAGAGCATCTGATTAAAGAATTTTCGTTTCTTCACATCAGTATATGCTTCATTCAGAATCTCAACGATACCTTTTTCTTTGTCACCATCTGCATCCACATCATGGCAGTTGGTCATAATCCAATTACTCAACACATTGAATGGCTCGATGTCTTCTTTAAAGGCAGCCTTATTGCAAACCGAAAGGACACTATGATTGTTGAGCGTATTCTCTCTAATACTATCTTGCGTTTTAACTTGCAATTTTAGGCTTGAACCAAACTTGATGTCGGCTTGTACCTTATCTTCCACAAATGTACGTTCATAGAACAACGATTTGGCTTTCTTAGGGTAGTAATTCAAGACCTCTTTAAGGATATAATCTCTATTAAAAGTTACATCATAATCATACTTGATACCATCTGCATAAAAGGATACATGCATTTCTGTAGGTTTGTCGGATGTCAATACAAAAGGTACATAACCCTCAATCTTCTTGCTGGCATTTGATTTAGGCATGACCAACAAACGAAATACTTCATTCATGGCAATGAGCATATTTGATTTGCCAGAAGCATTAGAACCATAGAGGGTTGCCAATTTATATAGAAACACATCATCAACAACTTCAGAAACAAGCTCCGAAGCAGGTCCTTTTGCAACAAAGCTCAATTCTTGCTTGTCGCAAATGGACAGATAGTTCTTAACCCAAAATTCTCTAATCATATGAATCTTATATTTAGAATGTTACTTTCAATGATGCAAAGGTACATAATTTATTTAGAACGAAAGAAGGATATTTGTTATTATGGTAATAATCATACGTTTTTTAGCATTTTATATCTCTTATCGAATAAACAACATGCAATATTTGTCATAATACTACATAAAACTAATAATATCACTGACACCATACAAAAAAATAGGCAACATCTACCTTCGTAATAAAAAGACAGACAAACAGCCAAAATATTGAGAACAGATTGTACAAAGGCAATCTCTATTAAAAAATAATTCCATTAAAATTGACATTGCTTCTGTTCAATTTGTCATTATTTGAAGATAGAATAAGCTAAATGCAACATTTTGAATTATAAATCACTGTTGTTTAGAATAAAAGCATTATCTTTGCATCTAATCAAACACCAATGATTATGTGCAATATCGATGATTATATAAAAGATTTGGTCCTTTATATCAAGACCACTCTCGACTATAGAACAGAGGTAACAGCTTTTGATAAAAAGCAATTAGCCGATATTCCTACTGCTATCGGTGCTAGTTTTAAGTTCTACAACGCTAACTTGCTCGATACTCCTGTAACCTTTGCTTTCTGCAAGAACAGCAGTGATGTCACTCCTGCACAGCTACAAAAGCAGATGCAGGTTGTAGAACGCAGACTTAATACAACAGTAATTGTTTTGCTGGACAACGTTGCTTCCTATAATCTGCAAAGATTGGTTGCACAACGTGTAAACTTTATTATTCCACAAAAGCAGATGTTTATTCCATCTCTTCTTCTCAACCTAAAAAAGGCAAGGAATACAGGTGACGATATCAAAACTTTTATGACACCAATTGCACAGTGCATGGTGTTGTATCACCTCCAAATTTCTTCACTCTCAGGAATGGATCTGAAGGAACTGATGAACATCTTTGGCATATCTTATTCTACAGCCAACAGAGCTGTCAGATGGTTGGAGTCACAAACCGTAATTTCATCAACCGGAGCGAAAGAAAAAAAGATTTGCATTGATATGGACAAGAAAGCCCTTTGGACGAAAGCCTTGCCATTCTTTACTAATCCTGTAGAAAAGGTATTACGCACTGATGCCATCATTCCTGGACTAATGAAAAGCGGAGTGAATGCACTCTCTGCCTACAGTATGATCAACGAAGAAAACAGAGAGCATTATGCAATCAGTAAGGAAGCATTGAAGACATTGGATATTGAGGTTGATAAAAACTACGGAGAGAACGTGATAGAAATCTGGAGATATAATCCAAGCATTCTCAGCAAGAGTGGTATTGTTGATCGCCTATCTCTTTATCTTTCACTGAAGGATAGTAAAGATGAACGCATACAGATTGAATTAGATAACATGATAAATGAAATAAAATGGTAAAAGGTATAGAACGTTTTAAAGAGTATTTCGCTGCTTACGAAGGTAACTATGTGATTATCGGTGGAACAGCCTGTGAAATCCATGAAGAAGAGAGTGCACTTATTCCCAGAGCCACCAAAGATATTGATATCATACTGATAGTAGAAGCTCTCAATGCAGATTTTGTAACTCGTTTCTGGGAATTCGTAAAGGCTGCAGGATACGAGGAGAAGAATAAAGGTGAAAGAACAGAAGAAGGGCATAAACATGAATATTACCGTTTCATGAAACCTCAGAACAGTGACTTCCCATTTCAGATAGAGCTGTTCTCGAGAAATATTGGATTGATAAACTTCCCAGCCGATGCTCATATCACTCCTATTCCAATGGATGAAGATTTGTCCAGTCTGTCTGCTATACTGATGGATGATGATTACTACCGCTTTACCATTGAGCACAGCAGAACGGAAGATGGCATTCATATTGCCAACGTCGAAAGTCTGATCTGTTTGAAGTGTAGAGCCTTTTTGGAAATGACCAAGCGAAAGAAAAATGGTGAGAGTGTTGACAGCAAACATATCGCCAAACATAAGAAAGATGTGTTCAGACTGGCAGGAATGCTGGCACCATCTGACAAGTATGATGTCCCTGCTACCTTGAGAGCGGACATTGAGAATTTCTGCAAAGCTGTAGAAATGGACTTGCCAAATAAAGATTTCTTGAGCGCAGCCGGACTTAATAATATTTCTGGTATGGAATTACTATCTCAACTTAAACAAACATTTTTATCAGAATGAAACGCATTCAATATGCCTCAGACCTACATCTAGAATTTGCAGAGAACAGCAGTTTCCTGAAACATAACCCAATGAAAGCCGTTGGAGATATTCTTGTATTGGCTGGAGATATCGGTTATTTAGGTGATGACAACTACGAGAAGCATCCTTTTTGGAATTGGGCATCAGACAACTTCAGTAAAGTAATAGTTGTGCCTGGTAATCATGAGTTCTATAAAATGTTCGACTTAGACAAGCTTTACAATGGTTGGATATACAACATACGCAACAACGTAACATGCTACTATAATTGCACAATCGACATAGACAGCAACATTGATTTGATAGCAACTACACTTTGGTCAGAGATTAAAGTTCAGGATGCCTACCAGACCGAAAACTGTATCAGTGATTTCAGACGTATCAGAAGCGGAAGTGAACCACTGGATTGGCAACGTTTCAATGATGAACATTGCCGCTGTGTGCAATTTCTAAAAGCCAGTGTGGAAAAGAGTACAGCTAAACATATAATAGTTGCTTCACATCATGTACCATCATTCAAACTGATGAGTGATGAATTTGAAGGCAGTGCGTTGAATGGTGCCTTTACCGTAGAACTTAGTGACTATATAGCTTCCAGTCCTATCGAATGTTGGATCTATGGCCACTCACACAGAAACATAGACAGAGTGATTGGCAAGACCCAATGCATTAGCAACCAACTTGGATATGTTTTTCAGAATGAGCACCAGTCTTTTGACGTAGGTAGGATGATAGTTATTGGAGATGACTTTTAATTTTGGGTAGAAAGGAATCCTTGTTTACACTTTAACTTTACATGTTATAACTAAATCTGATAGAGAAATAGTATATAGCTAATCAAAAATTCAACCAAGAAAAAAAGATCCAGCACAATTACGGCATCCAGCATAAACGAATTAAGTTTATAAGTTTAAGTTTACATCATGATATATACATGAATATTAAACTTAAACCTAACCCTGCATTCATTTCATCAGTCCTGTTCTTTTTATCTGAGTACAAGTTTAAGTTTACCTTATATGTATATAAGAAGGAATAAACTTAAACCTAAACTTGAAGAGTTATTCAGTACCATCCTGTAATATGTTATCCTGGGATATATTTAAATTCACATAAAACATTCACCTCACTTTCCACGGTGGAATATGTGAAATATATTTATACACATTTCATCAGTGGAAATATCCTATTTGAAGTTTTCTTTTTTTCTTGGTTGAAACAGATGTCTTACATATCATATTCAATAGACCAAGGAACATATAAGCAGCATCATACAAAAATGGACATTGAGACAAAATTAAGCGAATGGAATAGATTAGTCGCTCATTAGCATCCTTATTCAGAGAAATATAAGTATCTTTGCACCATTCATGAGCTAAAAGTGTACAAGGTAAAAGAACGATACATTCTTCACCAATGATTGACATGATGAAGCACATGCAAGGTTGGCGAAATAAAAGGCGAAATTAAACTAATGAATGACACCGGGAATCACACCACTAAATGTCACCAATTAGGGCTAATTAGCACTTTCGCAACCATAAATAAAGTTAAGTAAGTTAAAACTTCAAGACGATGCGGAAAGCTACAGAAATATCACTGAATTTGTATCATGCTGAATATCAACAGATTGCATACCTTGGTAATTCGGCTCAAATTTCATTCCTACTTTATATAACTCGCTAAAATTCATATATCTGCGGTTTGCTGCATCGGCAAGTAACGGCTTGTAAACAGCCATAACCAACCATAACCATTTAGAATAAAGTCGCTGTATATCAGCGACTTTTGTTTTTGTGTACTTTCCAGATCGTATTTGGAAGTAACGGTTTTTATCCATATTTTTCTATCCTATTTCTACCACGACGGAAATCCACGGTTAGCCTGAATGTCACAGCGACGCATTAGTTGACGTGTGTTGACAGTGGTTTACATGTGTTGACAAAATCCGGGAGAAACAAGGCGAAATTAGCCCCAATGTAAACAAGGAAAATATGGAAGTAAGAAAGATTTGTCAATGGTGTGGGAAGCCATTTATAGCTCAAAAGACAACGACCTGTTATTGTAGCCACCAGTGTTCCAATCTTGGCTACAAGGAGCGCATCCGGGAACGTAAGCGACAGTTGAAACGGTCGCAAGAATTATTGCAACCTCGGCAAGCTGCCGAGGGGCAGGATTTCTTCTCTTTTGCCCAAGCCGCAAAGCTAATGGGCGTAACTCGGCAATACATTTATAAACTGGTAAAGGAATCCAAGCTTCGTGCTTCAAGAATCAGTGGCAAGAAGTCGCTTATCCGCCGTGCAGATATTGAGTTGATGATGAAAACCAAACCTTATGAACGTATCGTGCCCAAAGAAGATTTCAACATCTCCGAATATTATACTGCCGAAGAGATTGCAGAGAAATATAAGGTCAATGCCAAATGGGTGTGGACTTATACACGACAACACAAGGTCCCGAAGGTGCGTATCCGCCAGTTCAATTATTACAGCAAGAAGCATATTGATGCCGCCTTTGCCAAATACGAGGTGGATTCCGACCTGACCGAATGGTACACGCCGGAGGAAATTCAAGAAAAGTACGGAATGACACGTGTTGCCATCCGTTCACAGGTGTACCGAAATAATATCCCATCCAAGAAAGAACACGGGCAGATATTCTACTCAAAGCTTCACTTCGACCTCTCAAAAAGTTCCGAACAGGAGAGCAAGACGGAATACTACACTGTCAAGGAGGCGATGGAGAAATTCAAGCTGTCCCGTGATTCAGTCTATGGTATTCTGCAATTCCACCAAATCAACCGGGAGAAGAACGGACGGTTCGTCAGGTTCTTGAAAGTGGAGTTTGACCGGGTAATGGGTGTCCGTAAATAGCCCTATTTGCAGCTATTTTATGGCTATCCGTCAATTATTCTAAAATTAATCCCTGCTGAAAATCATCTGCATGACTACATGATAGAGTTTTGCCGGCGAATTAGTAATAATCAAAAATATAGTATTATGCATGAATGTAAAACAGTAACATTAAGAACACGTCCGCTAAAAGGCAGGATGCTGTCTTTTTATCTAGATTATTATCCGGGTTATCGAGACAAGGAAACAATGAAGGTTATCCGTCATGAATCGCTTGGCATTTATATCTATGCCAATCCGAAAAACAAGCGTGAACAGAATTTCAACGAAACGATGACCGAGAAAGCCGAAGCTATCCGTTGCCGAAGATTTGAATCTGTCGTCAATGAACGGTATGATTTCTTCGACAAGTACAAACTCAAAGCGGATTTCTTGGAATACTACCGCAAGCAACTCCGTAAACACGACCAGAAATGGGAGTTCGTCTATCTCCATTTCAGCAACTTCGTACATGGCAAATGTACCTTTGAGGAGATTGACATCGACCTATGTAACAAGTTTCGGGAATACCTGCTGAGTGCCAAGAAACTAAGGCGCAACGGACATATCACACGAAACTCCGCATCGGGATATTGGTCTACTTTCAGAGGATTCTTGAAAATACTCTATCGCAATGGGTTGATAAAGACCAATGTCAATGACTTCTTGGAAAAGATTGAGACAGAAGACACCATGAAAGAAGCCTTATCCGTCGAAGAGTTATACCAATTAGCTGAAACTCCGTGCAAAAAGCCTATCGTGAAAATCGCATCGCTGTTTTCCTGTATGACCAGCTTACGCATCAGTGACATTCTCGCCCTATGTTGGGAAGACATCGTGGATTATTCTGCCGGAGGGAAATGCGTACATATCATTACACAGAAGAACAAAACGGAAGACATCATTCCCATCAGCGAGGAGGCGTTAGGGCTGATAGGATACAGTTCCGAGAAGAAAGGTCTGGTATTCAAGGGGCTTATGCGCAGTTGGACACAAGCTCCCATGAAAGAGTGGATTCGTTCTGCCGGAATAACCAAGAACATAACATTCCATTCATATCGGAGAACATTTGCAACCCTTCAAGGGGCTGCCGGTACAGACATCCGTACCATACAAAGCATAATGGCGCATAAAAGCATTACCACCACGATGCGTTACATGAAAGTCGTGGACAGCAACAAGCGCGAAGCCAGCAAGAAAATCACTTTGATAAGGAAAGGCTGACAACGGTTTTTGTCCCCCATTTACACGGATATAGTATGATTTTTAGTCAGAAATCATACTATATCCGTTATTTTTTATCAAAATTGAAGATTTATCATCGCCAATTATAAGTGTCTGGAATACGGCACATAACTTTGCCGCATAATCATTCCAAATATTTACAGTATATGACAAATAATACTCAATTTCGTACTCAAAGGATTAGTTTCGTGCTTGCGCTATCGGTAATCACCTATACAGCAATAGACACTTATCTTTTTGCCTATCACGACATCGATATCATGGAGATAATGACTCCAGTAATACTCGGACTTGTGGCAACAATTTTATTATGCGGTCTGTTACAACGATCTTTCTATAAATGGATAACGAAGTATTCAATCAATTTGTCTTTTGCCCGGCAATCTCCGATCGTTCTTGAATCCGGCACCGAGATAAAAGCCGGTTATACAAATGAAATTCAAGCTATTGAGGAACCATCAGCCTTAGACAATTACGATGCGATATTGGAGAATGTCAAAAAGAAGGAGGCCGAAAGACAAGTGAAAATCATGGATGCCATTCGGGAATATGTGACAATCAAAACCGCCCCTTACCTCTCCCAAGAAGCTATTGCCACACTGATTGCCAATATTGAATATATGGCTTGCGACCACCCCGATTTATATAAGCCGATTCGCTCCAATATCGACAATCCGCTGAGGTCGCCGGGGCTACGACATTTGGCATGGAATATCGGTGAACGCTTGAATGTGCCTTTGGTAAAAAGAGCGGAATTCATAAAGGCTTCGTTTCCACAGGAACTCGTAAATGCCACTACTGAATACCTCAGGCTTAATTTACGGGATACTGTTACAAGCCAAATTCCCATTGATGTACCCGACAAGGGAGATTTTCGCTTCCATCTGGATACAGACAATGATGACTCACAATAAAAAACGTATGCAGACGAAATAATTAATCTGGTCTGTATTGTTCTGCAAGATTTCATTGAGTTGGTTCGCAGCATGTTGAACGATTAAAAGAGTTTTAATATGGAAAAAGACCAACTGACTTTCAATGACCTGCCGACTGTGGTAGGAGAACTGTGCGACCGAATCGCAAGTATGGAAAATCTTCCGACGGAGAAACTTTCCCGGCAGAACGAAGTCAAAGAGAATACACACGTTCCGATGACCGTGCAGGAAGCGTGTGCTTATCTGAAAATACCGTTATCGACCTTTTACTACAAGGTAAAAAAGGACGATATTCCGGTTATAAAGCAAGGTAAGCATCTCTACATCTATCGGGATGAATTGGACAAATGGCTGGAATCTTCACGAAAGACTCCGGCTCCGCAAAGCTTCGAGGACGAGAATGAAGCCATGCTCGCTTCCCATCGCCATAAACCAAACCCTAAAAACTGGTAGGCTATGGAAAAGACGAATATCAATGCGCCAGCTGCTGAGGAACTGGCAATATGCATGGAAGAGTCTGCCGTAAGCGTAACAAGTGCATACGGGCACTCCCCAGTGGTGCTGATGGTAGATGATGCAACAATCGGAACATTGGGCAACTTCAGTGCTTCCATCGGGAAGGCTAAAAGCAAGAAAACGTTCAATGTCTCGGCCATCGTCGCATCGGCATTGACCAACAGTACCATTCTTCATTATCGGTCAATATTCCCCGAGGATAAACGGAAAGTATTATACGTTGACACGGAACAAGGGCGATACCACTGTCAGAACGTGTTAAAACGCATTTTGCGTTTGGCGGACTTATCGGAAGACAAAGAGCCGGACAATTTGGTTATGCTGGCTCTGCGTAAGTATTCCCCTAAAATGCGCTTGGCGATAGTCGAACACGCCATTGGCACAATTCCCGATTTGGGATTGGTGGTCATAGATGGCATTCGGGATTTCCTTTATGACATCAATTCGCCCGGCGAATCCACCGATATTATTTCAAAACTCATGCAGTGGACAGATGACAGGCAGATTCATATCCATACCATCCTTCACCAGAACAAGAATGATGAAAACGCACGAGGCCACATTGGCACAGAACTCAACAACAAAGCGGAAACCATCATGCAGGTCGAAGTAGACAAAGATGATAAGGCAATAAGCGTGGTTGAAGCAATCCATATCCGTGACCGGGAATTTGAACCCTTCGCTTTCCGCATCAACGAAGATGCTTTGCCCGAACTGGTAGAATCCTACCTGCCCAAAGCAAAGGTTGTCGGTCGACCAGCCAAAGAACCGTTCGATCCGTACAAGGAGATTTCGGAGAGTGTACATCGTGCTGCGTTAAATGCCGTTTTTACCGATGGCAATATCGGCAGTTATGACGACTATCTGGAGCGGCTGAAAAAAGGATATGGATTGCAGGGCGTAAAGTTCGGTCACAACAAGGCGGTCAAAGTCGCCACCTTTCTTGGCAACAAACGGATGGTGATAAAGAACGGCAAAGAATATCATTTCAACCCGTACTATCATTATTAAAATTGACTTTACTTTATTGTCGGGGCGTACATATAGGAATAAAGCAAAGTAATTAGGAGTGCAGCATGAGGTATTCATTCTCTCCCCTCTTTTAGAGGAATATATCAATTGTTGTTTCCAATCCGTCTGCCGATTCTGTGTGTACACCCGACATGGCTTGTCAGGAAGCATCAACAGGTATCTGTTGCAAGATATGCCAAGGTATAACCTCACTGCGTTGCGGTTGTACATTGGCGCTCTTGCCTGCTCAGAGACTTCGCCGGTGCGGTACTCGCAAGCTCGCACCTATTCACTATTATAAAAACGATTCAAATGAAAGAAGATATTGAAAATTCATCGACTACCCCCAGTGAGACAAGAAGCGTCTTCATCGGAGCGAAAGTTACTCCCAGTCAAAAGGAGTATATAAAATCACAGGCTGAACAATACGGTATGACGGTAAGCGGCTACCTGCTTGCCCGGGCTACGATTATCACCCCAAAGCAAGGCTTACGAAAGAAGAAGCGGCACTGTTGCAAAATCTGGACGATTGCCGATTTGACCTTGTAAAATACACCTCTGCACTTCACGGAATGTCCACAAAGCAACGCATGACAATGTTCAATCAGATTCCGTTCATGGTCGGTTGGCTCAAAGAACTGGGCAATATAGCCGAAAGCGTCTGCCAGTTTCTGAATGCCGCAAAAGAACAGAATAAGATTCCGTCCAACGATAAATCCGAAGAAAGATGATTGCAAAAGCTAAAGCAATATCGCACGGAATAAACGCCATCCGTTATATTACCGGCGAATCACAGAACAAAAAGCACCCGGAGAAAATCCATCGGATATTGGACAATCTGCTGCCATCGCAACCGGACCCTATGGGGATATGGAACTCCATGCAACTGACCTTATCACGCTTCCGACCGATAAAGAACTCGGTCATCAGAATTGAGCTAAGTCCATCCGCTGAACATACCCGGTTCTTTGACACAGAAGACTGGCAAAAACTCTGGCAGGATTTTGTTGCGGAGTTTGACAAACAAGTGATTATCGGCAAGGATGGAAAAGTCCGCTCTTGTTCAACCAATTTGGCTAACAGCAAATATACGGTTTGGTTGCATACTGAATCCGAAGGCGGTGTTCCACATCTTCATGCTGCGGTTTGCCGTATGGATGAAGATGGTAACATCAACAACGACCATAACATTCATCTTCGTGCGCAACGTGCAGCCGAACGAGTGGCAAAGAAACGAGGCTGGACAACAGCAGTGCAAGTCAGAAATTCCAATATTCACCAAGTGAATCGTGACTGCATGAATGCGCTGAAATCAATGCAATCTTGGTCGTGGAAAGAGTACAAAAATGCTCTTGTTAGGAAAGGTTATGCTGTACATGAAAGAGAAGACGGAAACGGTATTCTCCGAGGCTATGCACTTGTGAATGGGAACACCAAATACAAGGCATCTGAATTAGGAGTCGGCAGAAACCTGATGATCTCGAAACTTCCTAAAACATGGGAGAAACTGCATTATCAGTCAAGAGTTGGCACTTTTAGCAATAAGCCTAAGGAAACTAAAACAGAGCAAACACCTAAACCATCGGTGTATGCTAATTATACCCAATATAATACTTACCGTCCGGGAACGGTTTCTTATACGCTTAATCATGAAAATCAGGAACATCATTTCTATATTCCAGAAAGAGTACTTGACTGTTTCAATGACGAATTTGATTACAGAATTGTCGCCAACAGTCAGGAACTTACCGATATGGCAGTAGCTATTTTTGTCGGACTACTTGAAACGCCAAATGTTGCAACCGGAGGCGGTGGTGGAGGTCCCCAAAGCGATTTACCGTGGAGAGATAAAGACGAAGACGATTTGCAATGGGCTCGCAGATGCGCCCGTGCTGCCAGTCGCTTATTGGGAAAGAAACTGAAAACCGGATTAAAACGATAAGCGCATGAAAAAGAAATTTGATTTTTCCGCAGAAATGAATGAAGCGGAATCCATAAAATCCAATCCCAAGAATGAATATATAGAGGAAGAAAATCGGCTACTCAGTTTGAATATAAAAGAACTTGCCAGCCTGAACGACAATGTACATGAAATGAGTGTAAATCTTGAAAAATCTCGAACGCTGCGATTTTATTACGCGGCTATCGCAGTATGGCAACAAGACCCGCAACAGTTTGTTCAGATTGACAGACTTTTTCACACTATTTTATTACAAGTTCATAGAACCCAACAATACGAAAGACGAAAGATGGTGGAGCAATAATATCGACTCACGCAGTGTTCTATCGTGGATGGGACTTAGTTTTGAGCTGGTATGTTTGAGCCACCACAAGCAGATTAAAATTGCATTGGGAATTGCAGGAGTAGGAACATCTGTTTCCACATGGAGAAGCAAGGCCGATTCTGAAAACTGGATTCCGGGATTTCAAATCGACTTGATTATCGAACGTGCCGACCGCATAATCCACTTGTGCGAAATGAAATTCAGTACAGATCTGTACGGCATCACCGACAGCTACGAGTCGAAACTCAGAGAACGTACCGGACTGTTACGCTTGGCGACAAAGAATAAGAAAGCACTTGTAATTACATTCGTTACGACATACGGCGTGGTGAATGGCAAGCATAAGAGTATCGTTCATAGCGAAGTCAAGATGGACGACCTTTTCAATTCTTGAAACGGATATTCAAACCATCCTTTCCTTTTTCTTGCTTTTTCACAGCCAAATATTCCAATCTAATTAGTTTCATAAGGCATGGAAAAGCACTATGTATGGTTTGGTCAAACACAGTGCTTTTCCATTTTGCGAGAGATTCCTGCTTTATATTTTCAGTTCCTTGATGGCTCTTTTTATTCCGCAGATGACCGCTGTCTTGTTGTTTCTGACAGCGGAAAGTGCCGATGAAAGACTGGAAGCGGTAATGAACCGTGCGCCGTCTTTGGATTGCAGGAACCGACCTTTATCCAGAACGGACTGCCAGCGGGATTGGATGAATGAGTTTTCGAGTAGCGCATCGAAAAGGATAACCACATGACGAAGATTGTTTACCCGAATATGAAAGCCCTCTTTGCAGGAAAAGAGAGCTTCCATATCTTCGACGCAAACCGCTGAAACGCAAAACAGATGATAAGTATTGGCACAAGACACAATACCTGTCATCTGTCCTTGGGTGAAGTTGCAGCCGAAAGAAAGCGGCGGAGCTTTTATAAAGCCATCAGTATGATGCTTGGTAGATACCGGCAACGGTTCCGACTGGTCATACAGCTTTCGCAACTCCATACACTTCTCAAAGGAAAAGTCGGATGCGGCAAAAAGAGGTTGGACAAGGTGGGCGCACTCGGCCATCAGCCCCTTGACAATGTGGATGTTCATTTCGTGGCAGTTCCGGCAAACCGCGTTGTTGCAGTTTATGTATCGGTGACTGTTGATGAAGTCATCCACATAGCGGCTATACCGCTTACCATCAACCATTACATCCTGAAGATAGAGTTCTCTCGCTTCGGAAAGCAACTCAAACAATTCCTCTGCTACATCCTGTTCGGTAGCGAAGTGGGTTAGGTGTTGCTTCCCTTCAAAAAAAGAGAAGACTTTTTGATTTGTTTCATGTCAGTTTACTTGTTATGAATTTATATTTTAGGTGTATTTTGCCATATTATTAAGGGCTGTGTCAGAACCCATCAATTTCTCATTATTCAGGTTTCCGTTTCCGGCTTATACTCCTTTATATATCCCAAAACACTTAATATAAATCCGTTGATTAGTTATAATAAAAATTGCCCAATGGAAAAAACGAATTGGGCAATTTTGCTATTCAAAGTCTGTTACAACTTCGATGGTATATGTACTCGTTACATCAGAGTGTTTCAAGAAGAGCCTTATATGCCTTACTTCCCGATGCAATACGTTCTTCCGCATCCGGCATCATTGTCCCATAAATGGCGAATGGACGAAGATAAGTCATGCCGGAATACATGGCGGTTACTTGGTAAGGACGCAGAATTTCATCAAGTGTAAATCCTTCCGTACCACCGGCATGATACTCTTCTGCTGCGACTCCGGTTGTTGTAGCCACAAGGAGTTTCTTGCCTTTCATACCGGGATTCTCCATAAATCCGAGCATGAATGTGTCAAGTCAGTCTTTGAGGCGACCGGAGGCACTTCCCCACCAAAATGGGAATTGGAACACGAGCACATCGGCGTTTTTTACATCGTCGATGTAATTTTCCACTTCAAGGGGAGTATTATAGATGTCTACTACCTTGACATTTTTCAACTCTCTAACTGCTTCAAGCATGGCTGCGCATGCTTTCGACCCTCCAATATTGGGATGTGCCGATAAAAGTAAAATGTTGCTGCTCATAACGCTGTATATTTTTGTTTTAGACTTTATTTTATCAAATGCAAAATTAATGCACGCAGATGAAATAGCAGGAAAACAAAAAGTGACTAAGATGTCACTTTTCGGGACTATTTCCTTTTGGACAGTTCAAAACTCAAATATTTTCCAGTAATGCTTTCAGGGTTTGCCATTATTTGTTGAGGTGTTCCTGCTGCTACTATGCGACCACCATATTCTCCGCCTCCGGGTCCCATGTCGATTACGTAATCAGCATTCGCTATGATATCAAGATCATGTTCTATAACCATCACTGTCGCTCCATTTCTCACCAATTTATCAAATACCATCAAAAGAACACGAATGTCGGATGGATGTAATCCTATTGACGGCTCATCAAATACAAAAAGAGCGTCATTTTGCGGCTTATCCATTTCAGACGCCAATTTCAATCGTTGGGCTTCTCCACCAGACAGAGCCGGAGTAGATTCACCAAGCGTAAGATAACCCAATCCCAAATTATTAAGCAGATTCAGTTTCTCATATATTTTTTTATTGCCAGCAAACAGTTTTAATGCTTGCTCGACGGTTAATCCCATAATTTCGGAAAGAGATACACCTTCTTCATTTGTTTTCTTGTCAGGACGGAATTTTAAGGCTTCAATCGATTTGTCGTATCTTGAACCTTTGCATTCAGGACAGACCATATCAACATCAGGCAGGAATTGCATATCCATTGAAATCTGCCCTGTGCCATCACAGGTTTTACATCTTAATATTCCAGTGTTGTATGAGAAATCTGCAACTTTGTATCCTTTCTCCTTTGATTGGGGGAGAGATGCAAAAATCTTACGTAAATCGTCAAGAATGTTTGAATATGTTGCAACCGTGGATCTGACATTTATCCCGATAGGCGAAGCATCAATTAAATGGATTTTCTTGATTGTCTTGTTTGTTACAGCTTTGATATAGGCAGGCAAAGGTCTTCCCGATATTTGTGCATCTAAAGCCGGTATCAGTTCCTCTAAAACTAAGGTTGTCTTGCCGGAACCTGACACTCCCGTAACAGCAATTAAACGACCACAAGGGATATTCACATCAATGGGTTCCACGGTATGTAGCCGGTCAGTCTTAATATTTATATAGCCATTGTCGAAAATATGTCCTTCCGGTATTGAATCTCTGATTATCGTTTGTTCTTTTCCGGCAAGGAATCGTCCAATTATTGATGATTGGTTATTCTTGATTGTGTCCACATTCCCCAAGGCAATTATATTGCCTCCGTTATAACCGGCTCCGGGTCCCATTTCTATAAGGTATTCCGCAGCACGGAGCACTTGTATGTCATGGTCTACAAATACAACAGAATTTCCATCGCTTATAAGGTCTTGCATCACTCCAAGCAAGCCTTCCACATTTGACGGGTGAAGTCCGATTGACGGCTCATCAAGAACATATAGCATACCGGTTGTCCGATTACGAACCGCTCTTGCCAATTGCATACGTTGCCGTTCACCAGTGGATAAAGTCGTTGCACTGCGGTCAAGACTAAGATAACCTATTCCAAATTCTATGAGGCGTTGTGCAGAATTGGTAAACTCTTTTACAAGGCTATCTGCCATAACTCTCATACTTTTAGGTACTTTATTCGGGATTTGCGTTATCCATGCCAATAGTGCATCCAATGTCATTGATGAAACTTCCGCAATATTCTTATCGCCAAGCAAAGATGACAAAGCCTTGGCGTTATAACGAGAACCTTTGCATTCGGGACAACAGCACAAATGCAGGTATTTGTTTATTCGTTCAAGACCTTTTTCCGTTTCGGCTTTCTTTAACGCCTCTTCGACTGCGCGGCGCGCATTGCGGTATGTGGCATTTAGTTCAAATAATTTCCCATTTTTTGATGGAATAAGTATCAGTTTTTGAATTTCAGCACCATTATATACTATATCTTTTTCCGTATCACTTAAATCCTTGAACGGAATATCAGCCCGTACTCCAAATTCTTCGGCGACTTTTGACATCCATGAAATACCGAACATTTTCCACGGCTCGACTGCTCCTTGATTGATTGTCAGAGAAGTGTCCGGGACAAGTGCATCGTTATCGATTTCCCGGACTATTCCGGTTCCATTGCATTTCTCACACGCGCCTTCACCGTTAAATGAAAATGATTCTGCACTGGGGGCATCAAAATCGCAACCGCATACGGGACAATGCAATTTGTTTCCAATCGCTACATCTATGGTAGGATCAAGCAAATGCCCGTTTGGGCAACAATGGCTTCCCAAACGGGAAAACATAAGTCGTAGATGGTTAAGTAGCTCTGTCGCTGTACCGAATGTACTTCTTATGCTTGGGATGCCGGGGCGTTGTTGCAGCGCAACTGCCGCCGGGATATGTTCGATATTGTCAACAACTGCTTTCCCTGCTTGAGCGATTCTTCTTCGGGTAAATGTAGATAGGGATTCAAGATAACGTCTTGACCCCTCGGCATACAGCACACCGAGAGCCAAAGACGATTTCCCTGAACCGGACACCCCCGCAATGCCAACGAGCTGCCCAAGTGGAATGGACGTATCAATATTTTTTAGATTATGCACCCGTGCGCCACGAATTTCGATTTTATCGGGTACATCATTTTTTAGTTTCATAATATCCGCTTATAGTAAGTCTGCAAAGTTAGGCATTGATTGCGGCTTAGCCTGATATAAAAGCGGATAGATATGTCAATTTTCGGGATTTGACACACTTTCACGGAATTTTTGCGGTGTCATTCCTCCATTACGTGTAAAAAAACGATTGAAATAAGTGGCGGTACTGAAATGGAGTATATCGGCAATTTCTGCGGAAGACAGGTTTGTATATGCCAACAACTTTCGTGCTTCTTCCATAATACGTTCCTGTATATACAATTTGGTGGTTATCCCTAACGCATCTTTTACAACCTTATTCAGATAATTGGTTGTTACACATAATTTCCCTGCGTAAAACTCGGTATTATGCTCTGAAATGAAATGTTCATTGACAAGCCTTATAAACTTCTCAACATGACGGCTGACAGGAATATTTACATTCCCACCAAAACCGGATTTCGCATCTGCCCTCCCTATTAAGACAAGTAACGCATAGAGCATGGCACGCAGAAAATGTGTATCGGCATTTTCCCTCCTATTGATTTCACTTTTCGTGAGCAGAAGTAAATTCAAAACCTGTTCATACAATACCGTATCCATTTGAAGGTATGGAGTGGGACGGTCGGGAGTAAGAAACGACATTTTTTCCCCAAAAAGGTGGTCGGAGAAAAACGACCGAAGAAATGCTTCTTCGAATAGCAAAACATATCCCTCCAATGTTTCATTATCAGACAACCAATGCCAGATCTCTCCCGGCACAGAACAAACAATCTGCCCCTTGCTTACTGTTGTAATATGATTGTTTACTGATAACTTGGCTTCCCCCTCGGTTATGAAAATAACCCGATAAAAATTATCTCGGTATATAGGTGTCTTCTTCAACCACGGACGAATAAAGGCAATGTCTACCAAGTCCATCAGCAGCTCTTTGTGGTATTTCTTTCTATAGAATTTATATAACGGGATATTTTTCATGTTTAATCACTTTGATTTGCATGCAAAGTTAGTAGCTTTTATTCAGAAAATATTTGCTGTGAAGCTCAAATTATACAATAACATCTTTTTAGTCCTTAATACACGTTTCAATATTATGAAACTTTGGAAGACAGTATTTAAGCAGAATATAAACTCTGATATATTGAAGCATTCACTTGTAACTTAAATAAGGATATGGAAATTAAGCCAGAACCAAAAAGGTTTGCAAAATCCACATGAAAACCAAACATAGTGCTTTTACGTATTTATATCATTCTCATTTGAGAAAAATTTTCGCTTCTATATTTTTAGTTCCTTGATGGCTCGTCTGATACTGTAGATGACCGCTGTCTTGTTGTTTCTGGCGGCAGAAAGTGCCGATGAAAGACTGGAAGCGGAAATGAACCGTGTGCCGTCTTTGGATTGCAGGAACCGACCTTTATCCAGAACGGACTGCCAGCGGGATTGGACGAATGAGTTTTCGAGTAGTGCATCGAAAAGGATAACTACATGACGGAGGTTGTTCACTCGGATATGAAAGTCCTCTTTACAGGAAAAGAGAGCTTCCATATCCTCGATGCAAACCTCTGAAACGCAAAACAGATGATAAGTATTGGCACAAGACACAATACCTGTCATCTGTTCTTGAGTGAAGTTGCAGCCGAAAGAAAGCGGCAGAACTTTTATAAAACCATCGGTATGATGCACGATAGGTGGCGGCAATGGTTCCGAGCGGTCATACCTCCTTTGCAACTCCATACACTTCTCAAAGGAGAAGTCGGATGCGGCAAAAAGAGGCTGGATAAGGTGGGAGCATTCGGTCAGAAGCCCCTTGGCGATGTGGATGTTCATCTCGTGGCAGTTTCGGCAAACCGCGTTGTTGCAGTTTATGTATCGGTGACTGTTGATGAAGTCATCCACATAACGGTTATACCGCTTACCATCCGCAATCACATCCTGAAGATATAGTCTTTTCGCTTTGGAAAGTAACTCAAACAATTCCTCTGCTACATCCTGTTCGGTAGCGAAGTGGGTTAGGTGTTGCTTCTCTTCAAAAAAAGAGAAGACTTTTTACTTTGTTCTTTCATGTCAATTAACTTGCTTTATAGTTTCAATTCCTTGATAACTCTTTTTATTCCGTAGGCGACCGATGTCTTGTTATTTCTGGCGGCAGAAAGTGCCGATGAAAGATTGGAAGCGGTAATGAACCGTGTCCCGTCCTTGGATTGCAGGAACCGCCCTTTGTCGAGAATCCTGGCGATTCTGTCCTGCGACACGGGCAGGTCGAGTTCCTGCGAGATGGTGCGGATAAGGGATTTCTTATTCATAATTAACCGATTCGACAATCGAATTTCAGACAACTCCGGTTTGTGTTCTGCAAATCGGGTATCCTGCTTTTCATGCCTTCGGATTTTCCACCCTTCATGCTTCGGTTCATTGAAAAAACGCCTGCGTATCGACTTCTGACTCTTCGGGAGGGAACGCGGTGGCGCAGGACACCTCACGCCATGCCTCGACATCCTTTCGCTGTGCCTCGTGGTGCGTTTCGAGCGTCTCGATGGCATCCGCACCTACGGGCAGATGCAGGGGCGGATTTTCACTGTCGGCCGCTTTCACGACCAGTCTTCCCAACGCTTCGGGATTGCCCGGCTCTCGACCGTTCATGTATTTCACGAAACCGTTCATCCGCTCCCGGAATGCGTTGTAGTCCGCAATGGGTCGTGCGGGAAGATGATAGGCGGAATTGAAATTCATGAAATCTGTGCGGAACAGGCCGGGAGCGACGATCGTAACCCGGATGCCGAATTGTTTCGTCTCGAACGCAAGTGCCTCGGAGAACCCCGTAACGGCGAATTTACTTGTGTGATAAATGGATGGTCCGACACCCGAATATCCCGCGGCAGACGAAATATTGAAGATGTGTCCGGCATGTTGTCTGCGCATGACCGGTAAAACGGCACGGGTAACGCGCATCAGTCCGAACAGATTGGTCTCGAATACGTCACGAATCTGCCGCTCGTCCGACTCCTCGAAGTAGGTGAATTGTCCGTGACCGGCGTTGTTTACCAATATGTCGATGCGTCCGAAGCGCTTCACGACCGCTTCGGACATCCGGTCGAACACCGCCTGTTCGGTATTCGTCACATCCAACGCATACGGAAGCAGCCGCGCTACCCCGTCTTCGATATGCGTCGTTATTTCTCCGCTGCGCGAGACCGCCGCCACGCAATGCCCTGCGGCGAGCGCCGCCTCCATAATGGCATGTCCCATGCCGCGAGATGCTCCCGTAATCAGCCAGACTTTAGCCGTAGTATGTTGTTCGCTATTCATAATTTCCTGTTTATAAAAAGTTTGCAAAACCGATCAGTACGCATGCCGTCAGCAAGACAGCGATTTTCCGGACTGACGCCTTTTCCTTGTAGAGAAAAACGCCGACGAAAATCATCACGAGCGGTGAAAATGCCCCGTTGAGCGGTATGAGAAAGCTTAACTCGACTCCCGAATTGATAATGCGGTTCATCAATACGAGGCATATCACCTGCATCAGTATAGACAGAGCCGTCGGTATCGGTCGGGTAAATCCCTGTGTCCGCGGCCAGATTGCCGTTGCTCCCAGAGAGAACATCGTCGCAATCAAAAATAGTCCGATTGTGGTTGTAGGTAGGCTGTCCATGATGTCTGCTTATTTCATTTTACCTGCTATGCCTATTAGGGCGCAGGCCACGACAAGCAGCGTGATTTTCAATGCCGATACACTTTCCCCGTACACGAATATTCCCAGCATGCTTACGACAAGCGGCATGACTGCTGAACCTAACGGTATCAGAAAACTGAGTGCGACACCTTTGTAAAGCATCCGGCAAAAAAGCAACGAGCCGAGCAATAAGGTCAGAATGGAGACCAGTGTAGGCCAGAACTTCGTATAGCCGGTCGTCAGCGGAAAGAGGGACATGCCGACAATTTGCAGCACGATGGCTCCCGAAAAAAGCAATACGGTCGTCGGCGACGCCGTTTTTTGATGTTCGATTCGTTTCATGCGGATTTTCATTTATTTTTCGACAAATGTAGCGGTTATGCCAAACATACAGGATAAACAAATCCGTGTTTGTATGATATGAATCCGTGATAATGATGCGATAATCCGCATTTTACATTACTTTTGCCGAATGAAGGACAAAAACGGAATCATATATTGCAAAACACCGCAGGAGTTCAACCGCATCATCGGAGTCAAGACCTGTCATCCGTTGATTTCTGTTGTCGACTTCTCGCAAATCGCCGAATACAGCCATCCACAAGGCTGGAAGCAGGACTATTATGTCATAGCACTCTGCCGAGGAAACTCATCGTGCGGTGTGAAATACGGTCGTAACATGTACGATTACTCGGACGGTACGCTGGTCTTTACCAGCCCGGGACAGACGGTCGTTTTTCAGGAGTACGGAGAGCCGTTCCGGCCGGCAGAGGACAATTGGGCCGTCATGGTGCATCCCGATTTCATCCGAGGTACGGCACTGGGGCGCGACATCGGAAATTACGTATTCTTTTCGTATGAACTCCACGAGGCGTTGCACCTGTCGGAAGAGGAAATCGGACATGTGTTGGGTATTTTTCGTCACATCGAACGGGAGCTTCGGCAACGCATCGACGAACATACACCTGAAATAGCATGTGCCTCCATCGGCTTGCTGCTGAGCTATTGCCGCAGATTCTACGACCGGCAGTTCAAGATGAGGCATCGGGAAAACATGGATATCGTAAGCCGGTTCGAGAAACTGCTCCGCGATTATTTCCATTCCGATTCCCTCTCGAAAAACGGGTTGCCGACCGTGAAATATTTTGCCGACCGACTGAATCTTTCGTCCGATTACCTGACCGCCGTGCTTCAACGCGAAACGGGCATGAATACCCGAAAACATATCCAGAATCGAATGATTGAGACGGCGAAAGACAAACTGGCACTGGATGAACGCCCGATAAGCCAGATTGCATACGAGCTGGGATTCGAGTATCCCCAATACTTTACCCGCCTGTTCAAACGACAGACGGGAATGACGCCGGCGGAATATCGCAGACGAAAGTAGTGCCGGTACAGCGTTTTCAAGGAGTACCCTATTATATGCTATCGAACCTACAGGGTTGAGGATTAAACCATATTTTGTCCCCGACCGCTATACCGAGCGTTCATGCGCTGTTGGGGTTATTTCGTCCGAGGCGGCACGAAGACGATTTGTTTTGAACCGTTTGAAGTGGTATACTCTCCTAAGCAGGCGAAGTAGAACCGGCGAGGCGGAATGTCTTTGACGACGAAGGACCCGAATCTGGTAAATTCACTCAAATTTCTACAAGAATATAGATTGGCTATAGCCAAAGATACGCAGGAACAAGCCGAAAAATTTGGGCAGACCGTCCTTGATAAGTTCCTTCAACTGATTCAAGACAAATGTAATGAAACAGAACGGAAAATCAGCAAAGCAAACAGATATATTTCAATGTCATACACTGCATTCTATATCTTGATCATCATATTGGTAGCACTATCTTCTTTTTTCGTCAGCATGATAGTTGCTAATGCGGAAATTTTGCACTCGACATTGATTTGGAAAGTTGCTTTATGGAGCATCCTAGTTGTTATGGTTGGAATTACTACAATGATACTCCTGTCGAAAGCATTGAATAATTTCAAATAATAGATTATCTGATAACTAGCACAAAGCAACGAGTCTTAAATATGAAAACTGGTATTGAAACTCGTTGCTTTTTAACTCAATATCATTCAATATCTAAAGGGAGAAGATTACCATCATTGAATCGGTCAAAATCGGATTGGAACAGTCCGTCTTGAATAATCCTGTACTTTTCAAACTCCGTTTCCGCGAACTCTTTGGCAAATTCGGCCGACACGTTTCCGCTATCTTGTAATATCGGGAGTTCTGCCACATCAATAAATTTATCAATACGCTTTGCCCAATCCTCCATTGTCATTGGAATGCGACGTTTAGCCATATTTTCTGCCATATCAAGGGACGCATTGACTATTCTGCCCATTTCTTCCAATTCGTTTTCCCGCAAATAGTTTTTTGCAACAGACACATCTGTTTTGACAATTTTCCCATTCGGAGCATTTTCCCAAGTAGTCAGTCCCATGTGTTCTTTATCTGCATTAGCCCGTTCTGCAATCAACTCTGCAGCAGTATGCCCGTGTATAGCATAATGCATTTTATTCTGTATCTTCTTGAAGAAAAGGCGAGTTGTCGGAGCGTCTTTATTATAGTCTATAGCCGTAGCATAAATGTCAGTCAGTTTTTGATAAAAGCGACGTTCACTTAGCCTTATTTCCCTTATTTCAGCAAGCAAATGCTCAAAATAATCTTCCCCAATAAAAGAACCGTTCTCCATTCGCTTCTGATCAATCACATATCCCCGGATAGCAAACTGACCAAGCACGTATGTACACCACTGCCGGAATTGAGTAGCACGAATTGAATTAACCCTATACCCGACACTGATAATGGCATCGAGATTATAAAACATTGTTTGATAATTTTTCCCATCAGCAGCAGTTACCGAGTTTTTCTCGGTAACTGAATCTTTGACTAGTTCTCCGGATGCAAATATATTTTTTAAGTGCAAGCTAATATTATCAGTTGAGCAATCAAAAAGCTGCGCCATCGCTTTTTGTGTAGCCCAAATAGTCTCATTCTTATACATCACCTGAATCCCATCCTCTTTGCCTTCAAGCATGAATATGAGAAAATCAGCCGTACTATTTCGTATTACTATATTCTTTGCCATTGTTTAAATTATCATCTTTACGATTATTCATTTCGATTTGCCATAACTTTCCACGGGTTCTGCCACCATGCTATATTCTTCCTCAGTTGTCTCATATGATTTGATTCTTCTATCCTCAAGATAGATATGGCAAAGCGTATATTCCAAAGCATCAAAAGTCTGTTGACGAACTTTCGGTTTCAATTGACATTCCCAAATGGTAATACAATGCCAACCCATTGAAGTTAGCTGTTGTCGTTCCTCTATATCTCTACTCCGGTTGCGTTCCATTCCATTGTCAGTATTTAGTATTTAGGAATCAACAACTATATGATATGTTAGAAAGAACCAACCCTTTTAACATTCAAATAACTCCGAATCTTTATAAATGTGTATAACTTTTCTTTAGCTCTCATTTTCATTGTTGGTATTTATTGCATTCAACAGTTGCGCCCATTCAGAAAGCCTCATTATTGATTTCTTGTCTTCGTAGTATTTGTACAATACATCATACTCTGCAAATGGTTTACCGCTTGAACGTGCCACCTTAAGTTCCTTCAGTATGGCTGGATTCTTAATGGCTACTACCTTTCCGCTCTCATCGATGACATCATTTACGTCAACGCTGAATAGCTCCTGACATTCATCCACAATAGAATAAACTTCACCTTCTGTTATTTTATAGTCGCACGCATCAGGAAGAACAAAATAATCCTCTATGTACATGAGAAATTCGGCGATGAATGTCATCGGTACTACCCAGATAAACTCACCATTGGTAAGGTTGCATCGTACAGGTAGTTGCTTCTTCTTGGCTTCTCGTTGAGCGCTGAGTCGGCAGTAGAATGAAAGATTCTTCTTTGTGTTAAGGCGTTCCTTTGTGTTGGAGGGATTCCAAACAACAAAGACGCTATTCTCCAAGTCAAAACCCATCAACAAGAATGGTCGCTTTGAAGCCTTCACCTTGTTGAAATAGTCACATTTAGGTAGTTGAACTCTTGTTGACTCATTTTCATTCTCGTAACACACATCCCCAATAGGTTTTAGGAAGATGGTGAAAACACGATCTTCTATAACCAAAAGCATAGGATTCTCTCCTCCTATACCATATTGGCATGAAGAATGATTCAAGTGTTCTTCGAGAAGTGCCTTTATTTTCTTTCTTCCTAATCTTGGCATTTAGAAAAGTGATTTATACAAAGAACTTTCTTTAACTATTTGAGATTCGCAGTTCAAACATTCTATGCCTTTAAGGTCAGATGCAAAAGACACCTCACTTACGCCAACTGGCACAGAATCTGAGTCTATGTGAGGAATAGTACTCGCCTCGTAAAACTGCAGAGTATCACAAGCTGTAGCATAGTCAAATGCCAACGAGTAGAAAGCGTTTGACTCTATGCCTATGATACTCGCAATGCCTTTCAACAGTTTCAACTTCGTCTGAGTAGAATGAATCTTTGCCTGCAACTTGTCATAAAGATCCTTTATGCTAAGACCTGTATCCGACAAAGCAGATGGACGCACCATGATGGAGGCAATCACAAGATTCGAGTTCTTGGACGGATTTAATTGACCAATCGAGAAAGCATGCTTACGTTCTTCGCTTGCTGTACTCTTTACCTCAATTTTGTCTTTGCCCATCGTGAAATCAAACTTATCGTTTGCATTTCTATGCCAAGCGTCAATCAGCATCTCTGGCATCTGGCTTTGTTCAATAACCAGCAGTTCGCCCCACAACCCTTTAGCTTTATTCTCATCATATTTGTGAGAAGGCGAGAAAATGCTAATCAGAGAATCAAACTCTACTGCGAGTTTTCGGCTCGTAGGTACAGATGGCAGAGTTTCTATGATACGCAATACTATAGTAATGAAGTACAAATACAAAGAATCTCCGGTGCGCCTTAAGGAAAGCACACTAAAGCATTGCTGCTTGGTTACACCATCCTCACAAATTGAACATGGCGAATCGTAGTAGACATCAAGGTTCTCCAATGGTGCACTTTTCGGATGGCCCTCTTTACCATCCGAGCAAATGTAGAACTCAGGATAACCATCCTTCGTTTTGCCCAATTTATGACAAGTACCATCTATTGAAACAACATTGGTAGCATCGTTTACAGGTAGAGCTAGTGCAGAAAACTGCTTATACAATTCTTCAGGCGTTACTTTCATATTCTTCTTCGATTTCTTTGAACAGTGTATCAATATCCTCAATCTCTTGGTTATTCGTACAATATGCCGTACTCAATTTCTTTGGGTAGTTGATAGACAATGTATGAGCTGTAGGTCTGTTTGGAAAACATGGTGTCAACTCAAAGTTATACAACTGAATGGTGATGGTGTCTTCTGGCATGTGTACATTCTGATCACCA
The DNA here is from genome assembly GCF_023369805.1 of Parabacteroides leei. Classification (NCBI taxonomy): domain Bacteria; kingdom Pseudomonadati; phylum Bacteroidota; class Bacteroidia; order Bacteroidales; family Tannerellaceae; genus Parabacteroides; species Parabacteroides leei. The sequence goes on from NZ_JAMBQG010000012.1 coordinate 26,953, forward strand.
GGATAAATCGATGAATCCTTGTCTGCACCGGTGTAGAATGTCGATTTTATCTTTGCCTTATCTGGATTGAACGAACGTCGCATCGGCTTACCATCGTATGCCATTTGCATGAACTCAACATGATCAATTTTGCAACCTGGCCAAGCAGCAAGGTACTTGATGTATCTGACTGTATTGTCTCTGCGAACCGCCTCAGCTACACTTGCAAACTGGAAATCAAGCAAGAAATCTACAGCCTCGTCGATGGTTAAATCCCATACTCGATGCTCACGCTGTTTAGTAGTATTCTTGTAAAGTGTGTGGGATATATTCTTCTCTTTTTTAAGTTTCTTGACGAATGCAGCAGCGACTGAATTATTGTGTTGAATAACATCCGGATTGTCAAACGCCTCCATCTTACAGTTTCCGTCCATTGTTGTCTTAACAAGGTCAGATGGTAGTACATTCTTTCGGCATTGCTGAAGATTTGGCGATGACATGAGAGCGTGACCTGCTTCTTTCAGAGTATCTGAGTTTTTTAGAATGGTACGTAGTTCTTCCTCATTGTCAACGTAGTCAACATAGTTGGTTATTGACTGTTCGGGTAGATAGACGCGACAAGACTTTATGTATTTCATCTTGTAGCCAAAGAACCTACATCTCTGCTCAATGGTATCAGCGGTTGCAACTCCAACAGTATGACGAGGCATGTAGGTCGTGGAAAGATTGTTGATAGTGAATCCACGGTTCAGCAACTGAGCTCCGAAGAGAATGTGCATTGAGCCAAGGCTCCAATCAATTTCCTTTTCGCCATCCTTCTTGCTGTTAACGAAATGGAGTTGGCAGTCATTGATAGCATCACTAAGAAATGGTAGTACATCATCAAAAGGAGGTATTTCATCCTTATCCATGTACTTTATCACCTCAGGATAAACCTTATCCTTGAGTTCAGTAATAATTCTGCGCCTACTGTCATGGCCTTCTGGCTTGAGAAGATATTTTGAATACCTCTCAAGTTCATCCTTAACCCAATCTCTGAACTTGGCACTCGACTTGACTGGATTATCAGGATGAACCATCATTGACAAGTATTGAATTTTCTCCTGTAAGTGTACAAGAATGGCCGTTGTCATCACATGAAACCATAGTGCTTCGTGAAGGCTTGGCGGCATCTTATCTAAGTCATTATTACGAACATGATAAGCCTCATCGTCCGGTATCTTTTTGATTAATGATCCTCCTACGATGTTTGCAGGTTCATTCTTGAAAAAGAGTTTTCCACCAGTATAAGCAGCACCAGGAGAAAGAACTGTATGAGATTTTGGCGAAAGAATATCGTCAATACTTATGAGTATTTGAGCTTGTGGTGTGGCTGTGTACTGGACGTATGAATGACCTGGCAAAGCCAAGCGAAGTTTAAGGATTGACTCGTATGTGCTCGACATTTTAAACTCGCCTGTCTTGCTATTCTGATAGCCATAATTATTCAATGAAGCCTGATCTGCCTCATCGTCAATAATGATTACCGTTTCACCCTTCAGAGCATTCTTGAATACTTCTGTATTGCAAACCTCAGTAAGAGCATCAATGTGCGTGTAATGCTTCAGAATAGGAATTAGCAGAATAGGTTTCTTACTGAGCAACATACCTTTTCGGATACTGTCAGCCATCTGGTTGTCTTCCTTAACCATGCGGTAATGGTGAGAGTCACGGTCAAACAAGTCCGTTCTAAGTCTATCGTAGGTTTGGTCACATAGATTCTTGGCAGAACCAGCAAGGTAAACAATCAACCTATATCCATTATCGCGAGCCATAGCGGTAAGAGCAGTAAAAGACATTGTCTTACCGCTCTGTACGTATCCGAATGCCAGATGCGTTACGGATTTCGCTTTAGTATCGTCATGCTTATTGCAGAAACTGAGGATGTGAGCAGTTTCATTTCTGAGATTAGAAAGACCTTCACCTTCCATGCCCTTATATGCTGCAAACGACTCAAACAAATCGCCTGCAGGATTGACAACCTGCAACGGCTTATGTTTAGACTTCAATTTTGTTATAGTGGTGCTCATACGTTAGAATTTTCCAAGGATTTCATTAAAGCGTTCTACCATATCATCAACATCATCGCATTGGTGACAATATTTAGCAACAGCAAGAGCCATCAGCAAGCGAACAGAACTTTGACCTGACTTTTTGACTGGATAAGTCTCAAAAAACTTATGGTTACAGTTGACCATACATTTGAGAACCTTCTTCTCTTCCTCTGAGGTGTCAAGCCAGAATAGGTCTTCGCCCTCATTCACAAAGTGTACTGCAAGCGTATAAAGTTCATCCTTGATGACGTAAACCTCCTTGATGATTTCTTCTACGATTGACTGTGGCTCAACCTCTGGCTGCTTGACAGGCTTTTCGGTAATGTCAATATTGATAGGCTTTTTGTTTTCCTTATGCTTGCCTACGAGTGACTTGACTTCTTTTGCGATGTCTTTCTTTCTATAGTTATCACCTTGAGCAAGTAAGTCGTATTCACCGACCTTCAGCATCTTACGCACCTCTGGCATGATAGAGTCAAGAGCTTCCATATCCATAATCTCGCTCTTGTCGTGAGAGACCTCAAAACCTTCCAAGAACATCTCACCAAAGATTCGTTTAGCACGAGGACTACTAGCCGTTGCACTTACGATTTCCTTTGGCTCATAACAGCTGTTTTCATCTTCGCCCCGGATGACACGTCCTCTACGTAACAGCACAATACCGCGCTGGCGTTTGCTCATCTGTTCGAGAAGACCGACAAAGCCATGAATACGGTATCTGCCCATGATGAAACCAGTATCAAATTCTACCTTCCACTCCTGAGATTCACCCTTTGGCGTTGCATAGTACGGAGCTTTAAGCACTTCGTACTCTTCGAATTCAAGGAGGTTGTCATTGATGCGGATTTCGATTTCGTTATTACGCAAGAATTCTCGGTAGATGCCGCTGATGTCTTCCTGTATCTTCTGAAGTTTGGTTTGAACAGGTGCGTTATTTGTTGGGTTGGTGATTTCAATCGTGGTGCCATGCTTCCATGTTTCTTCCTCCGTTTCTTCGTATGGTAATGAGGTGAGATTCTGATCTGCAACCTTCTTTAGGTCGAATGTGAGATTACGCTTTATCGGTTCACCTAATGCCGAAGATACTACGCGCCAGGTGTCACCAAGCCACAGAGCAGCATCCTTCATACCCATACCAAACTCATTCAAGCCTTTATCGTTTTCGGGCTTGTGAGCAGGTTCGAAAGCTGTCTGATATGCGTGTTCAGAAATGCCTGCAGCATTGTCACGAATGGTGATCTTGGTTGTCTTTTTGTCCACCCATTCAATGTTGATGTCAATGTGCAGTTTATAATTTGAATCATTCTCAATAAGACGTTCTTTGTTCTGCTGATACGAGCCAATGGCATTGTCAATGAACTCGCCTAATGCATGGGGAATAGTATTTGGACGAGTTTTGTATGTATTATAAACCCTCGCATTCAGTTTGATGCTGGTGTATTTCTTATGTTCACTCATGATTCAGGAATTTTTCTGCGATTAACCTTACGATTTGTACATTCACTGCATTTCCTAATGCCTCATAGATACGAGTGTTGGAAAGTTGGAAATCATCCGAACCAAAGCAGATATTATTCATACCTTGCAATGCGGCAGCTTCCTTGACACTCAGGTATCTGCCTCGGCTTGCATCCTTTGACCCTTTTCTCGGTGTGCCCTCTATCCATGGAAGAATAGGAATCTGAGTGCCGACCAAATTTAAGGCAGGTGCGAATGTCGCCAACTTAACACGAATGCCAGAAGCACGGAATTGGATGAGTTTGTCTTCAAGAGTGAACTCTACATCCTTACCGCAATTCCACTCAAACTTGATGTGGCTGTTTTGCCAATCCTTGATTTTCTTCATCCATGGTTTGAGCCACGTCTTGTTGTCTTCGTAGAATTGTCTATTCAGGCGTATGTATTTCTTTTTCCAATCAGGAAATTCAGTTTCATCATTCTTCTCACGATTGTTTGGTTGGGCATAGACAGGAAGTTGAGCGAGGCACTCTTCTATGGTTAAGCCTTTTATGATTTGTCCAAACTTTCCTCGCTTGCCATTCAACTCTGCAACCGACTGTAGTTTGGGCTTTTTACCCTCGAAGTCGTAAGTTGCACCAAACTCCATTGTCCATATAGGGAAGCCACCTACAGTATGTCCACTTGCTGTAACGAGATGCAGAAACTCTTCCCAAATGTCAAGTTGATAACGGGTTTCCTGCTTAATCATCTGTACGTTGGTATCTGCTTCGTCAATGATAGTATGGATGTCGCATACAGCATTATTGGGTTCTGGAAATTTGTATTCAGGCATACGAAGGTCTTCACGTATGGCTACAATGTAGATACGCTTACGATGCTGCGGATAGCCAAACTCATGAGGTGACAGTATGCTTTCGTAAACCTGGTACTCTGCGTCCTTTAGTTTTTTCTCGATTACTTTCCATGTATTGCCTTCATCGTGGGTTTTGAGATTGGCCACATTCTCCAAGAATACAAACTTTGGACGATGATGGCGAATAATCTCCATGATGTAATCGAACATATTGCCTCGTCCTTGTGCATCATTGAAGCCCTCTTGATTACCAGCTTTGCTGAATGGCTGACATGGGAAACCAGCACATAAAATGTCATGTGCAGGAATATCTTTCTTAACGTTAATTTTTGTAATATCCCCAGCACATGGCATACCATAATTTCTTTCATATAATTGTCTAAGGTCTGAATTTATCTCACTAGCAAACACACACTCACACCCGAGCCTGTCAAGTGCGAGATGAAATCCTCCAAGTCCCGCAAAAAGGTCTATAAATTTCAGAGGCATATTTTATTAATATTAAAATTTAACATTTATATTTCTTTTATACCAATACCCTTAAAATAACTATAAATCTCATCATACCATTCAGGTTTTCTTGTTTCATCAGGAGGAAATTCATAATCCCCTTTTGGAACAACAATTACCATCCCTTGACGAGCACGAGTCAATAAAACACGATAAGCATTTATTTGATATTCCTGGTTAATTGGTTTATTAATATTCTGCCATTTGGAACCACTACGAAGTTGATAATGTTGCCAACTAGAATGGTCTTTATTTAAGCGTAAATCTGCATCCCATGCAATACAAGCCCAATCAATTTCAAGCCCTTGTACTTTAAATTCAGTAAGGGTATCTTCAAGAGCATTACTCGAACGTATGTCGCTGTCATCTTCAAGAAACCAATGTACGAAGTCTGGTTGATAACGAACATTGATAGAAATGGCCTTAAGTCTTTCAGCCTTACTACTGGCAAGCAATCCCATACGTTCGCTACCTCGAGTATGAGCACGAAGCCATCGTTTTGCAGTACAAAGTGAACGGGTTATTACTATCGGATAATTATCTAGTTCGCGCAAGGTCAGTGCTGCTTCCTCTTTTTGCAACGCAAGGAGTTGATTGACAAAAGTGCTCACTTTTTCCGAACGAAACGAACGCATAGACATCTTCAGGTGGAGATTATCACGTGATTTGATTTGCGGACGAATAATTTCCAACTGCTCCATAGTTACATCGCCTGAACTAAGTAAATACTCTGATATATACACATCCCAATCTCCATAATTGCGTTGGATGCTCTCTATCCATTCAGTCAAACCGGCTTCTCCTTTGTTTATACTCTGACCGTTGCCTATAAGACAAATCACAACACCCCAATCTTGCTGGCGATCCATACAGGAGATTAGGTATTCAGGTTCGCTGTAAGGAAAATCTTTAATCCCCTTTTTCTCACGCATAAAGCGCTGAAGTTCTTCTTGCGTCCAAGCACGCTGTGCTTCGTCAAATATAGCTACATGTTCAATTGGAATGTATGCTTTATCTGTATGGTTTTGAAAATAGTCTGGAATAGGAAGAATTTTTCCATCCTCTATTTTAGTCCCTTCAAGATAAAGATCACGATAATGGTGAATCATTTGAATGAAAGCTTTTACCTTACTTTTGGCTTCTTCCTTAGTACAAGGCTTTCGCTCATCATGCTTAGCCTTTATTTTATCACGACGTACATAATCGCGGGCCAAAGCCTCCTGAAGAACTTCAACAAGAGGGAAGTTGCCAGAAAGATAGACCGCTTTCTCTCCTCTATTAAACTGATCAATAGCTGTATTTAGACCAATAAGAGTCTTTCCTGCCCCTGGTACACCTGTAATGAAGCAAATTGCTTTTCTATTGTTTTGGCGACAATATTCAATAATATTGGTAATTTCTATAGATGCCTTATCAATATCACCACCATGTTTTGTGATGTCCTCTACAGTATTCTCTTCATAGAGAGCAATCGCAGCCTCAATGATAGTAGGGGTTGGCTCATATCCACTTTTTGCCCAAGCATTATCAGCAGATAAGGATTGCAATGAGTGAGGAATTACATCAAGTACTTTTGAGAAAGTATTACTTAATAATTTACTGTTAACAAGGAGAGGCTCAAATACATTATCTTCAAAGTGTTTAAGCTCAAGGTAGCAATGACTATCTTTCTCTTTTGGAGCAACAAGAATAGGTACAAGCGCACGGTCAAAACTTCCTTCTTGAAAATTCTTCAAGTCTAAAGCGTAGTCCCATACCTGAGTCATTGCATGATGACGAAATTTTTGTTCTGCAGTTTTAAACTCCAATACGAATATAACTCCATCAATGATAACAATCACATCAACTCGGCGCCCCATGCGAGGAATATTATACTCAAAGTAAACACTACCACGTTTAGAATAAGGAGCAAGCACCTCGTGTAGTATAATTATTTCTTCCACCCACGAATATGATGTCTCATCATTGATATCATGTTGCGACATCAACGTGAGTTCACCAACAATTTCATTGACACTTTTAGTCAAAAACGTTGAGATTGAATCAGAATAATAATATCTTGTTGCTACCATTATTTCTTAGGCCAACTCTATTTTAATATAATTCCCAAAATCTATGGACGAACTTATACTTTCTGTGATTTTAATAATATACGCACATCAACATCCAACAAATTTGCAATTTCCTGTAGTTGAGCTATAGACGGCTGTGATTTATTTGAGCACCATCTTGAAACTGTATTCTCAGATTTACCCATTTGCTCGGCCAACCATCTATTGGTTCTTTGCCTTTCTGCAAGTACCACTTTTATTCTATTCATCACTATTTGTTGATTGTTCGACATCTGTATTCAAATTATACTCATTAAATTGCAAACAAAAATACACCTAATTTCCCATATAGCCAAGCACATAAGCAACAAAAACATCATTTAAAGAAATGACTACAGTTGGCATAAAGATATGCAAAAGAACATCTGTCTGTTTTTATCTATCCTATCAATGAATTTCACCTTTCAAAAAAATATGCTACACAAACATTATATCCGTGCAGCATAATACAAAACTCAAATCACATCTTAATGTCCAATTACATACAAATCAATTCCATACCTTTTTTTATTTGGCAATTTGACATATAGAAACAGTTATTCCCACTTATACCGTTCATTCAACACCCCAACAAACATATCCATTTCTCTCTTGGGAATGCCCAATCTACAACTAATTCTCTCTATCCTTTCACCTACCCAATACAATGACGAATTTGTTACCTCATTAACCCGACAATATCCTCAGGCAACATGGCATTTCCTACATCATCTTTCGGAGTATTCTTAAGGAACAGCACAGGAACAATGGTGTAGTTCTTGGCAAACGGTAACAGATTAGCTTTGCGGAGAAGTTCGGCAGTTAGTTGTTTACCATTCTCTTGGGTTGTCCATTTACATTCACCAACCAGCAGATACTTTTTATCAAGCGATTCTGCCATTACATCAAATTCGACCTGTTCAGGTTTCTTATCCTCATTGAGAACAGAACCCCACCAGCGTTTTGCCTTACCATAAACTACTCCATTGACAAGATTACCTGTTACAGCATCCCGGCATAGCTTTTCCCATTGCATACTCACATATTCCGAGAAATGAGCGTTTAAAGCCTGTTCAATGGGCAAGCGACGACTAAGTTCAATGAACGAGCGATTCGGAACAACAAACTGGTAATAGAATGCCATAAACGGATCGGCTATCTTATAAAGACTCTTTTTCGCATTCTTTTCGTCAATTCCGAACGGAACATCTTTCTCCAAGAATCCGAGATCGACAAGCTTCTTCAATGGACGTGACAGATTAGTTGCCGGCTCATTGCATCTGGCAGCAATCTCAGACAGACGATTTGCGCCAGTACCGATATAAGACATTATTGTCGAAGTCTTAACAATATCCTTAACATCATCTTGAAACAGTTTTATAGGTTCTTCGTAAAGAGTGCCATTTACTGAAAGGATATTATGCCACAATGCATCATCAAGCGAACTTCTGTTTTCCCTTAGTTCCCAATAACGTGGTACACCTCCCCATACGGAATACTCCTCAATGGCATTCATCGCATCAAGACTCAAAGCCTCCTGAATATACGGCAAACGTATCGGCGCAAGCCTCATTATCTCATCAGCACGGCCATAGAGAGGTGCTGTAGAATCAAGGAACAACCCATACATCATATTTTGAGAAGAACCACAGAGCACAAGATTATACTTCAGTTGTTTCTCGTCAACAAGTTTCTGCAGAACAGATGGAAACTCTGGAGATTGTTCCACAAGATATGGAAATTCATCCAAGCATAAAGTAAAACGCATGTCTGTTCGATAATTGACCGCACGAAACATCGATTCCCAGTCTGGATATGTTAACTTATCGAAATCTGGAAACACTTGTGCTATCACTTTGGCGAGCAATGTTCTCTGATGTTGGCCTTCAGAACGGTCAGCGAGAAAATAAACATCATTATCCGACAACACTTTTTTGATAAGCGTTGACTTACCCAATCGTCTGCGACCATACATCACGACTAACGAGGACTTCTCTCTCGTAAGAGCATCCTTTAAACGTGCTGCTTCATCTATTCTATCAACGAATTTCATACGCCTTATTAGTTATGCTCTGCAAACATAATGATTTTATAGCATAATACAAAATTACAAGTCTTGTTTTTTATCCTCATAAAAACAATTTAACTTACGAATAGGAGAATATGCACTCTATCCCTTTTTTGAAACTCGTTTCCTTGTCTTCAAACTCAAATCCTGTAACGCTTTCCCCAGTTTATCTTCTTTGGCCAGCCATAGAATATCATCATCAAGTTGCAAGGCATACAAAACACGCAAGTAAATACCGATTGCCACTGTCGGTACACCTTTCTCTATTCGGGATACAGTCAACGGGGAACAGGTAGCACGTTCAATTTGATCCCAAACATAGATGCCGCAACTTTTCCGCCTACGTATATTGCTATTTTATGACTCAGGTCAAACACTAATAGTTATTAATCCCCAATCATTTACGCAATAATATCTTCAATACTACTCTTTAGCAATTCAATAAAGTTTCTAAATGGAATACCATTATTCCCTATTACAGTTTGTGAAACAAGTACTTGATAACCTCCTGCAATATGCACTTGCGTATCCTCCTCTAATGTTGCGTCCTTCAGCCGGCCATTAAGGTTTCCAATATTTGGAACGAAAGTTAAATGACTTTCAATCTGTTCGAAAGGAGGATATTCATGTTTTCGAGTTTGCTCAATAAAAGATGTCATATCAGCAACACAAAGTGCATAATGTTCCTTTTCTTGACAAGAAGTTCTATGCTGTAATGTACTCATTAAAACAGACTTATCAGACGACCATCTTGACTTGACCTCTATGTAATATACAGGAACATTATTGATATATAGAATTAAATCCTGACCACCTTGTTTATTATCAACTAAAGGTGCCTTTAGCTTATTTTCTCCTAGAATACCTGAAAGTTCTTCTTGTAAAACTTCTTCTACAATAAAACCTAGTTCTTTCTTAAACTCAAAATCATTTTCTTCTCGCTCCTCTTTCTCAAGAGCTTCTTTGCCCAATATAACTATACGATCAAAGTTAGGGTCTTTAGCAAGTTCTGCAATCATTTGCAATTTCGTCTCATTTTCTACTTTCATAATAGTAAAGATACTCTCTTGTTTCTGTGGACTATCAATAACTGAAAGCATTAAGAATGGACGTATATTATTAACTATAGAAAACAATCCTTTCCACACAGATCCATCCTTTGGATTATTAAAATGCTCAATAATCTCTAAATATTGCTTTTGATGAACATCCTTTGCTATAGTTCTTTTGCCATCATCCCCCTTGAATGGTTTTTGGATTTCATCTGCCAATTCTTGCGATTTTAGTTCGCTAAACTCAACAAAATAAGGCGCGAAAGTATTATCTACCAACTCATTTTCAACCTTATCGTTTCCATTTTTACAAATTTCATTATATAATTCTTTAAGTCGTGACGGCATACCTTTTTCCTCTTTTTTTAATTGAGAAGCATACTTAAAGACTCCCATCTGATCAGGATATACTTGATAATTTCTAAGAAAATTTTGGCTATCTTTAAAATCAAACAATTCCTTTACCATTCTTAAGATCCAATGTACCATACTGTTTTTATCTTTCTGTAATGTAAATCCCAGCAAAGCATCATGTAATAAGGTATTATAACATTTTCGTACATCAAGAACATCTTTAGTGGCGATTTCTATTATTTCTGAATGATAGTCATAATATTCAGAAAGTAGATTAAAACATTTTTCAGGAAACCCACCAGAGCTATTTGATATCAACATCTTATACAAGTCCAAAATTGCATGAACCTCATTCTGCGGAATTCTCCTCTCGGTATACTGATAAACATTTACGCTACTACCTGCAATTATAGAATTCTTCAGCATTTCGTAAGAAGGAGACAGACGCTCGAAATAACTACTTAAAGTAGTATTTACCTCTGCACATCCAAAGTCGATAGAAGTTTCTTCTATAATATCAACAAAATGATAATGAACAAATTTTTTTATCGATTCTGGTGTCAAAGTTTTAAGAATAGTCTTTAATTGACTTCCAAAGCTACTAGGTTTCACTAAATCTTTTTGAGTGCATAAGGTACATTCCTCATTCGGAATTATTGGTTTATTTAAATAATCTGCATGATTATTAGACTTGAAATAATCGCATAGTTTATACAACCAATCCAAGTCAGTTTCAGTAATGATAGTTGTTTGTATCATAGATACAATACTGTCCATAGATATTACATGCTTGTTTTTGGATTCATCATTTTCATACCATTCATTTGTTACTTTACTCCAAAATAACATTTCATCCTTCTTGGGTAAAACTAAATTATGAGTTGGCTTTGATAACAATTCGTAAACAGCATCTAATAAAGCAGTATCTTGCTCGCATGCAGAACTAAGTTCGTTGTTAAGTACACGAATAGACCGGACCGAACATGTCTCGCGATCTTTTGTTTCAACAAGATCTAAACTCTCGAAAAAAGTAACCCATTCTTTTTGTAAGTCACGGTAATATAGCCCAACCTCATCCGTTCCTTTTCCCATCATAAAATTAATAGGACATAACAATCTTGCATCCTTTATTGAACAATATTTATACATTAAATATTTCCTAAGAGCTTCTCCCGCTTCTTTAATTATAACTTTATTCTTTTGGTCATGTTGCACATCTGATTGAGGATTTGAGCGCAACATAAGCGAATCCCTAGAATCTTGATCACATGTAAATGAAGGACTATGAAACAAGAAATTAGCCCCCCATTGTTTAGATCCTAGAAGAGGCAAATAGAGGTAAAGACGGGGGATATCAATATCAAAACTGAATACCTTTAATCCATACATAGTTTTCTCTAAAGGTAAAATAACAGTAAATTTACTTTCCCCTGTTTTCTCTTCTAACGAGGTCTTACTTTTTAGTAGAAACAAATTTATCGGATCATTCTGTTGTCCATTTTTTGAATGAAGGACAGTGGTTTCATATACCCATAGATCTTCAAAACTATCAAATACTTCTTCTTTCTGAAAAAGAAAACTTTCAATAGAGTTTTCTACATCATCCTTAAAACTGATTGATTCTATATTCTTGTTTAAAGCTAGCACAAATGGGACTAGTTTTGACGCATCCTCAATAGCAATTTTAGCATTTTTACGTTCTGCATCAACATTGTGCAAATATTCAAATATTGTATCTTTCATAGGTTCATCTAACAAAGAACTTACATCTAATCCCCATTGTTGAGTTTTAGAAATAATGTCGTCAAGTTCTTTGCTCAGCATTATTTTGTCTTGGGCAGAACGTTTAATCATAAAATCTCTGCCATAAAAATTGTGGAACTTCAATCCACTGAGTAAAGACAACGAACCCGTTAAACGAAAATTCAAACCAAACTTATGGGTAGTCAGAAAACCTGTTCCATATTGTCCAACCTGAATAATATCTTGTCTAACTTTCGAACTTGTTTGTAAGATAAGTGATTGCAACGTCCTGCGAGTAAATGGCTGTCCATTATGCTGAAATATAAAACTATCTTGCTTACGCACAAACACAATTTTAGACTTTCCTCCTTCAAGTGAAACATCTCGAGCATTTTGCACAAGTTCCCATATTGGACGATCTGGTAGTATGTCTGGATTTTTTTGAAGTCCTGTAAGAATGTCGTTTGCATAACCTTCCCACATTGTTCTATTCAAGGTATCTTTAGCCTCTTGTTCTATCCGTTTCTGTAGGGTCAACACTTCATCTCCCATAACATATTATTTTATCCTATAAAGTTCTCCTTTATTGTTGAGTTTAAAATTAAATTCTCTAATTGGTGGTGTTCCAGATTTCGTATTAGCAAATATTTTTAACATAGGCTCTATTGAATCTGTGCCTATAGTCGCAATATAAAAATCTCTTATTTGAGGCTCATTTTTAACACTTTCCAACGCTTTGATAAATTTATCCCTATACAATTTAGCTTCTTCTCCAAATACAGCACCATTCATAAGCAACTCATCCACATCATAGTCAATGCAATTAACAACATATTTGGGGGCATTAGCATATTTATCTTCAATCCTGGAAGGTGTAAATCCATATGTATTGTCTATTAATTCTATTCTATAATATGTCAACCCTCTACCTTTCAAAGCATTCATTATATAATCTATTTCTTCTTCATTCATTCTATATCCAAAATAGATCCCTGTAATTGCTCTGTAATCAATATCAAACAAGCCCTTCCCTTCAACAATTAAACGATGCTCTTCCTCATGCTTCCACGAAAGTGATTTTGTCCCCAAAAAAGTTTTTAAAGTCTGAATAATATCTTTACTATGAAGTATCGTCAAATCCGCAACTGGAACACTTCGGGAATAATTAACGTCAAAATCAAAAACAGATTGAAAATATTGATTATAATTTAACGATTCTTTGAGCCTATCGATATCATATTCTATAGCAAAACCAGAATGTCCACCACCATAATAAGCCCATAACAATTCATTGGTCACATTGTTACTGCACGAATAAATCCCTACTTTTGTAAACTTTTCAAGCAATCCTTCATATTGTCTTTTTACTTCTATTGAAAAATCTTTTAGTTCTTCAAATAAAGTTCTGACCACATCGTCATTACAAAAGCCTTCTGTTGGATCATTTAATTCTCTTTTTGTGGGAAGAAAGATTTGGTTATTTGCAAGAGGTTTATATCTCTCTCAAATATCGAATTACCTTTCTTATCAAAAACACCTATTCCGCCTCTGTATTTATAACATTTTCTCATAATATTCAATTGTATTTATACGTTCACCTCGATTAAAAATTTTCTACGCATTTTTCTATTTTATCAATCACTTCCATAGCTTCCTTTTTATCCAACCCAACCTTTACCGCCACAGCTAATAAATCCTCCTTTGTAGGTTCGATACTATCATTGATTGAAGTGGTGCGGAATCCGTTTATTCCATCGCTTGGCAACAGGTCGTATGCCGGTGCAAAATGCCAGTCACCATCACGATAGATAAAAGCAAAGTTCTTTGCATGATCGTCTTTATTGTCAATCAGATAATTGAACACCATAAGACGATACACTTTCCACATTTCAGCTACATTATGTGTCAATGCTGCACATACTTTAAAGATATGTAAGTAGTCGATACTTGGCAGCCGATAATCAGCACCTATCAACCCGGCAACACTTACCACATGTAATTTTCCATTCCGCGTACGGTCAAATCGCTCCACGCCGAAATACTTATCCTCGAAAAGTCGTGTTTCCGGCATCTCAACTCCACACTCTTTGGCAAGAAGCGAATAACGGTATTCATCCTCACCAATCCGTTTGGAATCTCTCTTTGCCCGGAACTTCACCAACCACTCTTTCCCATCATAACGAGTAAAGATTTTGGGGCGTGCTCCACCCGGAGAACCACCTCTATACTGAAACTCCTCAATTCCCTCTCCGTTATAATTGTCGCTGTCAAGAATCTGTTCCGCCTCCAATGCCAATTTTTCAAAATCTGCGTACTCTTGCTTTGATACAACACTCTTGTCTGGACGAAATTCCAATGCACCTCGTCCAGTGGAACCAACCAACGCCAGACGGTCAAGTAGTGATAATGTTCGTGGATTGACCCCGTTCCGTTGCAGGTATCTATCAAGAATTAGCAATCCCCACCCATCAGGCAAACAATCATCAAAAACACCGAATCCGCCATCAAACGGACGAGGTTTTGCTATAAATACCCCACTGCGCAATGGTAACTCAAACGGAGATATGGAAAAACCAGAATTGAGCCAATCTGCCGAATATTCAAACGCACATAAACTCTCTTTAGTTAAAGCCAATCTGCCAACCAGTCTATTATCATATATTACCTCTATCTGTTTTATACTATTCATTTTTCTTTCCTCTTTTGCGGGTAACACTTTGTTCTTTCAGTACATCATCCAATGATTGATATTGTCTTTGTGCAAAAAGAGCGTCAAATTCAGAGAGTGCATTTAATGCAAATCCTATCTGAAGCAATCCCCTCAGCGAAATTTCTCCTGTCTGCTCAAATCTACGATATGTGGCAAACTTGACCCCGGCTCTTGTAGCCAACCCCTCTTGTGTCAAATCCAGCTCAAGCCGCCTTGCTTTAACTCTCGATGCTATCCGCAATGCAATCTCGCTCGGATTAACAATATTAAACGCTAATATATTATTCATATTACTGCCATAATCAAATTTACGACCAAAATATTATTCATTACAAAGATACAAACAAATCCTCATTCACACATCATATCAGAGAATGAATTTTGCTTGCCAAAAGAAAAACAACTTTACTTTATCCCCGTATTCGCATATACGATCATTAAAGTAAAGCTAAAAAAGGGAAGAAAAGAGAGGGCTGCGCCAAAATCAAACTTATACCTACCGACTTTTTCTTTTGGCTGCAATAACAAGCTAAAATACTCGTGAATTCATCTATAATTTTACAGCCATAATCGGCGAAATAATCACCGATATGCCTTATCTTTGTGAACCGGGGATTGCAAGGGTTAAAAAGACGATTTCCCTCTTTTTCCCTCCGCTTGAAGACAAACTAAGGTTAAAAACGTTAAATCTTCAATTTTTGGCGAAAAAACAAGTAATTTTTTGAGCCCTCTATCTTTCAAGTCGTAAATTATTGGTAGTCAATCAGTCTAATATGCTGCATCGGCAAATAGTTTTGAAAAATGAACATAATCTAACTAACAGAGAATAAAAAAACAACATTTAGACTAATCATCAGTAATGATGTTTGCAGCGAAAATAAAAGATTAATATCACACTAGTTATTCAAATTATAAATTCTATTCAAAAATGAACGCAACGTTTTATAAAATAGAAGAGATCTTCAAGATGCATGAAGCCAAAAACACAATATTAAAAAAGGTTATGTGGAGAATATATCTATATATGGGACTAACAGTCCTTCTCGAATTTGTCATAATGTATTTATTATGGATATGCAATAACGAACAAGCTATTATTATTATAGTATTAGTACCATTCATATTCTTAACCTCTCTTTTTTTATGCGATATCAATAGATATGCAAAAAAGGAATTGAGACTAAAAGGAATAACAGTCAATGATGGTTTTTTTAAACTCTGGCCAAGTAATGAATATAGAGAGAAGAAAGAAAAAGATATTTTTAAGGAGATAGAGAAGCTGTTTCCCACTAAGAAGAAATTAAAAAAAGAAGCCTTTCTGGATAAATATTCAAAGCTATTCAAGAAGCAATCTTCACAAAAACCACTTATTACCCTATTAAAGTCTATTGGTGGTTTATACAGCTTATTTATTATTCCTTTTTGGAGTCATTTTCTTGATATTTTCATGTATAAAGGTACTAATTGGAATAATCTGAAATTTGCCTCAGGAATTCTCATTTTAATATTATTAACGATACTATTCTATTCATCCCTAAGTCAAACGACCAAAGGCCTCCTTTTTAGAAAACAGGAAAGATGGAAATACATTTCTGAGGAATTAGAGAACTATTATCAACAGTTGAAAGATATGTAAGTATTCGGTAAATAGTAATCATAATAAACCGTAATGCGTGTTCTTCCTTCACTCCTTTCCTGCTAATCCGGATGTAAAATAAGACAAATCACCTTTCAACAATAAACAACTACAAACCAGTCAGATACACTGAAGTTCCATCCATTTCAGGGCAAAAGGAACTTCAGTGCATTATCTATTTCTTCAAACTTGTACCGGCACCACAAAATAACAATTTCCATACGCCCGATGCTTGGGAACAAGTCCCATTCCTGAAAGTTTGAAGCTCAGTTGCTTCGCCGTTATTCCCCGCAAAGCGGACGGATTGAAACGGTGCATAAAAGCAAATATCTCCGAAGCTGTCATCCAATGGCCTTTCTCACCTGGAGAAGGTTGATGGAAACAAGTACGGAATACATCTTCCAAAGGCGACTGACAATAATACCGTTTATTACGACACTGCAAAACAGCCTCTTCCTCCGATGTCAAAAAATCAGGTTCACCTGCCAGATACTCCGATTTGAGTTGCGCATATAACTGTTCATACTCTATCGGTTCAGTGGAAATAGGAGACTCTACCTCTACACAAAGGAAACGACGGCTTCCTGTAGCATCGGTCAGGAACTGGCGGGAATTAGTTGTACCGATAAAGGAGGCCAGACGCGCTTCGTTCACCCACCCCAATCGTTTTCCCCGGTAGATAGGAATAGAGAGCATCTGCAACAGATTTTTCAAACTTGCTTGTTGCTTCTCTCCAATACGGTCGAACTCGTCCAGATTAATGAGTCCCGCTTTTACCAGTTTACGTTCCGGATTAGCACCGGACGTCAATGGCAGGCTGTCCAGGTAGTAATTCTTCAATGTATCAGGAAGCAACTGCCGGCAAAAAGTACTTTTTCCATAACCCTGTACCGCACTGATCAGAACAGGAGTCAATACATTGGCATGCGACCGCTCGCATCCCATCCACTGCGAAACCATTGCCCTGAGCCAGCAACGCCCCCCTTTCAACCACATCTCTTCAGCAGAGACACGAAGTAGCAAAGACGTTACCCGATCCACTCCATCCCATCCCGGCAATTCATCCATATACAGGTGAAACGGATTATACGACTGCACTTTATCGGAAAGAATCATCATCTGTACATCGCCCCGAAAAAAAGAGATGCCTTTTAAGCGAGCATCCACAATCATCCCGTTAATCGCCCGTTCGTCCACAGGAAGGAAAGGTTGACCGACAGCACCTTTTCTCCGATATTCGGTCGTACCGTCCAACAGGTTGTAACGAAAGTCAAAACGTTCGTTCAGAAAACTACGCAGATCCTTCGTCATTCCCACAATCCAGCGAGACTTGGGTGAACGTGAATCCGCATGGGAAACAGACAGGAAACGTCGAACAGCCTGCTTCATCCGGTTAATCAACTTGTAAATCATATCAGTAAATTTTAGATGTTAATAAGAATGAAGTACAAATATATACGTATAAACACCCGTTTTACAAATATAGAATCGCTTGTTTTTCAACAATCTGATCTAATAAAAAAGATAGCAGAAAGTATTGTTTTACTGCTATATTACTCGTATTTTTGTAAGGAGTTCTTTCTTGAATCACAATATGAGCGATAGCTACGTCACATTATGTGATGAAGCTACTTCACAACATGTGACAAAAGTTCGTCATAATATATGATTCAAAAAACAACTCACCAGTTAAGTATTAGTAATAAAGCTGGAAAACATTAGTTTGTTTCCACCTAACCAACAGATCCCATGAGTGCACTTTATGACTTCTTCCCTACTCCCCAGCCTAAAGGTTCCAACAAAACGAGATATCATGCACGACTTGTTATAAAATCACGGATAACCACCGAGATGATGATCGAACAGATAGCCGATCGGTGTAGCCTGTCGACCGGTGACCTGGCAGCTGCTTTTGTTGAATTTGCACATACACTGGAACGTGAAATACACAAAGGGAACAGCGTACAACTAAAAGGGGTAGGCACATTCCGCGGCAGTGCCAAATCGCCGGCCGTACGTTCGCCCAAAGAAATACGAGCCGAAAATATCCACTTCGGAGGAATCGTTTTTACTCCGGACAAAGCGTTGGAAGATTCACTCAAAGGAATGCCTTTTCAAAGGGTAGCACATACCCACCGCTCTAAGACAATCAGCGAGATCGAGATCGACGGTAAGCTGGCCGATTATTTTCAGGATCATGCTTATATCACGACGATAGACATGTGCGTTCTATGCGGACTACGAAAATCGACAGCCCTGCGCAGACTACAAACACGTGTAAAAGAAGGACGCCTCACACATCCGGGATACAGCAAAGCTCCCTTTTACTATCCTGTACCTGGATATTTCCGGGTAAGCCAGCATACCGAACGGGGAACTTCAGTATAACAAGCTAAACAACAAATCTATATCTCCAAATAATGATTTATGAAGATATAGAAAAAAATATATAAACATAGTAAAAACAGATTATAATAAATAACAATCATGGCAGATAACTATCTGGAAAAGAAATACGAAGAATACCAATCCAGAAAAAATGCCGGAACAAAAACCGGCTACGGTATAAAAAAGAAAAATACGCTCCACAAAACCAGAAGAGTTTTTGTAACGGACGGAACCGGAGAGCTCGGCAAAGTGATAGTAAAATCATTCCGCATGGCAGGTAACCGGGTCGCTTTTTGCGGCACGGATGAAGAAGCCGGCCTATTAATGGCTGAAAAGACCGGCACGACTTTCCATCATGCAGATATCAACGACAAGATCTCCCTGGATAACTGCCTGCAACATATCCTGGAGGATTGGGGCGACTTGGATATACTGATCAATACAGGTACCTGTCAGACTAATCCGATCACGGAAACCAGCATGGAAGATTTCGAACAACTTCTTTCCGCCAATCTATTATCAGCCTTCGTCACGTCACGCCGCCTGGCCTTACATCGCCGCTCGCAAAGCGAAGTGAATCCGTACGGAAGAATTATAAATCTATCGGAAACCAATGTCACAACCGGAGGCATCCTTTCATTAACCTCCACTCTGGCCGCTTCACTTGCGGAATGGCATATAACAGTCAATTCTGTTACTGCAGCCGGGATACCGGAATTTGCAGAAGATGTAGCCCGTATGTGCCTGTTCCTCTGTCAGGAAGAAAATGAATTGATTAATGGAGAAAACATAACAATTGGCGGAGGTCTATCGAAAAGAATATATTGAATTGATTATCTTTATACCCAAATAAAAGAGACCTGTCATAAACTAAAAGAAAAAGAATATGAAAATTAAAACACTAATAGCATTCCTACTGATCGGCGGTTCACTCTTCTTCAGCAGTTGCGGTAGCTACAAAGCCAGTAGAGACGCCATCCTGAAAATAGAAAAAGGGATGAGTAAAAGAGAGATAACCAACCTGCTCGGTAATCCGGATTACCGTCGTTTCGACCATGAATATGAACAATGGGAATTTATAAAAGTGGATCCTCTCTATGGTACCCGAACTATTATTTTAGTTGACTTTCTGGACGACAGGGTGACCAACATGGATTCATTCAACGGAGGAGATGTTACCCAGACTCCCGCACCTCCCGTTGCCGCCTATCCACCGAATGATATTGAATACGACAGGCCCCGTCCTCCTTACAACAACCATATGCGACCCGGCAGGATAATAAACGACAGAGACTTTCAGCAACTATACAATACAGTCAAATCGAAACCGTTTAAAGACGATCAGCTGGAATTACTGGTCGTAGGGGTTGCCGACCGGTATTTCTCTTGCCAGCAATGCATAAGACTGATGTCTATCTATACATTCGACGACGACAAACTAAAAGTATTGGATATTGTAGCTCCCCGGATAGCCGACCCGGAGAACTATGAGGATATTGTCCGTTCGTTGAGTTTCCTGTCAAGTCAGGATAAAGTACGCAAAATGTTTTCGGGATCACGGTGATAAAAATGGATAAGTTTCATTTTTTCAGTCATCCAGTATCCCACATACCACTACCGGAACAATTTACATTTCCGTTTCATTATACCCCTCATCCCTTGTCGGTAGTGGCTGCAGAAGAGGTGCAGGCTTATCTTTTGTCAAGAAAAGACTGGGAGAGCGACTTGCAACAAGGGAAAATGTTCGGTGTACTGATCGTACAGACCGCGACAGGAGAACTGGGTTTCCTGGCCGCATTCTCCGGTATACTGGCCGGCAAAAACCTGCACAGTTATTTCGTTCCCCCGATCTACGATCTGCAACAACCGCAAGGTTTCTTCCGGATCGAAGAAGACCAAATTTCCGCAATCAACGCCCGGATCAGGCAGCTTCAGACAGATAAGGAATATACCGCCTGCAAGGAGCAACTGGCGGAAACAAGCCGTCAGGCCGAACAAAGCCTCAGCGAAGCAAAAGAGCAACTGAAAGTCGCTCAAAAAAATCGTGAAATCAAACGGCAGGCTAATCCGGATGCAGCAGAACTTGCTGCCATGGTTCGCGAAAGCCAGTTTCAAAAAGCGGAACTAAAGCGGTTAAAGCAGCAATGGAACGAACGAATTGAGACTTTACATTCCGAGGTAAAAACACTCGAAGCAACGATCGAACAACTGAAAGCAGAGCGCAAGACGCGCTCGGCCGCCTTACAACAACAACTGTTCGAACAGTTCCGGATACTGAATGCTAAGGGAGATGTGAAAGATCTATGTGAACTATTCAATGAAACGGAACAAAAAACGCCTCCTGCCGGAGCAGGAGAATGCGCTGCTCCCAAACTCCTGCAATATGCTTACCTGCACCAGCTGAAGCCACTTGCTATGGCCGAATTCTGGTGGGGCGATTCCCCGAAGATGGAAATCCGCCGTCACGGTTATTATTATCCGGCTTGCAAAGGGAAATGCGAGCCAATATTAAAACATATGTTGCAGGGGTTGAACGTAGAAGCAAACCCGCTGTCTGTAAACAACCACAAAGAGGCTGAACCGGAAATCTTACTGGAAGACGAATGGCTATTGGTAATCAATAAACCGGCCGGGATGCTATCTGTCCCCGGAAAAATGGATACAGACTCTGTTTATAGGTGGTTAACCATCCGTTATCCGGATGCAACAGGCCCGATGATCGTACACCGGCTGGATATGGCAACTTCCGGCTTGCTTCTTATAGCAAAAACAAAAGCCATCCACCAGAACCTACAGGCACAGTTCAAGAACCGCACGGTAAAGAAACGGTATATCGCCTTACTAGACGGACCGGTCGCATCCGACCAGGGAACCATCGACCTTCCGTTATGCCTGGATCCGGAGGATCGTCCCCGTCAGATTGTAAACGAAGAATACGGAAAGCCTGCTATAACAAGTTACCAGGTTCTGGAACGTAACCTCCATTATACACGTATCGCTTTCTATCCCCTCACCGGCCGGACACACCAACTACGTGTACACGCCGCTCATCCAAAAGGTTTGAATGCTCCCATTATCGGTGATGAATTATATGGAAAGAAGGACGATCGGCTGTACTTGCATGCCGAATACCTGGAATTCAGGCATCCTATTACAGGAGAAGTGGTTTGCGTGGGAAAAAAGGCTGATTTTTAGTGAACAATAAAACTCTATGTATATCAAACAGACTGAAGTATGATAAAAAAACAAACAAAATACGAATTGGCTACCGAGGCGGATTACGATGAACTGCTGCAGGTTTGGGAAGCCTCCGTTCGTAGCTCTCATCATTTCCTGACCGAAGAGGATATACAATATTATAAGCCCCTGATACGGAACGAGTATTTCCGGGCTGTCGAACTTTACCTGATAAGAGATGAACAAAACGGACATATTGCAGCGTTCATGGGACTGAGCGACGAGTTGATCGAAATGCTTTTCGTTCACCCTTCACAACAGGGCAAAGGTTATGGCAGGTTGTTTATAGAATATGCCCTCCGGGAAAAGAACATCCGGAAAGTAGATGTTAACGAGCAAAACGAGCAGGCATCACATTTCTACCTGAGCAGAGGTTTCGAGGTGATCTCACGGGATGCCACAGACGGCCAGGGAAAACCATATCCGATCCTTCATATGCAAATGAAACCGATCTAAAAACAAAAAAGCCACTCCCAAAAAGGAATGACTTTCTTTGTTTTACGGGTGGAAGACGGGATTCGAACCCGCGACACCCTGAACCACAATCAGGTGCTCTACCACTGAACTACAACCACCATGTATATCTCTTTTTCTAAGACGCTGCAAAGATAGCTGTATTTTTTTACTCTGCAAACTTTTTGGCAAAAATATGCAGAATATTTACTTATAAATTGCTTTTTTGCCAGCCAGCAGGGTATTACGCATCAATGAAATGATTGTCATAGGCCCTACACCACCCGGTACAGGTGTTATGTAAGAGCATTTTGGTGCCACTTCATCAAACTTCACATCCCCTGTCAACTTGTAACCGCTTTTAGTCACGCTACTCGGCATACGGGTAGTGCCGACATCGACAATAACAGCGCCTTCCTTCACCATATCAGCTTTCAGGAATTCAGGAACTCCTAAAGCGACAATGATGATATCGGCACTCAAACACATTTCTTTCAGATTGTTCGAGCGGCTGTGGCAAACCGTTACCGTACAGTTGCCCGGATAAGCTTTCTGCATCATCAAGGTAGCCATCGGCTTTCCGACGATATTGCTGCGTCCCAGAACCACGCAATGTTTACCACTGGTTTCTATTTCGTAACGTTTCAGCAATTCCAGAATACCTGCCGGTGTGGCAGAAACAAAACAAGGAAGACCGATCGACATACGTCCTACATTGATCGGATGAAAGCCGTCAACATCTTTACGGTAATCGATCGCCTCAATAATCTTTTGCTCTGAGATATGTTTCGGAAGAGGAAGCTGTACGATAAAGCCATCCACGTCCGGATCGTTATTCAGTTCGTCAACACGACGAAGTAACTCTTCTTCGGTCACGTCGTCCTCGTAACGAATCAGTGTCGATTTGAAACCGATCTCTTCACAAGTCTTTACTTTACTGGCCACGTAGGTTTCACTACCTCCATCATGACCCACCAGAATGGCAGCCAGGTGAGGGATCTTACCGCCTGCCGCTTTGATCCGGGCGACTTCTTCTGCCATCTCTTTCTTCATTTGAGCAGAAACAGCTTTTCCGTCCAGTAATTGATAATGATTGTCTTCCATAATATGTCTCTTTAATGTTTATCTTTTCAACGAAGGAAATTTCTTACTTCCCGGTTTAGCTGCAGTAAGCATACGCATCATCTTACGGGTTTCATCAAACTGTTTGATCAGCTTATTCACTTCCTGCACAGTCGTACCGCTACCTTTTGCGATACGCGTACGGCGTGTGCCGTTCAGAATAGCCGGATTAGTACGTTCGGCCGGAGTCATCGAGTAAATGATCGCTTCAATGCTCTTGAAAGCATTGTCGTCGATATCGATATCCTTCAATGCCTTACCGACACCCGGAATCATGGATGCCAATTCTTTCAGGTTACCCATCTTCTTGATTTGCTGGATCTGGGCTATGAAGTCGTTGAAGTCAAACTGGTTCTTGGCGATCTTCTTCTGAAGGCGTTTAGCCTCTTCTTCATCATATTGTTCCTGGGCACGTTCAACCAACGAAACGATATCACCCATACCGAGGATACGGTCGGCCATACGTTCGGGGTGGAAGATATCGAGGGCATCCATCTTTTCACCGGTTCCGACAAACTTGATCGGCTTGTCTACCACCGTACGGATAGAAAGAGCGGCACCACCACGGGTATCACCATCCAACTTAGTCAGGACAACACCATCGAAATCCAGACGTTCGTTAAATTCTTTAGCTGTATTAACGGCGTCCTGTCCGGTCATAGAGTCTACAACGAACAAGATTTCGTCAGGCTGGATAGCGCTCTTGATTGCAGCGATCTCATTCATCATCTGCTCGTCGATAGCCAGACGACCGGCGGTATCGACAATCACCACGTCGTTACCTTTGGCACGAGCTTCGCGGATAGCGTTCATTGCGATCTCTACCGGATTCTTATTTTCCAGCTCCATATAAACAGGTACACCAACCTGTTCACCTACAACACGCAACTGTTCGATAGCGGCCGGACGATAAACGTCACAAGCAGCCAATAACG
The DNA here is from genome assembly GCF_023369805.1 of Parabacteroides leei. NCBI lineage: Bacteria > Pseudomonadati > Bacteroidota > Bacteroidia > Bacteroidales > Tannerellaceae > Parabacteroides > Parabacteroides leei. The sequence goes on from NZ_JAMBQG010000012.1 coordinate 51,637, forward strand.
GCTTCTTATTCTTTTTCGTCTTCAGCAGGTTAGCCAATTTCCCGGAGAAAGTAGTTTTACCCGATCCTTGCAGCCCCGACATAAGGATCACCGCAGGCGAACCTTTCAGATCGATATCGATAGCTGTACCCCCCATCAGGCTGGCCAGCTCGTCGTGTACGATCTTTACCATCAACTGACTGGGCTTCACGGAAGTAAGCACATTCTGTCCCAGCGCTTTTTCTTTTACCGTATCGGTAAACGATTTGGCTACTTTATAGTTAACGTCGGCATCAAGCAATGCTTTACGCACATCTTTCAGTGTTTCAGCCACATTGATCTCGGTGATCTTGCCTTCACCTTTCAACAGTTTAAACGACCTGTCTAACCTTTCGCTTAAATTTTCAAACATAATTCGTATGTATATTTATTTTTTTCTTTCTAATTTCTAATGTAATAGGGTGCAAAGGTAAGAAAAAGGATGTAATCCTCTAAATCTTTTTATTCTGCCACGCCGCTTTTTTCAAATAAATTACACTAGCCAACAACAAACCGCTATAATAAATTACCTCGGTCAGGAAACAAATCGCCACCGGAAGACGTAAACGCATCCCTGCCACGTAGATAAACAACGTATAAAAGACAAGCGTCACTACCTCCATCGCAAAAGCAGAACGGGTATTCCCCGTACCCGTCACCCCGTTAAATACGATATTGGCAACGGCTGCTATCAACAGGGCACCGGAAATAACGTAAAGAGAAGGGATAGACGCATGTACTAAAGAGGCATCATTCGTATAAATCGACAATATAGCCGATGGGAAAAGACAGGCGATAAAAACACTGACTGCTACGATACCTAATGATATACCGGCAATCTTGCGAATGATCGGGATAACCTGGTCTTTATGTCCGGCACCGATACTATTACTCACAAAAGAATTGGTTGCCGTAGATAAAGAATTGACAGGTATCAGCAGGACGATATACACACTGCGGACAATATTGGCGATTGCCAGTTCCCGTTGCCCCAGATGTTCTACGGCTACGAAAAGCATAAAGTAAGTACTCAACGATATAAAATACTGTAACATCGTGAATATGGATATATCCAATACACGTCTCAACAATTTAACATCGAACGACCGGAATTGATTCAATGCATACTTCTTTATATCTACCGTCAAACGGGTATAAACCAAAAAGAAAACGATCGACACTCCCTCTGCTGCCACCGAGGCAATAGCCGCCCCTTTAATACCCATTTCGGGAAAACCTCCCTTCCCGAATATCAACAGATAGTCGAGCAACACATTGGTCAACGCCATCACGATCGCATTCAAAGTCAGCACCTTCGTCCGGGTAATACCGATAAACAAAGCACGGAACATCACATTGATAAAAGAGAAAAAGAACCCGAACACACGCCAGTCGAGAAACTCTTCCGTAGCTTGCAGGATCGTGTCGGAGGAGATCATTACCCCCATGATATCTTTGGCAAAGAAACGGGACAGGGTAAACATCACGGCCGCCAACGCCAAAAGGAAAAACACACCCTGGATCATGACCGGCCCTACATCACTGTACCTCCGTTCACCATTCCTGCGAGCCATCACGATCTGCGACCCGGTACTGAAACCGAAAGCGATCGTAAACACACAGATATAATAGAGACCTCCCATCGCCGAGGCCCCCAACTCAACTTCTCCTACCCTTCCCAGGAAAGCCGTATCGGTCACATTGATAATATTCTGTGCCAATAAGCTTAAGAAGATAGGGTAACTTACATTCCAGATTTGCTTATTTGTATACATACTCTATAAGTTAATTCCATAAGAAAACACAAAGTCACAAAAAAAGCCCACCGGCAAACCGGTGAGCTTCTTTATTGTTGTTTAAAAACATTCTAAATACTGCTACCGATGCTCTATATCAGTTTATTTGTTGCTGTATCCGGAAATACAACAGCCGGTTTAAATGTTTTGGCTTCTTCAAAGTCCATCATGGCATACGACATGATAATGATGATATCGCCAGGCTGCGCTTTTCGGGCAGCTGCCCCATTCAGACAAATCACGCCTGATCCGCGTTCACCTTTAATAATATACGTTTCAAAACGTTCACCGTTATTGTTGTTCACAATAGCTACCTTTTCATTAGGAATCAGGTTGGCGGCATCCAGCAAATCCGCATCGATAGTGATACTACCGATATAGTTCAGATTGGCTTCCGTTACCGTCACCCGGTGAATCTTTGATTTAACTACCTCTATAAACATCGTTATTTGTATAATTTGATTACCAGCTATTTATATCTTATGTTATCAATCAACCGGACTTCACCACAATAAACGGTAATACAACCTACGGCATAATCAGTATCTGACCAGTCTTTGATCGACTCCATCGTGATTCCGTCTACGATTTCATAATATTCCACACGCATAACAGGGTCGGCATTAATCGTATTCACAACATAATCAATCACCTCCTGCACACTTTTTCCGACTGCAAAGTTAGTACTTTCTTTTAACGTACGTGCTATTAGCGGTGCTTTTTGACGTTGTTCGGGTGTCAGACGGACATTACGGCTGCTTAAAGCCAGCCCGTCTTCCTCGCGCAAAATCGGGCAGGCATTGATTTTTACCGGGATATTCAACTGTTTCACCATCGCACGGATCACAGCAATCTGCTGGAAATCTTTCTCCCCGAAATAAGCATTATCGGGTTCTACGGCATAAAACAGTTTGCTTACGATCTGGGCAACCCCATTGAAGTGTCCCGGACGGCGTGCACCCTCCATCACGGCCGAAACCGTGCCAAAGTCGAAAGTGCGTGTATCCGGTTCGGGATACATCTCCGCTTCTGTCGGCGCAAATACATAATCGCAGCCGGCGGGTTCCAACAAGGCGCTGTCTTTATCCAATGTCCGGGGATAGGTGACAAGGTCATTTTTATCGTTAAACTGAGTCGGATTTACGAAGATGCTCACTACACATACATCGTTTTCTTCCACGCAACGCTTCACCAGGCTCAGATGTCCGTTGTGTAATGCCCCCATAGTAGGAACAAAGCCTATTTGCTTGTTATGCTGCCTCTCTTCGGCAAGATAACGTTTCAATTCTTGAATGCTGTTTACTATTTTCATCAGTTAGATGCTTATTGACGGTGCAAAGCAAATAAATAATTACCGTAAATGAAAGAAATTTATTATCTTTGTGCCGTCTTTATAAAACTAGTTTACAGAATGGATGCAAAAAAAATCTTGTTTATAGCTCAAGAAATAACACCCTACCTTCCCGAATCTGAGATTGCAACAATATGCAGAAACTTGCCGCAAGGCATTCAGGAGCGTGGTCGCGAAATCAGAACTTTCATGCCTAAATTCGGAAATATCAACGAGCGACGCAATCAGTTGCACGAAGTGATCCGCCTGTCAGGTATGAATCTTATTATTGATGATACAGACCACCCTCTGATCATAAAGGTAGCATCCATTCAGGCCGCACGCATGCAGGTTTACTTCATTGATAATGAAGACTTCTTCCAGCGTAAGCACACTGTTTGCGATGAAAACGGGAATGAATACGAAGATAATGACGACCGTTCTATCTTCTATGTTCGTGGCGTATTGGAAACCGTAAAGAAACTACGGTGGATACCGGATGTAATTCATTGTCACGGATGGATATCTGCTTTGACAGCATTATATATAAAAAGAATGTATGCAGACGATCCATGTCTTAAAAATGCAAAAATAGTCTATTCTATTTATAATGATGACTTTAAAACACCGTTTAGAAAAGAGTTTGCCAACAAGCTGAAAACAGACGGAGCGAAAGAGGGCGACCTGAAAGGGATAAAAGCCGATACCAGTTTCGTCGGCCTGACTAAGCTGGCCATTGATTTTGCGGACGGTGTGATACAAGGTAGTGAAACGATCAACCAGGATGTTCTGGACTATATTGCAACCAAAAAGGATACTCCGTTCCTTCCTTATCAGTCGCCGGAAACTTATATGGATGCATTCAACGAATTTTACGATGTCGTATTAGATTCTAAATAAGTGAGAGAAAAATGATGAAGATCAAGCCTTTATTAATTGGCCTGGGCTTAGGAATAACAATCCTGAGTGGGTGTAGTGATGATTTGAATCTGGTTGGCTCGACTATTCAGCCCGGCGGAGACAAAATGCCCGTATATGTAGATACTTTTCAGATGCAGGCGACAACCTTGCTGATGGATTCGGTATATGCAAGAACTACTAGTGGACTACTCGGCGAATTTTATGATCCGTTGTATGGTAATGTGAAATCTGATTACATCTGTCAGTTCTACTGTCCGTCAGACTTCAAATTCCAAAAAGAACCTATCAACGGACAGATCGATTCGGTCGATTTTAAGATCATATATTATAGCGGATCATGGGTTGGAGACTCGTTGACTCCCATGCGTGCCCAGATATATCAGGTCGACAAACAACTGGAAAGAGATTTCTACACAAACTTCGATCCGGCAGAATATTGTGACTTGCAGAATTCTTTGGGTATGCAGACGTATACGGCACATGACAACTCTATTCCTGATAGTGTTAGGAACGCAGTGGACTCAAGCGGTAGCCCGACATACGTTCCTACCGTAACAATTCGTATGCCGAGAGAATTCGGACAGAAGTTTTACGATGAAACAATCAATAATCCCGGTACATTCAGTAGCCAAGAGAACTTTAACAAGTTCTTCCCTGGTCTATATGTAACAAATACGTATGGCAGCGGAAATATCTTGCAGATTAGCTATTCTTCCATTTCGATCTATTACAAATACAACTTGAAAGGAAGTCAGAATCAGGACTCAACCGCATATGCAAGTGAAACATTCAATGTAACGAAGGAAGTATTGCAGTTGAATCGATTTAAAAACACCGACTTGACTGATTTATTGAAACCGAATGATTCAATCGCTTATCTGAAAACTCCGGCAGGTGTATATACCCAGTTGACTATTCCGGCTAAAGATATTGCAGAAAAGATTGGTGACCGTATAATCAACAACATTCCTTTGACAATAAAAGCGTTACCCCAGGAAAACTGGCAATGGGCTTTAACCGCTCCGGCCAATTTATTATTACTACCGAAAGACTCTTTGGCAACTTTCTTTGTCAATAACAAGATCGAAGATAAAAAAACGTCATTCCTTGCTTCTTATTCAAGCAGTGCTCGTTCTTATGGCTTTGACAATATATCAAATTTGATGCAGGAGCATATAAAGAATAATCCGGAAAAGGATATGGTTTTACTTCTTGTTCCAGTTGAACGTCTTTTAACTCAGGCAGATTATTATGGCAACCAATATACGGCTGCTCTAAATAATTACTTACTTCCATCAGGTGTAAAATTGCTTAAGAACCAGGATGCTATGAAGATTGTGGTTACAACAACCGACTATAAGTAGATTTTTCAAATATTATAAATATAAAGAAACGGGTAATTCTTAATTGAATTATCCGTTTCTTTTATTTAGCATCATAACCTAAAATCAAGCAATAAAAAAGCGAATCGGAGCGATTCGCTTTTTTATTCATATTCTATTAGGCCTCTTTTTTCTTTGCAGCTTTTTTCTTCAGTTTTTCAAGTTCTTTCTGAAGACCTTCTATTTCTTCTCCCTGGTTCTTGATCGTAGTAAGCAAAGAGTTAAGCTCCTCATTTTCGATTGTTTCCGGGAACTGTCCATTTACGCGAACGATAAAGTCTGACAACACATTCATATAATTATTAAATGCATCATAAGGATTATCATACGGGCTAAAGCCGCTTCCTCCGTGCTTAGTACTCATATAGAAGAAATGGTCGCTACTTTGCAGATAGTTCCAGTCCTGTTTGATACGACGTTCCTCTACCAGGCGAACACGTTCACTGATACTATTAATCTTGCGGAATGCTTCCTGCTGCAGGACATTTCCTAACCAGGAACTACAATCTTTCTCTTCGTCAACCCATGACATAGGGTAAGGCACAGAGATTGCATCGACCGGTTTCAACAAGGCAAACACTTCTGACGGTGTAGAGAATCCGATTCCTTTCTCCGCCGCAAAACGAGGTAATGCTTTGAAGAAATCAAAGATCCCGGTTTCAGCCGGATTCAATGATCCTAATACCTCATAATTCATAAACAGATTGATGATCTGTTCCGAATCCGGTGTTGCCGCAATCCAGGAAATATATTTATCGGCTGTCAGCGGATATTCATTCCAGTTATAGTTGTTGAAACGTAAAGATAGATCTTCGCTGAAACGGTCGTTCTTAAGCAACAGCTTCAACTGAGGCTGAACGCAGGAACTATACATATAGTTCGGACTCTTCCATCCAAGAATATGTTTTGCACCTTCCGTCAACATGCCTTTAAAGCCCATCTTATATACCACATCCGAAATATCATCCGAGTAAATCAATTCCGTATTACGGAATACCTTCGGTTTAACTCCAAACAAATCATGGATCTTTTCCTTATGCTTCTTAACCTGATCTTCAAACTCCTCGATATTATCACCTAAAGAAGCCAAAGAGTGAGCATATGTTTCAGCCAGGAACTCAACATTGCCGGTAGCAGCCAGTTCCTTAAAACTATCGATCACTTCCGGAGAATAAATTTCCATCTGTTCCAAAGCAAGACCGGAAATAGAGAAGGCCACTTTAAATTTACCTCCACTCGTTTTGATCATTTCCAGGATAGCCTTATTGGCAGGCAGATAACAACGTTCGGCTATACGACGCATAATTTCTTCGTTCTGAAAATCATCATAGTAATAATGATCGTTACCGATATCGAAGAAACGGTATCTTTTCAGGCGGAATGGCTGATGTATCTGAAAATAAAAGCAGATCGTTTTCATAATATAGTTGTTTTAATTTTTGTCTTGTCGTTATTTATTAATCACTTGTTCATAGATACGGCGAACTTTTTGTCCGGCATATTCCCATTTAATATTATCTACCTCATTCTTTCCTTCCACTTTCAGGAATTCATGCATAGCCGGATAGGTAATGATCGAATACATAGCATCTGCCATGGCTTCAATATCCCAGTAATCTACTTTTACAGCATAATTCAAGATTTCTGCACAACCGGACTGTTTAGAGATAATAGAAGGGACACCACACTGCATGGCTTCCAACGGAGATATTCCAAAAGGCTCCGAAACAGATGGCATCACATACACATCACTCGCCTTCAGCACTTCGTATACCTGCTTTCCTTTCATAAACCCTGTGAAATGGAAACGGTCGGAAATATTACGTTCTGCGGCCAAGCGGATCATCTTATCCATCATATCGCCGCTACCGGCCATTACAAAGCGGGTCTTAGGGGCTTTTGCCAATACCTTGGCGGCTGCTTCCACAAAATATTCAGGTCCTTTCTGCATAGTGATACGCCCCAGGAAGGTGATTACTTTATCCTTTACCCCTTTTTTATCCTGTATCGCCAGAATTTCAGGGCTCATAGGTTCTACGGCATTATGAACGGTCGTAACTTTAGCCGGATCCTGATGATATTTCTCAATCACCGTCTGGCGGGTCAGGTTACTTACCGTTATGATATGGTCGGCATTATCCATACCATTCTTTTCAATTGCGTAAACATCGGGGTTTACATTTCCACGGCTTCTGTCGTAGTCGGTTGCATGCACATGGATCACCAATGGTTTACCGCTTACATTCTTCGCATGGATACCGGCCGGATAAGTCAGCCAATCATGTGCATGAATCACATCATATTGTTCTGTACGGGCAATCACACCGGCTACGATCGAATAGTTATTGATCTCTTCCAGCAAATTATCCGGATAACGTCCGGAAAACTCCATACAACCAAGATCATTTACCTGCCGATAAGAAAAGTCGGCATAGATGTGATCACGATAGTCATAATATTTCTGAGGATCCATAAACTTGGACAAGCGATTTTTCACATATTCCATGTCTACATCACGCCATACTATCGGGACATTACAAACTCCTATAATTTTCAGGAAACTCTGGTCTTCATCTCCCCAGGGTTTCGGAATACAAAAGGTTATATCCATATCCGGCTGCATAGCCATACCTCTTGTCAGGCCATAACTAGCCGTTCCTAATCCTCCCAGGATATGAGGAGGAAATTCCCATCCAAACATCAATGCTTTCATCTGGTACTCGTTTTATTCGGCGTTATACTTCTTCAATAAATCCACAACCCGGAGCATAGCAGCTACATTCATTGCAAACGAAATAGCACCGCGTCCGGTAAACGGCGGATTACCATCAAACAATTCAGGTATCGTACCAATACAATGCAATGACATTTCATCCTCCATACTTATCAACATACGTTCTGCAAAAGAGACACCGCTCTTTCCGAATACACGAAGATAGGCTTCCAGATAAGCTCCCAGCAACCACGGCCAGGCAGTACCTTGATGATAAGCCAGGTCGCGTTCATACTGCGGACCAACATAGTAGGGTTTATAGCCTTCACTTTTCGGACTGAGCGAACGCAACCCTTTAGGTGTAAGCAATTCTTTTGTTACGATATCGACAACACTGCGTTTCTGTATTCGCGTCAGTGGAGAATAAGGCAATGAAACGGCAAAAATCATATTGGGGCGTACGCTCCAGTCAACGATAGAACCATTCACCGAATCGAACAAGTAATTGTAACCATTCACAAAAGTTTCCTTAAACGATGTATCCATTGCCTTGATCAGCTTGTCATATTTTTCAATCGGTGTTCCTCCCATCAGTTCCGTATAGAAACAGAGGGCATTATACCACAATGCGTTAAACTCTACAATATAACCGGAACGGGGCACAACTGGTTTACCGTTAATGGTGGAGTTCATCCAGGTAATTGCTTTATCGCGGCCATTGGCGAATACCAACCCGTTGTCCATCACCTTCATATCCGGATGTTTCTGACCGGATATAAATTCAAGTATCTCATTTATAAAACCGGCATAAAGTTCTTTTGCACGTTCCAGACTTGTGTCTTTAGCATACTGCTGGATGGCCCATATAGCCCATAAGAACACATCCGGTTCATCAATCTCACGGATTACCGAATCCAGCCTATTCTCATTCATATAAGCTCTTGCTGCCGGCATAGCAGTATGCATAATCTTTTCGAAACGTACCGGATCATCGATCGACAATGTACATCCCGGAAGTGCGACAAACAGATCGCGGGCTCTTACTTTGAACCAAGGATAACCTGCCAGCAGATAGGCATCGTCTTCTTTCGGACGGAAATAAAATTGCTGTGCAGAGTTTTTCAAACAGTTAAAGAAGCTGGTACGCGGCGTACGGGCATTTACCTCGTTTTCATACAAACTCTTCAAACGTGTTGTTGCCACCGGACCATCTCCGGCACTGAATATGATCGACTCACCTTTCTTGATCGGTATTTCAAAATAACCGGGAACATACAGGTCTTCTTTATAAGGATAGCCTCTTTCCTGTTCTTTCGGATATTCTATTCCGTTATACCAATAAGGTTCATATACAAATTTCACTTTTTTATTGAACTGCATATATAGTTCGGGATATCCGTGATACATGCAGGTCTTTATACCATTCGGCACTTCTGTGTAAGACTGGTTCACATTGCCATTTGCCTGTGTCAGCGATTTCACACTACGGAAAGCAAGGAAAGGACGGAAACGGAGCGTTGTTGCCGAATGAGCATCTTCAAGCGTATACTTGATCATAATCCGGTTTTCATACAAGGAGAATACTTTTTCTTTCGAAAAGATAACGCCACCAACCCGGTAAAGTGTACGTGGAACGGTGTCTGAACTATACTCGCGGATATATTTATGTCCTTTGGGACTGTAATTATCCCCCTGGTATTTATGTAAACCCAAGTTAAACTCAGCACCATGCTGAATGACAGTCTCATCCAGAGATGATAGTAAAACATGATTGTCATCGTCTATCTCAGGAACTGGCATAACGAGTAATCCGTGGTATTTTCGCGTATTACAATCAACAACAGTCGTACAATGATATGCCCCGGTCCTATTGGTTCGGAGCACCTCTCGAGTCAACGATTCCTCCAGATTTATCATTACTGTCTTGTCAAATTTAAGATAACTCATATGTATTTGGTTTTAAGTTTATGCTTATATAATGAAAATGATACGATATACTGACCAAAAGTATCACTTAAAAACTAAAAAAACAAATCAGCTTTCATATTTATTTAGAAACTGAGTTTTTTTATAACTCCGAAATGACTGATAAATAATCTCTTAGAAAATTAGGGACTTCCATGAATGTGTTGTCAAACACATGAACAGTTGTTAAAATCTGAAAACTTCCCACTAATGCACAGGGAAATACCGGCAACAAAAACAGACTGCCGGAGGTTATAAAACAAAATCAGGAAGCAAATGGTAGCATTACCGTAATGTAATGCCATTTCTCTGCCGACAAAATTTGTTGCCGATAATTGTCGACAAGCCTGTTTATAATTATCGACAAGCTTGTTGACAATTATGAGCAAGCCTGTCGATAGTTATCGACAAGCAATTACTTTGGTGACTAAAAAAATAAATATAAAGAGGAATTATTCAGTAACACAGGTATTTTTTCCATCTTTGTGCCGGAAAAGAAACCGGTTGCTTCCGGCTAAATTCACTATTTAAATATAATGTACAAGAAATATGACACAAACGACTCATAATCCGTTTTTCTTAAAATACAATACACCTTTTGGAACTCCGCCCTTTAACGAAATAAAAACCGAACATTACGAACCGGCTTTCGACGAAGGGATCAAACAACTCGACAACGAAGTACAGGCTATCGCTGAAAACGAGCAGCCTGCCACATTCGAAAATACGATCGTTGCTTTGGAACGCAGCGGCAAGTTACTGAACAAAGTCAGTTCTGCCTTCTTCAATGTTTTGAATGCAGAAGCCGACGACGAGATGATGGAGATTTCACAAAGGATATCCCCGAAACTGTCGGAAAGTTCCAACAATATCTTTCTGAATGAAAAGTTATTTTCACGGGTAAAAAGCATTTACGAACAAAAAGACCGGCTCAACCTGCCCACCGAAGATGCCAAACTGCTGGAAGAAACATTCGAATCGTTCTCGGTTCGTGGAGCCAATCTAAGTCCGGAAAACAAGGAAAAATATCGAACACTAAGCACAGACCTGAGTGTTCTTTCACTGACGTTCGACCAAAATGCGCTGAAAGATAAAAACAGATATGAATTACTGCTCACCGACGAGAAAGACCTCGACGGTCTTCCCGAAAGCATACGTGAAGCCGCGGCTCACCGGGCAAAAGAAAAGGGGAAAGAAGGCTGGTTGTTCAACCTTACAGCTCCAAGCTACGTTCCGTTCATGCGTTATGCTGCTTCCCGTTCTTTACGCGAAGCCATGTACAGGGAATATATGAGCATCGGTAATAAAGGAGATGAATACGACAATAAGGAAATTATCCGTCAAATCGTCAACATCCGGTTGGAGATTGCGCGGCTGATGGGCTACAACACCTATGCTGAATACTCACTCAAGCATACGATGGCTAAAAACCCGGTAACCGTCTATAACCTGCTAAACCAATTGTTGGAAGCTTACAAACCGATAGCGATCAACGAATATAATGCCGTACAGGGGTTTGCGATGGGAAGTGAAAAAGAGAACATCACCGTCATGCCCTGGGACTGGAGTTATTATTCGGAGAAATTAAAAGATATCCGTTTCAATGTAAACGATGAAATGACACGTCCTTATTTCAAACTGGAGAATGTCAAAAAAGGTGTTTTCGGACTTGCCACACAACTATATGGCATCACATTCAAAGAGAACAAAGAGATTCCGGTATATCATCCGGAAGTCGATGCTTACGAAGTGTATGATACCGATGGTAAATTCCTCTCCGTCCTTTACACCGATTTTCATCCGCGCGACGGAAAACAATCGGGCGCCTGGATGAACAGTATAAAAGAACAGCATCACGAAGCCGATGGAACCGACAGCCGTCCGCAGATCATTATAGTTATGAACTTCACCCGTCCGACCGAAACGAAGCCATCTTTACTGACTTTCGATGAAGTAAACACCCTACTCCATGAATTCGGACATGCACTGCACGGAATGTTCGCCAAAGGGAAATACGCCAGCCTCTCCGGAACAAACGTATACCGCGACTTCGTGGAACTTCCCTCCCAGATCATGGAAAACTGGTTGACTGAAAAAGAATTTCTTGACCAGATAGCCGTACACTACGAAACAGGAGAAAAAATACCGCAGGAACTTGTCAGCAAATTGATAGATGCTTCCAACTTCAATACTGGTTATTTCTGTTGCCGCCAGTTGAGCTTCGGAATGCTCGATATGGCCTGGCATACACAAACCGTCCCGTTCGAGGGAGATGTCATAGCATTTGAGAAACAAGCCTGGGCACGGACCGTAATCGTACCGGAAGTTTCCGGAACACTTATGAGCAGCAGTTTCGGACATATCTTCTCGGGAGGTTACTCTGCCGGATATTACGGATATAAATGGGCGGAGGTATTGGATGCCGATGCTTTTTCGGTTTTCAAAGCAAACGGAATATTCAATCAGGAAGTGGCCCGTTCATTCCGCGAAAACATCTTATCCAAAGGAGGTACGGAAGACCCGGCAGTACTGTACGAACGCTTCCGGGGACAGGCACCCACGATCGATGCCCTGCTTGTCAGAAACGGCATCAAACAGGCTGAACCGAAAGGAAATAGCAATTGATATAAAAATAGCTAAACATACCATAGTTAAATCAATTATATTTACCTTTGCTGGCTAAATAAACAAGGATAAATCAGGTAAACAATGTGCGAAAAAACAGAGAAGCAATATGAATTAGATAAACGTTACTTGCGGATGGCCGCAGTCTGGGCGGAAAATTCGTATTGTAAACGACGTCAGGTCGGAGCACTGATAGTTAAGGACCAGATGATCATTTCCGATGGATACAACGGTACACCTGCCGGTTTTGAAAATATCTGTGAAGATGAAAACAACGTAACCAAACCCTACGTATTACATGCCGAGGCGAATGCGATAACAAAGGTTGCAGCATCTTCAAACAGCAGCAAAGGAGCTACGATCTACGTAACTTCGGCTCCCTGCATAGAGTGCGCCAAGCTGATCATACAATCAGGAATCAAACGTGTTGTATATTCCGAAAAGTACCGGATGGAAGACGGCTGTAATTTATTACAGCGGGCCGGTATTAATATAGAATACATTGATATAAACGAATAAATATACGTTTTTATGGACAAGAACAGAAGGCTGACCATCTGGTTGCCTGTAATTATTGCAGCAAGTATCGCTCTCGGTATCTTTATCGGGAACCATTATCTTTCTCTTACACAAAACGGCAAACGCCGGATGTTTTCCAGCGGCAATAAAATAAATGCCATACTCGATATTATCGACGAACAATATGTCGATACTGTCAATATGGGCAAACTGGTGGAAGGAACCATTCCCAAAATATTCAGCGAGTTGGATCCTCACTCCGTTTATATATCTGCTGAAGATGCATCCATCGTGAATGAGGATCTGGAAGGTTCGTTCAGTGGTATCGGCGTATCCTTCAATATGCAGACGGACACGATCCTTGTGATCAGCGTAATATCCGGAGGCCCGGCAGAAAAAGCGGGACTGCTTCCGTTCGACCGCATCATTACGATAAACGACTCGATTTATTCCGGTAACAGTACCAGCCAGGCAAAGATCATGCGCACATTACGGGGGGCAAAGAACAGCACCGTCAAGCTGGGTGTAAAACGTGGTGACACACCCGACCTGCTTTACTTCGATGTGACACGTGGCGACGTTCCGGTCAACTCCGTCGATGTATCTTACGAGGTCAGCAAAGGAGTGGGATATATCAAAGTCAGCAAATTCGGACGAACTACATATAACGAATTCATCACGGCGATTGCCAAGTTGAAAGAAGCGGGATGTAATTCATTCGTCATCGACCTGCGTGGAAATACCGGTGGATATATGGATGCAGCGATCAACATGGTCAACGAGTTTATGCCGGAAGGAAGACTGATCGTTTACACCGAAGGAAAAGCTTTCCCGCGTAACGATGTCTATACAAACGGAACCGGAACCTGTAAGGAAGCTCCGATCGTTGTTCTGACAGACGAATTCTCGGCTTCCGCCAGCGAAATCTTCTCAGGTGCGATCCAGGATAACGACCGCGGACTGATTGTTGGCCGCCGTACCTACGGAAAAGGATTGGTTCAATCGCCAATCAAGCTGAGTGACGGTTCGGAAATCCGCCTGACAATTGCCCGCTATTATACACCTTCGGGACGAAGCATCCAGAAGGATTATAAGATGGGAGACTCTGCAGATTATGATCAGGATCTCTATAACCGTTTCATCCATGGTGAATTCGACTCTGCAGACAGTATCAAGAATACGCATACGGAAAAATACCATACGATGATAGGTAGAACCGTATACGGTGGTGGTGGCATTATGCCGGATATCTTCATCCCGCGTGACACCAGTGGCATTACGACTTACTTTTCAAGTATTGTAAACAGTGGAACACTTTACCTGTATGCACTCGAATATTCAGATAAGAACCGTGAAAAGTTATCTTCTTTCACTACTTATCAGGATTTGTACAAATACCTGCAGTCGCAGCCTCTGCTTTACGACTTCACAAACTTTGCAGCATCCAAAGGTATTAAGAAACGTCCAACCCTGATCAATATCTCAGGTAAGCTGATCGAAAACCAGCTGCAGGCATATATTGTACGGAACTTCTTCGACGAAGCCGGATTCTATCCGATTTTCCTGAAAGACGATCCAACCTTATTACGTGCCATCCAGATTATAAATGAAGGAAAATCCGTTCCTACAATAGACAAAGAGAATGCAAACAAAGGAATTGCAGATAGCCAAACAACAGCTTCGAAAAGATATAGCCTTACTAAAGAAATCGTACGGGAAGACTATATTGCTTGACTTTTCTGAAAAGATATTGAAGCGGCTGGAAGAGACTGAACTCTTCCGGCAAGCTTCTTGCATTGCTTTATATTACTCCATTCCCGGAGAAGTCCAGACGGAGGCTTTTCTTGAAAAATGGTTCGACAAAAAGCTGCTTCTTCTTCCGCTGATAGTCGGCGACGACCTCCGTCTTTTGCCTTATAAAGGCAAAGACAGCCTGGCCCCCGGAGTCTTCGGCATTCCGGAACCCATAGACATAGAGACAACGGTTGCAGAATCGGATATAAACCTGATCATTGTACCTGGCGTAGCTTTCGATCGCCAATTGAATCGCATGGGGCGTGGAAAAGGATATTACGACCGGCTACTATCGACAATGCAAGCACCTAAAATAGGTATTTGTTTCGATTTTCAAATGCAGGAGTCTGTTCCGGTCGAACCTTTCGACAAGAAAATGGATATGGTTATCACTGAAAAAGAGATCATTACCGGATAACAATATCCTGAATAACTGTCGCTCCGGCATACTCATTCAAACTCTTCACCAACCGTTCGCGACATAAGGTCAATTCGCTCCGCAGCACTGAAGATGTAAGCGATACATATAATATACGATCGCGTACATATATATTGCGGGTATATTGCATAACCATAGGACCTAACACTTCTTTCCAGGCACGTTCTACCCGAATTTCCAGGATTTTCTCATAAAGCTCTGTATTATCCTCGAAGAAATCTCTCAGGACTTCACCGATCGCTTGTGTATTTCTACGCTTCATTTTGCATCCTCCATCGGTTGTACTTCTCCTTGCTCAACCCTGAACAAAGCATAATCGTGATTCATCGCCAACAAAATTTCATCCAGATATTTCCGGTTAGTATCGGTAATAAATATCTGGCCGAAGCTGTCGTTGCCCACCAGCTTGATGATCTCTGCCACACGTGCAGCATCCAGTTTATCGAAAATATCATCCAGAAGCAAAATCGGAGTAGTCTGTCCTCTTTGAGCTAAAAAGGCAAACTGGGCAAGCTTCAAGGCTATCAGATAAGTTTTATTCTGCCCCTGTGAACCAACGCGGCGAATCAAATGCTCGTTCAATGTCATTTCCAGTTCATCTTTATGGACACCATTGGATGTATAACCTAAAATACGATCACGCTCCCTGTTCGCAGTCAACAATTCCGGTAAGTCTTTCTCGGCCAGCTGAGAGATATAGCGCAAACCAACCATTTCCGAAGAGCGGCAGATCGTTTGATAATATTCATTGAAGATCGGGATAAAGCTTTCTACCAATAACCGGCGTTTTTCGAAAACCATTCGCCCATACATACCCAACTGCATCTCGAGCACTTCATAAAGCGAAGCATCCATACTTTGATTCTTCAAGAGCATATTCCGTTGGAGCAAAGCCTTATTATATTGAATCAGGGCATGCAGATACTGTTTATCCTGTTGCGAAATGATCAGGTCCAGAAAACGGCGGCGCTCGTCACTTCCTCCCTGGATCAGATCCGAATCGGCAGGTGAAACCATCACCAAAGGCAACAAGCCAATATGCTCCGACAATTTATCATATTCTTTCTTATTCCGTTTGAACTGCTTCCGCTGGCGGCGGCGGATCGCACAGAAAATCTCCTCCCCTCTTCCTTCATAATCATATTCACCCTGGATCACACACATATCCTGATCATTGTTTATTATCTGACTATCAGGAGTATTTACATGACTTTTGCAAAACGAAAGATAATGGATAACATCCAGCAGGTTTGTCTTTCCCATCCCGTTATTTCCAAAGAAACAATTCATTTTGGGCGAAAAGGCAACTTCCGACTGAAGAATATTTTTATAATTAAGAATAGAAAGCTTTTTGAGTATCATCTGTACCGTATTAATCGTACAAAATTAAAAAATATACTTCTAAGTATAGATTATATCAGTAAAAAAAACTACTTTTGCGCTTTGAATTGCCATTGGCATAAAATCAGGATAAAATAATAAATAACTATAACACATTATGGCTACTAAGGAAAAAAACACCAACACGGAGTTAGAAGTAGAAGAAATTGTTTCGAAGTCGGAGCAGTTTATTGAAAACAATTCAAAAAAGATCATTTACGGAATTATAGCTATCGCACTCGTTGTTGGAGCTGTTTTGGGAATTAAACACGGTTATATGATTCCTCAGCAAAAGAAAGCAGCCGCTGCTATATTTAAAGGAGAACAATATTTTGCCAAAGATTCTTTCGCGTTGGCATTGAACGGCAATGGTGCAGACTATGAAGGTTTCGAAGGTATCATCGACCAATATGGAAGCACAGCATCCGGAAACCTGGCTAAAGCTTATGCAGGTATCTGCTATTTCAAAATGGGTGAAACAGAAAAAGCTCTTGACAAACTGAAATCATTCAGCGGAGACGACAACATGATTTCTCCGGCTATCATCGGTCTGATCGGTGACTGTTATGTAAACATGGGTAACATCAAAGAAGGCATCAGCTATTTTGAAAAAGCTGCCAAGAAAGCAGACAACGAAGTAATCAGCCCGGTTTACCTGAAGAAAGCGGGTATCGCTTACGAAAACCAGAAACAGTATAGCGATGCAGTTAAAGCATACACTACTATCAAGGAAAAATATTTCAACTCAATGGAAGCTGCCGATATCGACAAGTATATCGCCCGCGCTTCTGCTGCTAAATAATATAATTCATACGATATAAACTATAAAAGAGGATGTCCCATCAAAAAAGGCATCCTTTTATTTTTTAAATACAAAGTTATGGCTACAGCTTATCAAAACTTATCAGACTACGACTTCAACAGCGTACCGGATGGTTCAGAAATGACCTTCGGAATTGTAGTAGCAGAGTGGAACAAGCACATCACAGAAAAATTGCTGGAAGGTGCATGCAACACACTGGAAAAACATGGTGTCAAACCGGAAAACATATACGTAAAACGTGTTCCGGGTAGCTTCGAACTGACTTTCGGTGCAAAACGTATGGCGGAAACAAAAGATGTGAATGCTGTTATCGTTTTAGGATGCGTCGTAAGAGGTGATACTCCCCATTTTGATTATGTTTGTTCAGGCGTTACACAAGGTATCACCGAACTGAATTTAATGTATGATATTCCATTCATTTTCGGATTGTTAACTACCGACAACATGCAACAATCGGAGGATCGTGCAGGTGGTAAGTACGGAAATAAAGGGGATGAAGCCGCAGTAACTGCACTAAAAATGATACATTTTTCTGAGTAAACGCTTGCAGGTTTCAAAAATAATCGTACCTTTGCACTGCAATTGAAAATAATAGGGGCAGTTACCAGAGTGGCCAAATGGGGCTGACTGTAACTCAGCTGTCTTTCGACTTCGGTGGTTCGAATCCATCACTGCCCACTAACTTTTCAAAAGCAATTAAAATTGCGGAAGTAGCTCAGTTGATAGAGCATTAGCCTTCCAAGCTGAGGGTCGCGGGTTTGAGCCCCGTCTTCCGCTCTCAAGAAAAGGATAATCGAAAGGTTATCCTTTTTTTGTATATAAAAGTCCCGACTTTCACAAGCCGGGATTTTCTTGATTTAACTAACCTTAAGACATACGTGAACAAAAATAAGTTGATCAACCATCATCAAAACGCAAACCTTTTCATAGGCTCCACTTTCTTAGAAAAGGTAGTCCGACAAACGTCTTTATCAGACTACCTGAAAGAAGAATCGATTCTTCTTTCTTTCTTCATAGATAAGGTATGCCTATCTATTTAAGATGGGTCATGCCATCTTTTTCGCTTCATCTATTTCTCTGATGCAAATGAAGAACAAAAAAAGACATCCACCAAAGAAAAACAAAGCATGCAAGCGACAAAACCGATTCACCGATAAGACAAAATCATTTTTGTCCGTTCCTGAACGATTTACTGGCCGAATCAGGCTTTCTTTAACCCGTTACGACGACGGTATTCACTTGGAGTCATATTATACACTACTTTGAAATTACGCACGAATGTTCGGGAATTATTAAAGCAGGCTTCTGATGCTACAACTTCAATCAACTTGTTAGAGGGGTCCAACAACAAAGTAGATGCATAAATAACACGTTGTCTATTTATGTATCCATGAAAAGCCACATCATCTTTTAGCCGAAGAATTTTATTCAATGACTTCTTTCTGACATCGCATTGACGAACAATTATATTTACATTTATATCTTTATCCAGAAAATGCTTTTCTGTCACCACATATCGATGAATCTTATTATATATTTCTAAATATTCTGTATTATCTGAAGGTTCAGTTATTTTATATTGTGGTATATGCCAGTTCAATATTACTACAAAAAAAAGGTTATCTGAGACTTCAATCCCCCTAAAACGAAATTCAATCTTTTCATTCATACGTTCACTATATTAATCAGAAAATATTAAGGGCAGACCCAGTATAGCTTATAGCAAACACTATATATTAATATTAGATTTAGAGTCAGCAATAATAAATTCATACCCTGTACTTAAAACAAATATAATATTTAACATTTATATTTCCAAAGAAAATATCTAAATAACATTCTATTCTACATTTCCATAGTCATTTTGCTTTTTATTTATAACTTTGGGGCAACATAAATATAATAATAATCCACGGAGATGAACGAACAGATAAAACAAATAGCAGAACGACTGGCAGGACTTCGGGATGCCCTGGAAATCAGTCCCGAAGAAATGGCTAAGGTTTGCAACCTGACCACCGAGCAATACTTGCTCATGGAAAGTGGCACAGTAGATATTTCAGTAAGTATATTACACCAGATATCACAAGCCTACGGAGTAGAACTCACAACCTTGATGTTTGGCGACGAACCAAAAATGAGTGCTTATTTTATCACGCGTAAAGGCAAAGGTATTACCGTGGAGCGCACAAAAGCCTACAAATATCAATCGCTGGCTGCCGGATTTGCAGGACGTAAAGCTGATCCGTTCATGGTTACCGTTCATCCCAAACCGGAAGAAGAGCCTATCTATCTGAACTCACATCCGGGACAGGAATACAACCTTGTATTAAAAGGCCGCATGCTCCTTCAGATCAATAACAAGGAACTGATCCTCGAAGAAGGCGACAGTATATATTTCAACTCTGAGCTGCCACACGGCATGAAAGCTCTGGACGGAGAAAAGGTCAGTTTTCTGGCTATAATACTTTAAAACGAATAATTTAATTATGTTAGAAAGATTCTTAGATCAGACGACTTTCACGTCGCAGGAAGATTTTATCAATAACTTCAAAATAAAAGTTCCGGAAAATTTCAACTTCGGATATGACGTAGTAGATGCATGGGCTGCAGAAGAACCCGACAAAAAGGCATTATGCTGGACCAACGATCAGGGCCAACATATCGACTTCACATTTGCCGAACTGAAAAAGTACACCGATCAGACAGCCTCTTATTTCCAGTCACTGGGTATTGGCCACGGCGATATGGTCATGCTGATACTGAAACGTCGTTATGAGTTTTGGTTCTCTATTATTGCATTACACAAACTCGGAGCAGTCGTTATCCCGGCAACTCACTTGTTAACAAAGAAAGATATTGTCTATCGCAATAACGCAGCCGATATAAAAATGATCGTTTGTGCCGGCGAAGATATCATCACCAAACATATTATCGATGCACTGCCGGAGTCTCCGACTATTGAGAAATTAGTCTCCGTAGGTCCGGAAATACCGGAAGGTTTCGAAGATTTCCATCAAGGGATCGAGAATGCTGCACCTTTCGTTCGCCCGTCTCATCCGAACAGCAATGATGACATTTCATTGATGTATTTTACATCCGGAACGACTGGTAATCCCAAAATGGTGGCACACGATTTCACTTATCCGCTGGGACATATCGTAACCGGCAGTTTCTGGCACAACCTGCATCGTGACAGCCTTCATCTGACTATCGCCGATACCGGTTGGGGAAAAGCTGTTTGGGGAAAACTATACGGACAATGGATTGCCGGAGCAACCGTATTCGTTTACGATCATGAGAAGTTCACCCCTGCTGATATGTTGCAGATGATCCAGGATTACAAGATCACCTCTTTGTGTGCACCTCCAACTATCTTTCGCTTCCTGATCCGCGAAGACATGACGAAGTACGATCTTTCATCCCTGCAATACTGCACAATTGCCGGTGAAGCACTGAACCCTGCCGTATTCGAAGCATTCTATAAACTGACAGGCATCAAATTGATGGAAGGATTCGGCCAGACGGAAACGACACTGACAGTTGCTACGTTCCCATGGATGGAACCGAAACCAGGTTCTATGGGTGTACCTAACCCACAATATGATGTAGATCTGATCCGTCCGGACGGAAGTCGCGCAGAAGACGGAGAGCAAGGACAAATCGTTATCCATACGACCAAAGGCAAACCGATCGGTCTGTTCAAAGAATATTATCGCGATGCCGAACTGACTCACGAAGCCTGGCATGACGGTATGTATTATACAGGTGACGTTGCCTGGCGTGATGAAGACGGCTATCTGTGGTTTGTCGGTCGTGCCGACGATGTGATCAAAAGCTCCGGTTACCGCATCGGACCGTTCGAAGTGGAAAGCGCACTGATGACACACCCGGCTGTTGTCGAATGTGCAATCACAGGTGTACCTGACGAAATTCGCGGACAAGTGGTAAAAGCAACAATTGTACTTGCGAAAGATTACAAGGATAAAGCAGGCGAAGCATTGATCAAAGAATTGCAGGATCATGTTAAGCGTGTTACAGCTCCATATAAATATCCCCGTGTAGTTGAATTTGTCGAAGAATTGCCTAAAACCATCAGCGGAAAGATCCGTCGTGTGGAAATCAGGGATAAAGATAAGAAATAGAAGATTACACGAAAATGACATATCAGTTTACACGGATAGCAGTAAAAATAGGAAGTAACGTACTGACAAGAAAAGACGGCTCCCTCGATGTCACCCGCATGTCGGCATTAGTCGATCAGGTTGCGGAATTGCATCGACACGGGGTAGAAGTGGTTTTGATCTCTTCCGGAGCAGTAGCCTCCGGAAGAAGCGAGGTGAAACCCGGAAAGAAACTCGATGCCGTCTCTGCCCGCCAACTCTATTCAGCGGTAGGACAGGCCAAATTGATCAACCGTTACTTCGAGTTATTCCGCGAACATAAGATCGCTTGCGGCCAGGTTCTCACGACAAAGGAGAACTTCGGTAGCCGCACGCATTACCTCAACCAGAAACATTGCATGGAGGTAATGCTCGACAATAAGGTGATACCCATTGTAAACGAAAACGATACCATATCCGTTACAGAACTGATGTTTACTGATAATGACGAGTTGTCCGGCCTGATCGCTACTATGATGGGAATGGATGCACTTATTATCCTGAGTAATATCGACGGTATCTATAATGGTAATCCGGCTGATCCGGCAGCAACGGTCATCCGGGAGATTGACGGTGGCAAACAGGATCTTTCAGAATATGTACAGACAAGCAAATCCTCTTTCGGACGTGGCGGCATGCTCACCAAATGTACTATTGCACAGAAAGTAGCTGATGAAGGTATCACCGTGATCATTGCAAACGGCAAGAAGGAAAATATCCTGCCTGCGTTACTGGCCAAAGGTAGTCAGACTGTATGTACACGTTTTATACCGGCAGCCAAACCTGTCAGCAGTGTTAAGAAATGGATCGCTCACTCCGAAGGTTTTGCCAAAGGAGAGATACATATCAATCAGGGAACAGAAGAGGCCCTGACCGGCAGTAAAGCCACCAGCCTGTTACTGGTAGGTGTCACCGCTATCATCGGAGACTTCGAGAAGAATGATATTGTAAAGATCATCAATGAAGCAGGCGTACAGATCGGTGTCGGGTGTGCCGGATACGATAGCCGGGAAGCTACCGGTCTGATCGGTCAACGAGATTTGAAACCGCTTGTTCATTACGATTACTTATATCTGGATTAAATAAAAGACATGGCAATCAATCATCTATTAAAGCAAGGCGTTACCGCATCCCGCCAACTTATCACGTTAAGCGATGAGGCGATAAACCGTATACTGACCAAAACAGCAGACGAGCTGATGAACAGGCAAGCGGAAGTTCTTGCAGCCAACGAGAAAGACCTGGCCCGTATGGACCCGGCCAATCCCAAATATGATCGTTTGAAACTGACAACCGATCGTCTGGCCGGTATTGCCGGAGACATGCGGAATGTAGCCTCGCTCCCCTCCCCGCTCGGCAAAGTGATCAGTGAAGCCACCCGCCCGAACGGCATGGTGATCCGTAAAGTATCAGTACCATTCGGAGTGATAGGAGTTATCTACGAAGCACGTCCGAATGTGACTTTCGATGTATTCTCTTTATGTTTCAAAAGTGCAAACGCCTGTGTACTAAAGGGAGGTTCGGATGCCGACGACTCCAACCGTGCACTGGTTACTATCATTCATGCCGTATTGGAACGCCACGGTATCGACCCGGCCGTTTGTACTTTATTACCTCCCGAACGGGAAGCGACAACGGAACTGTTGAATGCCGTCGGCCTGGTAGACCTTATCATTCCCCGCGGCAGTAGTTCGCTGATCAACTTCGTGCGCGACAATGCCCGCGTGCCGGTTATCGAGACAGGCGCCGGTATCTGCCATACCTATTTTGACAAGGACGGGGACAAAGAAAAGGGACAGGCCATCGTGAACAACGCCAAGACCCGCCGGGTAAGCGTTTGCAATGCATTGGATTGTCTGATCATCCATCAGGAACGGCTCGATGATCTTCCTTTTATCTGCGATAAACTGAAAGAGAGCAATGTCACGATCTATGCGGATGAGCAGGCTTTCACCGCTTTGTCGGGACAATATCCGTCAGCACTGCTGCAACCTGCCAACGAAAACAGCTTCGGCACCGAGTTCCTCGACTACAAGATGAGTATCCGTACCGTAGCATCGCTCGAAGAAGCACTGGAACATATAGCCCGTTACAGTTCAAGGCATAGTGAAAGTATCGTCAGCGAGTCATCCGAAGCTATCCGCCTGTTCCAGCAACAGGTAGATGCAGCCTGTGTCTATGCCAACGTATCGACCGCTTTCACCGACGGGGCACAGTTCGGTTTCGGGGCAGAGATCGGCATCAGTACACAAAAGTTACATGCCCGCGGACCGATGGCTTTACCGGAACTGACGACTTATAAATACATTATCGAAGGAAACGGGCAAATACGAAAATAATACCTATTTTTGTATCCATCATTAAATTAATAATATGAGACATTTCACTTGTGTACAGGATTTAGGCGACCTGAAACAGGCGCTTAACGAAGCTTTCGAAATCAAGAAAGACCGCTTTCAGTTCACAGAACTTGGCAAGAACAAGACGCTGTTAATGATATTCTTCAACTCCAGCCTGCGTACGCGCCTCTCTACCCAGAAGGCTGCGATGAACCTGGGGATGAACACGATGGTTCTCGACGTGAACCAGGGTGCATGGAAGCTGGAAACCGAACGCGGTGTCATCATGGATGGCGACAAACCGGAACACCTGCTGGAAGCGATTCCGGTCATGGGTTGTTACTGCGACATCATCGGTGTACGTTCTTTCGCCCGCTTCGAAAACAAGGAAGACGATTACAACGAAAAGATCATCTCTGAATTTATCAAATACTCCGGTCGCCCGGTATTCAGTATGGAAGCGGCTACCCGCCATCCGCTGCAAAGTTTTGCCGACCTGATCACGATCGAGGAATATAAGAAAACAGCCCGTCCGAAAGTGGTTATGACCTGGGCTCCGCATCCGAAATCTCTTCCGCAGGCAGTACCCAACAGTTTTGCCGAATGGATGAATGCGACGGATTATGAATTTGTGATTACCCACCCGGAGGGCTACGAACTGGATCCTAAATTCGTAGGCAATGCCCGTGTGGAATACGATCAGAAGAAAGCTTTCGAAGGTGCAGACTTTATCTATGCCAAAAACTGGGCCGCTTATACCGATCCTAACTACGGCCAGGTATTAAGCAAAGATCGCGCCTGGACTGTCGATACGGAAAAGATGGCGTTGACCAACAATGCTTATTTCATGCACTGTCTCCCGGTACGCCGTAACATGATCGTTACCGACGACGTAATCGAAAGCCCGCAAAGCATCGTGATCCCGGAAGCCGCCAATCGCGAAATTTCGGCACAGACAGTACTGAAAAAGATATTGATGGGATTATAATGTCTAGGGTTTTACCAGAATTATTTTCAATATTAACTATCATACTATCATAAATCGCAGCAAACATCACATATTCAGGGTATTATATTATGATAGTTGTCATTTCGAACTATCATTCATCCATCATGGAACTATCATAGCCCTGGATAAAAACGAGTCATATACTACCTTTTTTCACTAAGTATATCACTAAAGATCAAAAAGATAAGAAATAAAGACGTTTTACACCCGGGTCTCGATGGCCTCGACACCTGGGTGTGAGCAACGTCGGGACCCGGGTGTAAAACCGGTCAAAACGGGCATGTCGGCAAATAAAAGTAAGCACTTCCACTAAATAAAGCCACAGCTTTCCGAAAAAAGGTAGGCAGAAAACGATTAAATTGAGCGATACCTACCGGTTACAGCCCCTTTTAACGGATAAAACAGTTCTATTTTCACTCAAAAAAGAGGTAAATGTAATTTTATGATAGTTCTATGATGGATGAATGATAGTTCAAAACGTCAACTATCATAATCACATCCATTGATATACAAGTCAACCAGACAATTCATGATAGTATGATAGTATATTTCAAATTATTTCAATAGAATAAGAAACACTTAAAGTAAGAACTACTACCGTACTTCCATAAACCTCTTTATTATGACGCCTTACCTTCAAACTTATCCGTTTATGAATTGTTTTATAAGAAAAGTGATTCATAAAACAGAACATCATGGGCTTCAACATTGCAAAAACAGATAAGAAACGGGTTGTTATTATCGGTGGTGGTTTTGGGGGATTAAAACTGGCCAATAAACTGAAAGGAAGCAACTTCCAGGTAGTCTTGATAGACAAGAACAATTTCCATCAGTTCCCACCTTTATTGTATCAGGTAGCATCATCCGGTCTGGAACCGGGATCAATTATATTTCCTTTCCGAAAGATATTTCAGAAACAGAAAGACTTCTACTTCCGAATGGCAGAAGTGAAAGCCGTTATCGCCGAACGGAACCTGATCGAGACATCGATCGGTGAACTGAGCTACGACTACCTGGTGATAGCCTCCGGTACCATCACCAACTTCTTCGGCAATAAGACTATTGAAGAAAAAGCATTACCGATGAAAACGATCCAGGAAGCTCTCGAACTAAGGAACACCTTGCTTTCCAATTTCGAAAAAGCAACAATCTGTACCGACCCGGAAGAAAAACAAGCACTGATGAATGTGGTTATCGTTGGTGGTGGAGCCACTGGCGTAGAGGTAGCCGGAGTACTGGCCGAAATGAAAAGATTCGTTATGCCGAAAGATTATCCGGATCTGAAACAGTCGGATATGAATATCTATTTGATAGAAGGTTCTCCCAGGCTACTCGGAGTTATGTCTACCGAAGCATCCGAGAATGCAGAGATATTCCTGAAAGAGATGGGCGTAAACATCATACTGAATAAACGGGTAACAGACTATCAGGATGGGAAAGTCATACTGGACGACAACTCCACTATCACAACCCAAACCCTCGTTTGGGTCAGTGGGGTAACCGCCACGCATTTTGATCATATCGATAAAGAAGCATTGAACCGGGGTGGTCGGATCACAGTCAATGAATTTAACCAGATGCCAGGGATGACAAACGTATTTGCTATCGGCGATGTTTGTTTCCAGACAGAAGAAGAATACCCGAACGGACATCCGCAAGTAGCCCAAGTGGCTATCCAGCAGGGAAATTTGCTTGCAGATAACCTCAAACGCCTGGAATCGGGGAAGACATTGAAAGCCTTCCATTACATAAATCTCGGAACACTGGCTACCGTAGGACGCAACAAAGCTGTCGCCGATCTGAAAAAGCTGAAGTTACAAGGATTCATTGCCTGGATGGTATGGATGCTGGTTCATTTACGTTCTATCCTGGGGATCAAGAATAAACTGATGGTACTGATAGAATGGGTATGGAGCTACTTTACTTACGATCAGTCTATTCGCCTGATACTTTATATACCCAAAAAGAAATAAGTAAGCGTCAACCATGTAACCCGTGCATCCCGATTACGGATTTGCTCCATATGCATTTTACTCGTATCGATAATCGTTGTCTCCTCCAGACCGTCGAAGATATTATTGATACTTAAGTTAGCACGCAATTTACGGTTCATAAAATACTGTGAGAGTCCGGCATTCACACTGCTGTGGCTCTTTATTTTTCCCTGCGGTGTCAATTGGTCCGAAATAAAGAAGCCATCCAACTGAAACTCGGTGGTCGGTGTTATGGCAATGCTTATACTCCCCTTCCAATCCGTGCAAACCATCGATTTCTTTTCATCATAGCCGACCGTACGCCCGTCGATCTCATCTTTATAGACATTTCCGGAAAAGCCGATATTCAATATACGGATAGGATTCCAGTTGCCGGACAGTTCAAAACCTAGTGCCTGACTATGACCAATATTTGTCTTTTGCCAGATAGATTCCTCGTTCATTATTTCCATTATACGGTTCGACTTATTCCGGTAATAAAGAGCCGGGGTAAAACGGAAAGACTTTGTAACCAACGAGTAAGACAATTCTAACGAATGAATAAACTCATCTTTCAAATCCGGATTACCCTGTGTCAGATGAGTAGGGTCGCCATACTGAATAAATGGATTCAGGTCAGCGCCATAAGGACGGATCACACGTTGCAGATAACTCAAAGACAGGTTCCCATTCTTATTTGTTTCCAAAGAAAACGTCACTCTTGGATAAACATGGAAACGAGTAGAACTCTTCTCTTCAAATTTTTGAGCATTTACTTCACCCTGTACCCCCACTTCGGCAGATAAGCGATCCCAATGTTTATCCACAGAGGCATAAAGCAAATGTGTATTACGATTAAAAGAATAATCATACGATTTGTTTGCTACCGGAGCCCAGACACCGGTCTCCATATCTATATCATTCGTTTCCGTATAATATTTCTCGTCTTTAATACGTCCGATATAGCCGGCTTTAAAATACCAGTCGTCCGCAAACAACTTACTGAAGGCAGCCGACAGATAATAATTATGTTTGTCCTGATTGATAAACATATTATCTTTCTTCAAAATGACTCCTGTACCCGGTTTCTCATTCTCGTAATAATTATCCTCATCGTATCCAAAGTCGTTATAGTTGAAAGTAACCGTCAACCGATCCAACGGATTAGCGAACTGGTGATTCCAACGAGCTTCCACAGTATAGGCGTCCTGCCGCTGATCATTATAGCGGTGGCGAGTCATCTGGTTCTTTACACTGCCATCGGGGTTCAATACTTTATTATTTATACCACCATACCGGCTGTAATCCATCAGATGATACAATCCATATACCGTCAGCAAATCGGCGGAAGTCAAATCATACCCTACACTCAGGTCGGCCAGATGAACATCCGGACGGGCAGCCGCATTGTTATTCATGATCGTTGTCCCTGTTTCCGTCTTTGTTGTCTTATCGAACGAACGTTTACGATATTCCTTACGATAGTTATACTTACCTACGATATGAAATTTACCCGGATGCAGATTCACGATAGCTCCGGCATTATACCGTTCCTGCAAACCCGCCCCCAGCGTAACAGTCAATGGTGAATCATCCTTCGTGTAAGAGGAAGAAGACAAGTTCAGTAATCCGGCATCCCCGTCAGGCACCAAAGAGATATCCGGCAAGGCAGACATAGAAATATGATTAAAAAACAGAGCTGGCAACTGGATAAGTACATCACCGCTATATTCTTCCAACAACCCGTAAGGAATCCCATTAATAAGCATTCCCGCTTTAGCAGAACCACGATATGTTATCCCTCCTTCAATATCCGTAACTAAGGAAGGCATCTGGCGAAAAGCTTCCGACACCGTATTGCTCACACTACTCAGGTTATTTTCAACCTGCAGGCGTTTTACCTCTCCACCACTAAGTCCGGTAAAGCGTTTACCCTGTATTTCAACATTCTGCAACGACAAGTTCATATCAACCGGAGTCTGTGCGCCGATAGTATGACTTAATAATACCAGTGTAGGAAAAATGAGTAGATTTCTTTTCATATATTATACCGTTATAAACAAAAAAAGTCTGTATGTGTAAGCATACAGACTGTCCTTTTAACTGATTACTGAATATTATTCAGCAGGAGCAGCTTCTGTTTCAGTAGCAACAGCAGTTGAATCACCTTCAGCAGGAACAACTTCTTCTGTTACAGTTTCTTCTTCAACAACTGCAGGAGTTTCTTCTACAGTAGTTTCTGTTTCAGCAACTTCAGCATTTGATTCTGCAGATTTGTTACCACATGATGTGAAAGAAACGGCTGCAACAAGAGCAGCAAATGCAACTAACTTTTTCATTTTGTCTTTAATTTAAACGGTCTATAATGTCTTCTTGTTGTAAAACGATGCAAATGTATGTATTAATTATACATGTTGTACAACATAAGACGCTTTTTTTTCAACTATTTTTCATACAAAATTTAATCGGCTGTTAATCAACACATAAATATTTATCAATAGTTACTATATAAATATCTTTTGATACTCTTCTTCGGAGTTTTCTCAAACTCTGTCGGATATAATTGTATTTCCGAAACAACTTCGTAGGAGGCCAACTGCTTATTCAACTCGATCCGGTTCTGCTCCATTATGACCGGCAAGTCGGTATGTGAGATACCTGTACCGTCGACCGTATCATAATCCGGATAGACTAAAGCCACCAATTTACCGTTTTTCTCGATAACGATACTTTCCATAACAAAAGGTAGGTTGTTTATCTTCGACTCGATCTCTTCCGGATAAATATTCTGTCCGCTTGCCCCCAGGATCATTGTCTTGCTACGGCCACGGATAAAGATACGGTTGTCGTGGTCGATCGTCCCCAAGTCGCCGGTATGAAGCCAGCCGTCTTCGGTAAAAACATTTTTAGTCGCTTCTTCATTCTTATAATAGCCTTTCATCACGTTCTCGCCACGAACCTGAATCTCTCCTACCTTATTATACGGATCATCAGAATCAATACGTACCTCCATAATACCTTTTAGTATCTGTCCACAAGAACCAAGTACATATTCGCGATTATTGTCATAACTGATCAACGGTCCGCATTCCGTCATACCGTAACCGATCGTAAACGGGAACTTGATTTTATACAGAAAATCACTCACTTCCTGGTTCATGGCAGCCCCACCGACAATCACTTCGCGGAAACGTCCCCCCATAGCATCCACCAGATGTTTACGGATCTGCGCATAAATACGGGAATCCAGCAAAGGGATATTCAAAGCCAACTTCATCGTCGTCTTACTCAACTGGGGAAGGATCATCTTCTTATAGATCTTTTCCAGAATCAGTGGAACAGTCAGGATAAGGTTCGGTTTCACTTCTTCAAATGCTTTCAGCAAGATCTTCGGAGAAGGTACTTTCCCTAACATATAGACATGTGCTCCGACAGCCATCGGCACCAGGAAATTGAAGGCACAACTATAAGCATGAGCCAACGGAAGGAAACACAATTCACGGTCACCACGGAACAACAAGTCCAGTGTTTTCGCATAAGTAACATTTCCTGCCAAGTTGTTACCGGTCAGCATTACGCCTTTACTGAAACCGGTCGTACCGGAAGTATAGTTCAGCAGGACAACCTTGTCGTTATCCAGTTCGGCATATTTGATATCGTTCTTGGAAAACCCGTTCGGATACTTCTCTGCCATCTTTTCATCCATCGACTTCATCAATTTCTGGATACTTTCACCGTCGCGCTGATGCAGGCAACGAAAATCGGAAAGAGAGAATACACCGCGTATCTCTTCGATTTTATCTTCTTCCAACGAATCCCAGATACGGTCGCTGACAAACAGGAATACCGACTCGGAATGGTTGATAATATGATGCACATCATTCGGATTGAAATCCTGCAGGATCGGCACTATGATGGCACCATAAGTTACAGCCGCCATATAGACAATACACCAACGGGCACTGTCTTTCCCGATCAGGGCAATCTTATCCCCCCGACGTATCTGGCATTCCTCAAACAGGATATGGATGCGTGCAATCTCTTTTGCTACATCTTCAAAAGTAAAAGTAACATTCTTGCTGTAATCTGTTAAGGCGGGTAACGACCAGTTTTCCTTGAAACTGTTTTCGTACATCTTAATGAAGTTCTCTTGTATCATAGTACAGATGCTTAAATTTCGTGCAAAAATACAGACTATCCGGCAGATACACAACAAATAGGTCTGCTAATCCCGAATAACAGTCAATTCATTCAAATCTATCTTATCCAATTTTTTATTTTTATAGAAAGGACAATAAAATAGTAAACTCTCTAAACCTTTAATCTTTTCAAATCCAAGTTTTTGATAAAAAGCAGTTAATTGTTTGAATGCTTTTTTTTCATCCTGTTCAAATCCTTTATACCAGTTCTTATCTTCCCAGGTATCTTCTCCCATACAATGTTCTGCTTCAAATTGTAAAGGAAAAGGATGAATGACAAACAAACCACAGGCTGTCATAAAATGGAATATCGCATCCTTAATTACTTTCTGGGAGATGCCATATCCTCTATATTCCGGAATAAGCACCAACCTCTCCAATACACAAATATTCGAATTTAGGCAGCATTCCGGATATTTATCCTGAACAATCTGGCAAATATCTTCATTTTCCAGATCAAAGACCTGATCTCCTACAAAAAATAAATCTGGATCTGTGTCAAACAGTTGAGATAAACAAAAATGATCCTCAATAGCTTGATTAATCAACATTAATTTTAATCTGGACTTACCTATTAAGACCTCATCATCATCTGCATCAATATCAGATGCATAAATTTCAACAAATACATTTTGAATATATCTTTCACCTTCCAATTCTCCGGTTCCGGAACAAAAAGAATACTTAAAACTCAAAAACAACTCTTTCATATTATATCATTTATCAGTTTGTTATAAAATTGGCTGAAAGTTATTTATAATAATTGATATAATTTCTATTTACGCTTCCCTATATCATATAAAAAACAAAGTCTTTTGCTAAGTTTAAGTAAATAACGACATTACCGTGACCACATAAAACATCTACCAGCTACATGTCAATAATTTTAACTACATTTGCGCGATAATTCAATCGCAATGATAGACAAAACCGTATTTGAAAACAAAATAGCTGCTTATTATACCCTGGGCTGTAAGCTTAATTTCGCAGAGACCTCTACCATCGGCAAGGTACTGGCAGAACAAGGCGTACGCAAAGCCCGTGCGGGTGAGAAAGCAGATATCTGTGTTGTAAATACCTGTTCCGTCACAGAACTGGCCGATAAGAAATGTCGCCAGGCTATCCGACGGATCAATAAGCAACATCCGGGAGCCTTTATTGTAGTGACCGGTTGCTATGCACAACTCAAGCCGGAAGAGGTATCCCATATCGAAGGGGTCGACCTGGTGTTGGGCGCAGAACAAAAGCTGGATATATTAATGTATCTGGACGACCTGAAAAAGAAAGAAGAGGGAGGCGCCGTCATCGCCTCCGAAAGTAAAGATATACGTACCTTCTCCCCTTCCTGCTCGGCAGACGACCGTACACGCCATTTCCTGAAAGTACAGGACGGATGCGATTACTACTGCACGTATTGTACCATTCCTTTCGCCCGTGGACGAAGCCGCAACGGTACCATCGCCAGTATGGTGGAACAGGCACAGGAGGTAGCCCGCAAAGGTGGCAAAGAGATTGTACTGACAGGGGTGAATATCGGCGATTTCGGTAAGTCTACCGGTGAAACCTTTAGCGACCTGATCCATGCACTCGACGAAGTGGAAGGTATCGTACGTTACCGTATCTCTTCCATCGAACCGAATCTGATCACAGACGAGGCGATCGACTTCGTGGCATCCAGCAAACGGTTCGCCCCTCACTTCCATATCCCTTTGCAGAGTGGTAGCGATGATGTATTGAAACTGATGCGCCGCCGTTACGACACCGATCTTTTCCGTCATAAGATCGAAAAGATCAAAGAGATCATGCCGCATGCCTTTATCGGTGTGGATGTGATCGTCGGGACCCGTGGAGAGACAGACGAGTTTTTCGAAGATGCCCGTCGCTTTATCGACAGTCTGGATATAAGCCAGCTGCATGTGTTCAGCTACTCCGAACGTCCGGGAACACAGGCTTTAAAGATTGCCCATTCGGTTGACCCGAAAATAAAACATGCCCGTAGCCAGCAACTATTGGATATCTCCGACAAGAAACTGCATGCCTTCTACGACGCCCATATCGGCAGCCAGGCGGAAGTCCTTTTCGAACATACCCGCAAAGACGGCCGGATGCACGGCTTCACAGAGAACTATATTAAAGTAGAGATACCTTACGACCATTCGCTGGTGAACGAAACCCGACGGGTAACGCTGACCGGATGGAATGAAGACCGTACCGCACTGAATTGTGAATTAGTAATCGCCGGTTGATATGTGGAATAAAATTCAATATGGATTGATCTTTGCATGGGCCAAGCTGCATGCATTTTTACCGATGCCGGTATTATATGCCCTGTCCGATATCCTGTACGTTCTTATATACAGGGTAATCCGTTACAGGTTACGCGTCGTACGCCGGAATATGGAGGCTTCCTTCCCCGATAAATCAGAGATAGAGTTGCGAAGGCTGGAGAAAGCTTTCTATCATCATTTCGCCGACTACATTGTCGAGACGATCAAGCTGGCTCATATCTCTCCCGAGGAAGTATTGCGCCGCGCCCACATCAAGAATCCGGAAGTGGCCACCCGGTTACAGGCAGAAGGACAAAAGACAGTCATGATGCTGATGGGCCATTATGGTAACTGGGAATGGTTCAGTGCCTCCAGCCTGGTATACACAGATTCCAAACTCTGGCAAATCTACCGTCCGCTGAACAACAAGGCTGTCGACCGTCTGTTCATCTACCTGCGTACCCGCTTCGGATCATACGGGATGAAGAAGAACGACACGGTACGCGACATGATGACACTGAAGAGAGAAGGCAGTAATAATATCGTGATCTTCATTGCCGACCAGACGCCGAGCAAAGGCAACCTGCATTACTGGACCAACTTCCTCAATCAGGACACCGCCATATTGAACGGCGCCGAACGTATTGCCCGCAAACTTGACCTCCCGGTTATCTTCCTGGATGTACAGAAAGTAAAGCGCGGTTATTACACGGTAGAAATGAAGCTAATGACAGCCCATGCCAAACAGACAGCCGAAAACGAGATCACCGAATCGTACGCCCGTATGACGGAAAAGATGATCCTGCGTAACCCGGCTTACTGGCTCTGGACTCACAAACGTTGGAAATACAAGAGAGAAGATGCACAATAATACTAAGAAAATAGCCGTCGTTATCCTCAACTGGAACGGGAAAAAGCTAATGGAAGAATTCCTTCCGTCGGTAATCGCTCATAGTCCGGAAGAACTGGCTGAAGTAGTCGTTGCCGATAACGGTTCTACGGATGCATCCACCGATATGCTGGAAGATAAATTCCCGTCCGTACGGATTATCCAACTGGATAAGAACTATGGATTTGCAGAAGGCTACAACCAGGCCCTCGAACAGATCGATAATAAGTATACCGTTCTTCTCAACAGCGATGTAGAAGTTACGCCCGGCTGGCTCGATGCCCCTCTGGCTGCTCTCGAAGCCGATCCGACAATAGTTGCCGCCCAACCTAAAATCAGGGCACAACGCAACAAAGCGTATTTCGAATATGCCGGAGCTGCCGGCGGTTATATGGACATCTACGGATATCCTTATTGCCGGGGTCGTGTGTTGCATGTAGTAGAAAAAGATGAAGGGCAATACGACACACAGGCGGATATCCTTTGGGCTACCGGAGCCTGTCTGTTTATTCGTACTGCCATCTATAAAGAAGTCGGCGGACTCGATGCCGGTTTCTTCGCCCATCAGGAAGAGATCGATATGTGCTGGCGACTACGTTCGCGGGGCTACCGCCTGGTATGTACGCCCCAGTCTGTCGTCTACCACGTCGGCGGTGCGACTCTGAATGTAGAGAGCCCCCGCAAAACGTTCCTCAACTTCCGTAATAACCTGTTGATGCTTTATAAGAACCTCCCGGAAAAAAACTTGAAGCATGTAATGCGTGCGCGTTTCTGGCTCGACTACATTGCTGCGACCAAATTCCTATTATGCGGCCACTACACTAATGCCAAAGCTGTTTACGAAGCCCGCAAAGCCTTCTTCGAGATGAAACCGGAATATGCAATCAAAAGAAAGGAGAACCTGGCTAAGACAACACTTGCCACTATTCCCGAATTGATGCATGGTAGTCTTATCCTGGCATTTTATTTAAAAGGGAAGAAAAGATATTCAGATATTAATAAATAACCGGAACAGATAATCTGTTCCGGTTTGGTACAAGCTCTCATTCAAAACTACTATATCATGGAACGGCCATACCACTATCTATGTTTTCATTTCCGATTGACCGTTTCAAAAAGATATTTACCGACTCTGAAACGAACTGTGGTACGCTCATCGAGCATGACCGGGGTACCGGTCTTAGGGTTACGTACCAGGCGGGCGGATTGTTTGCGGATATAAAAACGTCCGAAGCCTAAAAATGCAACATCTTCTTCACGCGCCAGGACTTCGGTAACGAGCGCAAAAAACTCTTCTACAAATTTGTGCGTTTCCGTAACCGGACGACCCGTACGCTCTGCTAATTCGGCAATAAATTTTGTCTTGTTCATAATGTTCTGTTTAATAAATTTCTGATTAGTTATTTGTTTATTCAATATCGATCTTTGAGGTCAAATGCAACTGTCGTTCCTCCCACTCTGCAAAATCATCCCATTGGCGGCATATATTCAGAGGCGGGGTTATCCGGATACATTCGTCATCGGCAAGTGTACTGTACTTTTCCGAGAACAAACGCAAACGGTTATCAGGGATACGAATATAGACAAAAGAGCCTGCTGCATCGGTGCGGCTCCAGTTGGCTGCAAGTTTGGGACAGAGCAGGGCGGCATAATAGGCCGAACGCCCGAAGGCAGTAAACCGGCCTTCCTGTAAATATAAAAAGATACTGTCTGTGTTGATCCGTTCCTTTTCCAGGATGGTGTCTATCCGATTCATTTTATCTATCTTTCAGAGGTTAATAATCTCTTACACATCTGTATTTCGACGCTATGTTTTTTAATTGTGCACTTGACTGCGGTTTAGTGGTACTGAAATCAATATACCATGCCTGAGTCTCTGTATTCTCTGTCGAAGTCCAGTACTGACCGCTTAACTGACCAGCGGGATAAATAGCATTAATGCCATCCCGAAACAACCACATCAGCATCATCTCCCGTTGAGTAGGCAAACGCCAACTCCCTTTAGGGAATTCTGTGGTGGAGTAATTTTTACATCCGCCTGTGAAGGATGGGTCAAAACTCCCGTCCGGATTGAGGTTGGTATTATCGTTACCTTCTCCTCCATGAAAACCCATGGCTGCCGCCCAGAACCTGACACCCGCTTCTTCTGTCGGAGCAATGATAAAACGGAAAGGAACTTTATCGTTCACGCTGATATTATCTCCGTTACCTTTCGCAGCAGTATGTCGTATGGTTGCAGCGTCTTTCGAGAGTTTCATGCCCAGTGGCCAGATGGCACTTTCAGGTATACCAGCGGAGTAAAAGACGGCATAATCTCTACCGGGATTGGCAGCGTTCGTCCCTTTCAGGTTCTCCTTTTTCAATTGCTGCCCAAAAACGGCGGAGACCGGAAGCAGGCATACCATGACAACAATTATAAAGAATTTTTGTATCATAATGTTCTGTTTTTAAAGTTCTTGTCGATGTTTTCAGAATGTCGCTTCACCCGGCTTCAAATATTTGACACAACGCAGGTTGTAAGACTCGGTCGGTGATAAAGGCTCGCTTGCCCCCGTCCACACTTGTGTGCCCCATGCAGATGTACCGTTCGTTGTAGACGACCAGTAATAGGTATCAGGTAATGTTTTGAGCGTGTTCGATCCGACGACATAGATACTGAGCGACTCACCATAAGAGGGCATGTACCAGACCATGTCGTCTATAGTCTGCGGCATTGTACCATTCAGGCCGATACATTTTTGCATAGCTGTATATCCGGTTGCACTTCTTAGGTCCCAGGTATTTTGCCGCCCGTCCGTAAAGCTGTTAGCGGCAGGCATGCCGCTGCTACTCCACTGCACTCCTCCCGGGGAGTTCACATCACTGACATAAACTTCAATCCGCTTCTCGTATCTCCAGGTGTCAGCCTCAGCAGGGGTGGAGGCTACGGAAGAACCATCGGCTTTATACATTTTGAGTTCCCCTCCGAAGTAGCCGGGAACGAATTTGATAACGCGCGAGTCGTCTCCACTTTCACCGGTTATCTTAATATCGTAAGTGTATGAATAGTTAGGCGAAATGCTATAATCGTCCGTAAAGTTACTCCCCAGATGGACCTGGTAAACCACAGAGCGGACAACCACGCCTCCCGCCACCTCTACTCCCACAATCTGGAGAAAGGTTCCATCCGAAGGAGCATTGGTTACCCGCCTCTCCGGTGTTGTAAACGGAACCGGCTGGTGAAGGTTGACCGGTAAATATTGGTTATCAATGGTTACAGGAAGACTTATCGGTTGTTGCGTATAATTTAAATACTTGACTGACTCCCCGGGAAAAGGGGCTGTGCGACCAATTGAATAGTAAAAACTCTTCTCAGGAATATTCATAAATTGACATGTCCAGGCAGAATAGCCTTCTGCCTGCATCTCGCTGTTCAGCGAGATTTTTACTTTCACCCGGGCCACCGTGCGGTAAAGCCTGATGTCGGCCTGTTTACCTGCCGATACCGTCATGTCCGTACTTCCAACATAAATGATACGGTTGCCATCGACCGGATCATTGAACAGGGGAAAGCCGGTATTACCGGAGGATATTCCCAAATTCTCAAAATCGACCAGGGTAGTGCCGCCTATCGTCAAACCACTGAAGGTACTCCCGTCTGCATTCGCTATTACAATAATCCTGCTCTTAACGCTTATGTCATTCAACAAGACCTCTCTTACCGAATTACTGTTGATGAACTGTTTAACCATCAATGTGCTCATAGGGGCAGTACCATTGAACTGAAGCACCCAGAAGTTCTTTATTTCTTGTTCAAAGGTAGCACTACGGGTTACCGGGGTTTTCACCATGGTTATTTCCAATCCTTTGCACACCTGCGTGGAGCTAATGGCATTACTACCTGCTTTCGTGCCGGAGGATAAAGGAGATTGCACTGGTTGTATATTCAATGCCAGTTCTACGGGAACAAGCTCACCGGATTCACTTCCTTTGGATGAGAGCGTATCGGTATACTTTTCGTCCGTGCAGGCGCCCAACAGGATTATCAGGCTTATTATATATATGAGTTGTTTCATGTCTGCCATATTCTATTCGGGTTTATATTACGGGCTTAGGCTTGTCTGCGTCTCTGACGCAACGTACATAAAGAGTTTCCGTCTTGGATGTTTTTGCTGGAAATATCCAGGAGATAGAACTATCGTAGTTGCTTGTAGAATAAGCCGTAGCGACGTCATATTCCGTAGCACTCCAAAGGTCATTATTATGAGGTCTGATTGAGGCGGGAGCGATAGCAGTATATATACAGGCAAACAACTCACCTATTCTGGGTAAACGCCAGTCAGTATACCCGCCATCCCTAAATTCTACGCAGGCCTGTTTGGCTGTAAGAACTCCGGTTGTTGCATCTTTCCATGGAATCGCGGCTCCTCCTGCAGCCAGGTTTATAGCAATCATAATTTTCGGATAAACCGGCTCTTTCTTCATCGCTGACTCAAATACAGAAAATAGACTACTACCCGGAGGAATGGTTATATCTTTATACTCTCCGTTATTATTTTCAGCGACTTCCCCGAGATAGGTATGGTAAATATGATTTCCGGCAACTAACGCAGTTTCAGTAAGGCCTGCGACAGTGGTATAATCTATCGTAACAGGCGTCTCTCCCACTGTTCCTTGCCCCATCGCCGGAGCATTGATCTGGACTTCCGTCCAGTCGGATAAAGAGAGTATCATTTTTGAGTTGTTATATACGACCTTGTATGTGTTGTGCATGCCTTTCTGAAAGCCGTACTTTCCATCCGCACCTGCATTCAGGTGCGCTTTTGCAAGGGGGAAGGAGAGTACTTCGCGGACACCGCCCTCCTCCGTAGTGACACGGATCACAAGGTCGGAATTCCTGATATCTGCACTCATAAATGCCGGAACGAGGAAGTTGAATTCAGAGGGTGTACCTCCGGGTTGTTCAAAAGGTATACTTATGACAGGATCACAAGTGACCGTAAGCGGGCCGAGAGTGCCATCGATTACATCACCGGTCTTCGGATTGACAGTACCCGTGTTCATGATCCCTTTCCAGGAAGAACCCTGGTTATCGTAGCTGTTATCGAGAGTGACAGCCTTCACCAAAACGTCGTTATCACTCGTCAGTTTCGACAACTTGATCGTCACCCAGCAGTAGGCGTGGGAGAATGTCAATGCGACAGGACTTCCGTCGATTACCTGCTGTGCACCGGAAGGCGATGACAAATAAAGCAAGTCTTTGCCGGTCGACATATCACCGGTCAGATCGAAAGGCACAGCGGTAGCGGTAGCCCCCGAAACCCATGGATAATAGCCTGTTATTTTAATCTCATCCCCGTGTTTCGCTATCAGAGAAAGGGCTCCGTCGTTTTTATCGGTATGCCCCCATACATCATCCTGACCGGAAGTTCGTGTGAGGGTCGATTTCATATTATCATCCGAGCCGGTAACCAGCGGACTTCCCGTCTTGTCGGTAATGAACATGCCGAACGTGTTCGTTCCGTTCGGAAAAGCCTCTCCAGTCAAAACAGCCGCTCCGTGGACTGCCCGGGTAGAAGGGCTGTCGGATATGGAAGCGGCAAAACGAAGTTCGATGTCTTCCGTTTTGTTCTCATTTCCGGGAAACTCGCCGTTATCGCAGGCCGTCGTGTACAATCCTAAAACGCATACGCCGACAATCGCCCATAGCTTGTTTCCTTTTTTTCTTATGATCATATTTGTGTACATATTTACTGTCGTTATTATCTGACTTCGCGTACGCATCTGACGCTAAATCGGTCTGTTTTCGGATGAAGTTTTATCTCTCCTCCTGCATTTACAGTATAAACCTGAATATCTCCGGTAGCCGTTTTACCTTCCGTCCCGGTCCAATAAGTGACCTGTGGTTCAGGATCACTGATCTCACCGAGCGAGGTAAACCCTTTGGACTGGTTGATTGTCTCTTTGTTAAGCCACAGCAGGTATAGCTCCGACAACCTGGGCAGGCGCCAGTCGCTTTGTCCCTGTCCGCGGTAATCCCAGCAGGCCTTTTTGGCAACCAATACACGATCCTCTTTAGTTGTTCCCGTTTTCCATACGATAATACCATCTGTATTATCGGGAGCGATAATCAGCTTTCCGTAAGGACCTTCCCGGCTGAAAGCATCCTGGATACTCCTGTACAGACCACCGTTAGTCGATCCGTTGTAGGTGTTGTCTGCTGCTTCTCCAAGTAACCTGTTATAGTCAAGCCCAGGTTTCGTTTTCCCGTCGTCCGTTATGAATGCTGCTTTTGGCTTGATTTCGACCGTTGTCGAGGTTCCTGTTATCGTCCCCTTAATTATGGTCCCGTTTATCCCTTTATAGTTCATCCGCACCAACATATCCGGATCAGGCGTGGCAGTCGCTCCCGCTACCCAGTCAGCGATGCCGACTGTGAAATCCAGAGCGACCGGTTTGCCGCTGTAGGCAGCCTCAGGTGTAGTATATCCGGGAAGGCTTACGCCAGTGATGGAGTAGCGGTAGATGTGATTGCGCAGTACATCCTGTAAGGCAGTCCCTTCTACGTTCGTCGGGGCGGTCGTGAAGTCGATACGGTAGTAGTTGAGTTTACCGTTATATGTACCGCCAATGACAAGGGCTGTACGGTTCTCGTGATTTGCATCGTAGACCGTTCCTCCGTTGAAGGCCGTTTCGGGAATGTATATTTCGGCCTTACAAGAAGTGTTGTTTGTAATAGCTGTTCCTGTGTATGTAAAGTTAGTGCCACTCAGTGTACCTGCCGGTGAAGGGGCGGTGACGGAGGGAGTGCCGCTTGTTGTATATTTCAGATTGTTTATAAGCGGTAAGAGCGTATACTTATTTTGAGGTTTGAATACGTAAATCTCTCTTAGGTCGAAACCGACACTCCCTTTGTCCCATTCACCATTTTGTTCGTTATAAGTACCTACTCCCACATCCACCCGGGCAACAGCGCGCAGCAGGTTGGCACTGAGTGCCATTCCTTCAGTTATTTCCAGCGGTGTGTCGGGGCTGTTACCGGCAAAGCCGAACATCGGTATCCCGGTGTCGGCTAATGCCGGTTCCCCCATCAACTCAACACTGGTTAAACCAGTTTGCACCCCCTCATATGTCATGCCTGTGTTTATCAGTGGATAAGGGTTTTGGTTAGCGATCAGGAGCAACTTCGTATCTGCCGCCCCTGACATGCTACGGCGGAGGGAGAAACTGAATTGTCCGCTCCCCCCGCCCGTAGGCTTTCCTGTTGCATAGTATTTCAGTTTGTAGGTTCCGTCGGTTGCATCCGGCTGGAAAGCCAGTATATATAATGTTCGTATGGCGTTTTCCTGATCGGTTGTCATCCCTCTGGTGATAAGGGTCTGTTCGCCTGCGGCGGGGTTGACAGCCAGGGTAACTGTCGTGAAGCCTCCGCTATCGTCGCCTCCTGTTCCTATTTCTTTGCTACAGGCACATAAGAGGAGCGCTGCACACAAAAATGTAGCGAATCTTCTTATTTT
This sequence comes from Parabacteroides leei, assembly GCF_023369805.1. Classification (NCBI taxonomy): domain Bacteria; kingdom Pseudomonadati; phylum Bacteroidota; class Bacteroidia; order Bacteroidales; family Tannerellaceae; genus Parabacteroides; species Parabacteroides leei. The sequence goes on from NZ_JAMBQG010000012.1 coordinate 93,677, forward strand.
CAATGTATGTAAACGTTTCTTATGCATATTTATCTGTTTATTTATCGGATTTATTCGTCTGCTGCTATTTAGTGACGGAGACCGTCACATCTACTTCGTCCCATTCGGGCGGCTTTATTTCCAGGCCGCCGCCCGTGGAAGGTGGGGTATCGAATTTGATCTGCAGCGTCAGTTCCTTACCCGGCACGGGTATGATCGGCTTTCCGTCGCTTGTCTGCGTGATGCTTTTCAATAGTTTCCCGTCGTGGATGACGTCGAACTCGATCCCTTCGCTACCGGCAGCGGGAAAGAGCCGGAAGGCCGGAATGATGTATTCTTTCGCGGCATCGAAAGAACCGGTCAGGCAGTGACGGGTCTTGCCGTCGTAATTGTCCGAGAAATCGATGCTTCCGGCCGGCTCGCTTACCACGACGGCGTAATCACCGTCTTCCGTGCCGGTAGCTTCCGCCAGTCCGTCGATCGTTATATGTATAGACGCCGTGGTCGGCTGCATAACCATTTGCAGGGGTTTGCCGGTATCGGTCGTCGAGGTATTGTCTATTTGGATGGCTCCCCAAAACAGGTCGGGGGGCGTGTTACTGAACGTCTCTTCGGCCCGTGTAGGCAAAAGGGGTTTCAGTGTCAGGTATCCCTTTTCGAGGGAATCACCGGGTTTGAGCAGCGAAAATTCAAGGCTGCTATCTTTGCTGTTCCCCCATGCTATGCAGTGGAGGACAGAGGTCTGCGGGTAATCGAGGGTGATCGCCCCGTCTACTTGTGTGCTGGTGCGGCCAATGAACCGCTCCTGGTCATCGAATACAAATACTTCTATCTCGCGAATGGCATCGGTCTGGGATCCGGAAGAACAGTCGAAGCTTAACTTCTGTATTTTTCCATTGGGGACCGGTTCCTCTTTTTTGCTACAGGCAGTCGTCAGTAACAGCCATACCGCCAGAAAGGGTAACAGCGACTGTAACCGTTGGCAGAAGGGGCCGGGATATGTATATTTGTTTTCGTTCATCTTTTTATTTATTTTATCGACTATATGTCATACGGGTGAGATTACCGGTGTCGAACAGGTGATAATGTACGCTAATATTAGCGTACATTACTTTCGGTTAGAAAGGTTTATTAGTAGAAGTATCAGTCCATGATGCCGGAGTAACAGAAACTGACACATTAGTCGGTAAGTTCTGTTCATCCGGTGTGTCGGTACCACCACCACCGCTACCACCGCCATCTTCTTCCGGGCGGAAGTCTCCGTTGAATGTCAGGGCTACGTTATAGGCTTTTCCGGCCTCAATCACACCTGCTTCACCGGGTGCAAAGATGACGTTGAACATTTTCTTAACTTTTGTTTCCGGATTTTTCTTCTGCTTCCATTCCACCTGTACTACCAGGGTTGTCGGATTTTGAGTTTTATCTGTCGAAGTCGGTCTGTTCTCGAAAACGTAAAAGTGTCCCTGATCTGTAGCAGGAGTAGTCATATCTACAACACCCGAAAGGTCAAGATTGAATTCAGATACCACTGTATGTCCGGGATTGTCACCCCAGCCAGATTGCCAGTTTACACCGTTTACATAATTCGGCGCAGTAGGTACATAGCTTCCTGAAGTTGGGAAATAGTAAGAGTTTGTCTGTACATTCAGTAAAAAGGCACCATCGAATTTAAAATCGTCACCGTAAACTCCTTGTACACTGCTTCCTAAAGAAAGACTGCTCAGTGTGATTTTTGCTGCGACGAACTTTGCTGTGGCATTTGCATTGGCAGTCCAGGGTGCACTTGTACTCTTGTCTGTCAAAGTTCCTTCTGCCGACATAAGCAGGTTTCCTTTTACCTGGTTCGTATTTGAACTCGTTATAAGGCTTTTTACTACCGCTTTCAATAGAGTTTCGCTACCTACGTTTAAAGGATTTGCCCCTGTGGTAAGATCGCTTCCGACATTGGCTATTGCCAACATTTTAACAGCAGTACTCTTTGTTTCTATTTTTGCCGATTTAACCCCAGCGGCATCTGTCAAGTCTCCAGTATTAAGGTACTTTTTTGTAATGATACTCCCCGCACCATCCACAAAGAATACGGTGAGATCGGAGATAGCCTTATCTTCATCGGCTCCGGGTACTCCGATAGCTTTTGTGTCTATACCGGTATCAACGCTCAAATCTACCACCATCTTTTCGCCTTGTGGCACAGGCGGATCGATACCCGCATCTTCTTTTGAACAACTTGCCAATGTCGCTATCGCCAGCATTGACAGAAAAATTGATTTTACTTTCATTTACTTTAGTTTATATTAATACTAGTGTTACTTAAAAAACTTCTTTATTCCGATCACGCCTGCTCCGCGGTGGGTATCACGGGAACTCCGCGATCGGTATCACGGCCGTTCCGCGATTTCTTTCTACTCTATCACCGGCCGGTCATCTTCGCCGCTGCCACCACCGGGTGTGTCGGCTACATCGCCTACGACAAAGTTTCCGGACATCATCGCTGTGCGGGGTTCTTTGAGCAGGGCAGTACCGTTGCTACCAAACTGTGTACAGAGCGTAACGCTCCAGACAGAGCCGTCGGCAGCCGTAGCCGGTAACACGAAGCCTACTTGTGTAGGTGTGTTGGGATAGAGTTTCGAGACAGGGAAAAAGATAGTTTCGGCAGAATCACCGTCGGTTCGTTTGATAGTTACACCTATCTGGTCACCCGTACCGCCTACCTTGATGTTCTTACCCTTAATGATACAAGTCTGTCCGGCACTGACCGGCACGCCTTCGCCACGGGCTGCAGCTGCGGGATTCTGTGCATCTTGTGCACTGACCACAGTAAATAGTTGCGGGCCGCTGACTGACTTCTGTATTTCGACATCTATTTCGGCTTCGGCAAGCGCCTGGCGCATTTCCTGGCTCATGGAGTAAGCAACACCGAGTTTCAGACGGTTGCGGTCGGGAGCCGACGTAAGTTCACTTTCGAGGAAAACACCCTGCGAGGTAGGTCGAAAATATCCCAACACAGTACTTATACTATAACCGGAAGAGAGATACCAGATCATGCGTCGCATGATCTGGTTGCCCGTACGGGCAATTTCTTCAACGTCCTCCTGACGGGTGCTGAGGGCAGCTACTTCACCGGCAAGATCGTTCATATTAAGACATTTCTGCAACTTGGGCTGCAGGTAACAGTCGTTTGTTATATCCTGGGTAAGTGCCAGGTCGAGGGCTTTCAGCGTGAGCTTCGCCTTCTGAGTGGGATCTTTTGCCATAACGGTCTGTTTTTTAGTTACTGATATATTGTTTTTGTGTCACTCCGCCCTATTCTTTTCTTCCTGAGTAACGGATCAGCCTGAATTCAGAGAATACAACATCTATATCAGTAGCTCCCGGGTAGAAAATTATGGGGTAAAAACTGATTCTTCCCCATTTCTGACAGTTTGACGTAAAACATAACTTCCTACGACTTAGCGACTCTACGACTATCAATAAAACCGATTAGTACATTAAGAACCACGGCAAAAACACCGTATTTCAATGCTTTCAAACAAACTTATATAGCTAATTAGATACAATTTATGTGGTAAATCGAGGGAAAGGTTATAGTTAAGAGTACTCCCATTGGTACCCGGCAGGTATGAAATAAGTAAATAAATAAGGTCGTATTTATAGAATAATTACTCTCAGACAAGTAAATTTAATGGCTATATTTTGGATAATATACTATTTTACATATCTTTGCAACATCGTAAACATAGTTCTTAATGAACTATGTTTATTCCTCTTCATAAAAAGAATATCAAAGCACAGTTATCTTTTGTTTTTATTACTGACTAATAGTTACAGCAACAACGAAATCACTTCCCAAATCGATTCTACTGTAAACATACGAGAATTTACTATCGGTTCGTCCACCATCTCATGTGCCCATGTTGTTTGGTAAGGTACATGGATTGCGTAACTACCCATCTTTAGTGGGGGAAGGATATCGGAGCGTACAGAGTTACCTATCATCAAAAACTCGTCCGGACGAACATCGAGGTGGTTGAGCAGGGCACGGTATTCGCGGTCAGTCTTGTCGCTCATTATTTCTACATGGTGGAAAAGATGTTCGATACCCGAACGGCGTAACTTCTGCTCCTGGTCGAGCAGGTCGCCTTTGGTGACAACGATCAGGCGGTAACGGCCGACAAGGGCATTGAGGGTTTCCTCCACTCCATCCAAAAGTTCAACCGGTTTGGAAAGTTGTTCTTTTCCGAGCAGAAGTATCTGCTCGAGTACGCTGGCCGGAACTTTGCCGTCGGTGATACGGATCGCCGTTTCCATCACTGAAAGGATATAAGCCTTCACACCATAACCATAAAGAGGCATGTTACGGCTTTCGGTCTTGAAAAGTTCGGCTGTGACAGTCTCACCGTCTACATAAGGAGCCAATAAAAGACGGAGCTTTTGCTCCGTCTCCAGAAAATAAGTTTCGTTTATCCAAAGAGTGTCGTCGGCATCGAAGCCGATCACCTGTATTCCTTCAATCATAAATTAGCTTGTTGCAATATATCGATCATTATTGGCTTGAAACCGCTTACAAAGCATTCCACGGCAATAACCATCAGGATAAGGCCCATCAGACGCATCATCACGTTGTTGCCTGTTTCCCCCATATACTTATTCAGCCGGGTGGATGCCCGGAGAATCAGGAAGGTGATAAAGTAGACGGATGCGATCACGCTGACCAGCAGTATCTTCTTTATCAATGTATTCGCATCTTCCATCAGCATGATCCCGTTGGCGATAGCGCCCGGACCGCAAAGCATCGGGATGGCAAGCGGGGTGATGGAAATATCGTTTACATACGTTTTCACCTCCTCGTCTTTGAGTTTTGCCTTGGAATAACGTGCCTGAAGCATGTCAAATCCGATGGTAAAGATAATAATACCTCCGGCAATACGGAAACCATTCGTAGAAATACCAAAGAATTTAAAGAGGAATTGTCCGGAGAAGGTAAAGACCATCAGGGTGATAAAAGAAACAATTGTGGCACGACGGACGATGGTTTTACGTTCGTCGTCACTCATTCCGTTTGTCATGGTCAGAAAGACCGGCATAGTGCCCAACGGGTTTGTCAGTGTAAAAAAGGAGGTGAAGCACAAAAGGGCGAAAGGGAGTAAAGTGTCCATAATAGTATAGATTTAAAGGTTATTCATCCCAAACCAGGTAGGCGGAAACCAACCAATGGTTCAGCTTATTGCCATCTACTTCCTGGGCCTCGGGGATGCTGACCGTCAGGGTATGTTCACCCGGCTGGATATCGGTCAGTTCCACTTCTTCAGGAACGACATCGGAACCCGGACACCAGTTGGAACGGGAAAAGTCGGACGAAGCAACAGGTTCTTCCACTTCCTTCTCCGTATATCCTTTCGGTCCGATATAAGAGGCCAGGCGCTTCTCCAACCACACACCGGTCGCCGGATTGAAACGGCGGAAAGATGCACAGTCGTTACGCCAGGGAATGAAGTCAAGCACTTCTTTTCCATCTACCGAGATTATATTCTGCTTCTGAACAAATTCATCACCACCTTCATGACCGCCATGCCCGGTCACGATATATTTCAGGCGAACGTTCTTCGCGCCTGCCGGGATGGTAAAGTCAGTCGACACGTCTTTGCGGGCAAAGATATCGGGATAGGATTGTCCGATATAATAAACGGTGTTCATCAACGGTTCGACATGTCTTTTCGTCAATGCATCGCAAGAAATATCCGACTCATCCACATCGATCGTCACACTGGCAATATACCCCTCGGCTGTCCAGGTATCGATAAAAACTCCTACGTAAGCACCTCCTTCCAGCAAAGGATACAGGTCGGTGATATTCTGCTCCCAACTTACGCTGTCGGCCCACTGGTCGATATAAACAGGCTTACGCTTACTGCTCAAACTGTCGTCCGTACTGCTGTAATGACCTACACCGAACGGAGTCATGAAACGCATCAGTTCGACAGTCGGTTCATAATCTTCTCCGGAAACGATACCGATCATATTCTCCAGCTTCATGCTGTCTATTGCCGGGAACTGCTTCTCTCCCTTCGCAATGTTCAACAGATTGATTGCCGAGGCTTTCGGCAAGATAAAGCAGGAACCGGATTTATCCCAACGGTCACCGTTGGAAGCAATCGTTACTTTCAGGTTTACAGAAACGTTACGTTTGTAATCAGGCAAGGTCACCTTTTTCAAAATGATACGTCCGTTCACCAGATGATAGATACTGTCTGCACCAGCTTCGCTATACCCGCCATACTGGTCGGGAGCGAACCTCACCGGAGTATCGTGGAATACCTGCACGGAATAATCTCCCATTGCCGGCAATTCCCGATGGCCGCATGCTGTCAATAAGATAGCGCCAGCCAGTGAGAATGATAATAAGATTTTCTTTGTCATTTTTGTTTAGTATTTAGTAAGTTCCTTCATCAACTGCTTCTGTCCGGTTACTTTATCGGCATGGATACAAGGGCCGGTTACACAACCGCCTTCGCAGGCCATTACTTCGATAAACTGTGCCGGAGCTTTACCTGTTTTGGCATAGGCACGAAGCAAGGCGACGTTCTTTTTTGTCAGGTTGGCTACCTGTACGGCGTTTACCTGTTCTTCTTTCAGGTAGACTTTCACGGCGTTGATCACACCGCCGCTCTGGGCGAAGCCATGCGCTTCACGCACGGAGTTGAAAAGGACAGAGAAAGGTTTTGCTTCCTCCACTTTGATGTCGAGTCCTTCCAGGATAGAACCGATCTCTTCGAATGTCAACGTGAAATCAACTGCCGGGTCCATCTTCACTTCCTTACGTTTGGCTACGCACGGGCCGATAAATACAATCTTGCAATCAGGATATTTCTCTTTGACAAGACGTGCCGTATAATACATCGGAGAACCTGTGGTAGAGATATATTTCTTAAGATCCGGGATATGCTTTTCGGCCAGCTGAACGTATGAAGGACAACAACTGGTAGTCATGAAAGGTTGCCCTTCCTCCAGTTTTTCCTTCAATTCTTCTGCTTCACGACGGGTAGTCTCCATCGCTCCCTGAGCAACTTCGACTATTTCTGTAAAACCCATTGCTTTGATCGCTCCGTATACACTTTCTACCGGTGCACTGAACTGTGCCAGTATAGAAGGAGCCACAATAGCGACCATCTGCTCCTTATTGCGCAGACGTTGCAGGATATCGAATACCTGGGATATCTCGAATATCGCCCCAAACGGACAGGCATTGATACATTTGCCGCAATAGATACATTTAGACTCGTCGATATGCTCCACTCCGTATTCATCTTTACTGATCGCCTTTACCGGACAAACTTCTTCACAAGGGATCGGGATATATACGATAGCATGATAGGGACAGTTCTGATGACACTTTCCACAACTGATACAAGTATCGTGATCGATCCGGGCCTGTCCGTTCTTCTTGAACTGGATGGCATCTTTCGGACAGTTCATATAACAGCTACGTGCCACACAGCCACGGCAAAGGTTGGTGATCTCATAGTTTACCTGTACACAGGACGAACAGGCTTCGTCGACTACGCACATCAGGTTATCTTTCTTATTCTCCGGACGAAGCAAGGCACGTTTGGCATATTCCGACAAAGGTGTCAGTTCGTCTATCTCGTCCTGCATATCGAAGCCCAACAGGGGAAGCGTCTTATATTTCCATACGGCACGTTCCTTATGCACACAGCAGCGGCCTATTACTTTCGATTTACGGGGACTCAATTCTATGGGCAGACGATCGATCTCGTCAAGCAGACGGTTTTCTTTCCAAAGTTTAACTAACTTCGCCATCAAGCCGTGGCGGACAATCATTACGTTGTTGGTAAATGCCATGGTGTATATTATTTGTGCTTTAAAAATGCAAAGATAGAGAAAGTTATTGAAATACTAGCCGTACGTTTCTTCCAGAATTACGGAAGCACTGTAAACATCGCCGCCAAAAGGAGGATTCAGCTTCGAGAGTTTCAACTTAACAGCCAACAGTTGGGGAAATGCTCTTTTGAGCGCATGCAGGATTCGTCCGGCTACATGTTCGAGCAGCTTCGACGGAATGGCCATTTCTCCTTTCACGATCTCATATACCTCGGCATAATTTATTGTATCGTCCAGATCATCGCTGGCTAATGCTTTTTCAAGAGGTGCCGTCAGGAGAAGATTCACGACAAATGTGTTCCCGACACGTGTCTCCTGAGGCGACACTCCATGCCAGGCATAGAATTTCATGGCTTCCAGCTCTATTTGTACTGTCATTTTTCGTTATTTTATCTGTAAAAGTAGATAAAGAAGTCCTTTCTGCAAAAAAAATAGTCTATATTTGCGAGACAAGCAACAAAGTATTTATATGATGGGAATAAAACAGAAAGATGAAAATTCCGCCGGTGGCCTACATAACACCCTAGCCGCCGGAACAACCGTTAAAGGTAATATTATTACAGAAACCGATTTCAGACTGGACGGTCAGGTTGAAGGAGATATCAACTGCAACGGAAAGATCGTGATCGGTCCCAAAGGACGTGTGGCCGGTAATATCGTTTCCGCCAATGCAGAAATTCTGGGAGAAGTGGAAGGATCGGTGCGTGTCAGTGAGAAGCTGGTTCTGAAGGCTACTGCCAATATTAAAGGGGATGTGTTTGCACAGTCTCTGGAGATAGAGCCGAATGCTCGTTTCAACGGAGTTTGTAATATGTCAGGGAAAAAGGCCTGAACTGATCACATCTACAAAAATAAAAGGGTATGCCCAAAACACCTTTCGGTGTCTGGCATACCCTCCTTATTTCATGCTGCTTCGTTTAGAAGCCTACTTAATTCATAAGTTTGAAAACTTGTCCTTTGATCAATACAAGATAAATGCCTTTCGGGACATCCGTTTCGGTGACGTGTCCTAAGACGGTCAACGTCTTATGGAGGCGACCGTCCAACGCAATGATCCGCGCAACTTCCTTTGTTTCGCTATACAACCTCAACGTGCCCTTATGACTCCAAACCCGAACGGGTATATCGACATTGGCATTGGAAGTCGGAAGATCAGGCATGATGCCGGTGATCGAGATCGTCAAATCGCGAGAGATATCCACAAGCGTGTAGCGACCGTCGGTATCGAGCCGCAACGTCTCGTTGCCGACTTTCACTATCGGGCTGGACTGGCTGTATTCGGTGTCCAAAGTCAGGGTGAAGCTGAAGCTACCGCCCTCCTCTACCGTATAATCTCCGGCAACCGGATCAGTCGTGGCACCGACCACAGATGGCAGGGTGATCGTGTAACTGTCCACTGTTGGCGTGGGATCAGGCTTCGGCTCCGTTTTCGGTTCTACCGTCACCGTGCCATAAACACTTAGCGTGGTAGAGACCGTTGTTCCGCCAATTTCTTCCCGTTTAATCAGGCAGCGATACTCATAAGTGCCTGGAGCGTTCAATGCCTCACTGTAATTATTCGTATAGGAAACGGCTTCCGGTTCGGTATCAAGCTTCATTGCTCGCGTAATCACCGGAGTCTGTTCTGGGCAGGTCGTTGGTTCGCCGATATCCGTCCATGTACCAGCGCTTCCGCGTTGCCATTGGAAAGTGACGATTGCACCGGCCGGAACGGTTGCTTGCGCGCTCAAAGAGGTGGTTTCACCCAGTGTGACATTCTTATCCGCTTCTTCTTTTTTTAGCACGGAAAGAAACAAACTTTCGTCTTTACCCAGAACTTCGGTGATCAACCCGGTGTTGTCGATCAATGTGCCAGAATTGATGACCTTAGCTGCCAATGACACTTCTGCGGCATTATCACCCTTCTCGATGGTCACACAGCCATTATTGGTGAGCGTTCCGAGGTCGTTCGTTCCCGACAATTTGAGGATGACGTTTGCATCCTTGGTGATGGTCGTTCTGGCCTCAAGGGTTTCACTGCCTCCGCCATCCTCTTTCGGTTGAACAGTTACGTTGCCGATTTCCACGACTGCCGGTTTATTTCCCTCCGTGCCGGATGCGGAAATTTCTACCTTGTCCACGCTTGTGATTTCATCCGATCCACCCAATACGGTGGTGTCATTTTCGATATACAACGTGTCGAGACGGAACCGGGCAACCAGTTCGATGGATTCTCGTGCCAGGAACTGGTACTCTTCATTCGCCTTTATCTTTACCTGCGGAATGGAATCCAGCTTCTCCATCCCCTCATCTAGTCTCTTCATGACTTTCACTACATTTACCAAGGTTGCTCCCTTGCCGGGCTTAGGCATAATATGGAAAGTTCTTGCATTTGTAAAAATGATCGTGGTGTCGGCCTGGAAATCGTGTTTTTCTTGCATCTCCTCTTCTCCCGTCCAATAATAGCCCTCGAATGTGCCGGGACCTTCCACTTTCAGGGTAAGGGGGTATTCGATAACGGACGGTTTGTTTTTTTCTCCCAAGATCGGGAAACCGCCGTTTCGTTCCTCTTTACAAATCCAGAGTTTCCATGGAATCTCGTCTTGAAGAAGCTTGTGTGCTTCGACTCCCTTATTCAAGGCATCCAATGCATCTTTCGGATCCGTGGCTTTGAAACAACCATCAATAGTTCCGTCTCCCGATTCGGCGACCAACCCGCCGATAGATGGCTCCTTTGTGATAGTCAACTCAGGCGAAGTGCACTTCGCCTCATGAGACACAGGCTTGAAAAGATGAGAATAAGTATTCTCGATGCAAGCACCCGAGCGACAATTAACCGCAATCTCCCCCACCCTGATAATTCCTCCGACATTATTAGTATCCTCCCAACTGGGTTTCGTATATGTCTCCTTCATACTTATCTCTCCGGTAAAATAGCAGTTTTGAATAACCTTGTCGTTAAACACCACCAATCCGGCACTACTGACAACGGAAGGATCTGTGAAGTCAGAGGTCAACTTGCTTTGTTCCACACCGCAGTTGACGATATATCCATTCGTATTACTGCAAACAAGTCCGGAAGAACCGGAGTTTATCCTGCTATTATACTTTGTGTCTTTACTGTTGAATGTACCATTGACCACGAGATTAGCCAAAGTAGAGGCCGGTGTGTTCGAAAAGCCTAGTTGTTGCATGAAAGTAGCGCAAGCCTGATTCACTTTCAGGTTATAAATGCGGTGGTTCTGCCCATCCAAAAGCGCAGCAGAGAATACAAAGATAGGAACCCATTCATATCCGGCCATATCCAGGTCGGCGGTGATTCGGATTTCCGAAGCCCGGTTTATTTTATGGTAATCTGTCCCGGGGAGTTCGACCTCGAAGTCCTCATTCCAATAACCATTAATCGCAGTCATCAACCAAAGTAGCCCTTCCGGCGTATTGATCTCATAATTGTATGGAATTTGCGTCCCGAAGACCGTCACGTCTTTGCCATTCGGTCCTACGTCGGCCTTCAAAGCCTCTTCCCTGCCATAACCCGCGGGGGGTTCGCTATCAAGAGCCTTGACTTGTATCCTATCATATTTTTGTATGGCATCGTTTTTGTATTGCACGTCCGGCTGTAACTCCTGTGTCAATGTAAAGTAGCCATACCCCTTCGCCAACATGCTTTCCGGTGTGAGACTGACCGACGGATCAATGTAGAAAGCGCAATTATTATAAACACCTCCGCTAAGCTCGACCTTCGCATCTGCCAGGATCTGTATAGCCGCACGGACCGATTCATGTTCGGTTGCCGTAAATTCTCCACCTGTGATTGTCAGACTCCCCCCTTCAATGATAACAGGCTTGTTGATTTTCTGTCCACTTATAGAGTAATCTGTAGCGTTAAAGTTCCCGCCATTTATGGTTATTTTCCCATTTTTCGACTGAAGCCCATAGAAAGTCCCCCCGTTAATAGTCAATTCACCACCTTCCACTGGGATAGACCCCCAAAAGACTCCGTCATCGATAATCAAGCTACCACCTTCCGAGACATGAAAAGGGAAAGGGACCAGTCCGGAAAACGTCTTCCCGAATGTTCCGCCAGATATTTTCAATGTACCACTTTTTGTAACATTGAATCCACCTGCCTCTAGTGTCCCGGCATCTTTATTCAAGTTGAATGTCCCTCCTTCCGTCTGGACGATATTCTTCGGGTAATAGGATTCCAAACTACTGATCGGCCTGAAGTTACAATTTCTGAATGTCAGTTCCCCTCCGGTTTGGAGGATAGCACAAGAAACAGTTTCCTTATCCAACGAGTGCGAATAACTGACAGATTTCATTGTCACCGTACCACCTTTCATTAATATTGTTTTATTGGGGCTGATAGTTAGGTTCGACAGGGTGACATTTCCGCCTGATATAACCATATCATCAGACAGATAATCACAAAAGATTTCGCCTTGCCTTGTTATTTCCACATTCCCATTCACTGCCAGCTTAGAAATGGTAGGAGTAAAATAATTAGTTTGGGGGTTTTGGATCTGTATAATTCCACCTGTAGCCCTAACAGATGCCAACTGTAGAATACCATTTAAGATCAGGGTTCCACTGTTTAGTTGGATATGGCTGATGGTTCCTTCATACCTCTGAATGAGATTACCATCAGCATCAAATGTCTCTTCGGTATGGCGAGTGGAATTGATGGTTACCGTGCCTCCATCGATCGTACAAGAAAATGTTCCATCCTGACCATACACCCAATTACCAAATACCTGCTGGCCCCATGCCCTATCTGGCAAAAGCATCATCGCCCCCATCAGACAAAGCAGCCAGAGTCGGTATTTCTGTATTATTTGTTTCATAAGTAAATGCTTGTTTAAATTGTATAAGTTCTTTGATATTCGCGCAGGTTACGTAAATTGATCCGTTTCGTACCGCGCATATACGATTGTCGTATGCGCTCGTATACGGACATCGTATGTTCCCGTATACGACGGTCGTATGTGAGAGGATACGATCATCGTATACGAGCGCATACGGTGATCGCATAAAAAGTGTCATTCAATTACAGGGCGGTCATCCTCGCCGGCATCCCCCACTGTCAGCAGGTAAGGGAAACGGTTACGGCGTACATCTTTCAACAATTGTTTGGTGTTGCCGCCATATTGGGAAGCTATTTCCAAATAGTATTTACCATCGGCCAATGCCGGGATAATGAAAGAGAAATAAGAAGGATCATTACGCGAAACGGCTGTCATCGGAACGGCTGTTTCTGCTTCGGTTTCTGAGTTGATAAAGAAGAAACCTACGGTGTTACCTTCAGTTCCCACTATCTTGACGCGCTTACCTTCACCGTTAAGGGTGTTGCCCGGGGTGATTTTAGCATTTATAGAACCGGAGAATACATCAGTCAGTTTAGTGACGGTCGGAAGTCCTTCCACTACTTCACCTACGATCACGTTGATACCTTTCATATCCATTTTCACTTCTTTAATAGGCGTGCTGCGAAGGGTTACATTATTCTTTGCCGGATCGAATTTGGCTTTCGGGCCAATGAAGGGGCCGTCTATTCCGAGCGAGTTGTTTGTCAAACCGAATTCTACAGTAGAACCGGAGTACAATTCTTCTTTGGCAGTGGTCTTCAGATCGTTGTGAGCTGCCAGTAATTCGGACGCTGTAAACTTACTTTTACCGCTTGCTGCAATATTGCAGAGATCTTCAATAGAGCGATTTGCCACGTAAGTGATGTTAGCAGTGAAGTCGTCTTCACGCTCTGTCAGCATGTTAGCTACCAAGGTAGCAACGATACTTCGCTTTCTGGGTTCATTTGTTGCCATAGGCTTTGTCTGTTTTTGTGAGTTCTGTATGAACTCTGGCACCAGCCTTGAAAATTAAGTCCTAATTGTTATCATTCCTTTTGACAGTCTTATGAATATGAGATAGTATCAACTCATCTAAGTATGACCCGATTTACCTTATGATACCATAACGGTACCTATTACAGAGAGGAAAAACAGGTAAATAGTAGTTTTTTTTACAGGAACCTTGATTATTCGCTATTATAAATGTAGCATTTGTCGATAATTCTTATCTTTGTTCATCATAACCAGAGTTCATACAGAACTAAGTTTTTTTACTAAGAATATTACACAAACTCTCTCTGGACGTAGTGGATATCACCATACGAAAGAGACAATTCTGGCAGGTCTCAATGAAGCATATAAGGAGATCAAGTTGGCACGTGAAGGTTAGTTGAAAGGTATACCTATTTTGATGATGTGATCAATGAATTATAACACAAACCTTATCATAAAGTATAAAAAAGAATTGTGTCGAAAGCGCTAAATAACACTTTCGACACAACCATCTGTGATATGTTTCCCGACGCTTATACGTCCAGCGGGACGTTTATCGTCTTCCGGACTTTCTAATCAGTTCCGCTATTTTGTTGTTCAGGCTGTCTGCCTCGATCAGTTTCTCCAACGTGATGTGCATCCTGTAGCACCAATAATGATTTGAATTGGACGGGACGTTGATACGTTCCGCCTCAAAATCTTTCCGCTTCACGGAATCGTCAATAGCAAACCAATCCTGCATAGGGATGATAGTCAGCATTGAATTTGTTGCCAGATGGTTGGTCACGATCTGGGTTGCCAGTTCTTCCGTACAGTCTTCCGGAGCAGTACCTTCACGCAATAACACTTCATTATAATAACGCTGTATCTTCTCACGATCTTCGTGCCACCAGTTACGAAGCGGAGTCATATCGTGTGTCGACGTTGTGCAGACCGAATGATAGGGCAGGTTGAACATATCCGTAAACTCCCGCTGGGGCGTTTTCGGCATCCTTTCAATCTCCAGACTGAGTATCTGCAGTTTATTCATTACATCAGGAACAGACTCGGGAATCATCCCCAGGTCTTCACCACACACCAACATATTCGTGCTTGCCACCAGAGGGGTCAAACGATTAAAGGCCTGTGTCTTCCAGAAATCGTTATGACGGTGATAGAAGAACTCCCAGTATAACTGATCGAATGCATATCGGTCGGATGTGCTCAGTTCGCTGTACATATATGACTGACTGGCCGAAATGCGGGGATGAAATTTATCTTTCTCCTGCGGATCACGTAGAAACAATACTTCATTGGCAATAGAGAACAATCCCTCCTTTAAACGCAAAGAGGCTTCATCGGTCTTTCCGGCAAACAAAGCTTCGATCTTCCGCTGTGTATCACAGAAAGATTTCAGTACAAAATGGTTGGAAGAGGATTGGGCCAGATAAGTTCCTTCCACCTCTTCAGCCAGAATACCGAATAATTCCGGAAGGAATTTACGATTTATATGAGGAGTGGTGAAACGGGCTTCATTGAAAATAAATCCATACTGTTCGATCTCCTCTTTTGTCAAAGGGAGAGCGGGATTGAAATGACCGCACAATCCCTGTACATAATCCAACGGCACTTCCCATATACGGAAAAAACCTAATATATGATCGATGCGGAAACTATCGAAGTAATCACTCATCTTATGAAAACGCCGTTTCCACCAGGAATAATTATCTTTCTCCATTGTTTCCCAGTTATAGGTCGGGAACATCCAGTTCTGACCGTTAACGGAGAAATCATCGGGAGGCGCACCGGCCTGACCGTTCATATTAAAATACTGCGGTTCCGTCCAGGCGTCGATACTGGTACGGTTCACACCGATCGGAAGGTCGCCTTTCAGGACTATTCCGTTCTTACGGGCATAGTCGGATACAGATTTGAACTGCGTATGCAAAATGAATTGCAGGAAATAATAAAAAGATATTTCAGGATAAGCACCGCTATCTTCCGAACAAAGTTCACGTATCTGCGACTTGTTGTACGTAGCATTATTTCCCCAGTTTGTAAAGTCGGATGTCTTATATTTGTCACGAAGATAACTGTATGCGGCATACGGCACTAACCAGGATTGACTTTGAGCAAAGAATTCCTGATATTCGGGACTAGCCATAATAACAGAACCTTCCTGGCTAAAGAATTCCCGACAATAAGCCAGTTTATATTTTACTGCTTCTTCATAGTCGACAGCATCCTTCGCATTCAACTCTTCCTGCTTTTCCCTGTAGAAAGCAGTTCTTCCTGCATCCCTCAGTTCTCCCATCAAAGGCAAGCTGATATACATAGGGTGAAGTGCATAAATAGAGATTGCACTGTACGGATAAGAGTCTCCTTTGGTATGACTCATTGTCGTATCATTCATCGGTAAAACCTGTATGATACGCTGGCGGGTTTTCTTTGCCCAGTCGACCAGCATACGCAGATCCCCGAGGTCGCCAACTCCAAATCCTTGTTCGGAACGGAGAGAAAATACCGGGATCACTGTACCCGCACACCGCCATAAAGGAAGATTGTCGCGGAAATAAAGTCCGGAGACGATAACGGTTTCTCCAAAATCCTGCGAAGGCAGGTCAAGTTTCCGGTTCTCGTCTTCTTCCCAGTATAAAGGCTGATGCTTATCGTTATCATAGACAAGGAATTTGTATTCCAGCGGATAGATTATATCGTTCGCATCCAAGTCGATATGCCAGTCGGGAAAGGTGTCGCAACTAAGGATCAAAGCTTTATCGGGATGCCAGTTTCCCAGACATTCCTGATTACCGGTGATGGCAACACTTTGGTTCTTCTCCACACGCGGGGCCGAGATTTTAATAGTCAGCCTTTTTCCGCTTTTGACAACCCGTTCATAGGTATTACATGGATGGGCAAACAGGCTTTTCGTGAAAGCAGAAGAATAGAAAGCCAGATTGTTAGGACGTATCTGCCAATAGTCATACAAAGTGTAATGATTAGCATGTCCTTCAAATGTTACCTGATGGTTTTTTTCCCATTCTTCAAATACCCGCTTATCATTTATACTTAAAAAGTAACGATATTCTATAGTCTGCTGAGGCGATGTAAGTTCCAGATCCAGCTCAAGCTGCCAGTTTCCATCCCCTTTGTAGTTCATTTCCTTTGCCAAAGCAGGCTCCCATGAGCCAAGCTCCGGAATAGATCCTACTACACATAACTTCTGCCCCCAAATGGTATGGAAGTTGATATTAAAGGTGACTTTCATGTGTATCAAATTTAGTTCCAGCCACGAAGATATGAAAAATGCGGAGATTTCTCTCCGCATTCACTAAAAATATTTACGATGTTACACTTATCCACACTTTGATGCTCCACAATTCGTACAAATCAGACATCCTTCCTGGTAGATCAGGGTCTCCTGACCACAGTTAGGGCATTTCTGTCCTTTTACTTCGGTTCCGTTCGGCAGATATTTCTTCAGTGCACGCTCCACCCCATTCTTCCAGGTATTGATTGACTCGTTGTTCAACTCCATTCCCTGAACCAGCTTGATTACCTGATCGATAGGCATACCATAACGCAATACACCGGAGATCAGTTTTGCATAGTTCCAGAACTCAGGGTCGAACTTACCGTCCAGCCCTTCGATAGTCATCTTATAACCACGTTTGTTCTTGAACTGGAAGTCGTAATGTTTCTGTCCATCCTCATCATAACTCTTGATGATCGTACCTTTCGATACATTTTTCGGAAGCATGATACCTTCATCATCGTCTGCAAGACCGGTAAAAATCTCATAAGGACGTCCATTCAGCAAGCCGACAAAGGCAATCCACTTTTCGCGGTTATTCTGGAACTTAACAACGTCTGCTTCCAGTTCACGCGGACGGGTAGCCACAATAACAGGCGGCTCCATACAATTGCAATCGTCTTTCTTATTCTTTTTCTCTGTCGACAACAATACACCTGAACGGGAACCGTCACGATAAACCGTACATCCTTTACATCCGCACTTCCATGCTTCAACATACAAAGAATCGACCAATTCTTCCGTTACGTCAGCCGGCAGGTTAATTGTCACACTGATAGAATGATCCACCCATTTCTGGATACGCCCCTGCATACGGACTTTCTGCAACCAGTCAACATCATTGGATGTAGCCTTATAATAAGGAGATTTAGCAACCAGTTCGTCAATTTCTTCCTGGGTATATTTCTTGGATGCGGAATAACCATTAGCCAACATCCAGGTTACAAACTTATGATGGAATACTACATATTCTTCGAATGCATCCCCTGTTTCATCAACGAAGTCAACACGTGCATCCGAATCATTCGGATTTACCTTACGACGGCGTCTGTACACAGGAAGGAAGACCGGCTCGATACCGGAAGTCGTTTGTGTCATCAAACTGGTTGTTCCCGTAGGAGCAATGGTCAGACAGGCAATATTACGACGTCCGTATTTCATCATATCTTCATACAGGCCCGGATCGGCTTCACGCAGACGGTTGATAAACGGATTCTTTTCTTCACGTTTTGAATCATATATCTCGAAAGCGCCACGTTCCTTAGCCATCATTACAGAAGAACGGTAAGCTTCCAAAGCCAGTGTCTTCTGAATTTCTTCAGCACATTCGGTAGCTTCTTCCGTACCGTAACGCAATCCCAGAGCAGCGATCATATCACCTTCTGCAGTAATCCCCACACCGGTACGACGTCCCTGTAATGTTTTCTTCTGGATCTTTTCCCACAAATGACGTTCCGTTTCCTTCACTTCCATCGATTCCGGATCGGAGTCGATCTTATCAAGGATCTTTTCAATCTTTTCCGATTCAAGATCAATTATATCATCCATGATACGCTGTGCCAATGCCACATGCTTTTTGAATAAATCGAAATCAAAGTAAGCATCTTTTGTAAACGGATTTACAACGTATGAATAAAGATTGATTGCCAATAAACGGCAGCTATCATACGGACAAAGAGGTATCTCTCCACAAGGATTGGTAGAAACCGTACGGAAACCCAGGTCGGCATATGTATCAGGAACCGATTCACGCAAAATAGTATCCCAGAACAAAACACCAGGCTCTGCAGACTTCCACGCATTATGTATGATCTTCTTCCACAAAGCCGGAGCGTCTATTTCTTTTTTAGTAGTAGGATTTTCCGAATCAATAGGATATTGCTGCGTATAAGGAGTTCCGCTAACTACGGAATTCATAAAATCATCATCTATTTTTACCGATACGTTTGCACCGGTTACTTTTCCTTCTGTCATCTTCGCATCAATAAAGGATTCGGAATCCGGATGCTTGATCGATACACTCAACATCAATGCACCACGACGTCCGTCCTGTGCCACTTCACGTGTAGAATTAGAGTAACGTTCCATGAACGGCACCAACCCGGTAGAAGTAAGAGCTGAGTTTTTAACAGGAGATCCTTTCGGACGGATGTGAGACAAATCATGTCCGACACCTCCACGACGCTTCATCAACTGAACCTGCTCTTCATCAATCCGAATAATTGCACCGTATGAATCGGCTTCTCCATCCAATCCTATCACAAAACAATTAGAGAGTGAGGCAATCTGATAATCGTTGCCTATCCCCGTCATCGGACTTCCCTGCGGAACGATGTAGCGGAAATGATCAAATAAATCAAAAAGCTCCTGCTCCGACAACGGATTAGGATACTTTTTTTCTACACGGGCAATTTCTTTTGCCAACCGGTGATGCATATCATTAGGGGATTCCTCATAAATATTCCCGAATGCATCTTTCAAAGCATACTTGTTTACCCATACTTTCGCGGCAAGCTCGTCGCCCGTAAAGTAGTCAAGTGAAGCCTTAAACGCTTCATCGAATGTGTAAGTTTTATGGTTCACGATAATTACTGTATTTAATAATAGTGCAAGTTTAAGAATACTTTATTTATTAACCAAATTATCCAACAACTAAAATCGAAACAAACAACAAGTTTTCCATTTCGAATCAGACTACCAGTGAATATCAACACATTAACTTCCTACTCATCAAACAAAGTTTTCTAAAATGAAAACCACTATCTTTTCCAAGTTTTCCAAAACAAAAAAGGACGCCATACAAAATGACA
The DNA here is from genome assembly GCF_023369805.1 of Parabacteroides leei. Lineage (NCBI taxonomy): Bacteria > Pseudomonadati > Bacteroidota > Bacteroidia > Bacteroidales > Tannerellaceae > Parabacteroides > Parabacteroides leei. The sequence continues at coordinate 113,476 of NZ_JAMBQG010000012.1, forward strand.
TCCCTTCAGCCTATATTTTAAGGCTTTCTTAGCCTTTCAACTTAACTTCGATTTCTTCGACAGACGAACGGAAAGATTTGCTCGTTTCCATCTGATCCTTGATTGTTTTGCAAGCATGCAAAACTGTGGCATGATCTTTTTTACCTACTATCTTTCCGATATGCGAAAATGAACAATCGGTATACTTTTTGGCAAGATACATCGTAATCTGACGAGCCTGTACAATTTCACGCTTTCTGGAACGCGTCTGAATGACTGACTGATCAAGATTAAAGTAATTACATACAATTTCCTGAATCATCTGAACAGACAACTGCTTCTTTTCAAGACGGACCGCCTGGCTAACCACACGTTTGGTCAAAGGCAAATCTATTTCCTTATTATTAATGACAGCATTTGCCATCAGAGAAACAAGAATACCTTCCAGGTCACGAACATTTTCCGTTACGTTATTGGCAATAAAGTTGAACACTTCATCCGGAATAACGATTCCGTCATGATTGATCTTGTTTTTAAGAATCTTCTTTCTCAGATCAAGGTCCGGACGACTCAATTCAGCAGTCAAGCCCCATTTCAAACGAGTAATCAAACGCTCCTCCATTCCTTGTAAGTCTACAGGAGCCTTATCGGATGTAAGGATCAACTGTTTTCCCAGCTGGTGAAGGTGATTAAATATATGGAAAAATGTGTTCTGTGTTTTATCCATACCGATCAACTCCTGAATATCATCCAATAGCAAAACATCGATATTCTGATAAAAGTTCAGGAAGTCATTCGTCGTATTCTTACGGATCGCATCAGTAAACTGTACACGGAAAAGATGAGACGAAACATATAACACTTTCTTCTCAGGATGAAGTTCACGGATACGTGTTCCTATGGCATGACACAAATGTGTTTTACCTACCCCTGAAGGGCCAAAGATAAATAATGGATTAAACGTTGTCTTTCCAGGATTCTGAGCGACAGCTTCTCCCGCAGTACGTACTAATTTATTACTGGTTCCTTCAAAATAGTTTTCAAAGTTATATTTGGGATTCAATTGAGGATCCAAATCCTGAGGTGCAGTTTGTACAAATGGACTAGGAGCCTTGTTCGCATCTTTGGGAGTTATTTTCTTTACGGCTACTGAACCATTTTCTGCCGGATAATCTACCGTACCACCAGTCGTCTTATCCACCATAACACGGTAATTAAGAATCGTACCCTGACCGATAACACGATATAATGTAACCTTTAATACATTTACGTATTTCTCCTCAAGATACTCATAAAAAAACTGGCTCGGTACCTGAATCGTAAATTTGTTATCCTCATACGATAGAGGTATGATCGGCATGAACCATGTGTTAAAAGCGGCCTCCGGCACGATGTCTTTTATAACAGCGAGGCATTTATTCCACAATGTCTGATATTCAGTTTGCATGATTTATTACTCTCCCAACTATAGCTTTTATATTTCTTTCCGACTACAAAGTTTAGAAATTAATTCGGAAAAAAAAAGCTCCGAATTATTTGGTTCTTTTGAATGTTTAATATCCTATTTAGCGTCAAGTAGTTACAAGAAACATACCTGATTAACAAGCACTTACCATTCACCATACTCAAGAGCCCTTTATTTTGGGGCACTTTTACTACCTACGCTTACCCCCTTTCCCTATGCAAAAAGACTCCGATATCAGGTTATTTTCCTCTATCTAAAGGCCTTAAGCCTGTCTGAAATCAGGGTTGGATATTTTTTCCTTTAATTGGAATAATTCTAAATAACATTAGATGTTTTAATATTCCTTTCAGTTAAAAAACAGAAAAATGAACATATCTTTTCGGATTCTTCTTCAAGTCTATTAATAAATTGGAAGCATTCACCATAGTGCTATCCAGATTATCATATAAACTCCTGTCATTCAACAATAATCCCAAGCTATTATCTTTTTGATTCAACTTATCAGTAGTAAGTTTGAGATTAGCCAATGTTGCATTTATCGAGTTAACTGTTGTAGCCAGATCCAACTCTTTCAGCCCGGCACTGACCTCATTAAAATTACCTGTTATCACTTTCAGATCCGATACAATTCCGGGAACGTCTTTGCTCAGCAAGGCATTCAACTGACGAGTGGAAGCTTCCAGGTTACCAGTTGTCTTCTCAATATGATTTAGAGACTGGGCGATTGCCGGATGAGCAATCAAGGTTTGCAGACCTCCCAGGATCGAATCTATCTTGGGCAACAGATCTGCCACACCAGGCAGAATTTTCTCTTGTACAGCCTGCATCATATCTTCTTCCATCCGCCCTTCAAGCGTAGCTCCAGGCTTCAGGTAATCTTTTACATACTTATTCAGATGAATATGGAGTTCTCCCCCACTCAGCAAAGTCTTAATAATTGTAATATAGCTACCCGAAGTCAACCTCATCTCATCATCCAGACTGATCTCTACAGTTATTTTATCCGTATTTTCATAATCATAGGCAATACTTCTAACCAATCCGACTTTAAAACCATCAATAAAAACAGGACTGGAAACAGTAACGTCCTTCACATTATGAAATGTAACGAAATAATGATTTACCGGCTTAAATAAATTTATTCCTTTCAGATAATTAATCCCGAAATACAGCAACGCCAGACTGATAATACTTACGAGTCCGATTTTTGCCTCTTTGGTCAGTATATTTTTCATCCCTTTAAATTATATGTTTCTTTATTTAATATTTCACCTTTTTGCCATCTTTAAAGGCTACGATAAACGCATCTTTAAAGTCCTTAGCGACTTGTCGACGTAACTTCCTGATCGAATCAAAATCCGTTGTTTCGCCATAAGTATATTTATAAATTCCTTTTTCAACAAAGAAGTTCACATTCTTATATCCTTTAAACACTTTTGCCCCCGGAGAAAGTTTTTTATCGGAGGTTAGAATTTGCACTTTATAGATTATTTTACCTGTCGTATCTGACTTTTCCCTGGACGACACCGTAGTCTGAGTCCGTTTTCTTTGCGAAGATGAATTTTTCTTTTTATTAAGAATATCTTCCTCACTCCCAACCGGAGCATCAGAAAGATCGGTCCGTGTCTCCTTATCTTCACTTAACACTGGAATATTACGGGTTTCTGATGATACAACCGAGCTATTTGCACCTACAGAGACACCTCCCTGTTTTCTGTCATATTCTTTTTTGTATTTCGTAAAAGCATCACTAAGAGCACTGGCCAGTTTATTCTGTCCATCCGACGACTTCATAAAACGTTCCTCTTCCCGGTTGGAGATATAACCAAGTTCTACCAGAACACTAGGCATACTTGTTTTCCTTAAAACCAGAAAACCTGCTTGCCTCACACCTCTGTCACCACGATTGGCCGAGGTGAAACACTTCTGAATTTCAGAAGCCAGGCTGATACTCTGCTCCATATGCTTATTTTGCATAAACTCGAATATGATATATGACTCGGAAGAATTGGGGTCGAACCCTTCATATTTCTGCAGATAATTATCTTCTAATAAGATAGCTGAGTTTTCGCGCATAGCAACAGCCAGGTTCTCATCCGTACGGGCCAAACCTAAGGTATAAGTTTCAGTACCGCGGGCTGTACTTCCTTTTTTAACGGAGTTTGTGTGTATCGAGATAAACAGGTCGGCCTTATTCCGGTTGGCGATGTTGGCACGTTCGTCCAGTTCTATGAAACGGTCAGTCTTGCGGGTATAAACAACTTTTACATCGTCATGGTTGGCAGAGATCTTCTCCCCCAGCTTTAAAGCGACCGACAGGTTTATCACCTTCTCATCAATAACGGAACCGCGTGCACCAGGGTCTTTCCCCCCGTGACCGGCATCGATCACGACAGTAAACGTTTTCTCCCTGGCCTGAACTCCAGACAAGGAAAAAAACAGGGCTATCAGCAAAGTTATATATAGAAAAGATCTTTTTGCCACTTTATACTTTTATTGCAAATTCGGGGCAAATGTAGCATTTTTTTACTGATTACGAGAAGTCTTTTTCTATAAATAATTGGTCGTCTCTTGTTTACAGCAAAGAGAAAGCCATATCTGGAAATGACTTTCCCTACGAATTGAAATCCTCTGCAAGTTGTTAGCCCATAAAAGTTTCTTTCCGATGGGATATTTTCCCCACTGCAAAGGGGTATTTCCCCCACTTGCATGGGACATTACCCCCATAGGCATGGGGATTTTTCCCCACCAATAGAAATATTCTGGGGAAATAGTCATAATAAAGTTTATTCTCGTTTGCTAACAGCACTCGCATATCCTCCGAATAAACAGGAATCAAATCCACTTAATAAGTAGGCTGAACTTTCTTTATCGTCCCATCCGGATTAAACTCCATACGATCGATACATACCTCGCGGTGTGTACCAGGACTTTCATTCAGGTAATTTTTATTTATACGATGATATATGATATACCATTCATCCGTAGCGGAGATTTGGATGAACCATAAGCAATCTGATAATTAGGCGATCCGGTATCGTCTACCGACCACAAAAAATATAGGGTTTGCCCGATACTGGATCGGTAAAGACATCGACATCGGGGAATATAAGATTTCAGGATCAGCATGAAAACCAGGCAAGATTGGGTTATTGGGTAATTCACCCAGTTCGGCAGGTTTCCCCCATTTAGCAGTGATACGTCTTAATTCATCGCGGGTAATAGGAATAACCGTTCCATGACGCGGATGAAAATTCATATTAACTTCACTGTCTATTACTTTGAAGTTTTTCAAATCAGTTGTTTCTGTGAACTGATATTTGCCGGAAGTATAAACATCATACATCAAAATATATTTGTCCTGATTGATCAGTTTAAAAGTGCCCGCACCCTCCACTGGTCTATCCGTCTGCTGCTTATAATCAGGTTCTTCCTTCCATTGACCGGATGTAAGTGAACGAGTGGTAGCTACTTTGATACCGTTTCCATGCCCTTCCGTCTTATAGAATAAATGATAGATACCGTCTTTAAAAACAATATCTCCATCTATACAAGACAGCTTATTTTCGGGTATGAACAACGGCTTAGGTTCTCCTTCCAGATCCGTAAAGTCGTTATTCGCATAAGCATAATAAATGACATCCGGACCATCTCCATATTTCATCGACCAATACACCATATACTTTCCGGCTTCCGGATCAAAGATGGTTTGAGGAGCCCACACTCTTTTCAGTTTTTCCTGTCCGGCATAGCGTTTCTGCATATTGATCACCGAATGAGACCAATTTACCAGATCGGTAGATTTCAGTAAAACCATTGCCCGGTTGGAATCCCAGCCATTATCAGAGACCATGTCGGTCACAACCATATAAAATGTTTCCCCATCCTCAGTACGTAAAATATGAGGATCACGGACACCACCGGTAGAGCTGATCACTTTAGAATCGATCACCGGTTTATTATCATTCAAAGCCCAGTAATTATATCCGTCCATACTCACAGCAAAACAGACAGCTTCCTGGCTGATATGGTTTCCCGTAAAATAGGTAAACAGATACGCTACATAATCTTTTTCAACAACTCTATCCGACACAGATTGTGACTGAACGCTCCACGGCAACAAACAACTAAACAGTAGTAAATAAATTCGTTTTCCCATGTTATTAATATCCTTTGGTTTTAACAATAATCTTAACGATAAGCACAAAAGTACAATATACATTTAATAGAGAAGGGGGAGAAATTAAGCAAAAAGGGGGACTTTTCAGTCAAAGAGAAGGGGAAAAGGCAATCTAAGAACAAAAAAAGGGCAGTTCGTCATGGAACTGCCCTTTTAACTTTATATCGTTTACTGAATTATTCAGAAACCACTTCGAAAGGAATTTCAACAGAAACTTCTTTGTGAAGTTTAAGAATAGCTTTGTAGCTACCAACTTCCTTAACAGCTTCTTTGATATAGATAATCTTACGTTCTACTTCGAAACCAGCCTTTGCCAAAGCTTCAGCAACCTGGATATTTGTAACAGAACCAAAGATTGTACCTGTTGAGCTGGTCTTTGCACCGATAGTCAATGCAACACCTTCCAACTTAGCAGCCAATGCCTGAGCATCTTCTTTGATCTTAGCCAATTTGTGAGCACGTTGTCTCAGGTTTTCAGCTAATACTTTCTTAGCAGACTCAGAAGCGATTACTGCCTTACCCTGGGGGATTAGAAAGTTACGTCCGTAACCGTCTTTTACTGTTACGATATCGTCTTTGTAACCTAAGTTGATTACGTCTTCTTTCAAAATAACTTGCATATTCTGTCTCCTCTCTTTTTATTATTTCATTAAATCGGTTACGTAAGGAAGCAACGCCAAGTGACGAGCTCTTTTTACAGCCTGAGCAATACGACGCTGGAACTTCAAAGAGGTACCAGTGATACGACGCGGAAGAATTTTACCCTGTTCGTTCAGGAATTTCTTCAGGAATTCAGGATCTTTGTAATCGATATACTTGATACCGTTCTTTTTGAAACGGCAATATTTCTTTTTCTTAACGTCTACTGAAGGCGGAGTTAAATATCTGATTTCTGATTGAGTTGCTGCCATGATTAATTCTCCTTTACTGTTTCTTTAGATGATTTCAGATTTCTTCTCTTAGCGGCATATTCTGCTGCATATTTGTCCTGGCGGAAAGTCAGGAAGCGGATCACACGTTCGTCACGACGGAAGTTAACTTCCAAAGTAGCGATAGTTTCCGGATTTGCCTTGAATTCAACCAGCTGATAGAAGCCTGTTGTTTTCTTGTCGATAGGATAAGCTAATTTGCGCAATCCCCAATTTTCTTCGTTCACGATTTCAGCACCCTGTTCTTTCAGAATGTTCGTGAATTTTTCTACCGCTTCCTTCATCTGTGCGTCAGACAAAACGGGAGTTAAAATGAAAACGGTTTCATAATTGTTCATAAAACGCTGTTTTATATTTGTTAGTACTTAAAAATTTGCGGGGCAAAGGTAAGGATAATTATTTATTCCGCAAACACTTCAACATTATTTTCTCCATATTTTATATCCATGTACCCAATGAACTGCCTTTATAAGGGCCTCAACGGATTACCTTTCCTATCCTCCGGATAAAGCGCCCCTTCAGCTTCGAGCTGGGCACTCATGGCCTGTACCATCTTCCGCACACGGCCTTTGTCACGCATGGACAGATCGAGTGTTTCGTTCGGGTCTTTCTTCAGGTTATATAAACGATAACCGGGTTCGGAAGGTCTTTCCGGGTTATAGTAATAAATCAGTTTCCAATCACCATCTATATAAGAGGTGAAATAACTTCCGCGATGCTCATGAGGGAAATGCATCAGGAACTTTCCTGAACGGTTACGGTTCTTCTTTCCCAGAAACTGGATACTGAGATCGACACCATCCACGATATGTCCCTGCGGATTCTGTGCACCGACCAGGGATAATACAGTCGGATAAATATCCATCACCGTTCCCATCTGGCGTTGGATACCGCCTACTTCGATCGGCAACTTCTTTTGAACCGGGTTATTTTCGTCTGGCTTTCCCCAACAAGCGATAAACGGAACGCGCATGCCGCCTTCAAACTCCGTTCCTTTCTTTCCTCGCAAAGGGGCGGATGAGGTATAGCCTTTATCGTCGCCCAACGGAGCATCCGAACCATTATCACCCAGGAACAGGATCAATGTATTTTCGGCGATGCCCAGTTCTTCCAGGTGATCCATGATGTCACCCAACGACTTATCCATTCCTTCTATTAAAGTTGCAAAATCGGCAGCAACCTTTGGTTTTCCCGTATAATTGTAATGTTCGGTAAAACGCTTATCGGCTTCAAACGGCGAATGTACTGCATAATGAGACATATACAGGAAGAAAGGCTTCTTCTCTTCCACGGCCTGTGTGATCTGTTCGTTTGCTTCCAGAGTCAAGGCTTCGCTCAGAAAGATGTCTGTTCCATGATATTTTTGCAGTCCCGGTACGGCACGACTCTTTTGTCCTTTAATATTCCCATAGCCGTTCTCACCATAATAACTGCCGGGATGCCCTATGGAAGAACCGGCGATATTCACATCGAAACCTATATTCTGAGGATTTTCGCCTTCACTGTGCTGGCAACCGAAATGGGCTTTGCCTACATGGATTGTTTTGTATCCGGCATCATGCAAGACACGGGGTAATGTTACATCATTTTTCGATATACCTTTCCAGTTCCAGCCTCTTGGGCCGAAAGGGGTTTTGTTATTACTTTCTGCGTTTATCCAGTTGGTAGTGCCATGTCTTGTGGCATTCTGTCCCGTCATGATGGATGCGCGGGAAGGAGAACTAACACTCTGGGCATAGAAGGTGGAGAAACGGACTCCTTGGCGAGCCATACGCTCCATATTGGGAGTCCGATACCAATCGTTCAGCGGATAACGGACAGGATTACCCGCCTTATCCGTCAGAAACGGCAGGGAGGTGTCCATCAGTCCCATATCATCAACCAGGAAAACAACAACATTCGGACGTTCCTGCGCCAGTAAAGGTTGCCCGGCCAGGCATAATAACGTCGATACACATAGAGTTTTTTTCATACTACTTTCTTTATATTCTTATTTCTGTAACCAGCGGTTCAAGTGATTTCCGGGTGCCACGACTACGAACTTATAGAACTTTGAAGCCGGCAAAGCCTGAATATCTACCGTATAATTCTTTGTTCCGGCAGGAAGGGTTACCAACTTGATCCATTCGTCTTTGCCTCCTTCCTTGAATTTATTATCCGCAGCAGCATAAACAGTGACCGGCGCATCGTTCGAATAAGATTTCCAGCACAACCCGACTGTATTATCGTAAGGCATCGTCTGTAAATCGTAGATATCGGTCTTTCCGATGAATGGCATTCCATCCTGTTCCCACAAGACAGCTTGCGGAACTTCAAAACCCATATAGCGACAAATGGAAGGGGCGATATCGGTAATGGCCAATCCACCGGAAGTGAAATGGCTATTGACCGGAACGTTTGTCGAAATCCAGGTAGTGCGTTCGCGCCATGACTGTCCCCCGTGTCCGTGGCCATTCTCTCCACGTCCGTGATCGGTCGTTACAACGATCATCCATTCTTCATCGAAATTAGCTTCACGATACTTGACCGCTTCCCAGATACGAGCTACCTGATCGTCCGCCTTCCGCACGTATTCATCGAAGAAAGCTCCGTTGCCGGCAATATGTCCCGCGTCGTCGGTGTACCACAAATACACCCAACTCAGATCAGGCGCATCCTTACGAATTCCTTCTGCGGCATCCTTCGAGATTTGTTCGTCTATGTCGAAGATATGCAGATCCTTATCTTTCTTCGGGAAACAGATCGTATCCAGGTCGTAACCGTCTTTCACGTAATCGATCTTCAGGTTGTTCGTTTCCGGCTTACCCTCTCCTATCAGGACTGTACGGTTATCCGTCCAGCTGGAATAGATAGCCGTTTTGTAGTTTTTCGGTTGTTCTTTGGCAATCCGGAAGATAGTCCAGTAGTTATAATTGGGCTGCAGGTCGGAGTTACCGCCTACATTATGTTTGTTAAACCAGGTGGCTGTCAGTAAATTGGTATAGCCGATGGCAGAAATCGTTGCCGTTTGAGAATATTGTCCTATCTCACCGCCCGTATAAGCTCTCGCATACGCTCCCCTCGAAGCGATATCGAATATGGCGGGCGTGTGAAGCCGCTCAATCTGGTCGGCAGGAACCCCGTCAATGATTATATACACGGCTTTCTTGGTTTTTGCAAACAAACTGGTGCTACACAGGCATACCAGCAACAAATAATAAATACGTCTCATAACTATCTCCCCTTAATGTTTACTAATGAAGTCCTAAAAGTACACATTTCTTTTGTTTAATGAAATAAAGAGCAGGACTTATCAAACTAACCGGCAGGATACGACTATTTAATTCGCTTATCGTATACTTTTACTACTTTTCTCCCCTATTTTTTTGCTTTTTAGCTAGCCAAAAATTAATTTCGGGCTAGCATAAATTTAATTTCGAGCATGCTAAAAATTAAATTTAAGCATGCTCAAACAAATAAAAATACGGGAGGACAGAACTACTTAGTCGTATCGAAAAGATTAAAATATCAGCATCTCCGTTCTAATTGTTTGCCTACCTTTGTGTCCGGAACAATGACATAACGATCACGGTTATAAAAGTAAAACGATTATGAGACGCAAACTGTTTTTTACGACCTTACTTATTTCATTGGCTATCAGCATTTATGCACAATACGTACCCGATGTGCTGGGAGACGAATACCTGCGGCGTACGTTTCAGATGCCCGACGATTATGAAGGGAAAGTGGTCTGCACATTGGTCAAAAAGCCCCGGCTGACGGATGTGAAACAGGCGGTATTATATATCCACGGTTATAACGACTATTTCTTCCAAAAGCAGTTGGGAGACAGCGTGAATGCGCATGGTTACAACTTTTACGCGATGGATCTGAGGAAATACGGGCGCTCGATCCTACCCAACCAGAACCCATTTTTCTGCAAAAGCCTTACGGAATATTTCGCCGATATCGATACGGCACTGGCAACCATACGGTCGGAAGGGAACGACAAGATACTGCTGATGGCGCATTCAACGGGTGGATTGATCACGCCGCTCTATCTGGATAGTAAAAAAGGGGACCTCCCGGTAGACGGACTGATACTGAACAGTCCTTTCCTTGACTGGAACTTCGGTTGGTTTATGGAGAAGGTGGCTATTCCGGCCGTCGCATTTATCGGGCGGTTCTTTCCCAATCTAACCGTACAGGGTGAAGGCGACGCATCGTACGCACATAGTCTCCTGAAACAATTCAAAGGGGAATGGGAATATGATACAAATTGGAAAATGATCAATGGACACCCCAAAAAAGCCGGTTGGATCAAGGCAATCCAGGAGGGACAAAAGAAGGTCAGAAAAGGATTGCAACTGGATTGCCCGGTACTGGTTATGTCGTCCGACAAATCGTTTCCGGAGACGAAAGAATGGCATAAAGAATATCTGTCATCCGATATTGTACTCAATGTGCACGACATCCAAAAGTATGCTCCCAAACTAGGTGATTATGTGACCCGAGACACGATACCGAACGGCATGCACGACTTGATCCTCTCCGAAAAACCATCGCGTGATTACACCTACCTGATGGTTTTCGACTGGATGGAAAAGAAGTAAGTTCGTTTACTTTCTGCGGGGAGACGTCACATGCTGTTTCGTCAGATTATTCATATCTTCAAGAATATACCGGTTGACATAGCTAAAGCTAAACCGGAAAAAGTAGTCCCGTAACGTTCCGATATTGGCCGGATTGATCAGGCTATGCAGGTGGTTCAATGTAATGAAAAAGTAACCTTCGCGGGGCAACCGGTTATAAAACTCGATCTTTGTATGGTCGAGGGCAATTATATCGCCATCGCTCTCGGCAAATCCGTTCATTGCCTCTTCCCAGGTTATCAGTGTGCGATCCTCGTAGACAGCCCAACGATAGACATCTTTGCCGTTAACCTTTTCAGGGGATGTATTGGAATGATGCACAAGGATATAGTCATTACGCATATCGGTATCGCTATGTATCCAGATATCGAGGATACGGAGTTGGGCCGAATTGTCGAACTTGATATAACCGTTCTTGCATAGCTGTGGAGAAAATATATTCCGCTCGACATCTGTAAAATAGACAAGGTTACTTCCAAAGAATTCCTTTCTTTCGACGAATTCGGAAAACAGTTTGTTTATCTTCTTCTGGTCCGAGCAGTGTACAAACTCGGGCAGTTCTTTCGGAAAGTTCTTACGACATATCAGACTGAACTCTTTCAACAGATCGTTCGGATCGCGTTCCTTCTGGATCTCGACGAATGCCAGCATCTCGTCCACCGTATGAAAACGCAGACCGGAGTCTCGTGTCAGACAACGTTCTACTATACGATCATAGAATTTCAAAGCAGGAAAAACCTTACTGATAGTTACATCGCTATTCGTATTACCAAAAGCATACCATCGCAGGATTTCTCCTATGGCGGTTATATCTGAATAGTCCGGATCTGTATTCTCTGCCATCGCAATATCTGTCAGCACAAAATCATTATGATCGTCAACCAGTATATTACGCGGGGTGATGGCACCGTGTATAATCCCCATACTATGCAGGAACTGAACGGTATTAGTAAGGAAATGGAATAACTTAAGAAAAGAATCCACAGAAAGGATGCTCCTGTATTCTTCCAGTGAACATCTGTACAGTTTCATTATCAACACAGGGATTTCCTGTCCCTGCACGGTTATCATATCAAAGTCTGCATATTGAACAATATTATTCCTCGTTTCAAGCAACGATATTACCAGGTATTTAGCTTTAAGTTTACTTAACCATTTTTCTTTTCCTGCATCGTCCCCATTATATAGAAAAAACTTCAGGGCAACATCGTTCCCATTCATTCGGCCCTTGAAGACTATGCCAGCTTCATTTCTGCCCAAAGGCTTGGAGTCAAGCTGACACTCCCCCAAAGATAATGAAATTCTATGCTTTTCGCTTTCTAGAAATTCCAAAAATAACTGTTTACCATTCATATTAAACGTTGTAAATCAAGGAACGGAAGCAAAGATACAATTATATTTGTATTTTTATAATGCTTAAGCTTCTTTTTTAAATCTCCCGACTGATAGATTATTTTAATCATTACCTTTGTTGCAGACAAAAAGTATATTGAATGAAAGCCTTACATATTATAATAGCAGGAACTATTTTACTCGGTATATCCAATTATAGTTATTCCCAGACAACCGACATTCCAGAAGCGACAATTTACAAAACAGAATTGTTCGGTTCGGCTGCAACTGGCTCCAACACACCATTCTGGATGGTAAGCAACCGTTATGGGATCGTTCCCCTGGATGCAGGTAACGGTTTATTGAATGCGGGAGTATTCCACAACCAACATTTCGGCAAAGGCTTTCGCTGGGGAGCCGGACTCGATATTGTTGCTGCCGTACCCCGCCATCGTAATGTATTCATCCAGCAGGCTTATGCGGAAATAGGATACAAAAGTCTATTGCTTAGCTTTGGTAGTAAAGAAAGATATAACTCCCTATGGGACCGGAATCTGAGTTCCGGTGATATGGTCCATTCTACAAATGCACGGCCTATCCCGGAAGTTAATTTAAGCATGCCGGAATTTACATTAGTGCCTTTAACTAAAGGTTGGTTGCAGATAAAAGGAGATTTTGCGGTTGGTAGATCATTCGATACCGATTACCTGGAAGATTTCGTTAACACCAAACAAGTCTATATAAAGAATGTCTTATGGCATCATAAATCGTTATTCCTCCGTATCAAGGATACAGAAAATGATTTTCCTTTATCCTTAACTCTCGGTGCCCAGCATTTTGCCCAATGGGGAGGGACTTCCACTAATCCGAAGATCGGAAAACAGCCTCAATCATTCAAAGACATGATTCGGGTAATCTGTGGACAAAAAGGAGGTAGCGATGCTACGGAATCCGACCAGATCAATGTATTAGGAAGTCATTACGGTTCTTACGATTTCAAATTAAGTTATACAGAGAAAGACTGGGCGGCTCACGTCTATTATCAACATTATTTTAATGATAAGTCCGGCATGGAGTTTGCCAATAAAACAGACGGTCTGTGGGGAGTGCAATTTGATTTGCCTTTCCTTCCCTGGCTAAACAAAGTGGTTGCCGAATATCTCGTAACAATGAACCAAAGCGGTCCCATACACTTTATCATATTCGACCGGGACAAATGGCAAGGCGGACGTGGAGGAGGAAACGACGATTATTACAACAACGGGGAATATACAACCGGATTCTCTTACTTCAACCGGGGAATAGGTTCTCCGCTAATTCCTGCTCCCGAATATAATTCAAACGGTTCCCTAGGTTTCAAAAACAACCGTGTTAAAAGCTGGCATTTCGCTGCGGAAGGGGATATTAATACACAACTCTCCTACCGTATCCTGTTCACAACGATGAATGGTTGGGGAACTTCATATTTCCCGTTCCTGAATAAAAAATTCGGAACATCCAGCCTGGTCGATATCAATTATACCCATCCTAAACTGCAAGGATGGAAGTTTTCCGGATCAGTAGCAGCAGACACGGGAACCATGTTAGGGAAAAGTGTAGGCTTTAGCTTAGGCGTAACAAAAACGGGTATTCTGAAAGCCTGGAAATAAACGCTATTTATATTTATCCCATAAAGCAGAAGCGATTATCTCTTGTGTATGATCGGCAAATTGTTGCATTCCTTTATGAGATGTATCCATGTCACTCGTCGATATAGCGGGGTGAATGATCATTTCCATCTTATGCCTGTGCACATTCAATGACCCGATAGGCAACACATCAAAAGGTCCGTTCAACGTAATTGGAATAACCGACAAATGCTGGTCGAGAGCCATTTGGTAAGCTCCCTTTTTGAAACGGATCATCTTTCCGGTATATGTACGAGAACCTTCGGGAAAGACAACCACAGAAGCACCGTTCCTGAGACAACGTTCAGCTTCCCTCACACTACGGGCCGCAGCCTTGGAAGTCGAATTATCTACAAAGATAAAACCGGCAGCCCGACAGGCAGCTCCTACAAAAGGAATCTTTCCTATACCTGCCTTCATAACCCACTTGATAGGGACACCGAGGAAACCATATATCAAAAAGATATCGAACGCACCCTGATGATTTGAAACGAATACATAAGATTGCTTACGGTCAATATTCTCCCGCCCTTTTACTTTTACCGGACAAAGGGCCAGGTAACAGGTTAGTCTCGACCAAATCATACCCGGATAGTAGGCAAATATCTTCTCACCCCCCAAAAGGCAACCTATAATAACAGTCAAGGCCGTAAGTATAGTCAGCACCACAAATACAGGTACAAAAATCAGCCATAAATAAACCAAGTAAAGTATTCGTATCATATATAACTGTGTTGATACTACAAATATAGAAGCTAAATTTGTAGGATTCATTATTTTTATTCTAAAATATTTTTGCAATCGGGTTATTATTACTTTATTTGCGGTAGAAAAGAAAATAATTATAAAAACATCTATAACCATGAACGAATTAGTCAAATATCTTGGGGTAATCGTACTCCTGATCGGTGTAATCATTCTTGCAGTACCGGCTATTAGCGGAGGTATAACAAATACTATCCTTCTGACAGGTCTAGGAGTTATTATTTTAGGTTACATCGGCCATATTGTTATCAACAAGAAGATGGAGTAAGACAACGCAAGTTTAAAAAATTAAAAAAGGATTGTTCCCTGATTGGAAACAATCCTTTTTTGTTATCGGTAAAAGGTTGAAATATCTTATGCTTCTCCCTGAACCCCACCCATAGGAGGAATAAAGTCTTCAAAATTAGCAGTCTTGTTTCCCCCCTTCAACTGTTCTTCATATTTTGCCAGATTATCCTGCAAAGCAAAAAATAAACGTTTTGCATTATCCGGTGTCAGGATCACGCGGCTCTTCACCTGTGCCTTAGGTACACCGGGAACAACACGGATAAAGTCCAGTATAAACTCGGATGTTGAATGTGAAATAATAGCCAGATTAGCATAAGTACCTTGTGCCATTTCTTCAGACAGCTCTACCTGTATCTCATTAGATTGCTTGTTATCGTTTTCCATTTCTTTTATGTTTTATGTTTAACAAATCGGGCACAAATATACAGATATAAGAGGGTTTCATGAAATATATTGCAAATAAAAAGAGCCACCTTCACAGGCGGCTCTTTTCCAGTTGTGTTTTTAATTCTCAATTCTTTAGACCAATGTAAAAAAAAAATACCTTATTGTGTTTAATATTTATTATCCTGACTTTTAGGCTAAGGTTTTCTGTTCAGATGCATATTAATACATTTTGAACAATGCAAAGATACAAACTGTACAAAAAAACTCCAAGCACAAAGAACTCATTAACTAATATTACTTCAATAATTAACAAAATAAAACACATATAAAAACTGTTGTAAATGTGATTATTATAAAGACATGCATTTACAACAGTTCATCTTTTCTATTGAATGATCAAAGTAGCCATAACCGGACAGTGATCCGAAGGATAAAGATTATTTAATGTATCGGTAAGAACACCGTTACGCAATACCTTAATGTCTCCTTTTACAAAAATATAATCGATCCATTCTCTTTTTTCATTCGGTATACGCCCATAATCATGGAATGTCCACTCCGGACCATATTTCAAAGAAGCGATTTCACGTGAATGTGTGATATGACGAGGATCATTTTTATCTGTCAACACCTTAATCGGATCATCGTCCGGTGTTGCATTGAAATCACCTGTAACGATTACCGGAAGTCCTTTAGCCAATTTATGGGCTTCATCTAAAACTAAGGAAGCTCCCTCATGACGTGCAACCTTCCCCATATGATCCAAATGGGTATTCAAGAAGAAAAATTTCTTTCCGGATTCCTTATCCTTGAAGATTCCCCAAGTAGCAACACGCTCACAGGCTGCATCCCAGCCTTTCTTGCCCACAGCATTGATATCTTCCGCCAACCAGAAATTACCACTATCTTCCAGAACAAAACGATCCTTTTTGTAAAATATCGCAGCATATTCTCCTTTAGTCTTACCGTCTTCACGGCCAACACCAATATAAGCATATTCCGGCAAACGCGTCAGAAGGTCATTCAACTGATGATTCAGCACCTCCTGGGCACCAAAAAGATCAACACTATGGAATTTAACCAGATCGGCAGCCAGATCTTTACGATTACTCCATTGGTTAGCCCCGTCTTCTTTTGTATCCATACGTATATTAAAAGTCATTACATTTAAAGGGGCATCCGGTTGTTTGGCGGATAAAAAACTCACCGATAATAAAAGTGACAAAAAGCTTAACAGAATCTTTTTCATGATACTTGGTATATTTAATTATAAAGTCTATCTACAAAAGTAAAGGTTATGCCTTGATTAACCAAATTAGCTAAAACAAAAAGGCTTCCGAATTGATTTTCGGAAGCCCTTTTTATTGTGTGAGAAGTATATTACTCGTCGTCTTTATCCATAGCGTTAAAATCGACTACGTTCTTACGATTTGCAAAAATACGCTCGAATTCATCTTTAGCACCAACAACCAGTTTGTCGAAGTCTCTCTGACCTGTACCTGCCGGGATCAAGTGACCGCAGATAACATTTTCTTTTAAGCCTTCCAGACGGTCTACCTTTCCATTGATAGCAGCTTCGTTCAACACTTTCGTTGTTTCCTGGAAAGAAGCCGCTGACATAAAGCTGTTTGTCTGCAATGCAGCACGTGTAATACCCTGAAGGATCTGGTTTGCAGTAGCAGGAACTGCGTCACGAACTTCTACAAGCTTCATGTCACGACGTTTCAACATACTGTTTTCATCTCTCAACTTACGGGCTGTTACGATCTGACCTGCCTGGAGTGTCTGAGAATCTCCCGGATCCATGACAACTTTCTTGCCCCAGATACGATCATTTTCATCCATAACTTCCAGCTTATCAACGATCTGCTGCTCCAAGAAGCGAGTATCTCCCGGATCAACCACTTCTACCTTACGCATCATCTGACGAACGATAACTTCGAAGTGTTTGTCATTGATCTTCACACCCTGCAGACGGTAAACGTCCTGCACTTCATTCACGATATATTCCTGAACGGCTGTCGGACCTTTGATAGCAAGGATATCAGAAGGAGTAGTTGCTCCATCAGACAACGGCATACCTGCACGGATATAGTCGTTTTCCTGAACCAAAAGCTGTTTTGACAGAGGCACCATGTACTTCTTCACTTCACCCAGTTTAGAAGTTACAGTGATCTCCCGGTTACCACGTTTGATCTTACCGAAGCCAACCTCACCGTCGATTTCAGAAACGACAGCCGGGTTAGACGGGTTACGAGCTTCAAACAGCTCAGTAACACGGGGAAGACCTCCAGTGATATCACCAGCCTTACCAACTGCACGCGGAATCTTAACCAGAACCTCACCAGCCTTAACCGGATCGCCATTCTCTTTGACAACGTGAGCACCCAAAGGCAATGAATAGTTCTTTAGGTAATTTCCGTTTTCATCTACGATATGAGCAGCCGGAGCTTTTGTTTTATCTTTAGATTCGATAATGATCTTTTCTTTCAAACCTGTAGTTTCGTCACTTTCCACTTTGTAAGTAACACCTTCTACTACGCTTTCAAATTCGATCTTACCGGAAACTTCCGATACGATAACCGCATTGAACGGGTCCCATTCGATGATTACGTCACCCTTAGTGATCTTATCTCCGTTATTGAAGAACAACTTAGAACCGTAAGGGATATTATGAGTCAGTAATACAATCTTTGTATTCGGATCAACGATACGCATTTCAGCCAGACGGCTTACAACAACCTGATATTTCTTTCCGGCAGTTGTATCGTCAGCTTCTACTGCACGCAGTTCGTCAATTTCCAGGATACCATCGTATTTAGATGTAATACTGTTTTCTGTTGCGATGTTAGAAGCGATACCACCGACGTGGAATGTACGCAGTGTCAACTGTGTACCCGGCTCACCGATAGACTGGGCAGCGATAACACCTACCACCTCACCTCTCTGAACCATACGTCCGGTTGCCAGGTTACGTCCGTAACACTTAGCACAAACACCTTTCTTCGATTCACAGGTAAGTACCGAACGAATCTCCACACTTTCGATCGGAGAATCCTGAATCATCTTAGCTGCATCTTCACGGATCTCTTCACCGGCAGAAACAATCAGTTCACCGGTAAGCGGATGCTGGATATCATGTACTGAAACACGGCCAAGTATACGTTCGTACAGAGAAGCAATCACTTCTTCGTTATTCTTCAGTTCTGTACAAATCAGACCACGCAATGTACCACAGTCTTCTTCATTAATAATCACATCATGCGATACGTCTACCAGACGACGAGTCAGGTAACCAGCATCGGCAGTTTTCAAAGCGGTATCGGCCAAACCTTTACGAGCACCGTGAGTAGAGATAAAGTACTCCAACACAGACAAACCTTCTTTAAAGTTTGAAAGGATCGGGTTTTCAATGATCTGTCCACCTTCAGCACCACTCTTCTGCGGTTTTGCCATCAAACCACGCATACCAGACAACTGACGGATCTGTTCCTTAGAACCACGGGCTCCGGAGTCCATCATCATGTATACAGAGTTGAATCCATCGTTATCAGCAGTTAACTGCTTCATCAGGATATTAGACAACTTACTGTTGACATGTGTCCAGGTATCGATAATCTGGTTGTAACGTTCGTTGAAGGTAATGAAACCCATGCTATAGTTAGCCAGGATCTGTTCCACTTCATCATAACCTTCTTTAACCAGTTCGTCTTTTTCAGGCGGGATAAGTACGTCGGCCAAGTTGAACGACAGACCTCCCTTAAATGCCATGTAATATCCTAAGTTCTTGATATCATCCAGGAACTGAGCCGTACGGGCAACACCGCAAGTCTTAATTACTTTACCAATGATATCACGAAGAGATTTCTTACCAAGCACTTCATTGATATAACCAACTTCAGCAGGAACGAATTCGTTAACCATCAAACGACCTACCGATGTTTCAGTCAATACCTTAACGATCTCACCATTTTCATTCACATCCTCTACATACACTTTGATCGGAGCATGGATATCCACTTTCTTTTCATTGTATGCAATAGTTGCTTCTTCCGGTCCGTAGAATACTAAACCTTCTCCCAATGTGCCTGGGCGCATTTTGGTAATATAGTACAAACCAAGTACCATGTCCTGAGAAGGAACGGTAATAGGCGCACCGTTAGCCGGATTCAAAATGTTGTGGGAAGCAAGCATCAACATCTGTGCTTCCAATACAGCCTCATTTCCTAAAGGCAAGTGAACAGCCATCTGGTCACCGTCGAAGTCGGCGTTGAATGCCGTACAAGCCAACGGGTGCAACTGGATAGCCTTACCTTCGATCAGTTTCGGCTGGAACGCCTGGATACCCAAACGGTGCAGTGTCGGTGCACGGTTCAGCAACACAGGGTGACCTTTCATTACATATTCCAGGATATCCCAAACAACCGGTTCTTTACGGTCAACAATCTTCTTAGCAGACTTAACCGTTTTAACGATACCACGTTCGATCAATTTACGGATAACGAAAGGTTTATAAAGTTCGGCAGCCATATTCTTCGGCAGACCGCACTCGTGCATCTTTAATTCCGGACCTACAACGATAACCGAACGGGCAGAGTAGTCAACACGTTTACCCAACAAGTTCTGACGGAAACGACCTTGTTTACCTTTCAAACTGTCGGACAGTGACTTCAACGGACGGTTAGCGTCTGTCTTAACAGCACTCGATTTACGAGAGTTGTCGAACAGAGAGTCCACAGCTTCCTGAAGCATACGTTTTTCATTACGTAAGATCACTTCCGGAGCCTTAATATCGATTAATCGTTTCAGACGGTTATTACGGATAATAACACGACGATACAAATCATTCAAGTCAGAGGTTGCGAAACGTCCACCATCCAGCGGAACCAACGGACGCAGTTCAGGAGGAATAACGGGAACAACCTTCACGATCATCCATTCCGGTTTGTTACGACCTCTGGATGCACGGAAAGATTCAACCACCTGCAAACGTTTCAAAGCTTCGTTCTTACGTTGCTGTGAACCGTCCGTACTTGCACGGTGACGCAGTTCGTAAGACAAAGAATCCAGGTCCAGACGAGCCAGCAAATCATAAACGGCTTCAGCACCGATCTTTGCGATGAACTTGTTAGGATCCGTATCTTCCAGCATCTGGTTTTCCTTTGGCAGGTTATCCAGGATCTGCAGGTATTCTTCTTCTGAAAGCAAGTCTAATTCAGCAACAGTGTCTACACAACCCGGCTGAATAACCACATAACGTTCATAGTAAATGATAGAATCCAGTTTCTTGGTAGGCAAGCCTAACAGATACCCGATTTTGTTGGGTAGAGAACGGAAATACCAGATATGAGCGACAGGAACAACCAAATGGATATGTCCCATACGTTCGCGACGCACTTTCTTCTCTGTAACTTCTACCCCGCAACGATCGCAGACAATACCTTTATAACGGATACGTTTGTATTTTCCGCAATGGCACTCGTAATCCTTGATCGGACCGAAGATACGTTCGCAGAAAAGACCGTCACGTTCAGGTTTGTACGTACGATAGTTAATCGTTTCCGGTTTCAAAACTTCACCGCTAGAGTTTTCAAGAATCTCTTCAGGAGAAGCCAGACCGATGGTTATTTTTGAAAAGTTACTCTTTATCTTGTTTTCTTTTCTAAAAGCCATATTGTTTATTTATAAAGAGTTATCAATAGATAAAGTAGATGAGCCGAAACTCACCTACTTATATTGTTGTTGAATTAATCCAGAGTAAAGCTTAAACCTAAACCTCGCAGCTCGTGAAGCAATACATTCAGAGATTCCGGAATACCCGGTTGTGGCATCGGATCACCTTTTACAATAGCCTCGTAAGCTTTAGAACGTCCTACAACGTCGTCAGACTTAATAGTAAGGATTTCCTGAAGAACATGTGCGGCACCGAAAGCTTCCAGTGCCCAAACTTCCATCTCTCCGAAACGCTGACCACCAAACTGAGCTTTACCACCCAGAGGCTGCTGAGTAATCAGAGAGTACGGACCGATTGAACGGGCGTGCATCTTATCGTCAACCATGTGACCCAACTTCAGGAAGTAAGTAACACCTACTGTTGCCGGCTGGTCGAAACGCTCACCGGTTCCACCATCATACAGGTAAGACTTACCATACCGGGGAATACCGGCTTTGTCAGTCATTTCATTCAGGTCATCCAAAGATGCACCGTCGAAAATCGGAGTCGCAAACTTAACATCCATTGTTCTACCTGCCCAACCCAATACAGCTTCAAAGATCTGTCCCAGGTTCATACGGGAAGGCACACCCAGCGGGTTCAAACAGATATCAACCGGAGTTCCGTCTTCCAGGAACGGCATATCTTCCTGACGAACGATCTTGGAAACAATACCCTTGTTACCGTGACGACCGGCCATCTTATCACCCACCTGAATCTTACGTTTCTTAGCAATATAAACTTTTGCCATCTGAACAATACCCGTAGGCAGTTCATCCCCAATAGTAAGATCGAATTTCTTACGTCTCAGTTCAGCATCCAGTTCTTTATATTTCTTCAGATAGTTCAGGATAACCTGCTTGATAAGTTCGTTCTTATCAGCATCGGCAGTCCATTTACTTACCTGAACAGCATTATAATCCAGATCTTCCAGTGCTTTACGAGAGAACTTGGCTCCCTTCGCAATCACTTCTGTATTCATATAGTCTTTGACACCCTGAGAAACCTTACCGTTAGTAAGAGTTAATAATTTCTCTACCAACAGATTTTTCAGGTCGGCCATCTTCATTTCGTATTCTTCATCCAACTTCGGAAGAATAGCCTTGTCTGTCAATCTTGACTTACGTTTCTTAACAGCTTTAGAGAATAAAGCAGTATCGATAACAACACCACGAAGAGACGGAGTAGCTTTCAGTGAAGCATCCTTTACATCACCTGCCTTATCACCGAAGATTGCACGCAACAATTTTTCTTCAGGAGAAGGATCCGATTCACCCTTCGGAGTAATCTTACCGATCAGGATATCACCCGGTTCGATACGGGCACCCACACGAACGATACCTCTTTCATCCAAATCCTTGGTAGCTTCTTCGCTTACGTTAGGAATGTCAGATGTCAGCTCTTCCATACCACGCTTCGTTTCACGTACTTCAAGGATATACTCATCCACGTGAACAGAAGTAAAGAAGTCTTCACGAACCATACGTTCGTTCAGTACGATAGCATCCTCATAGTTGTAACCCTTCCAAGGCATGTAAGCCACTTTCACGTTACGTCCCAAAGCCAATTCACCCTTCTGGGTAGAATAACCTTCAGTCAGGATATCACCAGCCTTCACACGCTGTCCACGATGACAGATCGGACGAAGGTCGACGGTCGTACTCTGGTTCGTTTTACGCCATTTCGGAATAACATACGTCTTGATAGCATCTTCGAAGCTTACAAAGTCTTCGTCTTCGCTACGGTCGTATTTGATCTTGATACAAGTTGCATCGACAAAAACAATTTCACCGTCACGTTCAGCCATGATCTGGGTACGTGAATCGCGGGCAACCTGTGCCTCGATACCAGTACCGACGATCGGAGCATCCGTACGCAACAAAGGAACTGCCTGGCGCATCATGTTAGATCCCATCAACGCACGGTTAGCATCGTCATGTTCCAGAAACGGAATCAAAGATGCGGCAATTGAAGCAATCTGCTGCGGAGCCACGTCCATCAAGTCGATTTCAGAAGGCGGAACAACAGGGAAGTCTGCTTCGAAACGAGCTTTAACCCTGTCAAGAATAAATTTACCTTCATCGTCCAACGGAGCATTACCCTGTGCGATTGTCATTTCCTCTTCTTCCTCTGCCGTGTAATATTGCAGACTCTCTTCCGAAAAGTCCACTTTACCATCCACCACATTACGGTACGGAGTAGAAATGAATCCCAGGTCATTGATCTTTGCGTATACACACAGAGAAGAGATCAAACCGATGTTTGGTCCTTCAGGTGTTTCAATCGGACAAAGACGACCATAGTGAGTATAGTGAACGTCACGAACCTCGAATCCGGCACGTTCTCTTGACAAACCACCCGGTCCAAGGGCAGACAGACGACGTTTGTGAGTAATCTCAGCCAACGGGTTTGTCTGGTCCATAAACTGTGACAAAGCATTTGTACCGAAAAATGAATTAACCACAGAAGAGATAGTCTTCGCGTTAATCAAGTCGATCGGAGTAAACACTTCGTTGTCGCGAACGTTCATACGTTCACGAACGGTACGTGACATACGAGCCAGACCGATACCGAACTGGTTGTATAACTGTTCACCTACTGTACGTACACGACGGTTACTTAAGTGGTCGATATCATCGACGATCGCTTTCGAGTTGATCAACTCGATCAGATACTTGATGATCTCGATTATATCTTCTTTCGTTAAAACCTTTACATCATCACTGGTAGTAAGGTTCAACTTCTTATTAATTCTGTAACGGCCTACTTCACCTAAATCATAACGCTTTTCAGAGAAGAAAAGGTTCTGTATAACTTCACGGGCACTTGCTTCGTCTGCAGGTTCTGCGTTACGCAACTGACGGTAAATATACAAGACTGCCTCTTTTTCAGAGTTACTGGGGTCTTTCTGAAGCGTATTATAGATGATTGCATAATCTGAAAGGTTCTGGTCTTCACGATGTAATAATACATTCTGCGTTCCAGATTCCAGAATAGCTTCAATATTGTCGCTATCCAAAACCGATTCACGGTCGATGATAACGTCATTACGTTCAATAGAAACAACTTCGCCGGTATCTTCATCCACGAAATCTTCCACCCATGTTTTCAACACGCGGGCAGCCAGCTTACGACCGATCAGTTTCTTCAGGTTAGCCTTCGAAACTTTTACTTCTTCTGCCAGATTAAAGATTTCAAGAATGTCTCTATCGCCTTCAAAACCAATAGCTCTTAAAAGGGTGGTTACAGGTAATTTCTTTTTACGGTCGATATAAGCATACATCACGTTATTGATGTCTGTTGCAAATTCGATCCATGAGCCTTTAAACGGAATGATACGTGCTGAATACAATTTTGTTCCGTTGGCATGTGTACTCTGACCGAAGAACACACCCGGAGAACGGTGTAACTGTGAAACAACAACACGCTCAGCACCATTTATAACGAAAGTACCACGTTCCGTCATATAAGGGATCGGGCCTAAATATACGTCCTGGATTACAGTATCGAAATCTTCGTGATCCGGATCCGTACAATATAGTTTTAACTTTGCTTTTAAAGGCACACTATAGGTTAATCCGCGGGCAATACATTCGTCGATCGTATAGCGGGGCGGATCTATATAGTAATCTAAGAACTCCAACACAAAATTGTTTCTGGTATCTGCAATCGGAAAATTCTCTGCAAATACCTTGTACAATCCCTCCTTCTTTCTCTTTTCAGGAGGTGTGTCAAGTTGAAGAAAGTCTTGGAATGACTTCAATTGAACTTCGAGAAAGTCCGGATACGGAAACTGATTCTTAATCGAAGCAAAATTAACTCTTTGGTTTTCAGCTGTTGAAGACATCTAGTAAGGAATTTATTGAACTTATTGAAATTATAGACACAAAAAGGTTAAGAATCTCCTTTAAGGGAGACTCTTAACCAAATCACCTGGAAACCAGGTTATAAATACTATTTAAGCTCAACTTCAGCTCCAGCTTCTTCCAAGCTCTTCTTTAATCCTTCAGCATCAGCTTTAGCGATTCCTTCTTTGATTGCGCTAGGTGCACCGTCAACTAAATCTTTAGCTTCTTTCAAGCCAAGACCTGTCAATTCTTTTACTGCCTTAACAACAGCTAATTTATTAGCACCAGCTGCTTTCAAGATAACATCGAAAGAAGTCTTTTCTTCTTCTGCAGCAGCAGCGCCACCAGCAGCAGGACCAGCAACAGCAACAGCTGCAGCTGCAGGTTCGATACCATATTCTTCTTTAAGGATTGTAGCCAGTTCGCTAACTTCTTTTACGGTCAGGTTTACTAATTGTTCTGCAAAAGCTTTCAAATCTGCCATTTTTGTATGATTTAAATGATTGTTTACTGTATAAAATTAAAATATTATCTTTCTTCCAAAGTCTTCAACAGACCATGGATAGTTTGTCCTGATGACTGAAGAGCAGAGATAACGTTCTTCGCCGGAGATTGCAACAATGCAATAACGTCGCCGATAAGTTCGTTTTTGCTCTTGATATTTACAAGGGCTTCCAGGTTTTCAGCACCAATGTAGAAACTTTCCTGAACATAGGCAGCCTTCAACAAAGGTTTTGCAACCTCATCCTTTTTTGCACCTTTAGTAAATTCTTTGATCAGACGAGCAGGAGCATTAGCTGTATGTGAGAACATAACAGCTGTATTGCCCTTTAAAGCAACCTGTAACTGAGAGAAATCCCCCTCTACGTTTTCCAGTGCTTTTTTAAGCAAGTTGTTCTTAACAACAACCAACTTTACTTCCTGCTTGAAACATTCTCTTCTCAATTTGCTTGTTTTCTCAGCATTCAATGCTTCGATATCAGTCAAATAGAAATTAGGATATTCTTTTACAGTTTCTGTAAGCTGGCTTATTACTATGCCTTTATCTTCCTTTTTCATTGTGCAATAATTTTAAATTAGTTTTCTTCAACTGATTTCGGGTCAATTTTAATACCCGCGCTCATTGTACTAGAAAGATAAATGCTCTTTATATATGTACCTTTAGCTGCAGACGGTTTCAACTTCAAAAGAGTTGAAATAAATTCCTTAGCGTTATCACGAATCTGATCGGCATTGAAAGATACCTTTCCGATTGATGTATGAACGATACCGGTTTTGTCTACCTTAAAGTCGATCTTACCTTGCTTAACATCCTTCACTGCGTTGCCGATTTCATTGGTAACCGTACCGCTTTTAGGATTAGGCATCAAACCACGAGGGCCTAACACTCTACCCAGAGCACCGATTTTACCCATGATAGAAGGCATAGTGATGATTACGTCAATATCAGTCCAACCACCTTTAATTTTGTCAATATACTCATCCAAGCCAACATAGTCAGCTCCAGCAGCAGTTGCTTCAGCTTCCTTGTCTGGTGTACATAATGCGAGAACCCTAACTTGTTTACCAGTTCCGTGAGGCAGTGAAACCACGCCTCTAACCATTTGATTGGCCTTACGGGGGTCAACACCTAAACGGACATCCACATCTACAGATGCATCAAACTTTGAAGTAGTAATTTCCTTTACCAGTTCAGATGCTTCTTTTAATGTATATGCTTTCCCAGCTTCAATCTTGCCCAAAGCCAACTTTTGATTTTTTGTCAGTTTACTCATTTCAATTGAAGTTTATTAATTATTACCCGGGAATGTCCCTTTAACAGTGATACCCATACTTCTGGCTGTTCCGGCAACCATTCTCATGGCAGCTTCAACAGTAAAGCAGTTCAAGTCGACAATTTTGTCTTCTGCGATAGTCTTTACCTGATCCCAAGAGATTTCAGCAATCTTCTTACGATTCGGCTCTGCAGAACCACTCTTCTGTTTGGATGCTTCCAACAACTGGATAGCAACAGGAGGGGTTTTAACGACAAAGTCGAAAGACTTATCAGCATAGTAAGTAATTACCACAGGTAATATCTTACCAGCCTTGTCTTGGGTTCTGGCATTAAATTGCTTGCAAAACTCCATAATATTAATACCCTTAGAACCTAAGGCAGGTCCTACTGGGGGAGAAGGGTTTGCTGCTCCTCCTTTAATCTGCAATTTGATTTGTCCAGCAACTTCTTTAGCCATTTTTCTAAAATTTAGATATATAACATCAATAACAGAAAGAAAACACTTTTCGTAACAAAAGCGTTACTCCTTCTCAACTTGCATATAACCCAACTCAAGCGGTGTCTTACGTCCGAAGACTTTAACCATCACTTTAAGTTTCTTTTTCTCGGCGTTGACTTCTTCGATCACACCTGTAAAACCACTGAACGGTCCAAAGGTGATTTTCACACTCTCACCAACATAGAATTGGATATCCAGTTCTTCCTGTTGATCCTGCAGTTCATCAACCGTACCTAAAATACGACTCACTTCAGAAGGACGCAACGGGACCGGGTTATCAGACCCACCCAAAAATCCGATCACATTGGGAATGTTTCTTAATCGATGAGCAACTTCTCCAACCAATGCAGCTTCTACCAATACGTAACCCGGCAAATAAGCTCTTTCTTTCATCACCTTCTTACCATTACGCACCGTAAAAGTTTTCTCCGTAGGAATCAGAACCTGGTTGACATACTCACCCAAGTCTGTATTCTTCAATTCAGCCTCTAGATATTCTCTTACCTTATTCTCCTTACCACTAATGGCGCGCAGAACATAAAATTTTTTCTGGATATCAGACATATCTAAAACTGATTAAAAGATTTTCTCGTAGAAGAAACGCATTACGCTCTCAAAGCCTAAGTCAACAACAAAGATTACTGCCGCGATTATAAGGGAAGCAAACATAACAACCACAGCACTATTGGAAAGCTCTGTTCTAGTAGGCCAAGAAACTTTATAAACAAGTTCGTTATAAGATTCCTTAATATAAGTAATTATCTTTTTCATCGAATCTATAGATTTTTTGCACGGAAGGAGAGGCTCGAACTCCCGACACCTGGTTTTGGAGACCAGTGCTCTACCAACTGAGCTACTTCCGTAAAATAGCCAGTCTCTTATATAAGACTGGCTATAAGTATTGTCTTAATATTAGTCGATCAATTCTGTAATCTGACCAGCACCTACTGTACGTCCACCTTCGCGGATAGCGAAACGAAGACCTACGTTACAAGCTACCGGGTAGATCAGTTCAACGTCGATTGTTACGTTATCACCAGGCATAACCATTTCAGTTCCTTCCGGAAGAGTAATTTCACCTGTTACGTCCAATGTACGGATGTAGAACTGAGGACGGTATTTGTTGTGGAACGGAGTGTGACGACCACCTTCTTCTTTCTTAAGGATATAAACCTCAGCCTTGAAGTGAGAGTGTTCTTTAACCTGTCCCGGATGGCAAATAACCATACCACGTTTGATTTCGTTTTTGTCGATACCACGCAGCAACAGACCTACGTTGTCACCAGCTTCACCCTGATCCAACAGTTTGCGGAACATTTCCACACCTGTTACAACAGATTTCTTACCGTCAGCACCCAGACCGATGATCTGAACTTCTTCACCAACTTTTACGATACCTGTTTCGATACGACCGGTAGCAACAGTACCACGACCAGTAATAGAGAACACGTCTTCAACCGGCATCAAGAAAGGTTTGTCAACTTCACGCGGAGGCAGCGGAATCCAAGTATCGCAAGCTTCCATCAGTTCCATTACTTTTTCTTCCCATTTTTCATCACCGTTCAATGCTCCCAGAGCAGAACCGCGGATTACAGGAGTGTTGTCACCGTCGAACTGATAGAAAGAAAGAAGCTCTCTCATTTCCATTTCAACCAATTCCAACATTTCTTCGTCGTCAACCATGTCGCATTTGTTCATAAATACAACCAGTCTCGGTACGTTTACCTGACGAGCCAACAGGATGTGTTCGCGAGTCTGAGGCATAGGACCATCAGTTGCAGCAACTACGATGATAGCACCGTCCATCTGAGCAGCACCAGTTACCATGTTCTTTACGTAGTCGGCGTGACCCGGACAGTCTACGTGAGCATAGTGACGATTTGCAGTCTGATACTCTACGTGAGAAGTGTTAATAGTAATACCTCTTTCTTTTTCTTCAGGAGCGTTGTCGATAGAATCGAATGAACGCAGTTCTGAAAGACCTCTCTTTGCCAATACTGTTGTGATAGCAGCTGTCAAAGTTGTTTTACCGTGGTCAACGTGACCAATCGTACCAATGTTCACATGTGGTTTCGATCTGTCAAATTTCTCTTTTGCCATAACTTAATTGTTCTTTATTTGATTAATGATCATGTTCTAAAATTCATCTTATGAGCCGGTGCCGAGACTTGAACTCGGGACCTCTTCCTTACCAAGGAAGTGCTCTACCGCTGAGCTACACAGGCGAAATAAAAAGAGCGGAAGACGGGGCTCAAACCCGCGACCCTCAGCTTGGAAGGCTAATGCTCTATCAACTGAGCTACTTCCGCAATTTTAATTCTTTCACGAACCAATTCTCGCTTTGAATTGTTCTTTAGTAGTGGGCAGTGATGGATTCGAACCACCGAAGTCGAAAGACAGCTGAGTTACAGTCAGCCCCATTTGGCCACTCTGGTAACTGCCCAATATGTCAAAAACTTTTCTTTTTGAGCCTCTTGTCGGATTCGAACCAACGACCCCGAGATTACAAATCACGTGCTCTGGCCAACTGAGCTAAAGAGGCAAGCCTTCTTTTCTAAAAGAAGCCGTTTCGTCGAGTGGGCGAAACGGCTGCAAATTTAGATATTATTTCTTACATACCAAATTTATCTACCGTTTTTTTTATTTGGCTCTGATTTTTTCCTTGAATTTAACTAATTGTTTTTCCAATGCTTCGACGCATTCGTCAATAGACGCTTCAAAAGAATCGTTTATTTTCTCTGCAAAACAATCTCCATTCTTTATTATAAGACGCACAGCCGCTTCTTTATTCTTTGCTGATTCAGGCTTTACAACCTTTAATGTCACCTCTGCTAATATTATGCCGTCGAAGTATTGCTCCAACTTACTAACTTTCTTCTGAATAAACGCTTCTAACTGATCTGTTGCGTCAAAATGGATTGCTTGAATTCTAATGTCCATAATTAACCTCCTTCTTTTTTCGCTCTTGGATGAGCATGATACACTTTTTTTAATTCCTCAAAGGTTGTATGTGTGTAAACGCTGGTCGAAGCCAAGCTGCTGTGTCCAAGTATCTCTTTCACAGCATTCAACTCTGCACCATTGTTCAACATACTTGTTGCAAACGAATGTCTCAATACATGAGGGCTACGTTTCGCCAATGTTGGGATTTCCGACAACTTATCTTTTACTATAGTATAAACAATAGATACAGATAATTGCTCCCCGTTTTTTCTTACGAAAAACCATCCGCTCTCCGAACCAACTTCACGATTTCGAACTTCAGTGTATGCTTCTATTAAGTTTTTTAACCCTTCTGCAAATGGGATCAACCGTTGCTTGTTACGCTTTCCCGTTACCCGGATCTGCATCGTCCCGCAATCGACATCGGAATCTCTCATTCCTATCAACTCCGAACGACGTATACCTGTATCGTAAAGCATTTCCAGCATCAGACGATTCCTTACACCTTCAAAATCCTCACCGAATCCATCACCATCCAACAAAAGTTCCATTTCCTTATCTTTAATAAAATAAGGCAACGGCTTCTTCGTTTTCGGTCCGGTTATTAACCGCAATGGATTAACAGAGATGCTTCCCTGCTTCATAAGGAATTTAAAAAAAGACTTCAAAGAACTTAATTTCCGGTTGACCGACACTGGTGAAAGCTTCTCGTCCATTAAAGAAACGACCCATCCTCTCACTAAATCCGCATCGACATCCACCGGATCAAATATGCCTTCCTTATACCTTTTCACATAATCTTCGAACTGGCGCAAATCTTTTGAATAAGCCCCTATCGTATAATTGGAGTAATTCCTTTCATACCGAAGATAATCTAAAAATGAATCTATCAACATATCTGCGTTGCATCAACTTTTATGCAACGAAAATAGGAATAAGAATTCAATAAAACAAGTTTGGTAAGATATTTATTCTTCTACCTGCTGCAATTGCTGAACGTAAACAGCACGCATGTTCTGCTTTCTCTTTGCAACAGAAGGTTTAATGAATGCCTGACGGCTTCTCAATTCCTTTACTACTCCTGTTTTTTCGAACTTTCTTTTAAACTTCTTCAGCGCTTTTTCAATGTTTTCGCCTTCTTTCAATGGAACTACGATCATAATTTAATTTATTATATTGTTTTTAATTACATCCTCAAAATGGGCAGCAAAATTACTGATTCTTTCGTTATTAGCAAAACTTTCCGACAATAATTCGTATTTTTTCTTTTTCCACCAATGCATTAACACTCAGAACCTCTGCTTGCTAGTAGCTAAGACTATCCGTAAACGGAGGGTAAGCAATCCCTTTTTCGGTAATGATCGCAGAAATCAGATCATGGGAAGTTACGTCAAATGCCGGATTGAAAATCTTAATGTCGCGCGGTGCCATTCTATGGGTATACCACATCTCCGACACCTCTTCCGGAGCTCGCTCTTCTATCACAATCGATTGCCCGTCAGGACATTGCTTATCAATAGTAGAAGTAGGTCCCAACACATAGAAAGGGATGCCGTAATGACGAGCCAGAATAGCGACACCAGAAGTCCCGATCTTGTTCGCCACATCTCCATTCATCGCAATACGGTCGCAGCCTACCACCACTGCCTGTACCCACCCTTTCTGCATAACGGAAGAAGCCATATTATCGCAGATCAGCGTCACATCCACCCCCGACCTTTGCAATTCGTAAGCCGTCAGACGGCCCCCCTGCAGCAAAGGACGTGTTTCATCTGCAAAGACCTTGAAGTCGTACCCCCTCTCCTGCCCCAGATATATCGGTGCCAGTGCGGTACCATACTCGGAAACGGCCAGATGACCGGCATTACAATGCGTCAGTAATCCCATGCCCGGCTTTAATAGCGACAGGCAGTTCTCTCCTATCCTGCGGCATGCAGCAGCATCTTCCTCACGAATAGCCTGCGATTCTTTATGCAATAACCGGACAAGTTCCGAAATATCTTCCAAGCGATTATCCAGCACGACTTTCTCCATCCGATTCAATGCAGCCACTAAATTAACAGCTGTCGGCCGGGAGGAGGCCAGATACTCCTTTATTCGTTTAAATTCTTTATAAAAGTCATCAAAACCGGTAGCTTCGATCTGTTGACTGCATACATAAATACCATAGGCGGCAGACACTCCGATAGCAGGAGCACCACGAACCTTTAATTTATAAATAGCGTCCCAAATATCCTCTGCACTGTAAAGGGATAAGTAGACCTCTTTTTCCGGCAATTGGGTCTGATCCAAAATAACAACGGAATCAGCATCCTCGCTGAGACGCACTGTTTTCAAATCTGTAATATTCTTTTCACTCATTTTCTTCAAGTTCATTCTTCTTTAAAACCCAGGAGCTACCTCAATAGTCTCATCCCCCGACACTACTATAACAAAATGACAACTCTACCTTGCCGGCACTCCAACACTACTATACTACATTTGCAATTTGTTTTCTAAAAAAATCAACTTCTCTTTATGTCTTTATAATATATTAATCTTATTATATTAAAGAGAGCGTTCAAGAGATCGTTCGAAGAGCGTTCGGGAAACTTTCATAAAGTCCTAATAAACGATTGAAATTCAAAGACAAATAAAACCCTTTCATCGTCAGAAGATCGTCAGTAAGATCGTTCACGATATCTGTCACTCTATTCACGACACAAACAAACATTGATTTAAAGCGCAAATATACAACAAATTACATAATTTATTCTTTCAAAAAACAGAATTCGGAAAAACATCACATTTTCTACTAAAAGCAGCCTGAATACGCGGGCCTTTCCCAATAATTTATTAACTTTGCGAATAGTAACGTTGACTAAACAGTAATGCGATGAAAACAAATATTCCTGAACGTATTGCCGCCCTGAGGGAGGTAATGAAAGAAAAGAAAATCGATGCTTATATTATCCCCAGTTCCGATCCACACCTGAGCGAATATCCGGCCGACCGCTGGAAATCTCGCGGATGGATATCCGGTTTCGACGGATCCGCCGGCACAGTGGTGGTCACGGCAGACAAAGCCGGCTTATGGACAGACTCGCGCTATTTCCTGCAGGCGGGTATACAGCTGGAAGGATCAGGCATAGAACTATATAAAATGGCTTTGCCGGAAACTCCGACTATTCCTGAATTTCTACTCCATGAGTTACAAAGCGGACAAACGGTCGGTACAGACGGCCTGACTTACAGTGTGGCCGATGCCGGCAAACTGGAAAAAGTACTGAAACGGAAAGACATCAAACTGGAGACATCCTACGACCTGATCGACCTGATATGGAAAGACAGGCCGGCCGTCCCGGGTAACCCGTTATTTGAAATGCCGGTCGAACTGAGCGGTAAGGCTGTCCATGAAAAGCTGGATGAGATAAACAACCTGCTACGTAAGGAAGGGGCCGACTGCGGTATCCTTGCTGCGCTTGACGAAGTAGCCTGGACATTCAATATCCGGGGTACGGACGTGACTTACAACCCGGTCGTTATCAGCTATGCCTTTATCTCCGAAGACGAAAGCGTACTTTTCATCGATCCGAAAAAGATCACTGCCGACGCGGCCGGAAACCTGAAAAAAGAGGGTGTCGTACTAGCCGACTATACGATGATACAAAAATACCTCTCCCGTCTTCCGGAAAACAGCCGCGTATTTATCGACCCGGCAAAAACCAACATTGCCCTTTACAATGCGCTGCCGAAAGGATGCACCATCATTGAAGGCATCACCCCGGCAAACCATCTGAAAAGTATTAAGAACGAAACCGAAATAAAAGGATTCCGCAATGCGACCGTAAAAGACGGTATCGCATTAACCCGTTTCTACATCTGGCTGGAAAGGAAATTAGCCGCTGGTGAAAAAGTGACTGAACTCGACGCTTCTGCCCGCCTGACCGCCCTGCGCGCAGAGCAACCACAGTACATTATGGACAGCTTTGAATCGATCACCGGATATGCCGGACACGGTGCGATCGTTCATTACGCCCCGACTCCCGAAACCGACGTTGAACTGAAACCGGAAAGTCTGCTCCTGATGGACTCGGGCGCACAATACCTGGACGGAACGACCGACATAACCCGTACGGTTGCTCTGGGCGAACCGACCGAACAGATGAAAAAAGACTTTACCCGTACGCTGAAAGGCATGATCGGAATTGCCAAGTGCAAATTCCCGGCCGGTATCCGCGGTTGCCTGCTCGATGTGCTTGCGCGCAAAGCGTTGTGGGATGCAGGTATCAATTATCTCCACGGAACCTGTCACGGTATCGGACATTGCCTGAATGTACACGAAGGGCCGCAGAGTATCCGTATGGAAGAGAATCCAGTTCCGCTGAAGCCGGGTATGGTGATGAGCGACGAACCGGCCATGTACCGCACCGGCGAATATGGTATCCGCACTGAGAACATGATCCTGATCCGCGAAGACAGCGAAACGGAATATGGCAAGTTCTATGGCTTCGATACCCTGACTTTATGTTATATCGATACAAAATTGATTATGGTACCGATGCTGTCCGTCAGGGAACGTGCCTGGATAAATAAATATCACCAGATGGTATACGATTTGTTAAGCCCGCATCTGAACGAAGAGGAAAAAGCCTGGTTAAAAGAGAAAACAACAGAAATTTAAAAGAGCCGACAGTCGACAAATAGCAGTTGACAGTTGGAAAACTGTTTTTAACTGTCATCTGTCAACTGTCACTTGTCAACTATAAAATTATGGCAATAATAAAATCAGTCAGAGGCTTTACCCCGAAGATAGGTAAAGACACATTTTTAGCGGATAACGCCGCTATTATCGGTGATGTTGAAATCGGAGAAGGTTGCAGCATCTGGTTCGGTACGGTCCTGCGCGGCGACGTAAACTCGATCCGTATCGGCAATGGTGTAAACATTCAGGACGGCTCCGTATTGCATACGTTATACGAAAAATCGACCATAGAAATTGGCGACGATGTATCGGTAGGACATAACGTTACCATCCACGGTGCCAAGATCTGCAATGGGGCACTGATCGGGATGGGATCGGTTGTACTTGACCATGCCGTGATCGGCGAGGGAGCCATCGTAGCAGCAGGTTCGGTTGTTTTGAGTAAAACGATTGTCGAACCGGGCAGCATTTATGCCGGCGTACCGGCTAAGTTCGTCAAGAAGGTCGATCCGGAACAGGCTAAGGAGATCAATCAGAAGATTGCTAAAAACTACCACATGTATTCAAGTTGGTATAAAGAAGAGACAGAATAAATGAAGAAAGCAGGATGGGCAATACTTTTGGTCGTATGTTGTATCGGTGGTTATCTGGTATTGCCCTCCAACTATTACCTGCGCCGTGCCCTTACGCATTTGTTACCAAAAATCGACCAGTATCCGATTTTTGAGAACCGCACAGTAGAAGCCGATGATCCGCAACCCTGGAAACAGTCGGAGGCATATAATACGCTTTCCATTCCGGAAAAGTATTTGCCGGTATTCGATGAACTGGGAACAGTCGCTTACGTTATTATCAAAGACAATACATTGCTTTTCGAACAGTATTGGGAGGATTACTCTCCGAAGTCACACAGTAACTCCTTCTCGATGGCTAAAAGCATCGTCTCACTAGCTATTGGAGGAGCGATCGACGATGGATTTATAAAAAGCGTCGACCAGCCGGTCAGTGACTTTTATCCGGAATTCCAAGGATACAACGGAAAGCCTTTAACACTCCGCCACCTGTTGACGATGAGTGCGGGAGTTGACTTCGACGAAGCATATTCTTCTCCCTTCTCTCCCACCACTAAACTATACTACGGCAACGATTTGCAGAAGATCGCATTCGACATGAAAGAAATAGAGGAGCCGGGCGTCAACTTTATCTATCAGAGTGGCGTAACCCAACTACTGGCTTTTATCGTCGAGAAAGTAACCGGAGAAAATATCAGTACCTACGTCTCCCGTAAATACTGGACACCGATGAACGCGGAAGAAGATGCACTCTGGAGTCTGGATAAAAAAGATGGTATCGAAAAAGCATATTGCTGCTTCAACAGTAATGCACGCGATTTTGCCCGCTTCGGACAACTGATACTGAACAATGGCAACTGGAACGGCCAACAACTTATCTCCGACTCTTACCTAAAGGAAGCAACGACACCCGACACCCACTTATTATTCAAAGAATATAATGAGACAAACAACTGTTACGGGTTTCAATTCTGGCACCTCACCTACAACGGTATGAAGATACCTTACATGCGTGGTATCCTCGGACAATACGTCTTTATCATCCCCGAGCTGAATGCGGTAGTCGTACGCCTCGGCCACAAACGCAGCGAAACACGTTCCGAACAACATTATCCGGATGACATAGATATCTGGCTCGGAGCCGCTGTCGAAATGATACAGGCCATTCAAAGCAATAAAGATAATAACGAATCAAAATAAACACTCTAAATTAAATCGACAAATGAAGAAAACAGTATTTACTGCGCCTGTCGCAGCATTATTACTCCTTTCTTGTGCACAAGCGCCGCAAGATAAAGGTAAAGAGATTACTTACACACCACAGGCACCCTATAACCCGCCGACGTATGTGTGTTACAAGGCTCCGGCTCCTATCAAGATCGACGGTAAACTGTCGGCTGAAGAATGGGACGCTATCCCCTGGACAACCGACTTTGTAGATATCGAAGGCGACAAACGCCCCACCCCCCTCTTGCAGACACGGGCTAAAATGACTTACGACGACAATGGTATGTACTTCGCCGTCCTGATGGAAGAACCTCATGTGTGGGCTACAATCACAGAACACGACGCCGTAATCTATCAGGATAATGACTTTGAAATATTCCTCAACCCGACAAACGACACACACAATTACCTGGAATACGAAGTAAATGCATTGGGTACGGAATGGGATCTGTTCCTGAGCAAACCTTACCGCGACAACCCTCAGGTACTGAATAACTGGGAGTTTGCCGGCATGAAATCTGCCGTATATGTGGATGGCACGTTGAATAACCCGAAGGATACCGATAAATCATGGAGCGTAGAGGTATTTATCCCCTGGTCGTCCATCTACCAGGTCGCAAGAGGGAAAAAGGCTCCTGTTGCCGGCGAACATATCCGTACCAATTTCTCACGTGTGGAATGGACAACCGAAGTACAGGATGGCAAATACGTAAAAGTACCTATCAAAGGTGAAGACAAAATTCGTGAATACAACTGGGTATGGGCTCCGACAGGGGTAATCAATATACACATGCCTGAATACTGGGGATTTGTACAAATATCGGATAAGGTAGCCGGAACAGGTGAAACTCCATTTGTTACAGACCCGAATGATGAAGTAAAATGGCTTCTACGCAACCTGTATTACCGCCAGAATGAGTACGCAGCTACATTTGGCGAATATGCTCCATCCGTAGCAGCTCTTAAACCCGAAGAATTATGTCCGGCTGAACAAGCAAAGCAGATCAGTCTGTTCAACACTCCTTCCATGTATGAAATCACATTGCCCGGCACAGACGGTAATGTTTGGCATATCAGACAGGATGGTTTGGTTTGGGCTTCTAAGAAATAAATAAGTAATGATTTAGAAATAACTGAGTCAATAATATAGGAAAATGCCCCTGTCTGTCCATCAGCTATCAGTCATAAATAAGACAAACCCAGTTACAGGTTTATTTGCCGTCAGTTTTAACTGACGGATCAGTAAATGATCTATTTCTCTGGACTTTAGTCCCATTTTAAACTGTCTCTTTATTTACAGAGAAATGTGGCTAAAGCCAAAGAAGGAGAAACAACTTGTAATCCGTCAGCTAAAGCAGACGGCAAATGAACCTGTAATGGCGGAGTCTCTTTGATAAGGGGATAGCTTCAATGATAGCTCATATCTGACAATAAATGAAACAATACAAATACCTCCTTTTCGACCTCGACGGTACTATCACCGACTCAGAAACCGGAATCACGCGTTGTGTTGAATACGCACTAAACCATTTCGGCATTCAGGTAAATGACTTACGGGAATTATCCCCTTTCATCGGCCCTCCCCTCTTGGACTCGTTCAAGGACTTTTACAACTTTACCGATGAACAGGCAGCTATTGCCGTTGCCAAATACAGGGAAAGATATGCCGACAAAGGCATTCTGGAAAATAAATTATATCCGGGAATCAAAGAATTACTGGCAGATGCACAAAAAGGCGGCAGAACAGTAATACTGGCTACTTCCAAACCGGAAATATTTGCCAAACGCATCCTCGATCATTTCGGATTAAAGAACTATTTCTCCTTTGTCGCCGGTAGCGGACTGGATGGTTCTCTTCATACTAAAACAGATGTGATTAACTATATCTTACAGTCCAACAAAATAACTGATTTGGAATCTGTTGTGATGATAGGCGATCGGAAACATGATATCATCGGAGCAAAAAACACAGGGATCGACTCTATCGGTGTCTTATACGGTTTCGGTGATTATAAAGAACTATCAGAAGCCGGAGCAGACCATATCGTAGAAGATATCCCGGCACTCCGTAAATTACTCTTATAGCAGTAATTTACGGAATATACCATATTTCTCCCATCTATATTAATAACACAAACCAATCAGATAACGGCAAAGAATATCCCCACCAAACACAGCCACACAATAGAGAATACCCAACGAATACCCTTTCAGATTACAGGAGACCTTCAACGCTTTGAACATCCAGACCAATACCCAGACCAGAAATATCACACCGATCAATGAAAGCCATATTCCTACCAGAAAACCGGGTTGTGCCAACAATTCTGTCGGCGGCACGTTCATATTCACTTTTGCCAGATTCTGCATCGGAGGCAACATATTGAACAAATTCATAAAAATGAAAGGAATCTGGGCAAAAGCGACTGTCCCCAACACATCGATCACCCTGATCCGGGAACGAGACAAGATCAATCCTCCCAGATAAAACAAAACAGCCGGTACAATCCAAACCACCAGATGTTCGACAGCATAACACCACCAGGCAGGATTCGGGGCCGGCCCAAAGTGCAGTAAACCATGATAATGCCATCCGGAAAGATAACTGATAATAGTGGAGATAACCATTCCTAAAAGTCCCCACCCCAGCGCTTGAAAACCGGCAATCCATTCAAACGGATTAATAAGAAAATTCAACCATTGTTTCTTCATAACTATTCTATCTTATTTAATTTATCAATCAGATCATCCAATACATTCCTGACAGTCGGATAACTCACCCCCATATTCTTCGCCATATCTTTCAAGCTGCCGCTCGACTTGATAAAATCAACGATAAACAGTTGCTCCTTCTCGGTCAACCTTGCCAAAGGAGGCAGCTCAAAGTTTCCACAGACCTCTGTATCACATTGTCCACAAAACAACCGCCCCACTCTCAGGGGAGAATCACAGGCCGGACATTGCAAGGGTAATCGTTTCTTTTTCTCTTCCATTTTATTCATTCTTTACGTAACAAAGATAATAACATATTCAATATTATCAATTAAAACATAAATATTATTCACAACACAATAAACATTATTCACAACACTATTCTATATACCCGCAATATCCCGATTCGAATAAATGCTTTTCTTATTTAGATTGATTAATCTACTTTATCACCTTTTCTATGAAAATATCTTCCCGATAGGGGAAATATTACGTTATTCCTCTTATTTTTGCAGAGGATGGAAAAATAATCAAGAATCTCTTATGGTAAATATTATAGACAAGATAAACTCTTCATACCCAATTTCCGATACAACGATACAAACATTGAAAGACCATGTTACTTTATGCCATTTCCCCAAAAAGTATCAGTTGATAAAAGCAAATATGTTTTGCAAATCAGCTTACTTCATCGAGAAAGGCATGACTCGTTCCTTTTGGCTGGTGAATGGAGAGGAAATAACCACTTCTTTTGCCTATGAAGGAAGTATTGTCTTTAGTATGGACGAGTTATATTATAATAAGGTAAGTGAAGAGTTTGTTGAAACACTTGAAGATGTAGTCGCCTATCAAATATCATTGACCGATTTACTTCAACTTTTTCAAAGCAATATCGAACTGGCCAATTGGGGCAGGGTCATTCATCAAAATGAATACAGACGTTTACATCGTTCACATAAAGAACGTCTTACATTGTCCGCAAAAGAGAGATTTGAAGAATTCAAACAACAATTCCCTGAAGTATATCAGCGTGTACAACTGGGATATATCGCTTCCTATCTGGGGATAACACCATCGACACTCAGCCGACTCAGAGCTCAGAAATAATCTTTATCCGGTAAAATTTGACATAGGACAAATTTTAAGACGCATAAGTTTTATAATTTTGGAGCTTCATAAGTTACACGTAATAATAATCTAAATAATAAACTCTTATCATGCAAAACATTTCTTCCGCTGCGTTTACAGACAGTAAACCTCATTACGATCTTCTCGACGGATTAAGAGGAGTTGCAGCACTTTTAGTCGTATGGTATCACGTCTTCGAAGGCTACGCTTTTGCCGGAGGCACTACCATCGAAAGTATCAATCATGGTTATCTGGCAGTGGATTTCTTCTTTATCCTGTCCGGTTTCGTTATCGGCTATGCGTATGACGACCGCTGGTCGAAGACGCTGACCATGAAAGATTTCTTCAAACGCCGTTTGATTCGTCTTCACCCGATGGTTATCATGGGAGCGGTTCTGGGAGTTATCTCTTTCCTGATTCAAGGCAGTGTAAAATGGGACGGGACACATGTCTCTATCTCCCTGGTCATGTTATCCCTACTTTGTTCATTGTTCTTCATTCCTGCGATACCGGGAGCCAATTATGAGGTCAGAGGAAATGGTGAAATGTTCCCACTGAACGGTCCCAGCTGGTCGTTGTTCTTCGAGTATATCGGCAATATTCTTTACGCCCTGTTCATTCGCCGTTTGTCAACCAAAGCATTGACTGTTGTCGTCTTTTTGATGGGAGCGGCACTGGCAGCATTCGCCACCCTCGACGTATCCGGTTACGGTAACATCGGAGTCGGGTGGACATTGGATGGCGTGAATTTTATAGGCGGATTATTACGCATGCTCTTCCCCTTTTCTATGGGTATGCTTTTATCCCGTAACTTCAAACCCATCAAGGTGAGAGGCGCATTCTGGATCTGTTCGATCATACTACTGGGATTGTTCTCTGTACCATTCGTGGAAGGGACAGACCCGATTTCCATGAACGGACTTTATGAATCATTTTGTATCATCCTGATTTTCCCTATCCTTATCTGGGTGGGAGCATCGGGAACCACTACCGACACGAAGTCGACAAAGATATGTAAATTCTTGGGAGACATTTCTTTTCCGCTTTATATCATACATTATCCTGTGATGTACCTGTTCTATGCCTGGTTGATCGACAAGGAACTTTACACGCTCGCAGAAACCTGGCAGGTTGTCTTGTGTGTTTGTGCCTTAAATATAGTTTTGGCTTATTTATGCCTGAAACTATATGACGAACCGGTAAGAAAATGGCTGAGTAAAAAGTTCCTCGCCAGAAAATAGGGATAAAAAGAATTAAAGAACGCAGATGACGCAGAAAGCGCAGAATATCGCAGATAAATTAAAAATAAAAGTCTGCGAGACTCTACACTTTCTGCGTTATCTGTGTCCGGTAATACAAACTTTTAATACATCTCCTTTCGTTTTTTCCGGCTATTTATCGTAAGTTTGTGAACCAATATAAACTTACAAACTAAATATATCATGAAACAAAACAACCTATGGATAACTGCCCTCGCATTGGGTATTACGTTATCCGCCTTCGGACAGCAGGCCGACAAAGGAATTTCCCAGGAAATGCTGCAACAGATCAAACAATCGTACAAAGGAACTCCTACCGACAAGGCTATCCATAACGCCATCAGTAACAACGACATCAATAAGCTGGCAGTAAATGCCGACAGCAAGAACAATTTCGATACTTACTTCTCTAATAAAGTGAACAGTAAAGGTATTACCAACCAGAAATCTTCCGGCCGTTGCTGGTTATTCACCGGTCTGAACGTTTTCCGTGCACAGGCGATCGCAAAGTACAATATGGGAGATTTCCAGTTCTCGCAGAATTACTCCTTCTTCTGGGATCAATTGGAAAAAGCCAACCTGTTCCTGCAAGGGATCATCGACACACGCGAAAAGCCGATGGATGACAAAATGGTGGAATGGTTATTCAAAAATCCGCTTAGCGACGGAGGACAGTTCACCGGCATATCCGATATCTTAGGTAAATATGGCGTGGTTCCCTCTGACGTAATGGTGGAAACCAATAGTAGCGAAAGTACGGGAAGAATGGCTAACCTGATCGGCCTTAAATTAAAAGAGTTCGGCCTGCAATTACGCGACCAGTCTGCCAAAGGGGCTAAAGTAGCTGCATTGGAGAAAGACAAAACTGAAATGTTGGGTACAATTTACCGGATGCTGGTCCTCAACCTGGGTGAACCGCCTACGAAATTCACCTGGACTCGCAAAGATGCACAAGGCAATCCGGTTGAAACAAAAGAATATACTCCTAAATCATTTTTCGATGAATATATCGGCAAAGACCTGACAAACAATTATGTCATGCTGATGAACGATCCGAGTCGCGAGTATTATAAGCTATATGAGATCGATTTCGACCGTCACCGTTATGACGGAAAGAACTGGACTTACGTAAACCTGCCGATCGAAGAGATCAAAGAGATGGCTATCGCCTCTATCAAAGACAGTACAATGATGTATTTCTCCTGCGACGTAGGTAAATTCTTCGATCGTGAACGGGGTCTGTTGGATGTGAACTATTACGACTACGGTTCACTGATGGGAACGACTTTCGGTATGGATAAAAAACAACGTATCCAAACATTCGCCAGCGGTTCGTCACATGCCATGACCTTAATGGCTGTCGATCTCGACGCAAACGGTACACCTAAAAAATGGATGGTAGAAAATAGCTGGGGGCCGGGAGCCAACAGTGGCCACCTGATTATGACCGACGAATGGTTCAACGAATATATGTTCCGTCTGGTAGTCGAAAAGAAATATATCACCGACAAAGTAAAAGACGTTCTCAAACAAACACCGACCCGCCTTCCGGCTTGGGACCCGATGTTTACAGACGAAAATTAAGAATTGTATTGAAGAACGAAGAAAAAGAACCCCGGCAGATTATTGGTCTGTCGGGGTTCTTTTATCAATGTTTCCTAATTACTTCTTTTTATTGTTTCTACTTCCTATCCAGGTCCCTTGTTTCCACAAATACTCCAATGGTCCTTGTTTATGGCGTGACAACCAATAACGGCTGAATGCCCATTGAACAGTGAAAATAGACAACCCGATAAGCAAAGTCTCTGTAGCCCCGGTCACACGATACAAACCCAAACCAAATCCATAATAAATACATACACCTATAATAGACTGCGAAATATAGTTTGTCAGGCTCATACGTCCATAAGGGATAATAAACTTTTGCCAGTTACACCCATTCTCCTTTTTAAACCAAATCAACACAAAGATCGAAACCAAAATTAGCATAAAGGCAAAATTGCTAAGAGATTGTGTTATTATATTATATGGAAGCAATACGGATGGATTACCTATATGTTCGGGAACAAAAACCCGAAGCAGATAAAGTGGTATGAATGCCAATATACCTATACCTAAGATACGTTTCCAGAAACCAATTGTACGATCACTCCTTATGAAAGATCCATTACGTCCTAATAACATTCCAAACATAAACAAGGCGGATGTCTGAAACAACCGTCCATTTTCTACCTGCCAGAAGTTACTATATAATTGTCCATCCCATATATTACTGCACAAAACCTCCACAAAAGAGCCATTCATAGTCACCCCGGCTACCCGTCCTGAATAGATCATGAATCGATTCCCGACAGCTGCATAATCCGGATCTAATAACGCATATAACATTCTGCCCCATTCAAAAGGCTGAAGTAACAAACAAACAGCGATCCAAAAAACAATTTTATCTTTCAGTTTGCATACCGGAATAAGAACAAAACCTGCAATGGAATAGAGTACCAGGATATCACCATTATAAAATAATGCATGAAGCTGGGCAAACAAAAACAACAGAACTAACCGCCAGGCAAAACGCCCCCGAAAATCGATCCCTTTTTGTTCCGCATGATAAAACTGAATATAGAAGCTGAAACCAAAAAGCAAGGAGAAAGTAGCATAAGCCTTTCCACTAAACAGAAAGAAAAAGCTATCCCACATCCATTTGTCCAGCACCTGCAACCAAACCGGCTGAAATTCCGGAATGAAATAAATATTATAATGTTCAAGATTATGCAACAACACAATAGCCAACAAAGCAAAACCGCGAAGCGCATCTACTACATTC
The DNA here is from genome assembly GCF_023369805.1 of Parabacteroides leei. Taxonomy (NCBI): domain Bacteria; kingdom Pseudomonadati; phylum Bacteroidota; class Bacteroidia; order Bacteroidales; family Tannerellaceae; genus Parabacteroides; species Parabacteroides leei. Next base: position 158,285 of record NZ_JAMBQG010000012.1, read on the forward strand.
AGGCGTTCGGATTTTTGAATAGTATGTATCATTTCTTATTATGTATCAGATATTCAATAGATATAAGTCTTTGTCTCATTTTCCCCAATCCGAAGGCTCTGCTCCCATCTGCAATACCAACGTTCCGCCCTTCATCAGGTCGGCATGCGTCAGATAACATTTATCGTAAGGAATTCCATTTAAAGTAGCCTGCTGAACATATATATTTTCAGGACTATTATTACGAGCTTCAATCACAAATGTTTTTCCCTCCGCATAGTCCGGATCCAAATTGAAGACGACCTTTTCAAATACCGGACTGGTTATTTCATAACGCTGGTCACCGGGACACACCGGATGAATACCACTTGCCGCAAGGACATACCAGGCCGACATCTGTCCAACATCCTCATTACCGACCAATCCCAAGACTGAATTTTTATAAGCATTCCGGCAGATATCCCGCGTCCATTTCTGAGTAAGTTCGGGAGCACCCAGACGGTTAAACAGGAACGGCACATGATGAACCGGTTCATTGGCATGGTTATAATATTGATTCCAAAGGTAACCTTCGGGAGTTTGTTCAAACATATCCGTCAGATCGGCCAGCACTTTTTCACGCCCCCCCATCATTTGGACCATGCCTTCCACATCGTGTGGGATGAACCAACCCTGCTGGTATGCATTACTCTCCGTACAACCATATCCTTCCGCCAGTCTTCCCTCTTCGGGTAAAGGTTGAAATTCTCCTTTTTCATTACGTGGCCTGAACCAACCATAATCGGTATCATAAATTGTAGAATAGGTCATAGCCCGGCGGTCGAAATATTCCTTATCGGTATCCTTGCCCAACCATTCCGCCAGACGGGCCATACACCAATCATTGTATGCATATTCCAATGTATGAGAGATGGAACCCGGCGTATATCCATCTTCATTATTACCAAACAACCGGGAAGTATTTAAAGCATAACGGTATGCTTTATCTATATCATAAGAACGGATTCCTTTTGAATAGGCGTCACACAAGACGGACAGAGCCGGATTACCCAACATACAACCGGAATAAGCATTCAACAATTCCCATCGCTCCAGATATTCGTTTCCACTCTGATCGGCAATCTCCACCAACGAGTTGACCAGGTCATTGATCAGGGTTGGATTAATAATGGTTTGCAAAGGCATCTGGCTACGGAAAACATCCCATCCGCTAAAAATAGTTCGTTTAGTGAACTGATCCGTCATATGCGCCTGCTTGTTTGCCCCCATATACTCCCCGTTCACATCACTGCAAATCCTCGGGTCGATCATAGTATGGTAAAGAGCAGTATAAAAGATATGTTTTTCATCCTCCGTACCTCCGGTCACAGTTATTTTGGACAGAGCATCGTCCCATAACCGGCGACAGTCAGCCAGTGTTGCGTCAAACTCCCAGGCATTCATTTCCGAATGCAGATTCTCTTCCGCATTCTTCATACTGGTAAAAGAAATCCCGCTTTTCATAAGGATCTGTTCTCCTGCATCGGTGTCGAATTCGGCATAAAAGCCCAAATGCTTTCCGGTCAACGACTTCACATCAGGTAAAACGCGGGCATTCCGGACAACTTCATGATAACGCTCACTCTCGATATCTTCCCGTTTACGTGTCCACCCGTCCGGTATGTCGGCCGACCATACGCCATGCGACCGGAAAGGACGTGAAAATTCAGCATAGAAATAGACTGTATAATCAGATTTTCCTGCACCATTTCCCCAACCGCCACCTTCGGGAGGACATTTCATTTCACCCCTGATCGTATGGTCATTGATCACTTCGATCGCCTGCCAGGTAGAAGTTCCTCCTACCCTGCGTGCCAGGTCTATTTGTATACGAGCCTCTTTACTCTCCGGGAATGTAAAACGCAACATACCGCTATGAGGGAGAGCCGTAGCTTCGGCTTTTATCTGATAATCGGTAAGCATCACAGAGTAATAACCGGCAGAAGCCTTCTCCGATGCTTTATCATACCGGGAACGATAACCGTTATCAGGATCTTCCAACGTTCCCGAAAAAGTATGCAACTTACCGACTGTCGGCATTACCAATAAATTCCCCAGATCGCCATACCAGCCGATCCCACTCATTTGTGTAAAAGCAAAACCTTCAATAGAAGTATGTTCATCACTATAACCCGACCCGTTATCACCTCCGGTAATCGTATTAGGACTGAGTTGAACCATACCGAACGGAGAGGTTGCTCCCGGAAAAGTCTTACCCAAACCATGATATGAACCTCCCGCCTCCATACTGGTCGAAGCTCCGACAAAAGGATTTACGTAAGACGAAAGGGCCTGTTGCGCATCCGGGCCATCTTTCACTGAGCTACAAGAAAAAGAAATAACACAGAGAATCAATGAACACAAACTAATCTTTTTTTTCATAATGCTACCGATTGATAAGAATGAAGCAAAGATAGTATTTTATCTCTAACACTCTATTCCTCTTTTCTGTATTCAATGTGTTTACCATATTATCATTAAATAAACATCCATTCTTATCTGATGTGAGTCAAAAGAATGGAACACCTAACAAAAACAACGAATAACTTTTTTTGTTTTTATTTGCTTTATCCAACACTTCTCCATATTTTTGTTGTCGTACACACAGGTAAAGAGTTATCGGTCTGTACATTTTATTGATTACGGAAGCGTTTTAAAGATATTATCCTAATTGGAAACTTCGACACTTTTCAATGTAGCTGGATAATAGACAACTAAAACGCTCACGTACCTTTCCTTGTTATATCTACTCATAGGCATTACCGTATAGTTATGTCAATATGGATGTACAAGATAAAAGGGCGTGAGTTGTTGTTTATATCAGCTACAGGGCAGTCGAAGGCCTCCAATTAGATATATCAACAATCCTCACGCCTCCTTTATTTTGTAACCATCCACTCCGGGGATTGATGGATACCTTATTTGTAGCAATATGAAAAATCATGTTCTCTATTTTCTTCATCGATTAACCTTGATTCTATTTTTATCAGGGATTTTTATTTCTCAAGTCTATGCACAAAGAATGACAGTTACAGGAATTGTAAAAGACCACCTAGGTGAACCGCTTATCGGTGTTAATGTTGTGGAAAAAGGAAAAAACAATGGTACCATAACCGGTAGTGACGGGAAATTCAGCCTGAATACATCAGGAAAAAGCCCTGTATTGATTTTCTCCTACATCGGTTATTTATCTCAGGAAGTTCCGGTCACCGACTTGAAAATGGTCAATGTAACTTTGGCAGAAGACACAGAAGAACTGGACGAAGTACTGGTCATCGGTTACGGTACAGCTAAGAAAAAAGACCTGACAGGTGCCATTTCCCGCGTAAAAGCAGAAAAAATGGAAGCGGAAGCTCCACGATCTGTCCAAGACCTGCTACGTGCCAGTGCCGCAGGTTTATCCATCAGCATGTCTACCGACGCAGCCGGTACGGCCGATCTGCAAATACGAGGAAAAAATACACTCAGCGCAGGCTCTGCTCCCCTGATCGTATTGGATGGTGTCATTTACGATGGCTCCATGCAGGACATTAATGCTATGGATGTCGAAAGTATCGATGTCTTGAAAGACGCCAGTTCTGTTGCCGTTTATGGAGCCAAAGCTGCTAACGGGGTAGTCGCTATTACTACCAAAAAAGGAAATACCGGTAAACCGATTATCACTTTCAACGCAAATGTCGGCCTGGTGCACAATTCCCGCCTGCCTAAAACAGTCGACGGGGCAGGATTCCTGTTATTCCGCCAGGAATATGCCGAAGGACTACTGTCGCAAGACGAACTGACGGCACAACCCGGTAAATATGCCGACCCGCGTAATCTCTCTTCGATGGGCGTAGACCCATTGGCCTGGTACAACTATGACCAGAAAAATCCAGCCTCATCCTTGCCGGATGAAACAACACTGGTCACCACTTGGTTAACCCGCCTGAACCTACAGAACATAGAAATTGAAAATTACCTGAACGGGGTGGAAACCAATTGGGACGATATTGTTTACCAAACCGGTTTGCAACAGGATTATACGACAAGCATTTCCAACCGGACAGATAATTTCTCTTATTATTGGTCTCTGGGATATGCCGACCGGGAAGGAGTAAAAACAGGTGACCGTTATCGCAACTTTCGGTCACGCCTGAATCTGGAATCAAAAGTTACTTCTTTTCTTACCGTGGGACTAAATTCTCAATATGCGACCCGTATCGGTGGTTACCTGGCTGCTGATGTCGACCAGCGTGAACATAATTCCCCCTACACGACCAATGAAATAGACAACCCGGACAGCCCGTACCGTATGTATCCTTCAGGCGATAACAACACGAAAAATCCGTTCTTCGACAACCTGTACCGCGATAGACGGGATATAAACCATGATTTTAATGCCAACCTGTATGCCATCCTGAAATTACCTTTCGGCCTGGAATACCAAATGAACTTTACACCGCATTATCACTGGTATGAATATATGAACCACGAATCGTCGCAACACCCCGAATGGGCAGGAGAAGGAGGTAAATCGGAACGCAAGAACGAAAAAACATTCAACTGGCTACTCGACCATATTGTACGCTGGAAACAGGAATTCGGTAAAGACCACCGTGTAGAAGCGACATTCCTCTTCAATGCAGAAAAAGGACAATGGTGGCAAACAGTAGCCAAGAACCAGCAATTTACCCCTAGCGATATTCTGGGATACCATAATATCGGTGCCGGATCGATCCCGTCCGTATCCAGTAACGATACATATAAAACAGGGGATGCATTGATGGGACGTATATTCTATTCTTTCAGGGACAAATATCTGGTTACTGCCTCAGTCCGTCGCGACGGTTATTCCGCTTTCGGACAGATGAACCCACGGGCTACATTCCCCGCCCTGGCTTTGGGATGGGTATTTACATCCGAGAAATTCATGGAAGCATCGAACAGTTGGCTGAATTACGGAAAATTCCGCTTTTCCTGGGGACAGAACGGAAACAGAGATATCGGCCAATATGAGGCATTGGCTTCTTTAAACTCCGGCCTGCATCCATATATCGACCAGAACGGGAATGTGTATACAACCTCACAGATATACATAAACCGTATGCCGAACAGCGCATTAAAATGGGAACGTACAGCCTCTTATAATATAGGCATCGACTTCTCTGTGTGCGAAGACAGGATAAGTGGTAGTATGGAAACATACATGGCAGAAACAAACGATCTATTGGTTAGCCGCTCGCTGCCGTCCATTTTAGGATACGACAATGTGAAAGCCAATCTGGGTACACTGACCAATCGGGGCTTTGAGCTGACATTGAATGCCAATCTGATAGAAAGTAAAAACTTCTCATGGAATTCCAGCGGTACTTTCTCCTTCAACCGCCGGAAGATCAAACATCTATACGGAGACATGGAAGAAGTGAAAGATGCGGACGGCAATGTGATCGGCTACAAAGAAGCAGACGACCTCGCAAATAAATGGTTTATCGGACATGACACGGACCAGATATGGGACTACGAACGTGATGGCGTCTGGCAGCTGGAAGAAGAGGAAGAAGCTGCCAAATACGGTAACAAGCCGGGAGATTTCAAATATATCGATCAAAACAACGACGGAGTAATGGATAATGACGATAAGGTATTCCAAGGTTATACAACTCCCCGCTACCGTTGGTCCTGGCGGAATGAGTTTACATTCTATAAAAACTTCAATTTATCATTTATGATGTATTCTCACATCGGACAATACGGAACATACAACCGGGCCGCCAATACGGGCGGTATGTTCGACCGTTATACAGTTGTGGATATTCCACGTTGGACGAAAGATAATCCGACCAACGATTACGGACGCCTTGGTTCTAAAAATATCGGCAGCAATTATGTAAAGAAAACATTCGTACGTATGGAAAACATTACGCTGTCGTACAACGTTCCGCAAAACCTCCTGAAGAAATTCTCTGTACAGAATATGCGTTTCTCGGTAGCCGTCCGTAATCCGTTCGTCATCACAGGATGGACTTTCGGTGATCCGGAAGGCGGAGACACGACACTGAGAACCGTCAATTTCGGAGTGAACTTTACTTTATAAACATTGATCAACCTATAAGAGTTAAAGATTATGAACAATAAAAAACAGCTTATACCGGCTTTAGCCGCATTACTTTTATTCAACTCATGTGATGATAGTTGGCTCGAACCGAAGCCCCTATCCTTCTATACTCCGGAAAACACCTATGTAGATGCTGCCGGTTTATATTCCGCACTGGTAGCCTGCGAACGTAATATGCGTCACGAGTTCTTTACAGATGGTGCTCCGATACTAACGGAAATGTATACCGCAGATATTGCTGTACATGGTAAAACCGATGAAAGCGGTTCGTTGGTCGATTTCGATAATGAAATGCTTCCTGCCCGAACAAAAAACGATATGAAAGGCAAGAACGGATGGTATTGGGCGGAAGGTTTTAAAGGGATCAAGTATGCCAATATTGTGATCAGCCGTTTGGATGCCGCTACATTCAAAGACGAGGCAGAACGGAATGCAGTCTTGGGCGGTGCTTATTTCCATCGCTCCTACCGTTATTACAAATTGACCCATCAGTTCGGTAATGTCCCCTGGTTGAGTGAAGAAATTACCCAACCGAAACTCGACTTTTACTCCTATGACCGGTGGAGTATCCTTGAACAATGTAAAAAGGATATGGAGTTTGCCTATCAATGGGTTCCGGAACAGATGGATCGCGGCAGGGCTAATAAAGATGCTTGCGGTATGCTTTTAATGAAAATATGTATGTCTTTGGGGGATTTCGACCGTGCCATCGAAGTTGGAAAAGAAGTTGTCGCCCGGCATCCGTTGATGACACAACGTTTCACCGGCAACAAAAACAAACCGAACACCAACCTGATGCATGACCTGCACAGCGTAGAAGCAAAAACGGATATGAGCAATACGGAAGGAATCATGTATGTGGTAGCTTATCCCGATATTGTCGAAGCCGGTGATAAACGCATTTACACGATGCGTAACGGACTTCCCTACTGGGCAAAAGGTGCAGCTATCAAGACACCCGACGGAAAATCAGGAACAGCCATTGTTCCGGCATCCGAAGACAAGAACACGGAGATCGACAATGATGCTAATTACGGCCGTGGTATCGGAACTTGCCGTCCTACAAATTATTTCCAATATGATATCTGGACTGATAAAGAAAAGAGCGACCTACGGAGCCCGAATAATCACGACAGTTGGAAACGTATGGAAGATTTACGGTATAACGAACCGAGCCTGAAGAAGAACAACAGCCCGTGGTACGGTCAGCCGCTGGTTCATCCGAACGACATTTCCGTTGCCGACTCCATCCGGTGCTGGTATATGTGGCCGCATTACAAATTGTTTGTTCCCGATCCAACAAAAACACAAGACTACCAGGGTGGTGAAACTCCGTGGTATATCTACCGTTCAGCCGAGACTTACCTGATGATGGCCGAATGTTATTATTGGAAAGGGGATAATGCGAATGCTGCTGCCATGCTGAATATTGTCCGCAGTCGTGCCGGGGCAGAGCCTTTAATAGGAACGATCGGTATCGCCGAGGTATTGGCTGAACGTGCCCGTGAGCTGTACTACGAAGAAAATCGTCACGTCGAACTGGTCCGCATATCCTATCTATATGCCAAAACAGGCAAGGCTTGTGAAGAATTCGGAGGGCGTATCTATAAATTAGATAATTTCTCCGGTCCGGGTGGGACCGGAACAAACTGTAAGGATGCAGGAGTAAACTTCTATTTCGATTGGGTAATCAAATACAATAACTTCTACAACAAAGGAGTCGTTATCCCTTATGGTGAATATCGAATGAGTGTACATCATGTACTGTGGCCGGTTCCTGAAAATGCCATCAAGACAAATACCGGAGGAGTTATCAACCAGAATATCGGTTATCCGGGAGCAGAGGATAATATCACTCCCCTGATGGTCGGTGAAGAGGCTCCTGTGACAGAATAGAGTAATAAATAAAAAGGTTGCAAGAGTATGAGTATATTCCATTTCTTGCAACCTTCATTTTCTTTTCCGTATCTAACACATTACATCTTATTTGCCATATTCCTCATACAACATAAGCAAATGAGCCGAACTCCAACTGAAATGAGGAGCTTTCAGTCGTGCTCCGTTATGAGTATCATAATTCTCATGAATAGGGGCATCTTCCTTCAGTCCCTGCAAGCGGGTAAAGACCTGATCGGTGAAAGCGTCTGCTTCTTTTTTATATCCATACTTACGGATGCCGGATATTCCGAAGTAAACCTGATCCAGCCAGATAGGACCCCTCCAATAACCTGCCGGCATAAACTTCGGATTGTCTGCCGCAATCGTAGGGAAAGGGATATAAGTAGCGAACTTCGTGCTATCGCTGAATATTTTCATGGCAGCAGCAGCCTGCTCCCGGGATGCGATCTCCGCCCACAAAGGTATGCATGCTTCCGTCCCTTCTTCCATAACATATGTACCATTCAACCGTTTATCAAAGAAGAAGCCGGGGTCGGAAACAAAAAAGTAATTCCGTATTTCCGCCGATCTGTCAGTATCTTCAAAAACTTCTCCGGCGATGGGGGCCAGTTCGCCTAATAAGCGGTGCTCGAGTGCCAGAAAAGCATTCAGATCGACAGACTCCTGATCCATACTCCATGCACCATCACTGTTCTTTACCATCACAGCGTCGTCGAAACGGATCGCATTGTCCATACCGCTTTCCCAGGCAGCAGCTTCAAGGGTTCCGTCACAGGCTCCAAACTCACATATCCCGTTATTATTGTGGTCGCGATGGGTGAACCACCATTTATAATAATGAAGTAATTTGGGATACATCTCTTTTACAAAAGCAGTATCACCCGTTGCTTTATAAATCTCATCTACAGCCCATACTGCTAAAGGAGGCTTACTGTCTCGCGCATTATTCTCGGATGCATCACTATAAATACAATCGATAATCATACCTTCCGGTGTCTGATAATCAAACATAGCACGTACCTGATCCTTTGCAAGGTCAGGAGCGAAACGAGCCAAGGCAACTGCATGTTTCCAGGAGTCCCATCCCCAAAATCCGACAAAGTAGCCGACAGCATGACTGGGAACTACTCCATCATGGAATAAATCGCCACGTGCACTCCGCCAGTTGGCAATCAAAGTGACTACTGCCTTAACCGCTATCCTGTTATAAGCTTCCGGCATATCAGGACGAAGAACTTTCTGCAAATAGCCTTCCCAGCGTGAAGCTGTTTCCTCCCTATATTCTACCGGAGAAGCCTGAACAACGGCAGCTCTATGCAATACGGCCTGCCTGGATGCTTCATTTTCAAAAAAAGAAATGACAACATTCGATTTACCCGGAGTAAGCGTTAAGGTTTCATATCCATTCTCAGACGACAGGATACCCATTTCCGGACTGAATGTCAAAGCAACTCCCTCACCCGAAGGCCAGGTCAGCAATACTCGGTTCTTATCCGTCGTACAAACAACATCATCCGGAAGAACCTCTCCGGCAAAACGAAGCAAAGTATTCTGATCGGAAGAACAGGTCAACAAGGCCGTCGATTTATCAACAAAGACCAAACGTTGTTCTATCCGTCCGGTTTCAGAGGAAGAAGACATATATAATTCACCCGGAAAATAAGAGACAGAGTCCGGAGTATACACGACATCCGGATATTCACCGTCGAAGCGGACTTTTACCAGAGCATCCGAAAGCCACTGACGTTTATTCATATCCAGATGAAAAGGGCCACAGAAGCCGTTCACCCATTGTTCCTCCCGCGGTAAAGTAAACCCATACCATGCACCGGCATCCGTAAACCATCCCCGGCAACGCGAAGCCGAGTCCGGCGTATAACGAATGTCTAAAATGTTACTGTAATTGTAAGCTGTACCGGATGATACCGGCTGCTTCACAGAGCAACCGGCCCATCCGATGACGGCTATCAATAAAGCACTTATCAACAGTTTGTGTTTCATATCAGCCTCCTTTTAATTTATCTATTCAGTTTAGAAACTTTGATCAGATCTGTTTGCTTATTAACAGGAATAATAAAGAAACTATACTCTTGTCTGACAGGTGTAATTGTGTATTCCGGATGTGTCTGGGCTCCCCAGGTATTATCTCCGCCAACACCCATTTGCTTGCTGTCGATATTAAGCCAAACCATATCTTTCTTTTCAATGCTACCCCCATGAATATGCTGAATGCTGGAAGGTATATATTCTATATCCTTCATAGGGAAATTCCAGGCACTGACGCTCAACGGTTCACAACCGGACTTAACCAGGATACCGTTGCCTGCCTGATCCTGAAGGGCTACCCAACGGACATCCGACTTGTTGGCTGTTTCCTGCGCACGTACATAAGGATGATACTGTTCCCAAACGGAGGCTTTATACAAATCTATATCGGCTCCCGATTTACGATCCCAGTAGTTTTCCTGCGGACCACGGCCCAACCAGGTCATTTGATCATAATCGCCTTTCAGTATCATACGCATACCCACCCGGGGTATTTCCGGTAATTGTTTCTCGCCGGGGACAAAAGAGTAAGCAGTCTTTATAATGCCATCTGCATAAACCGTATAGACCACGGAACCGGAAGACTCCTGAAGAGGCATATCATAGGTCACTTTCACGACAACAGACTTTTTATCGGTAGCCATATCGGCAGAGAATGCTTTTAATGACAATTCATTTCCGGCATTTTTCCACGTTTCACTACGATCACCCAGTTTATTCGCCACATCGTTATCCGTAAGCGGTCGCCAGAAATTCGGGCGAAGTCCCTCTTTCAGGTAGTTGTTTCCATCTATCATATATTTAGTGATCTCACCGTTCTTCTTTGAAAAAGTAACCGACATGGAAGCTCCTTCGATCGTTATATTCTCTGCCTCATCGACAGCAGAAAGAGTCCCGGACAAAACCGGTGCGGATACCGGTGAAGAGGCCACCGGTAATTTCCACTGCTCCGACGCGGCCAGATGTCCTTTTGGAACCAAGGGTGTTTCCTCTCTGGTCAAAGCCGATATATGAAGAAAATATTCAGTACCGGGTTCACCCTGTATAGCAGGTATCCGGACAGGAACTTCTGCCGATTGATGCGGCGCAATAACAGGAACATCCAGTTTGCCCTGATAAAGAGTTTTCCCGTCCGCTTTTACAGTCCATACATAATCATAAACGTCGGAAGATACAAAGTCATGACGGTTGGTTACTTTAACCAGACCGGATGAAAACGGCACTCCCTCAAAATGCATATACTGATAAATTTTCTTTACCTCCCAAATATGCGGATGCAAACTGCGATCGGCAGCCACCAGTCCATTGGCACAAAAGTTAGAGTCGTTCACAATACCTACAAATCCCATATCACCTCCATAGGCTTGTATATCGTGTCCCTTTTTATCTTTGATGGCAAAAGTCTGGTCCACCCAGTCCCAGAGAAAGCCTCCCTGCAGATTATCGTATTTATAAATCAAATCCCAATAGTCATTCAGGTTTCCAACACTATTACCCATCGCATGTGCATATTCGCAAAGGATAAGCGGACGAGGCTGGCGTTGGTTTACCCATTGGCGCAACAACCAGACACGGCCATACATCGGACAATAAATATCGGACAGCCCTTTTACACCTCCGCCTTCATACTGAACCGGACGGCTGGTATCACGTTTTTTCGTCCAATGATACAAGGTTTCAAAATGCTTTCCATATCCGGACTCGTTACCCAAGCTCCAGGTAATGATGGCTGTGATATTTTTATCGCGTTCCACCATACGTTCCATACGTTCCATAAAAGGAATATCCCAACTTTCCATATTGGCAAGCGTACCATCAGGATGAGCTTCCATTCCATGTGATTCGATATTCGCCTCATCCACCAGATAAATACCGTATTCATTACAGAGATCATACCATTCTTCATGGTTGGGGTAATGACAGGTACGTACGGCATTAATGTTAAATTGTTTCATCAGGCGGATATCTTCTATCATACTCTCCACCGAAATGGAACGTCCTTTATGCATATCGTGCTCATGACGGTTCACGCCTTTTATCAGTATCGGAGTTCCGTTTACCTGCAACATGCCATTTTTCATCTCCACTTTTCGGAAACCAAAACGCTGTACAAAGGATTCTGTCACCCTACCCTGCTTGTCAAGTGTATTTACTACCAGCGAATAAAGATTGGGAGTTTCTGCCGTCCAATGTTTTACACCGGGGAAACGTTCGGTAAAGATGAAGATACTATCTGTTTTTGCTTTAACGGCAAACTGTCGGGAAGCTATTTCTTTTGTTCCATCCAACACTTTGAGTTGAACGCCCGTTCCTTTCCCGATCTTCCGGTTGTCCAGCGTCACTTTCACATCCAGAAGACCATCCTGGTAATTATTCGTCAGGTCAGCAGATATTTCAAAGTCTTTCACACGTTCCTGAGGGCGTGCTATCAGTTTCACATCGCGCTCGATACCGCTGTATTTCCAATAATCCTGCCCTTCCAGATAAGAACCGTCACTATATCGATAAACTTCTACAGCCAGTTTGTTTTCTCCGGATTTAAGATATTTATTAATCAGGAATTCCGAAGGCAGGCGACTGTCCTCAGCATACCCTACAAAATGACCGTTTAGCCAACAATAATAGGCAGACTCCACGCCTCCAAAGTTCAATAGGATATCTTTTCCCTTAAAATCAGCCGGAACCGTAAAGGTCGTTACATACGAACCCACCGGATTATAGTCTGTCGGCACATGAGGGGGATCGGCTGGAAACGGATAACGTGTATCCGTATAAATCGGGGCATCAAATCCCTGAAGTTCCCAACTACCGGGAACCTCTATATCCTTCCAGTCGGACACATTGTAACCTTCTTCATAGAAAGTGACCGGACGACTGGCCGGATTTTTAGCATAATGAAATTTCCAGGTTCCATTCAGTGAATATCGCTGTTCTTTCGATGCATCCTTCTGTAAAGCCCCTCTCTCAGAAGAATAGGGAACAAAATGAGCATGTATAGGTTCACGATTGATCTGATTAACCCGCTGGTCTTCCCATTCTTTCGGTTGGGCATGCAAAGCGAGACTCGCCAAAAGAGCACTGGCCGTATAAAAAAGATGTTTCATACAAAATTGTTTTAATAAAAAAGGGTGCCTCTCGCATGAGGCGAAGAGACACCCGGTTATAGTAATAGTTGTGTCTATGATACTTTTGTTAAGCTCTCATCAATGAAGCGCATTATTTGTGTTTATTTCCTGGATAGGAATCGGATAGAAGCTATTCTTTTCCGGATTAAAATCACGGCCTACGGCTTTCAAGGCTTCCTGTGTCTTTCCCCAACGACGAAGGTCATAGAAACGGAAGTTTTCCAGAGGGAATTCCAGTATGCGTTCGTGTTCTATCTGTTCACGAACCTGTGCCTGTGATGTACCTTTCATATTCGGCATATCAGCGCGTTCACGCACCTGATTGATCAGGGAGATGGCTTCAGCCGTTTGTCCCAGCTCATTCAATGCTTCGGCTTTCATCAATAATACGTTTGAATAACGCATCAACGGGATGTTCGGAGCAAAGTAATTGTTTTCCATACCTTCGTAATCGGCGGGCATAAACTTCCGGAATGCAGGTTTGTTCTTGCCTTCAAACCAGTCATCATAAGTATATCCGTATACACGACCGGCTTCCGGATCATTAAAATAATCGCACTGGAAGAAAATAGTTTCATACAAACGACTGTCGTAACGGCCTGTCGTTGCAATCCGGCCTTCTTTCATATATTCATTCATCAGCATCGTGTTCGGAAGAATTTCATCCCAACCCCAGAGTTCGGAGCAACCGATCCAACGGTGAAGCTGCGTTTTATACCACGCACCGTTTGCATCAGACATCGACATCTGCAATTCGAAAATACCTTCTTTGGAGTTTTTATTGCTTCCATTAAACATCGACTTGAAGTCTTTCACCAGGTCATAACCTTTCACATTATTAAAAGCATCTACGGCAGCTTTCAATTCGGTATCTTTATTACCCGATTCTTCATAAGCTCTTGTCAGATGTGCCCAACCGATATAAGCATAAGCTGCCCCCTTGGTGGCACGTCCTAACTGATCGGAAGAACGACTTTCCGGCAGTGCGGTAGCCTTGGTTAATTCGCCGATAATAAAATCCCAGGCTTCTTCACGTGTAGCCAATGCTTTATCCAACTGGTCCGTTGAAGAAATATATGCATCGCGAATAACGATTTCTTTCCAGTTCAAAAGAAGTTTCATATGATAATAACCACGCAGGAAATACGCTTCATTCAGAATGGTATTCCGTTCTTCTTCCGTTATCTTCTCAGCCGGAATATTCGGAACGTTTTCTATAACCTGATTACAGTAGTTTATACCTCTGTAAGCATCCTGCCAGTAATAAGTAAACTGGGAGTTACCATTTGTATAAGTAAAGTTTGCCAACTCTACCCAGTTCGGATAATTCAATGCATCGGAACCCAGATTAACGATATCCTCGCGGTATGCCTCCACCGGCCATTTTACTTCCGAAAAGCCCCAGGTATCGGTAAATGATTCCAGCTGGGAATAGGCTGCTGCCAATCCTGCCTCCGCATCTGATTTGTCACGCCAAAAAGAATCGGTAGTCAATTGGTCCGGTGACGATACTGTTAGAAAATCATCGCAACCCGTGATTGCTCCCATTAATAAGAAAGAAGCAACTATATATTTTATCTTTTTCATTGTCTATGTGATTTTAAGTAATTTGTAATTAGAATGTAAGCTGCAATCCTACGATATAAGAACGTGTGAAAGGATAAATTTCCTTATCCACACCTGTATTCAATATCTTTTCCGTAGAGAATTCAGGATCGATACCGCTGTATTTGGTAATTGTAAACAAGTTCTCGCCACTTACATATAATCTAAGTTTATCAACAAACAGTTTCTTCAATAATGTTGAAGGTAATGTATACCCGATCTGTAATTGACGCAGGCGAACAAAGTTTCCATTTTCAAGGAAACGGTCGCTTTCGCGTGAGTTATTGTTCGGATCCTGTAAAACTGCACGGGGAACACTTGTGTTGGTATTACTTGTAGTCCATGCATCTAATGTAGAAGCCAGCATATTGGTACCCGAGCTCATTCCTTCAAAGAAATAACGGTTACCGTTATATAGCTTATGTCCCCAACCACTACCCAGTAAGAAAGAAAAATCAATGCCTTTATAAGAGAAACCGGCAGAAAGGTTGGCCTCCAGTTTCGGCATACCGGAACCGCAAGACTCTTTATCATCTTCGTCTATCTGGCCATCTCCATTCACATCACGAAAACGGATATCTCCCGGACGGGCATTCGGCTGCAATAAATCACCGTCGGCATTCACATGAGCGGCTACTTCTGCTTCATTCTGGAAGATACCGTCGGCACGATACAGATAGAAACTTGCAATAGGTTCACCTACACGCGTCTGAGTCGGAAAGTGCTCCGTACCCCATTTCAAACCATCCCCATATAAAGCCTGCTTCGGATCTGAAAGTTCCAGAACCTTGTTACTTGTTGTTGTCAGGTTCAGTCCTACATTATAATCCCAGTCTCCTTTCTTATCAGCCCAGTTGATCTCCATTTCAAAACCGGAGTTACGGATTTTACCGACATTCATCACCGGGTTATTCAGACCTACGGAAGGAGCCAGTTTCTTGGTGATCAGCATATCTTCCGTCTTGTTATAATAGTAGTTCAATGCTCCCGATAAACGACCGTTCAATAAACCATAGTCGAAACCGATGTTCTTTGTATCGGTTGTTTCCCATTGCAGGTTACGGTTTGCCAACCCGGTAGCTATACTTCCCGGCCATGGACTTGATCCGTTACCCTGAACAGCACCCATCGACATATCATTTCCGCTGGTAATCAATGCCTGGAAGTCATAATAGCCAAGTGCTTGCTCATTACCTAAACGTCCCCAGCTGGCACGCAATTTCAAATTACTGATCACACCGTCTTTCGGGAAAAACTCTTCTTCCGTTATTCTCCATCCCAAAGCGACTGATGGGAAAACACCCCAGCGGCTATCTTTACCGAATTTGGAAGAACCGTCTGCACGGACAGTAGCCTGCAACATATAACGTCCGGCATAAGAATAATTTACACGGCCAAAGAAAGAAGCACGGTTATAATCGTATAATGAACCATCGCCACTATAAGTACCGCCTTTACCTGCTCCGATAGTAGCGAAATTAGGATCTAAGAATCCTGACGGTTTCTCAGATGTTACCAACTGTCCGTCTTTTACCTCATAAACAGTTGTTTTACCATCTACCTGTATTTCATTCCAGTTGTATTTACGTATCTGAATAGAATTACCGGCCATTACATTCAGGGAGTGATCTTTGAATTGCTTATCAAAAGTCAATACGTTGTCTATCACCTGATCTTCCCAGTAATAGGATTTCTCATATTGAGAAGGGTAATCCTGTTTTGCCTTTACGTCTGCCACATAAGCCGGCATGTGACGCTGGTAACGATAATGTTCTCCACGATAAGAGTAAGCGGTTTTGAATGTAAGCCATTCAGCCAGATGCATTGTCAATGCGGCATTGGCATCCATATTATATGTTTTGCCACCACCCTGGCGATAAGTATAATCCGCCATCACATTACGGTTGCTGGGCAGTCCATCATGATCTGTCAGTCCGAAGCCGTATTCTTTCGTATCATCATATACCGAAACCAGCGGAGAAATACCATATACTTCTTTCAGGGAATATTGTGGCTGCTTTTCATCTTTAGCCATAAAAGACAAATTGGCATCCAAGTCGAATATATTCTTGGTAACAGACAGTTTCATGCGGGCATTATCTTGTTTGAAGCTATTACCCAACAGGACACCTTTATCATCCGAGTGATTATAAGATACCGAATAACGGGCTTTTTCACTTCCACCACGAACACTCACCTGATAGTTTTGTGTCAATCCGCCACGGAACATTTCGTCTTGCCAGTTTGTATTAGGATAAGAGGAAGGATTAGCCAGGAAGTTTGTTATATAAGCCGGGTAATCGACTGTCTTATTCGGATATTGAAGATTATAATTATCATACATCTGTTTATGTACCTGTACATAGCCCTCCGAGTTCAAAAGTTCCAGCCGGTTAGCTACTTTCGAGAAGTTCAGATAAGCATTTACATCTACCTTCAGATCTCCTTTTTTACCGTTTTTAGTTGTTACCATAATAACACCATTGGCAGCAGTAGAACCATAAATAGCGGCAGCAGCACCATCCTTCAAGACTTCCATTGCAGCAATATCCTGAGGGTTCACATTGCTTATATCACCGGGAAATCCATCGATAATATACAATGGTTCATTATTACCGAAAGATTTCACACCACGTATCTTAACAGAGATCCCTGCACCTGCGTTACCTCCTTTTTTCTGGATACTGACGCCGGATACTTTACCTTGTAATGCTTCTGCCGGATTGGTAGTTGCACGGCTCGTCAGTTCTTCCACATTAACCGAAGATATAGCACCTGTTAAATCGCTCTTTTTCATTGTACCATACCCTACAACAATAACCTCATCCAGTTTTTCTGCATCTTCTGCTAATCGGACTTCCAAACGAGGTTGCCCGGTATAAGTAATCTGCTGTGTTGTATAACCGATATAAGAAAAGAGAAGAATATCTCCTTTTTTTACGGACAACTCAAACTGACCATCCATGTCGGTCGTTGCCCCTTCCGTAGTCCCTTTTTTCAGGATATTCACACCGATAGCCGGAGCTCCGGTTTCATCATAAACAACACCTTTTACATTTACGTTTTGAGCGAACCCCAACATTGGTAAAAGGGAAAGGAGCATCAGAACGATTGATGTCCTAAGGAAAGAACCGGTAATAAACCGGGATTTGCATTGCGATATTCCCATGACTGTTTCAATTAGATTAAATTAATAAAGTTTTGTTGCAAGAATAGTCGTTTATTATTCCTTTGTCAAGACTTTATCGGCCTATCTAATATCTACATATCACTAAAAAAGAGGATGTTTTTATCTACATATAAAAATAAAGAGCAACTGATTAACTGCATATTACACCAATAACAGATACTACATCAGATACTTTTCATATATTCAGTCAGACTCTCGTCTGTTTCCAGGTTCAGATGTTTACGCAACCGGTATCTTGCCATGTTCACAGTCTTGGGAGTAGAGTCTATAACGGAAGCAATTTCCTTTGTCGACAGACCGATGCGAAGCAGGGAAGCCAAACGTTGTTCATTTTTTGATAAATCGGGATGAAGTCCGGATAGTTTATCTATAAAGCGGGCATTCACTTCATCTATCAACAATTCAGTCTCGGTATTCCGGGCATTGAATTGGGAGATATAGGCATTAATACTTCTCAAATGGGCATCCATCTCCGGGCCGGATAATTTGTAACCTTCTTTCAGCATCGATTGTATGTTTGCCAGTAAATCATTACGGCTGCGTACAAAAAAAGCGAAGTTCGTCAATTCGTGCCGGTTATAATCTAATTCCTGCTGTGTGGTTTGGGTGGCTATTTCTGCTTGTTTCAATTTCAGGGCGATCAGTTCTTTCTCTTGTTCCTCCAGCTTCCTCGAGGCCTCCAACATTTGTATTCGTTTTTGTTGCCGGCTGTGGAAAGTAACATATAACAATATGAGCAATACGGCTATAGCAATAAGTATTGCTATAAAACTACGCATTCTCAGGCTCTTGATCTGGAAAGCTTGTTCCTGCACGATCATTTCATGTTCTTTCGCTTTCAAACGTTTTTGAATAAGGTTCAGTTCAATTTGTCTCATCTCATCTTTTGCCGACAAGTCCTGTTCCATATCATACAGATCCTTCAGATTTTTATAAGCTTTCGGATAATCGCCCATCGCTTCGTGGATCCACGAAGCGTACCGATAATTATCGGTAATCAATTCTTTAGCATTGATCTTACGTGCATAGATCCTTGCAGTGTCCAATGCAGCCATCCCCTTTCTGTATTCTTTGGCATAATAATACTGTGTTCCCAGATTATTATAATTCTCTCCGAGTGACCAGACAGTACCCAAAGAGTCGTTTATAGCAATGGCTTCCCGCAACATACCTATCTTTTCCCGCGTATTGCCTTCATACAAACAAAGGTTATTGAGGTTTACAGCCACTAGTTTCCTTTCCCCCAACTCCCTGTTTATATCCAGGGCTGCTTTGAAATTCTCTTCCGCTTTTCCATTATCCGGCACAAGTATATAAACCAGTCCACGGGCATTATAACACATTGCCAGACTCTTCCGATCATTCGCTTCCTTACAAATATCAATCGCCTTATCGACATACTGAAAGGCTGCATTCAAATCGCCTAACTTAGTATAACATCCTGAAAGGCGTACGTAGATATAAGCACTTTGGTTAGGTTTGCCGGCAGGTACATTCTCCAGGGCATTCGTCATAGATTCAAATCCCATATCAAAATCACCTTGATTCATATAGGCTTCGCCCAATGTTGACTGGGCCTTGGCCAAAAGACTTTTATCACCTTTTTTCTGCGCTTCTGTTATCGCGACATTAGAGTAATAAATAGCCTTGGAAGGATCTATTTTAAGCATATCTTCTGCCTTACTGATTAAATCACTGATAGTATCCTCAGAACTATTTTCTTTCGAAAACGCGGACAAACAGATTACCAGACAACACAAAGTACTCAAAAGAAAGGCGGTCTCAAATAGTTTTTTCATCTAATCCTGCTGTTTTAATTTGACAAATGTAAATAAATCATGCGAGAATATGAAAATAGTCCGACAGGAGTTTCCCAATGGGTAGGCAACTATTTTTTATAATCAGCACATTATTCTCTGTCAATAACTGAAACATTCGTATCTGACAACTACTAAAACGTATCCCTTAATTTTCAATACATTCGACATATTTCACAACAACGATATATTCAATAAATTTTGATATCAGCACTTTATTACGAATATTCAATGTTAACAACTTGATTAACAAAGCTTTAATACGCATCCATATTAGAGTTCGTTGACAGCTTTATTTTTCTCTTATAATATAGAAAGAATATTCTTTATAAAGAATTATAAGGGGATCGGCTTTTTTCAGCCATCTTCCATCTCCCCCGTATTTCTGTATTCCTGAAAACAGCCTGTTTTATTTTATTGGTTACAGACAATTGTTTTCTGTTACAAATACAATTGTTTTTGATTTGAAAAACAGTTGTTTTTGAATACAAATATAATTGTTTTATAGACGGAAATCTATAAAAAACTTCCGGAAAGTCGACTCTTATTCCCACTGAGTTCCATCCGGTCCATTCGCTCCATATCCGCCTTATATCTTTGTTGTGTATTCAAGAGAACAACGCCGGTTTAGTTCGATTATTGACAGACACTATAACTCTTTGAAACTGTTTTGAATTTATTGTTTGATTCCATTCTAGAAAAAGGTGAAACCAAATGACAGGTTTTGTAGGGGTGGGGTTTGCCCACCCTTTGCGACAAGAATATAACAACCGGTGAAGAAGGGCGGGCAGACCCCGCCCCTACGGCCGAACCTGCCTGTTCCATTGTGACGGCGCCTGTAAGGGCGGTTCGCGAACCGCCCCTACCAACGACACTACATTCAAATCTGTCAAAAAACGAACCACAATATATTTAGAAGATGACGAAAAACTTATTTTTTCTCGTTCAATAATTTTTCAAGTAAGGTTACTTTTTCTTTTTCGTTAGCCAGCATACGTTCGTATAAGGAAGTATTCTCTTTAGTTAGCTCGATTATCTTTTCGACAGGGTGAATAGTTTTATTGTCATTAAATTCTGTAGAATAGCCTATATTATTACTGCTAATACTACCATTTTCATATTCAAAGTTATTATTCTCAATAACCACAGAAACCGGCGTCTCTTCCATATTTTCAATAATTTCCGGTGCAACATTAAGAATAGCCGCTATTTTCACCAGATAATCTTTTCCTATTTCACGCTGTTGTTCCAGCCAGGAAACAAGCTGTTGGGTAACGCCCAATTTTTCGGCCAATGTCTCTTGCTTCACACCTTCATACCTGCGTATCTTACTCACATTAGCCCCCTGGTGAACTCTAGTATTGTTTATCTTTTCAGTTTCCATGTTATCTTATTTTTAAGAGTGAAACAAATATATGAACAAATCTCCATATTTCGATGAAGATACGAGATTATAACAAAACATCCGGTCTTTTTTCTCTTTGTATGAATTTGTAAAATACAAACAGCTATTTGTATTTTACAAACAAAATGTTTACAGCCATTCAAAATTATATGCTGTCTTTTGTAAAAAGGATCGTTATGAATAAAATATACACATTACTCCTGATGGCATTAACCTTATCTTTACTGGTTTTCTGGAAGAGTTACGAAAAGAAAGAAAGAGAGCCATTTTGCGTTACTTACCATGTAGCCGTACATAGAATGTTAGCACGCAGAATGGTAGTCACTTATACAGATGAAAAGGGTTTGGCACAGGAAACCTTTACAGGCAAAAGGTGGGAGAAAAAAGTTTGTTTATCTCCTGATGAGATTGCTTCTTTACGGATAGATGAAATCATTAATCCCAAAGACCCTTATCCCGGTTATTATGCTTTCGAACAAGAAATACAAGACACGATAGCCAACGATTTTACGATGAAACCGCTTTCGATATGGATTGAACATCAAAAGAAAACAATCCTTAGTGCAGGAAACAGGCATTTACAGGTATCTTTGCTAGCTTCGGAGATTGATTAGATACTATTAATAGCAGGCGGTAATTCACCCGCCTGCTTATTATTTTATAGGGGAACATTTTAGCCAATGACGACTTTTTACAATCCAAGCTTCTTCAGCACCTGTTCCGTAGCCCCGGCATTATCACTGACGAAGTGTCCAGCAGCGTTACCCGAAGCATCCAGTACTTCATGGTAGGTAAGTAACTCGTCCATTTTATCACAGAAAGCTTGTTTGCTCGATATAGAAAAACCTCCTCCGACTTTGATCAAGTCTCTGGCTTCCTTAAATTTCTGGTACTTAGGGCCAAATATAACAGGTATACCATACACGGCTGCTTCCAATGTATTATGTATGCCTGCACCGAAACCTCCTCCGATATAAGCGATAGCCCCATACCGGTAGATAGAAGAGAGCAGACCGAAACTATCTACGATCAGACAGTCTTTTCCTTCCAGCAGGCTTTCATCATGGATTGCTTCCGACAAACGAACCGAAGGACGTTTCAATAACGATTCGATATACATCAAATGTTCACGATGGATCTCATGCGGAGCAATGATCAGCTTCATCTCAGGATGCTCATTGAAATATGGTATCAGGATCTCTTCATCCTGCGGCCAGGAACTCCCGGCAACAAGCGTCAGACTTCTTTTCCCATTCTTATCGTAAACAAAATGTTCCACCTGTGACAGGTCGCGAGCTTGTTTACGCACATCCAGTACCCGATCGAAACGGGTATCTCCGGTCACTGTCACATTCGTTATACCAAATTCTTTCAGCAAAGCGGCCGAACGTTCATCCTGTACAAAAAGATGCGTGAAACAATAAAGCATCTTCCGGTATAAGAAACCATACCACTGGAAGAAGAGTTGATCCGGACGGAATATGGAGGAAATGATGTAAACGGGTATATTCCGACGCTTCAACTCATGCAGGTAATTACCCCAAAACTCATATTTGATAAATACGGCTATAGCCGGATTGGCCAGGTTCAGGAATTTATTAACCCGGTAAGGTGTATCGAAGGGCAGATAACAAATGACATCTGCCCCGTTATAATTCTTACGAACTTCATATCCCGAAGGCGAAAAGAAAGTAAGCAGTATTTTATACTCCGGATGTTCCGCCTTGATTTTTTCCATCATCGGACGGCCTTGTTCGAATTCGCCCAACGAAGAAGCATGAAACCAGATATATTTTGCATTCCGGTCGATCTTCTCCCGAAGAATGGAATTCGTCTTCCACTGCCCCAGACGCATCATCCGGGCCTTCTTATGAAATGGAGAAATCAACGCAATTATAAATGCGTAAAAGTGGATTGCCAGACTATACATAACTTATTTAAGCACTTCAATCGCTCTTTGAATACGACGAATAGATTCTTCTTTTCCTAATGCTTCAGTAATATCAAAAATATGAGGACCTTTTCCTTCACCGACCAGAGCCAGACGGGTAGCATTCATGATGTTACCTAAATGGTATCCTTTGCTTTCGATCCAGGCCTTCACTTCTTCTTCCGTTCCTTCGATATCGAACGGTTCACGGGTGCGAAGCACTTCGATCAACTCGGTCAACTGGGCTGCTGAATCAGCCTTCCAACGTTTCTTGGTTGTTTTCTCGTCATATTCAGTCGGAGCAACAAAGAAGAATGCACAAACATCCCATAATTCTTTAATAAAAGATACACGGTCTTTCATCATTCCGACAACCTTTTCCACATAAGCCGGTTCGGCTTTTACACCGTGGCTTTCAAGGATAGGCATGAACAATGCGGCTACTTCTTTATTATCTTTTTTCTGGATATACTGGTGGTTGAACCATTTTCCCTTTTCATAATCGAACTTGGCACCGGCCTTGCTGCAACGGGTAAGATCGAAATATTTGATCAGTTCATCCATACTCATGATCTCCTGGTCGTTACCCGGATTCCATCCTAATAAAGCCAGGAAGTTTACAACTGCTTCCGGCAGATAGCCACTCTCACGGTATCCTGAAGAGATATCACCGGTTTTCGGATCATGCCATTCCAGCGGGAAAACAGGGAAACCTAAACGATCACCGTCACGTTTACTCAGTTTGCCATTTCCTTCCGGTTTCAACAACAGGGCGAGGTGGGCAAACTGAGGCATTGTTTCAGTCCAGCCGAAATAACGGTACAGCAATACATGAAGCGGTGCACTCGGCAACCATTCTTCACCACGGATCACATGAGTGACTTCCATCAAATGGTCGTCTACGATATTTGCCAGGTGATAGGTTGGCAACTGGTCTGCCGATTTATATAATACTTTGTCATCCAATACAGAAGAATTGATTACTACTTCTCCACGGATGATATCGTTTACATGAATGTCTTCATTCGGTTCAATCTTTACACGAACTACATACTGGTTGCCGGCATCGATCAACGCTTTTGTTTCCTCGGCAGAAAGAGTCAGCGAGTTGCGCATCTGAAGACGTGTGGATGCATCATACTGGAAATTTGCGATCTCCTGGCGTTTGGCATCCAGCTCTGCCGGTGTATCAAATGCGATATAAGCATGACCATCTTTCAACAGCTGGTCTACATATTCTTTGTAAATGGCTTTCCGCTCGCTCTGGCGATAAGGGCCGTATTCACCTCCAAAGTTCACGCCTTCGTCGAACTTGATCCCTAACCAGGTAAGAGCTTCAATGATATAAGCTTCGGCACCGGGAACAAACCGTTGTGAGTCGGTATCTTCAATACGTAAGATCAAATCTCCGCCATTCTGTTTGGCAAATAAATAATTGTATAAAGCTGTACGAACACCGCCGATATGCAGCGCCCCTGTCGGGCTGGGTGCAAAACGGACTCTAACTTTCCTTTGAGTCATAATTCTTTCATTCTATAATAATGCGGCAAAAGTAGGCCTTTTTTTTCTCTTAATAAACTTTTTTACGTACATTTCGACCTTAAATGAGAAACTTATGAAACTGAAAAATTATAACATACATCCGGCGGTATATTTCATTGTCGCATCACTACTGATTGCTTACTTTTTTCCACGGGAAGGAAAGTTCCGTTATCAATTCTACGAAGGTAAACCCTGGAGGTACGGATTACTCACGGCTCCCAGTGATTTTCCCATCTATAAAACCGATGCGGAAGTAGAAGCTGAAAAGGATAGTGTGCTGAAAAATTTCGAACCCTATTTCCGTTTGGATGCATCGGTTGAAAATACCGAAGTCGATAAGTTGCGTACCGCTTACACCAACAGTCTGAGCCATAAAGCAACACCGGCCTACATGCAGTATATTGAAAACAGCCTCGTCAAATTGTATAAGAACGGCATTATTTCATCGCAGGAGCTGGATGAACTGAAAAATAACCAGTACGAACGAGTCAACCTGCTTGAAAATAACGTGGCGCATTCCCGTTATGCCAGCGACTTCTTTACGATTAAGACAGCTTACGAGTTTATTATAAACAATTGTCCGCCACGCCTGGATAAGTCGGTCTTACAATCGTGTGATATCAACAACTATCTGGCTGAAAATATTTCATACGACAAAATGATGTCGGAAAAGGTCAAAGAAGATATGTTACGTAGTGTATCCCTTGCCAACGGGATGGTACAGGCAGGAGAACGTATTGTAGACAGGGGGGAAATTATCGACAACCATACATACAATGTCCTCCGCTCGCTCAAGATCGTACACGAAACCAAGTCGGGAGGCGCCCAACGCCAGAGCATTATCCTGGGAGGACAATTCGTATTGGTACTGGGTCTCATATTCTGTTTCTGGTTGTATCTCTGGTCTTTCCGATTAAAGATTTTACATAACAGGCGGAATGCATTGTTTCTTATCCTTTGTATATTCGTCAGCTGTATACTGACCGAGTTGTGTGTTACCTACGCATTATTTAATGTATATATATTACCGTTTGCAATCGTCCCGATCGTGGTGCGAACCTTCTTCGACTCACGTACGGCTTTATTTATTCATCTGGTCATTGTATTGATCTGTTCGCTGATGGTTCCTTTTCCGCATGAATTCCTGTTATTACAGATCATTGCCGGTATGGTGGTCACATTCAGTCTGAAAGATTTGTCGGAACGTTCCCAGCTGATTCGTTGTGCATTCCTGATTTTTATGTCTTATACATTATGTTATATCAGCCTGACGTTATATCAGGAAGCTGATTTCAACAAGATCAACTGGCTGATGATCCTGTATTTCGGTATTAATTTCATCCTTTTGATGTTCACCTACATTCTGGTATACATGCTGGAAAAAACATTCGGGTATGTATCGAGCATCACTTTGGTCGAACTGTCCAATATCAACACTCCTATCCTGAAAAAGCTGTCGGAGACTTCCCCCGGAACCTTCCAGCATTCGCTGCAAGTGTCTATCCTGGCCTCTGAAGCTGCGGCGAAGATCGGAGCCAATGCCCAACTGGTGCGTACGGGAGCGATGTATCATGATATAGGAAAAATGGCTAACCCTGCTTTCTTCACAGAAAATCAGAGTAGCGTAAACCCACACGGCCAACTCACTTTCGATCAAAGTGCCAAAGTAATCATCAATCACGTAACCGATGGTGTCAGAATTGCAGAAAAGGCTTTATTGCCCAAAGCCGTTATCGACTTTATCCGCACGCATCACGGATTAGGTAAAGCAAAATATTTCTATAACTCATTCAAAAACCAATATCCGGACAGGGAAATCGACGAAGAAACATTTACCTATCCGGGGCCGAACCCGTTCTCTAAAGAAACAGCCATATTAATGATGGCCGATTCAGTAGAAGCAGCTTCCCGTAGTCTGAAAGAACATACGGAAGAAAGTATCAAACAGCTGGTGGATAAAATCATCGACGGGCAAATAGCAGACGGACTATTGAAAAGTGCCCCACTGACTTTCCGGGATGTGGAGATGATTAAAAACGTCTTTGTTGACAAACTAAAGACTATGTTCCATACACGTATCAGCTATCCGGACTTGAAGAAATAGGGGATAGAGAAAGAATAATAAAGCCCGGATACGAATTTAACAATAAAAATCAATATCTTCGCATCCATCAAACAACAATACTTAATATGATGAAAAGAGTTTTATTCGTTTTTGTTTTTTTATTTGCTGCCATGCAATGGTCTTTCGCACAGAGTGATATGAAAGAAGTTGTCTATCTGAAAAACGGTAGCATTATCAAAGGGATCATTGTTGAACAAGTTCCGAACAAATCATTAAAAATACAAACAGCTGACGGAAGTCTTTTTGTTTGTGACATGAAAGATGTAGAGAAAATAACCAAGGAAGCTGTTTACGGTTCACATAATCGTTCTTATTCATCCAGAGACTTGAATACGAAATACGTAAAAAGAGGCTACAAAGGTTTCGTGGATTTTGGTTATACAGTCGGGACAGGTGATTTTTCAGAAGGAAGAGTCGAACTGACTACCAGCCACGGATTCCAGTTTAATCCTTATCTCTTTTTAGGAGGTGGTACCGGATTCAATTATTATCATGAAAGTGAAGTCTTTGCTATGCCATTATTTGTCGATTTCAGAGCGAACTTCATGCAAGGGCCGATCGTTCCGTTCGCCGGAGTTAAAACAGGATACACAGCATCCCTTTCGGACGATGCCGATGACCTGGGATTCTATTTCGCACCATCCGTAGGTGTCAAGTTCATGCTTAACAACAGGCTCGCATTTAATGCAACACTAGGATATACAGTCCAACTTGCAGAAGTCTACTATTATAGTTATTACAATAATTATTACTCCGATGAAAATCTAGGAGGAGTAAGTATTAAGGTAGGATTGGAATTCTAATCTATATTCATTTTACAAAAAACGCCTCATTTTAGCCTGGCAGGTCAAAATGAGGCGTTATTGTATCCAATAATCCGCCACAAGCATCTTCCAGTAAATCCAATACAAGTTCAAAACCCGTGGCACCACCGTAATACGGGTCGGGCACATAGTCGTACAATTTATTACGGCTATATTCCGTCATCTGGTGAATCTTAGCTACAGATTCCAGATCGGGGGCTTTGTGTTTCAGATCATCCACATTCCGGTCATCCATACCGATGATCAGGTCGAAGTCATAGAAATCCGTCGTACGGACAGGCCGTGAGATAGAGTCGAGCACGTATCCTCGCCGGGCAGCATGCGCACGCATACGTTCATCAGCCCGTTCACCTTCATGATAGCCCATAATACCGGCCGAATCAATTTCGATCTGTTTTTCCAGACCCGCATCCTTCACCAGTTTCTTCATCACTGCCTCGGCAGAGGGTGAACGACAAATATTCCCAAGACATACAAATAGCAATCTTATCTTTTCTTGTTTCATAACAATGATATTATCTTTTAGAACAAAAACATCCGTCTTATTTCGAGCGCAGCGTCTTGCCATACGATCGGCAAAGTTTTGCCAAGCCTAGTGGCAAAGTACTGCCATCAGTGTGGCAAGATAGTGCCATCCAGTTGGCAAAGCTGTGCCATGCCGTTGGCAAAACCAAGTCGTTGCAACAACACAGTAGTGTTACTTCCTTAAGCCGGATCTACATCGTAGTGTACCAGCAATTGTTTAAAGGGAAGATAACGTTGCATTTCCGAATGAATCGCTTCCAGTATTTCCCTGACCGGAGCAATCGCTGCCGCTATTTCGATCTTCAATACAATCTTTTTAATATGAAGTGTTTGCACACGAGTCACCGGCGGCGTAACAGGCCCCAACACACGTTCCCCCAGACGGACACGTAGTTTCTCGGCATACAAAACAGACATCTCCTGCAGGATCGCCTCGTTACGACTGCGAAGTACGAGCACAATCAACCTGTAGTAAGGCGGATATCTGAACATACTACGTTCGCTGAGTTGCAAACCGACCATTTCTTTATAGGCAAAATGCTGCACCATACGTATCAACGGATGTTCGGGCTGTGAGGTCTGCAAGATAACCGTTCCCTGTTTGTCCCTTCTTCCGGCACGTCCGCTAACCTGCACCATCAACTGGAATGCCCGTTCATGCGCCCTGAAATCCGGATAATTCATCAGGCTGTCGGCATTCAGTATGCCTACCACACTGACATTTCCGAAGTCCAGTCCTTTCGATAACATCTGGGTTCCGATAAGGATATGCGTTTTCCCTTTCTCAAAGTCGGCAATGATCCGTTCATAGGCTGTACGGGTACGAGCAGTATCAAAATCCAACCGCTCCACTTTTGCCGACGGGAACAGGGAAGCAATCTCCTCCTCCACCTTTTCCGTACCAAAACCCATCATCTTTAATTCCGTGCTCTGGCATTGCGGACAATGAGGCGGTAACTGGATCTTATAGCCACAATAATGACAAACCAGCTGATTGTGATATTTATGATAAGTCAGGCTGACATCGCAATTTACACAATGGGGAACCCAGCCACAACTCTTACATTCGATCAACGGAGCAAATCCACGGCGGTTCTGAAAAAGAATAGCCTGTTCGCCACGGGCCAGAGCCGCGTTTACTTTCTCTACCAATAATGGAGAGAAAAGCGTA
Source organism: Parabacteroides leei (assembly GCF_023369805.1). Classification (NCBI taxonomy): domain Bacteria; kingdom Pseudomonadati; phylum Bacteroidota; class Bacteroidia; order Bacteroidales; family Tannerellaceae; genus Parabacteroides; species Parabacteroides leei. The sequence continues at coordinate 187,601 of NZ_JAMBQG010000012.1, forward strand.
TCCTTCATGATCTTCTTCCGTTTCAGTTCCTTGATATCGACAGAGATAATCTCCGGCATCAGGCAGTCGCCAAAACGTGTAGTCAGTTCAACCAAGCCATATTTGTCGGTAGTAGCATTAAAATAAGAATCGATTGAAGGTGTAGCCGAGCCCAGCAAAGTCTTGGCCCCATGCATGCCCGCCAACACGATAGCCGCATTACGGGCGTGATAACGGGGTGCCGGGTCCTGTTGCTTGTAAGTATTTTCATGTTCCTCATCTACGACAATCAATCCCAGGTCCTTAAACGGAAGGAAAAGTGAAGAGCGTACTCCCAAGACCAACATAGGACCATTCCCATGCAATAGTTTATTCCAAACCTCTACCCGTTCGTTATCCGAAAATTTAGAATGATATACCAATAGCTTATCACCGAACAATTTTGCCAACCGTTCGGTTACCTGTGTCGTGATAGCTATTTCGGGCAGCATGTAGAGCACTTGCCGTCCCAACTTCAGTACCTCATCGATCAACCGGACATAGATTTCCGTCTTGCCACTCGAAGTAACTCCATGAAGCAGGCAAACTTCCTTCGAAGTAAACACGTCATGTATTTCACCATAAGCCTTCTCCTGTGCCGGGCTTAACGGACTAAGGGGTTGCAGACGGCAGACCGGAACCTGTAAACGCCCCACTTCTTTTTCATAACTTACCAGGACACCACGTTTCAAGAGTCCGTCCAGAATCGTGGAAGAGCAACCACTACGTTCCAGTAGCTCCTTCTTTGATACTTCCTGAACCAACGCCGGATTCAAGGCATGACTCAGATCCAGATAGCAAACTAACATAAGCTCCTGTTTCTTCGCCCGCTTAAAATCGGCAAATACAGCCTGTAACTGTTCTTCCGTGGCATATTCTTCCGATAAGCGAATGAAGGTTTGCATCTTCGGGACAAATCCCCGTTTCATTTCCTCACTCACTACTACCGCTCCACGGGCCATCAGGGAAGCAACTACGGGAACCACATTACGAAGCCCTGTCTTTTTCTCCAGTTCCGACACGGTCAGTTTCAGGACACCGGTAAAAGCATCCAGTACCGACTGTTCATTCGGCCTCAAAGGACCATCTGCCTCAAAGTCGGGATTATAGGTGACGGCCGTTTCACTTTCCAGCTTCAAGCCGGAAGGCAAGGCGGCTTTATAAACATCCCCCAGCTTACACATATAGTAGGATGAGATCCATTTCCAGAAACGGAGTTGCGGACGGCGCAATACGGGAGTCGCATCCAACAAGGCATAAATTTCTTTCGTTTCAAAATCCGTATCAGGCCTGCGTTCATGCACATCCATTACAATCGCCGTATAATAGCGCTTCTTACCGAAATGGACGATCACCCGGCAACCGGGAATGACGGCTGTCTCCAGATCGGAAGGAATACTATAGGTATAGCTATTCTCTAACGGAAGAGGCAATATGACATCTGCGTATTTCATTTACGAGGTCAAAAGTAACAAAAAAGGCCGGACTGTTAAAGTCCGGCCCTGCATATCTTTTCTATCTGTCATCAAAACAGAACTGCGGCTGTGATAGACCATCCACGGTTTTTAGCACCTCCCAAATCGAGTTTGTCGGCACTGTAATTGTCAGTCAATCCCAATCCGTAATTTATCCCTACCTGTAAATGGCTTATCAATTCAGCCCCTACACCGAAGTTAAGTCCTGCACTGAAATTCTTTGCTTTCATCTGTTCGCCTAAAACATTCCAGATTTTATCTCCTCCGACACGGAAACCGATATAGGGTCCGGCCGACAGATAAGCTTTAACAAGGGGAATACCGAATTTCCATTTCAAATTGACCGGTACATCGAGATAATCCGTTTTTATACTGGTATTTTCAGAGCCTTTCGCTTTCAACTCCAATCCTTTCTGAGAATAAAGGATCGCCGCATCCAGTCCGATTCCGACCAGTGGGAGTGTTGTCTCGATCATCGGACCGATCTGGAACCCTGTCACATTATCCGCCTTCAGTATATCGGAATTCAGATGAACGGACGATATGTTTACTCCCCCTTTTAATCCAAACTTCAGTTGGGACTTAGCCGGTAGGGCTATAAACATCATCAAAATAACCAAAACTAAACCTGTAACCTTCTTCATATTGCCTGTTGTTAATTAATTATGTTTACAAATAAACGCACTTTTCCTATAATAAACAAGTATTCCTATCATCCTGTTCATTCATAAAAAGGAAAGCATGCACCGGTTACGGAGCTCATCCCATAAACCGATCCATGCCTCTTTTCCTAATTATTATGGCAAAATAATTAAAAACAAAAACGTTCAGACAGCTATACGGGAAACGGGAGTAAGAATAGTGGAGACGTTAACCGACCTCCTGTTCTCTTCCGGCCTTTCCTCGAAGCCGTCGAAATAATATGCCTTGCAGGTCTTCTGACTTACTTCCGGTTTGAGCGCCTTCCCATTCAAAAAAGAACAGTGGCTTATGGTATTGCCCAATCTATAATGAAGCTTACAGCAGCGGGACTGTCCGGGATTTACACCCGATTCCCTTTTAATCCTTTCCTGCGGATACAGGTCCGGAACAATGCACGTCGCAAATATAGAGATATTTTCGTTTCGTTCTCCATCGGTTGATGAAAAATATTAATTATTATGTTTCCGATATTCATCAACGGCAGCCTTTACCGAGCCATACATCAGAAGGAGCCGCTGCGATTGGCCATAACTCAGCCCCAGTTCCTCTGCCACCATCCGCGTCCCCCGGTCGACCAGTTTCTGATTGGTCAATTGCATATTTACCATCCGGTTGCCTTTTACACGGCCCAACCGGATCATCACAGATGTTGAAATCATATTCAGAATCATCTTTTGCCCCGTACCGGACTTCATACGGGAACTGCCGGTTACAAATTCCGGACCGACAATCATTTCGATCGCCACATCGGCCTGAGCGGCCATGGGGGAATCCGGATTACTGGAGATAGAGGCCGTCAGTATCCCCTGCTCACGGGCTTTACGCAAAGCTCCAATCACATAAGGGGTCGTACCGGATGCAGCAATACCGATCACCGTATCTTTGGTTGTGACCTGATGCTCCTGCAATTCCTCCCAACCACGCTCCATATCATCTTCCGCATTCTCTACCGGATTGCGAAGAGCCGTATCGCCACCGGCAATCAGACCGATCACCAAAGTGGGGGGCATTCCGAAAGTTGGAGGTATTTCAGAAGCATCGAGCACTCCCAACCGACCGCTTGTTCCGGCCCCCAGATAAAAGATACGCCCTCCCTGTTTCATCCGGGGAACGATCTGATCTACCAGTTTCTCTATCTGGGGGATTGTTTTTTGCACTGCCAATGCGACCTTCCGGTCTTCTGTGTTTATATCTTCCAACAACTCCCGGACAGATTTATGTTCCAGGTCATTATATAATGAATCTTGTTCTGTTATTTTAGTAAATGACATAATTAAATATAAGTTTACTTACCATGATACGCAATCAATCCCTCCATCGGACTTTGCGCAACCGTTCCGAGACGGAGACCCAGATCGAAAGCAATATCTTTCAGTATTTCCTGATAATACCATGCAACTGAACCGACCAGGTGGACAGGTAATTCAAAACAATCATACTGCTTCACGTTCCGGGTAAAAAATGCCAGAAAGCTACGGGTGACCAGTTCCCAAATGGCAGGTTCATCCAAATGCTCCCGTATAAAAGGGGAAAGGCCGGCCAGAAAACGGTTGGGGAAAGGTTGCCGGTAAACCTTGTCCATAATCGATGCCGGAGTCAAGCCATATTGTGTAAGAAACTGCTCTTTCAGAGCCGGAGGCAGCAGGTCTTTCAATACATCCCCGATCAATAGTTTACCCAATACGGCACCGCTTCCTTCATCTCCCAGAATAAATCCCAGGGGAGAAACATTCTTTATAATCTCTTTGCCATCGTAATAACAGGAATTCGAACCGGTTCCCAGAATACAAGCTATCCCCGGCTCATCGCCACATAAAGCACGGGCAGCAGCCAAGAGATCACTCCCTACCTCAACAGGAACAGACAGATACCGGTTGACAGACCGCCGTATCATTTCATTCTTTTCAGGGAAAGCGCAGCCTGCCCCGTAAAAATATACGGCGGAAGGTATAAGGTCTTTTAATGCAGGCAGTAATCCGGTTTCAATCTCCTTCCCTATCTCCTCCTCCGTCTGAAAAAAAGGATTCATCCCCCGCGTTTGAAAACGAAGGGCTGGCTTTCCTCTTTCTATTACACACCAATCTGTCTTGGTGGAACCACTGTCGGCAATTAGTATCATATTTCCGTTTTATTACTTAATTAATCGATCGTTCTGTCTTTTTTACCGAATGCCGGATCTATCTTAAGGAAAGCTGTTACAGCCAGTGTGATCAGGCAACATCCCATCACCCACCAGAAGAAGTTCACATATCCGAGTTCTTCCTGCAACCACCCGGCAACCATCCCCGGAAGCATCATACCCAATGCCATAAAGGCGGTACATATCGCATAATGAGCCGTTTTGTGTTCTCCATCGGAGAAATAGATCAGGTACAACATATAGGCAGTAAAACCAAATCCGTAACCGAACTGTTCAACAAACACACATATATTAATGACCAGCAGACTTTCAGGAAGTGCACTGCTCAGGTAGATAAAAACCAGGTCAGGCAATGTGATTGCCAGCGCCATCGGCCAAATCCATTTCTTTAATCCACCATGCGCTGCCACGATTCCCCCGATAATACCTCCCAGTGTCAGGCCTATAATACCGATCGTACCATACACCAGGCCGATCTCAGAAGTAGTAAGTCCCAGACCACCCACTTCGCGCGGATCGATCAGGAAAGGCGTTACCAGCTTAACCAGTTGTGCCTCTGGAAAACGATAGAACAGCATGAACAGTATAGCGACCAATGCCTGCTTCTTCCTGAAAAACGAGACAAATGTAGCAAAGAATTCTTTAAATATGGTAGAAGCAGTAACTGTTACAGCCGCTTTATCGGACTTCGGAACCGGTAAAATATACTTATGATACAGGCAGAGACCGATAAATAGTCCGGCCAGGATCAGGAACGTGATCGACCAGGCGAACGGAATCTTTCCGGTACTGTCTTCCAAAGCGCCGGCCAGCATCACAAGCAATCCTTGTCCGGCAATGGTTGCAATGCGGTAAAAGGTACTTCGTATCCCGACATAGAAAGCCTGGTCATGCGAGTCGAGTGCCAGCATATAAAAACCGTCCGCTGCAATATCGTGTGTAGCCGAACTGAAAGCCACCAGCCAGAAGACGGCCAGGGTTAACTGAAAGAAATAATCCATCGGGATTGTAAAAGCGATACCGGCCAATCCTGCTCCTATCAGGAACTGCATGGTGACAACCCACCAGCGTTTCGTTTTCAACAGATCGACAAACGGACTCCAGAATGGTTTGATTACCCAGGGGAGATACAGCCAACTGGTGTACAGGGCTATATCGGTATTACTGATCCCCAGCCGCTTATACATGATAACAGAGATTGTCATCACGGCAACATAAGGCAATGCCTCTGCAAAATAGAGCGAGGGTATCCAGCACCAGGGGGATGTTCGTTTTGTTTTCATAAGAAGTATGATTTAGATTTACTGATTAACTGATCCATCTCCTCCGCAGAAAGGCAAGTTTCACTGATAATTTGCTGCAGGTCTCCGGAGGTCACCTTCCGGAAATCTTTTTCCAGTGGAGTGATAAAAACACCGGCCATTTCGACCGTTGCCGGGCTAATCAAGATATTGGCATCCCCTTCGGCATAATAGCAGGCAGGATGCAGTTTCTTTCGCGGATAAACACAGGTGATCCATTGTCCGGCTTCCGTCCAGACCAACACGTTCATCATAGGTTCGTACTCCTCGGCCCTGATGGGCAGCAAAGCGTACAGGTGGTTGAAAAGAGCGACAGAGTCTTCCTTATCTGCAGACACGAGAACGAACATCGGTTGCAGGAAATCCCTTAAAGCAAATAAAGTTGCCTGTCCGGCAGAAAACACCACCTCTTTCCGGGCCTTCCGCCAATTTGTCTCGAGCGGAAGAAAGCCTCTATTACCTGCCTGGAAATGCATATGATCGGGAGCTGATGCTCCACATTTCGGACCGTTATAAAAAATGATGAAATCTGTCAGGACTTCAGCCAGCGACAATATATCTTTATAACGGGAAAAGAGACGTTGTTCCTGATGTGCCCGGATCGGGATGGTCAGATGTTCGCGAAAGATAGGATATGGATTCACCATGATCTGATACTCTCCCCCGAAATCAATCCATCGTTGATTGCCGGGACGGTTCGCCTCACAAAGGAAACAGGGACGGGCAGCCAACGACTGTTTATCGATCTTCGCTGCCGACGAACGGATACGCTCCGGATTGAACTGAAGAATAACGGGATAACCGTTTACCTCCAATGTACGGGTCTGCACCTTTTCAAGAGCGGCATAGTTTACCTGTGCCAGTTCCCAAAAGGTAAGATGTTCGCGTATTAATTCTTTAGCCTGTTGATTTATATTTTCCATTATTATTTATCCTTCCATGCTTCATAAAACATTTCCACGTGCCCTCAACTCCCGTGTACGCAGGCTGTCTTTATAAGCATTATATTCATTAATCTTGTGTATATCGAGCGAAGCATCTGTATTGTCTTCCCAACGCCGGCAAAGATACAGGACTTCATAAATCCGGCCGATCGCGTAAGTGCGTGAAATAGCCAGACCGATCGCGTAATCTTCACCATAACTTACGTTCGGCATCTTTATTTCGCGGAGTATCGGAGTATAAAAGGCTCTCGGTGCTCCCAGCCCGTTGATACGTAATGCATTATTACGTCCGTTTTCCGGCGTCCATTCCCGGTGGTCGATAATGCCCGGTGGTATTTCATTCAGGTCGAAGTCGGTCATTTTATAGGTTCCGATTACCATTGCACATTTTTCAGCGTAGAACGTATCGACAATCTTCTGTAATGTATCCGGCCCGCTATATACGTCATCGCTGTCGAGTTGAATACTGAACTTACCACATAACGGATGAGCCGCAGCCAGATTCCAGCATCCGCCTATCCCCAGATCGTCACGTTCGGGAATCAGATGAACCAACCGGTCGTCGGAAGCATAACGACGGATCACCTCGGTGGTCCCGTCTGTGGAATGATTATCTACAATGATCAGATTAAACTTAAACGAAGCCTGTTGCATAAACACGGAACGGATAGCATCTTCGATGGTTCGTACCCGATTGCGGACAGGGATAATCACGGTGGCTTCATATTTGAAGCCTCTCGATTTAAACTTCACTGATTGGATTTTCTTTTTCAAATATTCTTTACTATACCTCAGGGTAGAAGTGAATGCAACTTCCATTTCCAACTGAACATCCCGTTTTTTAGGATTTACATAATCAAACTGCTTTTCCCCGCTTTTACGGATATCTTCTTCCAGGAATGTATACAGATACTCTCTGATATGAATAATTCCCCCCGGTAAAGCAGCACAAGAAAGCCGAAAACGATACAAACCGGCATATTTATATTCAGGAGTCTTACTTACAAGCCGCCCCATATAAGTGTCTAATACATTATATTTAATCATCAGCAACGGCCCGAAATCAAAATCATCCCGAACACTTCCCAACTGGTAATCATTCACCGGATGGTTCTTTTTAGTTCCGTTTGATATCTCATAATAATCGGCATAAACAATCCGGTTATATTTAGACTCTTGAAGAACCGTATCCATCCGTTCCAATGCATATTGCCCAAACCGGATCAGGCCGGGACGGAGATAAAGCAAAATATTTTTCCCTTCCGCATGTTCATGGATAGAACACAGCGTTTGTGTGCTGGTCAATGTATCGACTAAGAGTATCTCACAACCGGGATATGGCTCGGCATCGGGATTGGAGGTCATCAAGTAAATCTTATCGATAAGCCCCGTTTTATTCAACTCTTCAACAACAGAAGCCAGTTGTCCGGGAGAAATATAAGGTAAAAAACAATTGATCGATTCCATATAGTAATAAGTTTATCTTTATTGTGGCGTAAACATAAACAAAAAAGGCCGTTTCTCAAACGAAAAACAGCCCTATTACTTTCTTCTAAAAGATAAATTTATCCCCAATTCCAGTCACCTTCTCCCAAGAAGCCACCATCACCGTGAGTTTGCCCGTACCGCTTAAGGAATGATTTCAAACCGGAAACAGTAGAGACAGAAGATACATATTCTTCGATGCCTTTCATATCTTTTTTATGACGGGTAAACAACATATTCATCTGAATAGGCAGATCCTTCCATGCAAAGTTACGCAGTTGGGTATACGGTCCTTCTACACCAGGAATCGGAACGTTTTTGACAATTCTCAACTGTTCTTCAAAACAGATCAATAAATAACGAAGTTTCATATTATATGCCATAAGGTCTTTTTCTTCGACTGGAGCTGCCATCGCAACTTCTTCCATCCATTCAACCTGTGTGATCAAAAGAGCAGCCAGATTTTTTTTGGCATTATCGACAGCTAACTGCTTCAAAAGTTCTTCTTTCCGGGCAGTACGCACTTCATCATCCACCCCTCCTTTGTAAAACTCTCTTACCATATCTACATAGAGTTTCTTCATTTCTCCGATGGCCTGGTTTATCTGAAGTTGTTCGATTAGAAGTCTCTTGGATACTTTTTTTACCCCAGCATCTTTTGTTTTACGTCCGGCACGCTTCGGTTTTTCTCCGGTAGCTGCCAGAATCGCTTTAAGGTCCTTCGCTTCGATATAATCAGAAACAGCAGTCAGCAATTCGTTTTCCGTCTTCGCAGCCTCCATTGCTTTATTGACCCTAATTCCACAACGATTGACAAACAGGCTTAAAGTATCTTCCACAGCTTCCTGATCCAACTCCTCACGACTCATACCGAGAGTCAGTTCGTCATATTTATATTTCAACTCTAAAAGATGTTCACGCTGTTCGTCGGTAGTCACGAAATCTTCGACTCCCTGGCTCTCTTCTGCAAAAAGATCGAGTAGTGTCTCCTTTTCGCCGGAAGTCAGTTCTCCACTTTCATAAGCCTCATCCAGATAAACAAGATACTTATATTTTAAAGCTGTTTCTTTTTCGAATACAGGTTTGGCATTCCGTTCAAAAAAATCTTTGATACGTTCTTCCTTTTCCGGTATCAGATAGATTTCCTCTTTTTGGCTGGCTATCTTCTTCCTTATACAATTTAATTCTAATTGTGCACCGGACAATTGCTCTCCTTCTTTTCTATCGGATAAACGACGGGAGATGTCGTTTCTTCCCGTTCTGCCCTCATGAAAATGTCGTTGTTTTGCCATTTTTATATGTATTTAATTATGTGAGTATGTTCTTTGTGTATATAGATTCGTGCACATTGGATAAAAGAACTGCGTAGTTCTCTACAGAAAACTACGCAGTATCAATCTGTAAGATATTCAGCTATTATTATTCTCCTAGCAGGATTTCCAGGATCTGAACAGCAGCCTTAGCCACTGAAGTACCCGGGCCGAAGATAGCAGCAACACCTGCTTTGTACAGGAAGTCGTAGTCCTGTGCAGGGATTACACCACCTGCGATAACGATGATGTCTTCGCGGCCTAGCTTCTTCAGTTCATCAATAACCTGCGGGATCAATGTCTTGTGTCCGGCAGCCAGAGAAGAAACCCCCATTACGTGAACGTCATTTTCAACAGCCTGACGGGCAGCTTCTGCCGGAGTCTGGAACAACGGTCCCATATCCACGTCGAAACCACAGTCTGCATAACCTGTTGCAACAACTTTAGCACCACGGTCGTGTCCGTCCTGACCCATCTTAGCGATCATGATACGAGGCTGGCGACCTTCTTTCTTAGCAAACTTTTCCGTCAGCTCGCAAGCTTTGATGAAGTCTGCGTCTTTCTTTGTTTCTGATGAATACACGCCTGAAATAGTTCTGATGATTGCTTTATAACGTCCCACAACAACTTCGCAGGCATCCGAGATTTCTCCCAATGATGCACGCAGGCCGGCAGCCTTAACAGCCAGTTCCAGCAAGTTGCCTTTCTTAGTTTTTACACATTCAGTGATATCGGCCAATGCCTGCTGAACAGCTGCTTCATCGCGGTTTTCACGCAAAACCTTAAGAGCTGCTACCTGTTCATTACGAACGGCAGTGTTGTCGATTTCAAGGATATCGATCGGATCTTCTTTCGGCAAACGGTATTTGTTAACACCTACGATTGTCTGAACACCAGAGTCGATACGAGCCTGTGTACGGGCAGCAGCTTCTTCGATACGCATCTTCGGAAGACCTGTTTCGATAGCTTTTGCCATACCGCCCATACTTTCGATTTCCTGGATCAACGCCCAACCTTTGTGTACCAGTTCGTTTGTCAAAGACTCTACATAGTAAGAACCGGCCCATGGGTCGATTTCCTTACAAATCTTTGTTTCTTCCTGGATATAGATCTGTGTGTTACGGGCGATACGTGCAGAGAAGTCTGTCGGCAATGCGATAGCTTCATCCAGCGCGTTGGTGTGCAGAGACTGTGTATGTCCCAGTGCAGCAGCCATAGCCTCGATACAAGTACGACCAACGTTGTTGAACGGATCCTGTTCCGTCAACGACCATCCTGAAGTCTGGCAGTGAGTACGCAATGCCAGTGATTTCGGGTTCTTGGCACCGAAGCTCTTCACGATCTTCGCCCACAACATACGTGCAGCACGCATCTTGGCGATTTCCATGAAGTGGTTCACACCGATAGCCCAGAAGAATGACAGACGCGGAGCGAATGCATCCACATCGATACCAGCGTTCACACCGGCACGAAGATATTCCATACCGTCGCACAGCGTATAAGCCATTTCGATATCTGCTGTAGCACCGGCTTCCTGCATATGGTAACCGGAGATAGAGATAGAATTGAACTTCGGCATCTTCTGTGATGTATATTCGAAGATATCAGCGATGATCTTCATAGAGAATTCAGGTGGATAGATATAAGTATTACGCACCATGAACTCTTTCAGGATATCGTTCTGAATCGTACCGGCCATTTCTTCCAACTTAGCGCCCTGTTCCAGACCTGCGTTGATGTAGAATGCCAATACCGGAAGAACACCACCGTTCATAGTCATGGAAACAGACATCTTGTTCAAAGGAATACCTGCGAACAGAACTTTCATGTTTTCCAGAGAACAGATAGATACACCAGCTTTACCAACGTCACCCACAACACGTTCGTTGTCGGCATCGTATCCGCGGTGTGTCGGAAGGTCGAATGCAACAGACAGACCTTTCTGACCGGAAGCCAGGTTACGGCGATAAAATGCATTCGATTCTTCTGCTGTAGAGAAACCGGCATACTGGCGGATCGTCCAGGGACGCATCGCATACATACCGCTATACGGGCCACGCAGATAAGGAGGCAGACCGGATGCATAGTTCAGATGCTCCATACCTTCCAGGTCTTCTTTCGTATAAACAGGTTTCACCTCGATATGCTCAGGTGTTTTCCAATCGGCTTCAATGCCATTGGCTTTTGCCCATTCGGCAGCATTGGTTGCTGCAAAACCGGCATTCTTGATATCTATGTTTTTAAAATTTGGTCTCATAATTGTTTCTACTTAAGCGATTCCTAATTTTGCGTTGAAAGCCTTCAATGTTTCGAGCACGTTGCTCTTTACATTAATAAATTGATCGATACCCTGAGCTTTCAGGTCTTCCATACATTCAGGAGCACCGGCTACAACAAACTCGGCACGTCCGGCCAATGCTTTATAAGCAGCAGGAGCAAATTCTGCATATTCGTCATCACTAGAACAAAGAACAACGATCTGAGCACCTGCTTTCATGGCAGCATCAACACCGGCTTCTACTGTTTCGAAACCTAAGTTATCAATTACCTTGTATCCAGCACAAGCAAAGAAGTTACTTGAGAACTGTGAACGGGCAATACGCATAGACAAGCTACCGATAGTCAACATGAATACCTTCGGAGTCTTACCGCTATTTTCCGTTGCCAAGCGCAATGCTTCGAATTCAGATGCACCACGGGAGAAATCAAGAGGAGTAACAGTCGATTCACCACAAGAGTGACCACCGCCACAACAGCAAGAAGCTGTTTCTTTAATCTTACCGGCAGCTACTTCTGTGAAGTTCGGGAACTGGTTAGAACCCAGCAGGATTTCGCGACGGGTAGCAACAGCTTTCTTACGAGCTACGTTAGAAGCATTTACTGCATTCTGTATGTTACCGTTAGCCACTTCAGCACCGAAACCGCCTTTGTCTTCTACTTCCAGGAACAGTTTCCAGGCAACGTCGGCCAACGAGTTAGTCAGTACTTCTACATAATAAGAACCGGCAGAAGGATCGACCACCTTATCCAGGTGACATTCTTCTTTCAGTAACAATTGCTGGTTACGTGCGATACGTTCCGAGAAATCGTCCGGAGTCTGATAAGTCTTATCGAACGGACGGACAGTGATAGAATCGACACCCGCCAAAGCTGCAGACATCGCTTCAGTCTGAGAACGCAACAGGTTTACGTGAGCATCGTAAACAGTCATGTTCCATTCGGAAGTCTGAGCATGTGCATTCATCTTGCAAGCGCAGTTGCATGCAGGATTGTAGGCTGCAACGATCTCTGCCCACAACCAACGGGCAGCACGGAACTTCGCGATTTCCATGAAGTAGTTAGAGCTGATACCCAGATTGAATTTGATCTTCTTGGCAACTTCGTCAGCACTGAAACCGGCTTCAGTCAGTTTCGCCATCAGTTCGTTACCCCAAGCCAATGCATAACCCAGTTCCTGAGTGATATAAGCACCGGCATTGTTGAAGTAGAAACCGTTTACAGCTAATACTTTATAACCGGGTAAAGCCTGTCCTGCTTTGAGCACAGCAGATGCAGCTTCCACCCAATTTCCATTTTCTTTACCTTTCACCAACGGTTTTTTGAAAGGATCATAATTGACAGAACCGAAACACTTGTTCAGGTCGACATCTTTTCCTTTCAGGTAATATTCCAGGATACCGATCAGCTTTTCAGCCTTGCAGTTGCAAGTATTGAAGTTCAATTCAGTAGCTTCCGGACAGATACCGCTCAATAAAGTGGCAATATTGTCGGCATTTACTTCATCACCTTTAATAATGAAACCGAGTGAAGTAACGCCTTTAGTCAGCAGGTCAAGAGCCTTTTCGTTGGCTTCTTTGAAACAAGTTACTTCAATGTTCTGGCGTACCTTCCAATCGTTATCCTTCTTTGTTCCGCGAACATAAGGGAATTCACCGGGAAGAGACTCGGTTGTCTTCAGTCCTTCGATGTCTTCTGCACGATAGAAAGGATTTACATTAAATCCTTCGCCTGTCTTCCAAACAAGCTTTTTCTCAAACGGAGCACCTTTCAGGTCAGCCGTGATCTTCGCCATCCACTCTTCAGTAGAGACCGGAGCGAATTCTGAGAAAAGTTTTTCTTTTAGTTCTGCCATAATATTAGTTATTTATAATACTGGTATTAGTAATTGTTCAATAGTATATTGTTCAATAACAGAGGGCAAAGGTAGAATAAATAAACAGGAAGAACAATGAAATATAAACGAAAATGCGCTTACTTTTAACGCCTTTTAGTGGTACAAGGACAATTCTTGTATCATTCTGACAGAGCCGGATAAAATTCTTTACATTTTTTCTGCATAAAGAGAACACCGAAAAGAAATAATACTTAATTTTGCAGCGTCAAACAATGAAAACTATGACACGAAACGGTGCATTCGTCTAGTGGCCTAGGACGCCGCCCTCTCACGGCGGAAACTCGGGTTCGATCCCCGGACGCACTACTAAAAAAGCCTGCTGATTCATTTCGGCAGGCTTTTTTGTTAACTTTCCCCACTATAATGGGAATACTTACCCACTGTAGTGGACCTTTTTCCCCACCATAGTGGGGATATTCTTTCACTGCAGTAGAAATTACTATCAGAGTAGAGCTATTATCTCTATCCATACTTTATAAGAAGTGCTTCTGACCGTTTGTGTGGATTAAAGTTAACAGGAATCATCCGTTTTCTAAAACACGCTAAAAAAACGAAGCGATTATATCATTTTCGTTTCAAATTCTGTTTAATAAAACATACCATAAACATAAAACAGAGTTTGTCATGACGAAAGGAACAATTGGATTGAATGCAGGTACTATCTGGAATCTGTTACTGGATGGTGGATGTTGGAGTTTAGAGGAGCTAAAAAAAGCGACCTCATTGTGTGAAGCTGATTTATGGTCTGCAATCGGATGGCTAGCCCGCGAAAATAAGATTCAGATCAAAAGTGCAAATAGTCAACTGGCTTTTTGTCCGGGAATGAATTACGATTTTTAGCGCATTAAACTCCTTATGATAGAAATAAAAAAAGCGACCATCTCTGATCGCTTTTTTTATTTATCGTAGATAGAATTAATATCTTCCACCGCCTCTGTTAGAGCCGTAGCCACCGCCACCACCTCTGTTAGAGCCATAACCGCCACCGCCTCTGTTGGAACCGTAGCCGCCGCCTCTATTGCCGCCTCTGTCGCTTCTTTCTTCTCTCGGTCTGGCTTCTGTTACATTGATGATTTTTTCATCATAGCTTGCCTGGTTTAGTTCTTCAATTGCTTTTTTTGCTAACTCGTCATCGCTTAATTCTACAAAACCGAATCCTCTTGAACGGCCGGTTTCTCTGTCTGTAATAACTTTTGCAGAAGTAATTTCACCATAATCTGCAAATAATTCTCTTAAGTCAGCATCTGTGATGTTGTAACTTAAATTTGAAATGTAAAGATTCATTTTGTAAACTTTAATTTAATTGTTTATTGAGCCTGAATGTGTTGGATAAAAAGTTTACTTTACAAATCAAGTTGCGAGCAATTACTTCTAATACAAACTTAAGTCAATCTCAAATATTCCACAAATGTAATTGATTAATCCGGGTATTTTACTATAAAATCAACAAACTTCGTAAAAAAGTCTGATTTTTCTGTTTTATCTATATTTACTTCCAACTTCTACCGAAATAAAGCATTGACTACCAGACTATCTCCGTCATTCGGCGCAGGCTTGATATCTAATAAACGTGCTATTATCTGATACAGATTCACATTTGCCATTACCGGTAATTCCACATGTTGCCTGAAAGATGGTCCTGCAGCATAAAATATAGCCTCCATCTCCGGAGCGAAATTGTCATACCCATGTGTAGCAGCGAGCCTTGGACGAGATTCGGGCCGAAAATCCAAATAGGTTCCAATATCCGGCATTACAAATAAATCGCCGATGCGGGGATTTGAGCCATAAATATACTTCTCCGGTATTTCATTTTTCTTCCACACTTTTATATGGGGTACTTCCTTCAGGATTGCATATGCCTTTTCCGTATATCCGTCTTTCGGATACAACAGGGTCGGGACACCGTCAAATATATAATCGAAACTATCCCTAGGCAAATAGTCATTCAGATTGACATATCTATCCGGAGTAAAAGTAGCCATCCCATGATCGGAAAGAACAATAAAATCTATCTTATCAAAAATATCCAGTTTACGGGCTTCATTAAAGAAATGATTCAGTACCCGATCCAACTCCTCTACTTTTTGCAAGGTTGCCGAAGAATCGGGGGTACAGACATGACCGATCCCATCCGGTTCCTCTATATACCACATAACCAAGTGAGGGCGTATATCTTCCGGTAAACGCAACCAAGCAACTACAGAATCCGCACGGTCTGAATAAGGGACGTGTTTATCAAATGGTTTCCAGATAGAAGGCTGACGTCCCTGAATCGGATATTCACTGCCTACCCAGAAGAAAGAAGCGGTATGCACACCTTGTTTCTCTGCTGTATTCCAGATCGGTTCGCCTCCATAAAAGCCAGGAGTCGGATCTGCCATGCGATAAACACTATCCAGGTCGGAAGCATAGAAGAAATTATTAACCAAACCATGATGATCCGGATGTAAACCGGTCGCCATACTATAATGGTTGGGAAAAGTTACACTGGGAAAAGAAGGACGAAAGGCAGCACGTATCCCGACTTTCGCCAGAGAATCCAATGTCGGGGTATAAGCACGATCCGGATAGTCAGACCGAAAACCATCCATGGAAAGAACAACCACATAACGGTCATTATGCTTAGACGCAGAACAACCGGAGAGAAGAATACCGGCAAGAGCTGCGCATACTAAAAACAAACATAAATATCTTTTCATATCCATATCAGCTAAAAAAAAGAGGTTCACAAAGATAGCGAACCTCTCCCGATTATTTAATTCAAATCACAAAATACACAGTTAGAAAATATAGCGTAAACCGATCTGAGCCTGCCAACGTGAAGTTATTACCGTATTCGTATACATATCACCCGGATCACGGAACTGATAAGTAAACTGACCATCCTTACCAGCAGATGCAGTTACAGGCGTCAGATCATATCCAGTAGAAGTCTGATGATATAATCCCCATTTCTTATTGAATAAATTTCCGACATTTAATATATCAAAATTTACTTGCAGAGTATGCCTTCTTCCTGCCACATTCATAAAGAAATTTTGCGCAATATGAAAATCAAAATGATGCTCAAACGGCATTACTAATTGATTTCGTTTCATATGGTCCCCTTTTGTTCCTCTGATTTCTTTATTTCCTTCAATCCATTTAATAAAAGCATCCTTTTGTTCTGCTGCAGTTGAAGTAACTTTTCCACTTGAAACAATATCAGTAAAAACCATTTTTTCACGCTCTGCGTCTGTCGGTATATATAACAAGTCATTTCCATACCCATCACCATTTAGATCTTTGGAGTATAGCAAAGAATAACGCCCACCGGTCTGACCATTATAAAACAGACTCACAGTCGTTGCAAAATGTTTTGCATATTCTTTTGTATAAGATACAGAAGCAACTATACGATTACGCACGTCAAACATAGACCAGCTTAACTCCGGAGCAACATCTCCTCCATAAACAGGATTATATTTCCAGCCGGAATAAGCCTGTGATGAATTTCCATCTGTTAAGGATTTAGCTTGCCCGTAAGTATATGCTACCATGGCATTTAAACCGAAATCAAAAGACTTCTCAACTTTACCTGTTACATTATACGTATATCCTTTATTCGTATTAGTTAAATACATTATTTGTGTAAAGTTATCATCGACCTTTTTATAAGTAGGACGATTATCTCCCCCATTATTTAAGCTACCATTGGGTTGATAATTGATATTTTCATATAAAATATTGTTTAAGGTTTTTGAATATAAACCCTCTAAACTGACACGGACATCATAAGGTAAAGTATGTTCCAAGGCCAGATTCGCACGAAAAACAGAAGGATATTTAAAATCTTTATCAACAACATTCACCTCTGAGGTAGCTGGCGATTCATATTGCTTTGACGGGTCAATACTAAAATGAAAATCATCCGGACCTACTTTCGGCATATTATAAGAATTTAAAGATGTACGGCTTACTTCAATACCAGTATTCGTAAAACTATTCGATATCCAGACAAAAGGAATACGTCCAGTAAAAATACCTACACCACCACGTATTAAAGTCTTACGGTTTTCATCCAAATTCCAACGGAAACCAACACGAGGCGACCACAACACTTTGGTTGAAGGTAATTGGTTAGTAGCAACATTGTACTGTTTTGCTATATCCGAATTATTAAATGTTTCATTTGCCAACGGTTTATCAAAAAACAACGGTATATCCATTCGCACTCCATAAGTTAATCGAAACAAATTCGTCACATTCCATTCATCCTGCGCATAAAAGCCTAATTGTGCGGCACCAAATTCAGGAGCCCAACGGTTTGTTCCGGTTATTTCCGGGCGTGTTACCGAATAATCATAATACTTAGGAGCTACTTCATTAGCGGTCCCTACAGACAGAAAATCATCCAATGAGCTATAAGTATAAGAACCATAATTGTTTGTCAGATAAAGATTACTCATTTTAAAAAACTCATTATATGTCCCCACTGTGACAGAATGATTTCCTATCATTTTAGTCAGATTATCCGTTAATGTAAAAATATCCTGATTTAATGAGTTCGCCATAGAAAATCTTTCCGTCCCAAATTCCAATGAAGTGTTTTTGTAGAGTTGTTCTATCTTGACATAAGGCATAGCTTGTCCCAGCGGATCACGATTATCACGTACACGAGTCCATCCCACACGCAACTCATTCGCCAATAAAGAACTTATCTGTGTATTTAATTCTGCAACAATGGAATGAGTGGAATTCTTCATATAATATCCATTATCATTCAAACGAGCTGCAGCCAGTTTATTGGAAAAATTCATACTACGTGCATCAAGTAAACTATACCGAAGTGTAAATTTATTTTTATCATTCGCATTCCAATCGATACGGGCTAAAAATTTATTCGAATAAGTATCTACATCCAAAGGACCATAACCTCCTCCATTATAACCTCCTGTCAATTGAGATATTTTATTAATAATCAGGTCGACTTCATTTTTATCTAATTTAGAACTTTCTGTGCCAATATTATTTGTTGTTGGATAAATTTCTTTTACACGTTCAAAGTTCGTAAAAAAGAACAACTTATTTTTAATGATCGGACCACCCAATGTAACTCCATAGGTCTCGGATGATTGATCATCCAAACGTGTACGCTCCTTTACATCACCTGGTGTTTTTCCATAAAATTTTTCATTATTATAATATCCATAAACCGATCCATGAAATGTATTCGTTCCGGATTTTGTGATTGCATTAATACCACCACCAGTAAATCCACTCTGACGTACATCAAATGGAGCAATTACCACTTGAATTTCTTCAATAGCATCCAATGAGATTGGATTTGCTCCAGCCTGATCACCATTTGTTCCACTGGCAGACAATCCAAACACATCATTATTAGCCGTTCCATCGATCTGAAAGGAGTTATATTTATTACTTGAACCAACAAACGACATTCCACTACTCGTGTTAATCCCCATCGGATTCATTTTTGTAATATCGAAAATACTCCGGTTAACGGAAGGAGTTGACAATATCTGTTCCTGATTAAAATTCTGCGCAGCCCCTGTTTTCTGAGAATTAAACAGCGCAGCCTTCGAAGCCGTCACAACCACTTCTTCCAGCGATAACGATTCCGTCAAATTAACATCGAGCAGATAAGTTTCACCCAATTGAAGAGTAATGTTTTTATATATAGCTTTCTGATATCCGACATAAGACACTTCTACCGTATACGGGCCACCGATACGCATTCCCTGTAAACTATAACGCCCGTCAACATTTGTCACTGTTCCATATGTAGTACCGGAAGGTTCATGGACAGCTTGTACTGTCGCTCCAATCAGCAGTTCGCCTTCCGCCGTCACTTTTCCACTAATCCCGGAAGTTGTAACCTGGGCATCCAATGCGAATGTCAGACAAAAAAGAAAAAGAATGAATACAAATACGCCCCTCATACTAAGTAGTGTTTAAATAAAACAATCAATACATTTTTTATAAAACACCACAAAGATATATAATCTATATTACGAAACCATTACGATTCCTTTTGATTTTTATGGTCTTTCTTAAATATTTCTATTTTCTCTCAGACTATCTGCAATATCCTGATGCTGCCTGGCAAGCTCTTCTTCCCCCACATAACGGTATGCCTCGGCCAGATACTCGTGTGCTGAAGCATGTTTCGACTTTATGGATACAGCTTTTTGAAGGTCCGCAACAGCTTCTTCATAATACTTCATACGCAGGTAACATTTCCCACGATTATACCTGGCTTTAAATGAAAGAGGACTCAACCGGACAGCTTCGTTCAAAGCAACCTGAGCATCATAAGTTTCACCCAAATCCAGTAATGTAACCCCTTTACGAACCCAGGCATCCACATATTCCGGATAAAGTTTCAACGCTTTATCAAAAGAACGCAAAGCGGCATTCGGATCATTGGCTTTTGTAACACATTCGTTCCCCATCAAATAATACTCATGAGCATATTCTTTCAGTATTTCCCGCTGTGCATACAGTTCCTCTTTCAATTTCTTTATTTGCTCCTGCTGCGTATTGATCTGTTGAAGTTTGGAACGAAGCAACCGTTGAACCAAAGGGTTACCGAGTTCATTGCGTTTTCCGACTGCCATGGAAAATGACTCTACAGCATTCTTCATATCTCCACGGTTAAAATCATGAACCGCACGTGCATAGAGGAGTTCAGCCTCACTTTCACGAAGACTTTTATCAATGAGTTCCTTATTATTAAAGATCTGACTGAACTGAACAATCTCCTTACGTACAAATATATCACGAGAAGTAACCCGGCTCTTTAAGACCAGCCCTTCAAGTGAAGTACAGCGACTTAAAGCGACATAAGTTTGTCCTCCGGCAAAAACACCTCCGGTAAGATCCACTACAACCCGGCTGAAAGTAAGTCCCTGACTTTTATGTACAGTAATAGCCCAGGCCAGACGGATAGGTAATTGTTCGAATGTTCCGACAATTTCTTCCTCTATCCTCTTTTCTTTCTCATTATATTTATACTTATAATTACGCCATGAAGTCGGCTCAACCAAATGTTCGATTCCATTTTCAAGCAAGACATAAACATTTCCGTTCTCGTCAATACCGGATACCATTCCGATAGTTCCATTCACCCAGCGCCGTTCATGATCATTATCGATAAAAATAACCTGTGCCTGGTCTTTAATCGCCAGGTTCAGTTGAGTCGGCAAAGATGATTCCGGGAAATCACCGTCTATACGTCCTATAGAAATAAATTCTTCACCGGGAAGTTCCGATAATCTTTTTTCATTGATAAAATCCACCTGGTCACGACGCGTAGCTAACGTTATATACATATCTTCGTTGCGTGGAACAAACTCCGGAAAATAACGGCCATTCAATGTATCCAGTTCTTGTTTCGTGGCCGCATTATTGCGTATCCGGTCCAATATATTGATAAAGACAGGATCTGTTTGGCGATATACTTTCTGCAATTCTATCGGCACCAGGTTGATAGAATTAAAAACACGGGCCGAGAAAAAGAACGGACTGGCATAGAAAAGACTCAATATTTCTTTCTGATCCGACGGGACCACCGGCTCCAATTGAAAGACATCTCCCACAAACAATAATTGTTTACCTCCGAAAGGTAAACGCATATTTCCGGAAAACACACGTAAAATACGGTCTACACAATCAATTATATCGGCCCGTACCATTGAAATCTCGTCGATAATGATCAGCTCCACTTCTGAAATAATCTTCCGATGTTCCTTTCTGTATTTAAAGAATTCAAAAATTCTTCCATCTTTCAAGCTCAGATCCGGATCATCAGGCAACATTGGACGGAACGGTAATTTAAAGAAAGAATGTAACGTCACTCCCTCTGCATTTATAGCAGCAATCCCGGTCGGTGCTAATACAACATATTTCTTTTTGGTATGAGCACAGATGTATTTAAGAAATGTAGACTTGCCCGTACCTGCTTTCCCGGTCAGGAAAACAGACTGGCGCGTGTGAGTGATCAGCTGCAAAGCATCCTGAAACTCCTTGTTGTCTGTATCTAATTGAAATTCCAATCGTGTAAATTTTGAGTAGACAAAGCTAAATAATATTTTAAATACTGCCCTAAAAAAGGATATAATTTATTTGGATATATCCTTTTTTAGGGCTTAATTTGTGATATCAAAATAATATCAAATAATTATCATTACGAAATCATAAGAAAGAGCATTTAATGACATCAGTATTTCTGTTTTACCGGCAATATTATCAATGTTTGATCGACCGGTTATCAATACCCGAATATTGTACCAATGATTCTAAATTTTTAATATTAATATAAGTGATGGCCAAAAAAGAGAATGCAACCAAAAATTTTGTCGTGCGAATCGACGCTGAAATGATGGAAGCTATCGAAACCTGGGCTGCGGACGAGTTCCGCAGCACCAATGGTCAGATCCTGTACATTCTGGACCAGGCTTTACGCAAAGCCGGCCGGCTAAAAAAGAAAAAACAATCGAAGCAAGAAGAGGAATAAATTACGATAACTCTAAAACACGTCTACATAAAAAACTTTTTTCTCCCGGGAGAAAAAGAAAAAGCATCCGAAAGAAATTTTATTTTCCTTCGGATGCCTTTTTATATCAGTATTAATACGACTTGTAAAAAATCAGAAATATATACAATAAGCTGTTCTATTAGCGACTGATAAACAACCAAGCATCCTTATATTTCTCATTGGTACGAAGTGTAGACATATAAGCTTCGGCTTGTTCACGATTATCGAATTTATCAGCATAAATACGATATTTTCCATCACGGGCCACTTTACTAACATGCTTACATTCGTTACGATCTACACCGGCAATGTATTTATCAGCCTGTTCCGCTGTCGGGAAACTGGCTATTACGATGTGATACATTTTAGGAACAGGTATCTTTTCAACTGATTTGGAGACAACCTCCTGTTTTTTAACCTTAGGAACAGTGGTTACTACTGCAGTATTCTTTTTTATCTCTGCCGCTTTTGACTCCTTTGCCACAGACACAGTTGGCGCAACTTCTTCCACTTTCATTTCCGGCACACTTTTAACAACCATTTCTGTTGGAACAAAACTGGCCGTATAAGCAGCTTGGTTCACATCCTTTACCGGAGTTGATACCAACAGGAATAAAGCGAGAGCGGCCGCAGAAGCAACAGCTACGCGGAGAAATTTTCGATTAACTGGAATGTATAAGATATCTTTCTTCTTCTTTCCCGCCAATAGAACAGCTTCTTCACGTTCTGCCAAAACAGGTTTCAACTGCGGAAAATGAAATGCTGCCAAACCATAAGAAACAATACTAAAGGAATCGGAATTACCCGGATGGAAAATAACCTGTCCTTCCATTCCC
This sequence comes from Parabacteroides leei, assembly GCF_023369805.1. Taxonomy (NCBI): domain Bacteria; kingdom Pseudomonadati; phylum Bacteroidota; class Bacteroidia; order Bacteroidales; family Tannerellaceae; genus Parabacteroides; species Parabacteroides leei. The sequence goes on from NZ_JAMBQG010000012.1 coordinate 210,528, forward strand.
AGGCTAAAAGTTCCTAATCCCCCCAGGGACAACTTCTTTTCCTCCTGCAAAGCAGCTTTCATATCTTCAACATCTTCCTCCAACATTAACTGTGCTTTTCGGTAATTCACATCATACATTTGCATATATGATTCCGAAAGTAAGCCGTCGTTATGTTGTAATGTGATGTTAAAAACAATTTCTTTGCGTTGCGGATTAAACAAATGATCTGCCCCATTGTAAACGGAAGAGACCGTTTGCAACACAAAACCACCGAATTTCGGCACAATTACGCAATCGTGCACCAGCAATAGTCGCTCTATATGTGTTATTATCCTTAACATAAGACAAAGGTAGATATTTATTCGTGAATTTACAAAACAAAAAACGGTACAATTTTCTACCTTTGTCTCTCATATAACAAATGCAATGTACTGGTCATATCAATCTATATATTTAATAAAAGTAATCCCCTTTTTAGGAGGATGGCTGGCAGATCGCCTATTGGGTGATCCGGAAGGGTGGCCCCATCCCATTATATGGTTTGGCAAATTAATTTCTTTCGGTGAAAAGAAACTCAATGTAGGAAACAATCGTTTCTATAAAGGAGCTTTACTTACATTGGTTCTTGTTACAGGTATCTATTTCCTTCCTTCCTTACTCCTGCAGTGGGCGGCAGTAATCAACACACAGTTTTATGCACTGCTTGTCGGAGTCGGGGTTTTCTATTGTCTGGCAGGAAAAACATTGATTACAGAAGTAAAAGCTGTTTTTGAAGCTGTAGACCGGAGCGTAGAAGAAGGGCGTATGCAGGTCGGTCGTATTGTCGGTCGCGACACATCCCATCTATCTCCTCAGGAAATCAGAGCGGCTGCCCTGGAAACATTAGCAGAAAACTTGAGCGACGGTGTTATTGCTCCCATGTTTTGGTTTGCTCTGCTGGGATTACCCGGTATGATGGCTTATAAAATGATCAATACACTCGACTCCATGATTGGTTATAAAAACGAACGGTATAAAGAATTCGGACAAGCAGCCGCCCGACTGGATGATGTAGCCAATTATATCCCTGCCCGGTTAACGGCCTGCCTAATGCTGCTGGTTTCCGGTAACTGGCATAGAAGAAACTATCTCCAACAGTTCGGCCGTGCACACCTCAGTCCCAACTCGGGCTATCCGGAGGCTGCCCTGGCTGCTATCCTGGACTGTCGTTTCGGAGGGACACACGACTATTTCGGCCAGTCTGTTGAAAAACCATACATTGGTATCAATGACAGAGCTTTTACTGTAGAAGACATGTTAATTGCGACTAAAATAAACAGCAATACAGAACTGGCAATGGGATTGCTTGTTTGTTTTTTATCACTATTATTACATTAAAGATAATTATATACAATGGAAATAAGACTAAACAAATTACTTAGTGATGCAGGTTATTGCTCACGCCGGGAAGCGGACAAGTTCATTGAAATGGGACGGGTTACCGTTAATGGTAAACATCCGGAAGTCGGACAGAAGGTCAGTAAATCCGACATTGTCATGCTGGATGATATTCAGATCAATGTAGGTAAATACGAAGGTCAGGCTCAAGAGCATTCGCGTGCTGTAGTCGGCAAAACACAAAATCTGGTTTTTGGTGAAACAACAAAAACTCCGGAGAAAAAAGGGAAAAAGACAGTAACTGCACCTAAAGCAGAAAACAGTAATAAACCGTCCGGTTCCAGCAGTACATTAAGACCCGGAAAATACGTAAAATACAACAAATATGCAGCTGCAAGAAAAGCTGCAAAAAGTGGAGCCAAACCGAAGGAGAAGCTGAGTCCGGAAGAAAAAGCGTTGAAAGATGCATTACAACCGAAGTTCGGCAAATCGTTAGGAAAAGCAGCTGTTGCACAACGTCTAGCCGCATCACCAAAGTCGGCCAGCCTGCGGAAGACCAGTAAAAATAACCCTTTAAACAAGGCTAAACGTACTGCTTCCCGTAACAAACCTAAAGATGAATAAAGTGTCGGATAAGCATATTGTACTTATAACCGGGGGGCAACGTTCGGGTAAAAGCGGATACGCACAAAAGCTAGCCTTATCATTAAGCACTAACCCGGTTTATCTGGCTACCTCCCGCGTATGGGACGAGGAATTCCGTCAACGTGTTCTTCGCCACCAGGCAGATCGTGGTCCGGAATGGACAAACATCGAAGAAGAAAAATATCTGAGCCATCACAACTTGGAAGGCCGCGTAGTTGTAATAGATTGCGTCACCCTATGGGGAACTAATTTCTTTTTTGACAATGACAGCAATGTCGATCTGTCACTCAAAGAACTAAAAGAAGAATTCAACCGATTGGCTGAACAGCATGCTTATCTCATCTTTGTTACCAATGAAATAGGATTGGGAGGCGTATCTCCCGATCCGGTACAGCGTAAATTCACCGACTTACAGGGATGGTTGAACCAATACATTGCCTCCCGTGCCGATGAAGTCGTACTGATGATAAGCGGAATACCCATGAAAATAAAAGAATAACAAAATAATAAAACAATGATTACTTTTCAGATTGAAAAACCGGATACTGCTATTGCGGAAGCGTTACAAGAAAAAATAAACAACCTGACCAAACCTAAAGGTTCGTTAGGCAGATTAGAAGAAATAGCCCTTCAGGTCGGACTGATTCAGCAGACACTTGCGCCTGCATTAAATCATCCTGTCAATGTTATATACGCTTCCGATCATGGCATTGCCGATGAAGGAGTAAGCAAATCCCCCAAAGAAGTCACCCGACAAGTGATCCACAATTTCCTGAATGGCGGAGCCGGTGTTTGTTTCCTTGCACGTCAACACGGCTTCGATATAAAGATCGTCGATGGCGGGGTTGATTTCGATTTTCCTGTAATCCCACAATTAATAGACCGTAAAATCAGAAAAGGGACCCGCAACTTCCTCCACGAAGCTGCTATGACTCGTGAAGAAATGGAATTGGCTCTTCAGTATGGTGCCGACATCGTTTCCGACTGCCATAAAGAAGGATGCAATGTTATCAGTTTCGGGGAAATGGGGATAGGTAACACAGCAGCATCCAGCATGTGGATGACTTGCCTCACAGGTATTCCTTTAGTCGAATGTGTGGGTGCCGGAAGTGGTTTGGACAGCAATGGAGTGCAACATAAATATAATGTGCTAAAAGCTGCTCTTGAAAACTACAAAGGCGATAACAGTACTTTAGATGTAATCAGTTATTTCGGAGGTTATGAAATGGTCATGGCAGTAGGTGGAATGCTCCGGGCGGCTGAACTCAAAATGGTCATCCTTGTCGATGGCTTTATTATGACCAATTGTGTGTTGGCTGCTTCCCGTCTCTATCCGGACATGCTCCCTTATTGCATATTCGGACATTGCGGAGATGAAGCAGGGCACAGAAAAGTGTTGGATGCCCTCCAGGCAGAGCCGGTATTAAATCTGGGACTACGTTTAGGAGAAGGATCCGGTTCAGTATGCGCTTACCCGATCATTGACTCGGCTATACGTATGATAAATGAAATGCATACTTTCCAGCAAGCTGCTGTGACAAAATATTTCTAACCGGATGGTATTCCATTCCTAACATTTATATATATGTTACGTATATTGGCTGCATTCATATTCTTTACACGTCTGCCTTTCTGGAAACTGGCAGAAGTACCCGCCGAATATTTCAAGAATATAGTTAGCCGGTGGGCATTGGTCGGTTGGTTTACTGCCGGATTAATGGTTATCGTATTGTATGCAGGCTCTCTTATTCTACCGGCCGGAGTCGCTTTGGCACTAGCAATGATAACCCGATTATTAATTACAGGCTGTTTACATGAAGACGGACTGGCGGATTTCTTTGACGGATTTGGAGGAGGTACCAGTCGGGAACGAATATTGGCCATCATGAAAGATTCTCACATAGGAAGTTATGGAGTAATCGGATTGATCTGCTATTTCGGTCTGTATTACTTATTACTCAGTAACCTCCCAATTGAATTAGCAGGTTGTGCCATACTCGCCGGAGATCCTTATAGTAAAGGAGTTGCAGGAATGATCATCAATCGTCTTCCATATGCCCGGAAAGAAGAGGAAGCTAAAAGTAAGACAGTATATAGCCGCATGACGACAGGAGAATATCTATTCAGTCTTATTTGCCTATTAGTTCCTTTATACTGGTTACCAGAACCTGTTTATTTTTTAGCAGGTCTTCTTCCCGTCGCCACCTGGTATATGCTGACTGCACTCATGAATAAGAAAATACAAGGATACACGGGGGATTGTTGCGGAGCCACATTTCTACTTTGCGAATTGAGTTTTTACCTCGGGATAGCTGTTATATACACAACAACACTTTAAAATTACTATATGAATATCTATTTAATCAGACACACCTCTGTCGAGGTTCCTGCAGGCTATGCCTATGGGCAAACAGATGTCGCATTACGTCCGTCTTTTGAAGAAGAGGCTGAAAAAGTAAAAGCATCACTCTCCGGATTAAACTTCGATAAAATTTGGTGTAGCCCATTAACTCGTTGTGTACGGCTCGCATCTTACTGTGGCTATCCGGAAGCGACACGGGAAGACCGGGTAAAAGAACTTAATTTCGGAGAATGGGAAATGAAATCCTGGGAAGAGTTATCCTCTGATCCCCGTTCTGAAACCTGGTTTGCAGACTGGATCAAGACCAGAACACCAGGAGGAGAATCTTTAAAAGATCAGTATGAACGTGTCAGTTCATTCCTCGATGAAATAAGAAAGAGCGGACTAGAGAACGTATGTATATTCGCTCACGGAGGTGTTTTAACCTGTGCGCGGGTATATGCAGGAGAATATGATATCAAAGATGCTTTCAAGAACGTACCTTCCTACGGAGAGATTATAAAACTCTCTTTCGACTAACAATTCCCCATATCTCCCAATACTCTTTATTGTAATATATCCATTTGATATTTGTACAAAACCAGAAAAGGAGTCAGTTCTTTCGGACTGACTCCTTTCTACCATTCAGTCTTTCGACCTGACAAAAACGGCGGTTATCTACTCTCCCACTTTTACGCAGTACCATCGACGTGGTTGGGCTTAACTTCTCTGTTCGGAATGGGAAGAGGTGGATCCC
>NZ_JAMBQG010000013.1:0-181507 GCF_023369805.1 Parabacteroides leei
AAAAAACACAATATTTCAGCCCGCCACATATGATTTCATATAAACTAATATTGGCGAAAAAAAACTTCAACCTCTTTTTTATATTTTTTAAGCCATTTTCAACAGAGTCTGTCACGAACTCTGTCAAAATACGAAATCAACTTTAATTTATCTGAAAGTTTCAACCTTGGTTATTAACAAATAAAAGTAATTTATTATGAAGAAAAATCTCCTGATCTTAGTGCTTGTTATGTTGCTTCCCGCTTTTGCATGGGGACAAGAGCAGATAACTATCACAGGAACGGTAATGGATGAGTCTAATTTCTCCGTGCCGGGTGCCTCTATTGTGGAAAAAGGAACCACAAATGGTACAGTAACTGACCTTGATGGTAATTTTTCCATTATTGTATTTAACAAAAATGCGACTCTGCAATTCTCTTTTATCGGCTACAAAACTCAGGAAATTCCGTTAGCCGGAAAAACTAAAGTAAATGTTATCTTACGTGAAGATGCAGAACAGCTGGATGAAGTTGTCGTTACCGGTTATGGAGGGCAACAAAAGAGAGCCACATTAACTACGGCCATTTCCAAGTTAGACAACAGAGCTCTTGAAAACGTAGCAATCTCCAACGCCGGACAATCATTACAAGGAACAGTAAGTGGTCTACGTGTTGTAAATACATCCGGTAAACCGGGAGAGGCTCCCAACATTGTCTTACGCGGCGGTGCAACTATTACCGGTGACCCTGCAAACAATCAGGCGCTGGTTGTAGTAGATGGTATTGTACGTTCCATGAATGACGTAAACCCTGCCGACATCGAATCGATCCAGGTTCTAAAAGACGCAGCTTCCACCGCCATTTACGGAGCTCGTGCCAACAGCGGTGTTATTCTTGTAACGACTAAAAGAGCCAAAGAAGGGAAAGCGACTGTCTCTTACAAATTCAAAGGAGGTATGAACTTTGCCCGCAAAGGATATGAGTTCCTCGGAGCCAGAGATTTCCTGTATTATAACCGACTAGGTAACAAATACATTAATGATGCCGGCTATACCAGAACATTACAACAGGTGAACAATACGACCGGGTATGGAACAAATGCCGGAGATCATTTCTCCGTTCATTATCTGACAGAAGAAAACAAACATCTTCTAAATGAGGGATGGCAGCAAATGACAGACCCGTACGACGGAGAAGGCCAATTGATCTTCAAAGACTACGGAGGCCAAATGATGGACGCGGCATTCAATGACCCTTCATTTACCCAGGATCATTACCTTAGTGTAACGGGAGGAAATGATAAGGCTACTTTCCTGACCTCTTTCGGATATTATAATGAACAAGGCCAGGTCGTAGGTACGTCTTATGAACGTTTTACAGGAAATATCAACGGATCTTATAAAGTACGCGACAATATTAAAATCAATGCAGGTGCTACTTATTCTTTTTCAAAAAAACCGGGTTTATGGATCAGTGAAGCACAGCTGTTCTATCGTTCCATGAGCTTATGGCCGACTCTCAACCCTTACGATGAAGATGGAAATCCGGCTGCCGGTGTCGGATCTGCAGATGGAAACCCTCTTTACTGGAAAGATAAATTACAACGTATCAACAATGTCCGCAGGACGACTTTCAACATTGGTGGAAGCTGGGAAATTATTCCCGGACTGTCACTGAATGAAAACAGTTCAATTTATTATATCGATAACGAACAAGAAGATTTCGATAAGCAATATCAGACGCAAAACAGTAATACACCCAACAATACACGTAATGCACGTGGTATGTATGAACGCCAGTTCCAACAGCAGCATAGTGCCACATTGACTTACAATAAATCGTTTATAGAAAAGCATAATCTGGAAGCAATGGTCGGTGGCGAATATTTCGACTACAACCGTTTCAAGCTACAGGCAAAAGGGAACAAGGCCCCAAGTGACGATATCCCTACACTGAACGGCTCCAGCGACAAGACGGAAGTCTATTCTTATAAAGATGGTTACCGTATGTTATCAGGCTTCGCCCGCGTCAATTACAACTATGAATATAAATATCTGTTCTCCGTTGTTGCCCGCTACGATGGTATATCCAAGCTAAGTGATAACCGCTGGGGTTTCTTTCCGGGCGTTTCTGCCGGCTGGAATATACATGAAGAATCATTCTTTAAAGACACGGAAATCGCCAAATATGTATCCACCGTTAAACCGCGTGTCAGCTACGGTGTTAATGGTAACGTTGCCGGACTGGGTAATTATGAAGTGTATGGAGAATATAATACCATCAACAACAGTTCCAGTATTCCTATCCCTTATAACGGCAATGTAGGTTTTCTGAATACCGGGCTGATCAACAGCGACCTGCGCTGGGAAAAGAGTAATTCTTTTGAAGTCGGTCTTGACCTGGGCTTCATAAATAATCGCTTCAACCTGATCCTGGATTATTACAACCGTACCACCAGCGACTTACTTACCAGCCTCGAGTTGCCCGGATATACCGGTTTCAGCAGTATCAGAACAAACCTGGGAAGCTTACGCAACACAGGTTTCGAGGCTGAAGTTAAACTTAATATTCTTTCAAACCCCAAGGCGTTCAGCTGGGATTTCTCTTTCAACACATCGCTGGTACACAATAAAATCATTAAGCTGCCCTACAATGGTAACGAAAATAACCGCCAGGGCGGTATGGAAGTATACGACCCTAAATCCGGTAAAGTGATCTGGGTAGGCGGATACCAGGAAGGACAACCTCTCGGCGAAGTATACGCCTATAAACAGGAACGTATCTTCAAGGATTGGGACGACGTAAAAGCAAATGCCGGTGACAGATATGACGCGGTTGCAGAACTATACGGTCCGAACAAATGGGCACAGATGAGCGATAAGGAAAAGATCGGTAAAAAACCAATCGAACCGGGAGACGTTATGTGGGCAGACTTAGATAATAACGGCGTTATCAACGAATATGACCGTGTAAAAGTCGGAAATGTTTTGCCTAAATGGACCGGAGGTTTTTCTACAAATCTTTCCTATAAAGATATATCCTTATTTGCCCGTTTCGACTATGCGCTGGGCCATATTATTTACAATGACCTCGCGGCCCGCTCACTGGGACAATATCAGGGTTCTTTCAACATAATAAAAGATGTTTATAATACCTGGTCGCCTGAGAACGTTAATGCGGATCTGCCTAAGTTCTATTATGCAGACCAACTCGGTAAGAAGAACATAACACGTTCAAACAATGCGAATCCCAATATCAATAATAACAGTTCCCGTTTCTACGAGAAAGGAGATTATCTGGCTTTGAGAGAGATCACATTAAGCTATCGCTTACCTAAGAAAATCATTGAAAAAGCAACATTGAGCGATGCTTCTATCTACATAACAGGACAAAACTTATTCTATATTACCGGTTATACGGGAATGTCGCCCGAACCGGCAATCAAGAAAGATAATGCCGGAGTAGATGAAGGTAGATATCCTATGCCGCGAACCGTATTATTAGGCGTTTCCGTTTCTTTCTGATAATCATTTCAAATTTAAAGCAATATGAAAAAAATATTTTTATCAATAGCCATAATTTCATCTCTCTTTATAGGAGGATGTACATCACTGGATATGAAGCCGATCAGTTCCATCTCAGATGCGAATTACTGGAAATCGGCAGACCAGTTCGACGCTTTCATGACAGGATTACACACTCGTTTCAGAGATCATGCCTATAATTTCTTCCTTTTAGGAGAGGCACGAAGCGATGTTTTCGGTGATTTACCATTCGGAGGTGAAGCATCACAGGGTATGGAACGCTTCCCTTATAATACCTTAAACGAAGAAAATCCGGGTATTTCCAATTACGGAAAATTCTACGAGAACATCAATCAGTTAAACCTGATGATCCTCCGTACTGATGAAACTGAAATATTGACTGAAGAACAGAAAAACTATTACCTCGGGCAAGCTTATGGCATACGGGCTTTCTACTATTTCCACATTTTACGTTCATGGGGAGACGCAGTCATCACAACTGAACCGACATTTACAGTAGATGTTTCCAATATGGCAAAAGAGGCTTCTCCTGCAACAGATGTAATGAAACAAATAAAATCTGATATAGAAGCTTCTGTAAATGCTTTTGGTTCCGATTATACCATCAAAGGACAAAAAAGCATGTGGTCAAAAGCTGCGACATTAATGCTGAAAGGTGAAGTGTATCTTTGGTCCGGTAAACAAATGGGAGGCGGAAACGAAGACGCAACCATTGCCAAAAATGCCCTGACAGATATACAAAATAATGTATCATCGTTGAGTTTAATGGATAAATTCAGTGACGTTTTTGCCTACACCGAAAAAGGAAATGAAGAAATCATCTTTGCTTTCCGTAACCAACTCAAAGAACATGATTTATGGAATGGCTCGTTTGGCGGAAGCTTTCTTCCCCAGAGAAACTACTTATCTACCTACTATGATGCTGCTACCGGAGAAAAGTTCGACCTGACAAAAGAAAACAGATTAGGTCTGATCCGTTTGGGTATTAAAAAAGAGAATATATACCGATATGATGACAAGGACAGCCGCAAATTGGCGACACTGAAAGGTGCTTACAATAAGCTGGAAGATGGTACGCTTGATCTTGTAGGTGTCTTTAATTATAAATATCAGGGAGTTCAGGATGCAGGTGACAGCCGCTCTTTGTGCGACGATTATCCTATATACCGTTATGCAGACCTTCTGCTTATGCTGGCAGAGGCAAAAGCTATGCTGGGAGAAAATCCGGCGGAAGAAATAAATAAGATACGTCAACGGGCTTATGGCGAGAACTACGATAACAAAACAATCGGTTATCCGAATCAGGACATTGATAAAGACATAAACGAAGCCATTTTAGAAGAACGTTTCAAAGAATTTATCATGGAAGGTAAACGCTGGTATGATTTGCGCCGTTTCGGTAATGAATATGTATTTAAATATACATTAGCCGAAAACGGAAATACCGACAAGCTGCTGTGGCCGATAGATAAAACAACGCTGACCAACAACCCGGCCTTGAACCAGACTCCGGGTTACAAAGTGGCAGGAGCTAAATAAATTTCCAAACAATTTTGAATTCCAAAGAAGGATTACTCTATACACATTCACTTTCCTTCTTTGGAATTCATATTTCCCCGCCTACACAATCCCTAATATATTATAACACATCTAGTAACTCTAAGAGAGAATTCAATTTATTAGGAAAATATTTCTCAAATAATAACCCCGTTAATAAAATATTTTATTTATTTTTGTCAAGTTTCTAAACGGAAGCATATACATAAACAATAAATACTATACACCATGGAAAGAATTAAAGGTCTGATCGATGCCCCTTTTACTCCGTTTTATGAAAATGGAGAAGTGAACTACGAACCCATCGAAGCATACGCTAAACTACTAGTCAACAATGGGTTAAAAGGCGTTTTCATTAACGGGTCATCCGGTGAAGGATACATGTTAAATGAAGAAGAGCGCATGAAGCTGGCCGAAAGATGGGTGGAAGTTGCCCCGGAAGGATTCAAAGTAATCGTACATGTCGGAAGCACCTGTGTAAAGACAAGCCGGAACCTGGCTGCTCATGCTCAGAAGATCGGAGCGTGGGGTATCGGTGCAATGGCTTCCCCTTTCCCTAAAGTAAATCGCGTGGAAGAACTGGTAAAGTATTGCGAAGAAATTGCCTGCGGTGCACCGGAACTGCCTTTCTATTATTATCATATCCCGGCATTCAACGGCGCATTCCTTTCTATGGTAGACTTTCTGAAAGCGGTAGACGGACGTATTCCTAATTTCGCCGGTATTAAATATACGTATGAAAGCTTGTACGAATACAATCAGTGCAGATTATATAAAGACGGTAAATTCGACATGCTTCACGGACAGGACGAAACAATTCTGCCATGTCTGGCTATGGGTGGAGCCCAGGGCGGTATCGGAGGAACTACCAACTACAATGGAAAAGAATTGGTAGGCATTATCGAAGCATGGGAAGCTGGAGATCTGGAAACAGCCCGCGAAAAACAAAACTTCTCGCAGGAAGTCATCAACGTGATCTGCCATTTCCGTGGAAATATTGTAGGGGGTAAGCGCATCATGAAACTGATCGGTCTGGATCTTGGTAAAAACCGTACTCCGTTCCAGAATATGACAGATGCGGAAGAAGCTACAATGAAAGCAGAACTGGAAGCAATCAACTTCTTCGAAAGATGTAACAAATTCTAATATAATATGGACGCAAAGACAAATATATCCCGGCCAGCCGACTATCTCGGCTACTGGGGCAACGTCTACAAAAACGATTTCGTGAACGATATCATACCTTTCTGGTTGAAATATGGCATCGATAAGGAAAACGGCGGATATTTCACCTGTCTGGACAGAGACGGCTCCTTGATGGATTCAAACAAATCGGTTTGGTTCCAGGGACGATTCGCCTTCGTACTGGCGTACGCTTACAACAACATAGAAAAACGGGAAGAATGGTTACAGGCTTGTAAAAACGGTATTGACTTCATTGAGAAATACTGTTTTGACACAGACGGACGTATGTTTTATGAAGTAACGGCAACCGGTGTCCCGGTACGTAAAAGAAGATATGTATTCTCCGAAACATTTGCTGCTATTGCCATGGCCCAATACGCTATCGCTTCAGGTGATAAGAGCTATGCAGAGAAAGCAGTCAAACTGTTCAAACAGGTTCTCTATTACAAAAACACACCGGGATTACTGGAACCCAAATTCCGTGAAGGCTTTGTTGCCAAAGGACATTCCATTTGTATGATCCTGATCGATACGGCAGCCCGTATCCGCGAAGCGATCAACGATGAAATCCTTACAAAACAAATAGATGAATCCATCGCTGAACTCCGTCGCGACTTTATGAAACCGGAGTTCAAAACCATTCTGGAAACCGTTGGCCCGAACGGTGAATTCATCGACTCGATCCCGGGACGCACAATCAACCCTGGCCATTCCATCGAAACTGCCTGGTTTATTCTGGAAGAAGCCAAATACAGGAACTGGGATCCGGAACTGAAACAGATGGGGCTGACTATCCTCGACTGGGCCTGGGAATGGGGATGGGATAAAACCTACGGCGGCATTACCTATTTCAGAGACTGCAAGAACCTGCCTCAACAGGAATACTGGCACGATATGAAATTCTGGTGGCCCCAGTGCGAAGCCATTATCGCCACATTATATGCGTATGAAGCAACCGGTGACAGCAAGTATCTCGAAATGCACAAAATGATCAACGAATATACTTACGCCCGCTTCCCGGACAGGGAATACGGTGAGTGGTACGGCTATTTCCACTATGACGGAACACTCTCTCAGCGTGCTAAGGGCAATATGTATAAAGGACCGTTCCACATCCCCCGGATGCTTCTGAAATGTAATCTGCTTTGCAAAGAAATTCTGTCAAAATAATATTAACAGAAAGAAAATGCTGTCAAAAGTTCATTTGCCGTCAGCTAAAGCAGGCAAATGAACTTCAGATGGCTTACCTTCCAAACTTTGTTTTCACCTTATAAATATAGAACGAAATGAATAACAAAAAAATCTATCCCTGGGTAGTTGTCGGTCTGTTGTGGGGCGTAGCTTTACTAAACTACATGGACCGCCAAATGCTCTCTACCATGAAAGATGCGATGATGATCGACATCACCGAACTGGAGTCGGCGGCTAATTTCGGCCGCCTGATGGCCGTATTCCTCTGGATTTACGGATTCATGAGTCCTGTAGCAGGTATGATTGCCGACAGGGTAAACCGCAAATGGCTGATCGTCGGAAGTTTGTTCGTCTGGTCGTTCGTTACGTTGATGATGGGCTATTGTACCACTTTCAACCAGATCTATTTCCTACGTGCCCTGATGGGGGTAAGCGAGGCTTTATATATCCCTGCCGGACTATCGCTTATTACCGATTATCACCAGGGAAAAACCCGTTCACTGGCCGTAGGTATCCACATGACCGGTCTTTATACCGGACAGGCTCTAGGTGGTTTCGGTGCAACGGTGGCAAGTGCCTTTACCTGGGAGACGACCTTTCATTGGTTCGGTATTGTGGGAATAGCGTACAGTGTTATCCTGATCCTGTTTCTGAAAGATAAAAAAGACCATATCGTTCAAAAGATAAAAGAAGTAGGTGCAGCGGTAGAAAATCCGATTAAAGGAGCCCTCAAAGGTATGGGAATGCTGTTTACAAACATTTCCTTCTGGATTATCCTGCTCTATTTCGCAACACCGAGCTTACCGGGATGGGCGACAAAGAACTGGCTACCGACATTATTCTCCGAAAACCTGTCGATCGATATGTCTGAAGCCGGACCGCTTTCAACCATTACAATTGCCTTATCCTCTTTTATCGGAGTAATTGCAGGCGGTATCTTATCAGACAAATGGATACAGACGAATGTTCGAGGCCGTGTTTACACGGGAGCCATCGGGTTGGCATTGACCATTCCATCGCTATTATTACTCGGTTTCGGGCATAACTTTCTGATGATAGTCGGCGGAGGTCTTTGTTTCGGTATCGGTTTCGGTATCTTCGATGCAAACAATATGCCGATCCTTTGCCAGTTCATTTCACCGCGTTACCGTGCTACGGCTTACGGTATCATGAACATGACAGGCGTATTCGCAGGAGCAGCCATCACGGATATTTTAGGCAGGTCGACAGATGCGGGTAACCTCGGACACGATTTCGCGATGCTGGCAGGACTTGTTGCCATCGCCTTGATTATTCAGATTTGTTTCCTTCGACCGAAGGTGGCGAATATGACAGATTAATTACCTAGATTATGCATAGATTTTACCTAGATTTCGCATAGAATACCTAGATTTTACATAGATTATGCATAGATTTGGTTCAGTATTTTAACAAACAACACATATAGAACATTTATCATGAAAAAAAACATCTTTTATCTCTGTCTTCTATTCATCGCACAAACCGCCTTTGCAGCAGACAGCTTGTACGTAAGGGAACAGCAGATTCCTATTCTGATCGACCGTACGGACAATGTCCTGTTGGAAATGCGTATTCCCGCACAGAAAGGGGATGTATTAAATAAACTCACCTTACAGTTCGGAAACGAAACGAACCTGTCGGATATCAAAGCCATCCGATTATATTACAGCGGTACGGAAGCTCCCGCCAGAGAAGGTTCCCATTTCAGTCCGGTAGCTTATGTCAATAGCTTTACACCGGGTAAAACCCGTACGGCAAATCTGTCTTATTCAGTTAAACAGGACGAAATTACAACACCATCCAATAGCATCACACTGAAGTCGGCACAACCGATGGTAAAAGGGGAAAACTATTACTGGGTCAGCATCGAAATGAAACCGGAGACATCCCTTTTGTCGAGAGTGTCATTCACTATGCCGGAAGCTACCATCAATAACAAACCCGCCCTTATTGAATGGAAAGGAAAAGCAAATGCTCCCCGCCGTGTCGGCGTAGGAGTACGCCAGGCCGGTGACGACGGCTCTGCAGCTTTCCGTATTCCGGGAATGGTTACAACGAATAACGGTACACTGCTGGGTGTATACGACATCCGCTATAACAGTAGCGTCGACCTGCAGGAAATGGTCGATATAGGTGTGAGTCGCAGTACCGACAAAGGACAAACCTGGGAACCGATGCGGGTAGCCATGACCTTCGGTGAAACCGGCGGTCTGCCGCATGCACAGAACGGAGTAGGCGACCCTTCCATCCTGGTAGATGAAAAAACAAATACCGTCTGGATCGTTGCTGCCTGGACACACGGAATGGGTAACGGCCGTGCCTGGTGGAACTCGATGCCGGGTATGACTCCCGATGAAACGGCTCAGTTAGTACTTGTGAAAAGCGAAGACGACGGTAAAACATGGAGTGAACCGATCAACATCACCTCACAGGTAAAAGATCCTTCCTGGTATTTCCTGTTGCAGGGTCCGGGACGTGGTATCACGATGCAGGACGGAACCTTGGTATTTCCTATCCAATTCATCGATGCAACACGCGTTCCGAACGCAGGCGTGATGTACAGCAAAGACCGTGGTAAAACATGGCATCTGCACAATCTGGCACGTACCAATACTACCGAAGCACAGGTAGCAGAAGTAGAACCGGGGGTATTAATGCTGAACATGCGCGACAACCGTGGCGGTAGCCGTGCAGTAGCCATCACCAAAGACCTGGGTAAAACATGGACGGAACATCCATCCAGTCGCAGTGCACTTCAGGAACCGGTATGTATGGCCAGCCTCATCAAAGTGGATGCTAAAGACAATATCACCGGTAAGAAACTATTATTGTTCTCCAACCCGAACACAACAAAAGGACGTAACCATATTACAATCAAAGCCAGTCTCGACGGCGGCCTGACCTGGCCGGCAGAGCATCAGGTATTGCTGGACGAAGCTGAAGGATGGGGTTATTCCTGCCTGTCGATGATTGATAAGGAAACAGTCGGAATCTTCTATGAGTCGAGTGTTGCACACATGACTTTCCAGGCGATCAAGATCACTGACCTTATTAAGTAAATCCGGATGAAGCAAAAACTGTTCATAACACTTATACTATGTTTATGGCTGCCGGTGGTGTATGCTACCGGTAGTCAGAACTTACTTCCCTGGCCACAACTGGTGGACTGGACGAAGCAGACGTTCTCCGGTAAAGATATTTCTCTCTCACTGGCAGGTAATACCGAGCAAATGGTCACCGACTGGCTGCAGGAAAGCAATATCAA
Source organism: Parabacteroides leei (assembly GCF_023369805.1). Lineage (NCBI taxonomy): Bacteria > Pseudomonadati > Bacteroidota > Bacteroidia > Bacteroidales > Tannerellaceae > Parabacteroides > Parabacteroides leei. The sequence goes on from NZ_JAMBQG010000013.1 coordinate 10,743, forward strand.
AGTAAATCCTGCCAGTAAAAAGATTTTCCGGGTAATGCTTGTCGAAAGCCTGCTGGAAGCAAAAATAAATGAGAATGAAGCATACAAATTAGAGGTTTCACCACAAGGAATCACGATTGAAGCAACCACCGAACAAGGCGTTTACCGGGCCATTCAGACCCTCCGCCAACTGACAGAAAAGAAAGGTGACAGAGCATATATCACAGGATGTAAAATTACAGACTGGCCGGCTTTCCGTATCCGCGGATTTATGCAGGATGTGGGACGTACCTATACTTCGATGGAGGAACTGAAGCGGGAAATAGCCAAACTGGCACAATACAAGATCAACGTATTCCATTGGCACCTCACGGAAAACCAGTCTTGGCGACTGGAAAGCAAAATCTTCCCGATGCTTAACGACAGTATCAATACGACCCGTATGCCGGGTAAGTATTACACACAAGAAGAAGCCAGGGAACTGGTTGAATTCTGTAAACAGCATCAGGTATTACTGATCCCTGAGTTCGATATGCCGGGACACAGTGCCGCCTTCATCAGCACCTTCCGCCACGACATGCAGAGTCCGGAAGGGATGAAAATCCTGAAGCTCCTGGTCGAAGAGGTATGCGAAACATTCGATGTGCCGTACCTGCATATCGGAACGGATGAAGTGAAGTTCACCAATCCTCAATTCGTACCTGAAATGGTATCTTTCATACGGTCAAAAGGCAAAAAAGTAATCTCATGGAACCCGGGATGGCAGTATCAGCCGGGAGAGATCGATATGGAACAAATGTGGAGTTACCGAGGAAAAGCACAACCGGGAATACCAGCCATCGACTCCCGTTTCCATTACCTGAACCACTTCGATACCTTTGCCGACATCCGTGCTTTATACAATAGCACCATCTATCACCATACCGAAGGAAGCGACGATATGGCCGGTGTCATCATGGCTATCTGGAACGACCGCTGGGTAGAACCGGAAGAAAAGATCATCAACGAAAATTTCCTTTATCCTAACATGCTGGCAATAGCCGACCGTTCATGGCGTGGGGGAGGTTATGAATACTTCGACAAAGAGGGAACGAACCTACCGTCGGAAGACAGTCAGGCATATAAATCCTTTGCTGAATTCGAGAAACGGATGCTATGGCATAAGGAGCATAACTTCAAAGGCTATCCGTTCTCATACGTAAAACAGACAAACGTAAAATGGCGCATCACCGACGCATTCCCTAATAACGGCGACCTGAACAAAGTATTTCCACCGGAAACAGAGCTGAAAGACAGTTATACCTACAACGGGAAAACCTACGGAACAGGCGAAACCTTCGGAGCCGGTATCTATTTACGTCACGTATGGGGAAACACCATTCCAGGCTTCTACAATGATCCACAGGAAAATCATACCGCTTATGCCTGGACCTGGGTCTATTCACCCAAAGATCAGGAGGTCGGTGCCTGGATCGAATTCCAGAATTATGGACGCTCGGAAATGGACCTCGCCCCGCCACAGGGAAAATGGGACTATAAAGGAAGCCGCGTATGGCTGAACGACCGGGAGATATTACCGCCCGTATGGACAGCCACCCACAAGGAAAAAACAAACGAGATACCTCTGGGAAATGAGAACTGCGTTGGCCGTGACCCGGCTAAAGTTCACCTGCAAAAGGGATGGAACAAGGTATTTATGAAACTGCCGGTCGGTAAATTCAGTTTACCGGAAGTACGGCTTGTCAAGTGGATGTTCACCTTCGTATTTGTCACTCCTGACGGTGAAAAGGCGGTAGACGGACTGATCTATTCACCCGATAAAAAGAAATAAGCAGATCATAGATTATTATACAATGAAAAAAACTCTTTTATTATTATGCCTGTTACTCTGCACAGCAACCTATGCCCAAAAGAAGATAAAGGTTGCCTGCGTAGGCAATAGTGTGACATACGGCGCAGGCATAGAGAACCGGGAAGTAAATGCTTATCCGGCTCAACTTCAGCGCATGCTGGGTGACGGATACGAAGTGGTGAATTTCGGTAAAAGCGGTGCTACGCTACTCAACAAAGGGCACCGTCCTTATTGCGACCAGGAGGAATACAAAGCAGCACTCGACTTTGCCGGCGACCGGGTAATCATCCATCTCGGATTGAATGATACCGATCCGCGCAACTGGCCCAATTACAGGGATAACTTCGTAAGCGACTACCTGGCCCTGATTAATTCTTTCCGTCAGGCAAATCCCGATTGCCGGATATGGATCTGCCGGATGACACCGATCTCACACCGTCATCCACGCTTCAAGTCGGGCACACGCGACTGGTACTGGATGGAACAGGAAACCATCGAAGAGATAGCCCGCCTGGCCAACACCGGACTGATCGACTTACAGGCCGGCTTGTACAACCGTCCCGACCTGTTGCCGGATGCCCTTCATCCGACTGCGGAAGGAGCCGGTATCCTTGCCAAGACGATCTACCAGGAGCTGACAGGCAACTACGGAGGCCTGCAAATGCCGGTCACTTACTCCGATAAGATGGTTCTGCAACGTGAGAAGCCGTTGCCCGTCTCCGGAACAGCCAATGCAGGTGAAAAAGTAACCGTACAGATTGCCGGACAAAAGAAAGAAACCGTAACTGCTTCCAACGGCAAATGGTCGGTCATACTCGACCCGATGCAGGCAGGAGGCCCTTATGAACTGACTATCGAAACCTCTTTACTGGTAGAAAAAAAGAACAAGAAGAAAACTCCGGCATCGCAAAAAATAACTTATAAGGATGTACTGGTTGGTGAAGTATGGCTCTGTTCCGGCCAGTCGAACATGGCTTTCCGGGTAGACGAACTGGTAGACAGCCAGCGTAAGGAATTGACCGGATATGCCGGTAAACAACCGCAAATACGTCTCTTCAACATGGAGCCACGCTGGTTCACGAATGCGGTGGAATGGGATGAAGCGGTAATGGATTCGCTCAACCGACTGCAATATTACCACGACACGCAATGGACAACATGTAACGAACAAACAGCCGATAGATTCTCCGCCGTAGCTTTCTCTTTCGGACAGATGCTTTCGGATAGTCTGCAAGTTCCGGTCGGTCTGATACTGAATGCTGTCGGAGGTTCGGGTACGGAAGCATGGATAGACCGGAAAACACTGGAGTTCGACTTCACCGATATCCTGTATAACTGGACAGAGAACGATTTCATCCAGGATTGGGTAGGCGGCCGTGCCGCCCTCAACATAAAGAAATCGACCAACAAACAACAACGGCATCCGTACGAACCCTGCTACCTGTATGAGACAGGCATCGAGCCGTTGCAGCAATATCCGATCAGAGGAATCATCTGGTATCAGGGTGAATCGAATGCACAGAATATAGAGACACACGAACGTCTGTTCCCATTGCTGGTGAATAGCTGGCGGGAGAACTGGCAAGAGGAACTACCGTTCTACTATGTTCAACTGTCGAGTATCGACCGTCCGAGCTGGACCTGGTTCCGTGACAGCCAGCGCCGGATGATGCAAGAAATTCCCAATTGCGGCATGGCGGTAAGCAGCGACCGGGGAGATTCGTTGAATGTACACCCGAGATACAAACGCGAAATAGGGGAGCGGCTCGCACGTTGGGCTTTAAACCGAACCTACGGACATCGGCTCACTCCGTCAGGCCCGCTCTTCCGTTCGGTTGAGTTCAAGGACGATGCCGCCTATATCACCTTCGATTATGCAGAGGGCTTGCATACTTCCGACGGACAGCCGATACGGACCTTTGAAATAGCCGAATACGACGGGTTATTTGTTCCGGCAGAGGCTGAAATTGTCGATGGAAAGGTCAAAGTCCGGAGCGATAAAATCGCCCGTCCCCAATTAGTCCGCTACGGATGGCAGCCTTTCACCCGTGCCAATCTGGTGAACGGGGACGAACTTCCGGCTTCCACATTCAGATCCAAAGAGTAACTTTATAGTAATAACAAGATGTACGACAAATCAATAGTAACCGGATGGTTGATCCTGCTGCTCTTTTCACTGGCAGGATGTAACCATTCTACATCTGAAAAAACAACAAACATCATGATCAACTGGAATAAATTACCCGACCTGCCGGGCATGGCAGACACCGCATCACTGGGAGTATCGGCTCCGTTTACCGGCATAAGTAACGGAATGCTACTGGTAGCCGGTGGTTGCAACTTCCCCGACAAACCTGTCACGGAAGGCGGTGCAAAAAAATACTACAGCGACATATTCGCCCTCGACCTTTCCAATCCGGCCAGCGGATGGAAAAAAGCGGGCAATCTACCTTTTCCGGTAGCCTACGGTGCAGCAGTTACTACCCCCGAAGGTATTATCTGCATCGGAGGCAACAATAGCGACACCTTCTTCCCGGATGTATGCCTGCTATCCTGGAATACGACCGATGAAAAGGCGGAAATCAATACACTGCCATCTCTTCCGGCCCCCATGGACAATCTTTCTGCAACCTATACAGACCACACGGTGTATGTGGCCGGAGGAAACCAAAATACGCTTCCATGCAATAGTTTCCTCTCCATGGACTTAACAACAAAAAGCAATTGGGTAAACCTGCCCGACTTCCCGGGAGCCACCCGCGTCCAGCCTGTTTTAGCAGCCCAAAAGTCAGCAGACGGTGTACGTATCTATCTGGCCGGAGGTTTCCAGCCCATTCAGAACGATACGGAAGCGATCGTACCTCACGATATGCTCTCATACCATCCGGCAACAAAAACATGGAGAACGGAAACAGAACTACCCTCATTCAAAGATGGAAAGCATCGCACCTTCACCGGAGGTTGTGCCGTCTCTTATAGCGACAGTTCAATCCTGCTGATGGGTGGTGTCAACTACGACCGTTTCCTTACCGCCGTCAACCGCCCGAAGCTGATCGAGGCAGCCGAAGCCAAAGGAGACACGACTTTGGTCAATACGTTACAGGAGGAAGGCAAAGCCTATATGTATCATCCGGTGGAATGGTACAAATTCAACACGGCTTTGTTACAATACAACACGTTCACTAAAGAATGGACCGATCTGGGCGATTACGAACCATTAGCCCGTGCCGGAGCAGGAGCCATATTCAAAGGCGACAGCCTCATCATCGTCAACGGCGAATTAAAACCGGGTATCCGTACCCCGCAGGTCAACCTGGCCATCATAGAATAAACGTGTATTCTTGCCTTTCAACCGTTTTATATCATACCCAAACAACGCAAAATCCCCCAGACACGGATCATCGGGAAAGACTTCTTTCAAAGCTTCGGTTATCTCGATGGCTGTTTTTAAGGTGGCATTCTTTTGAGCAGTTAGTCCCAGTTCCAGGGATATCTGATGGACATGTGTATCTAAAGGAATGATCAGTTCATGGGGTCGTATCGATGTTTCCCAGATTCCGAAATCGACAATACCGTCTTTCCGGACCATCCAGCGAAGGAACATAGCCAGACGTTTACAGGCGGATGTACCGGTCAATACCGGAATACCTTCGATACCCGAAAAGACATCTTGTATCTTCGTAATCGGATTGGGGTACCGACTGGTAGCCAATGCATCTTCCAGCGATTCATGTTCTTCATAGATACTTTTCAACCGCTCGCACAATTGCCGGAGATGGGAGTAGGTGTAGAAACGGTAAAAAGTATCCCTTTTGCCCGGTTCCACCGCATTTCCCGGCAAGTCTTTATAACCTTCCTCCATGATCCAGCGGTACGGACTGACGCCCATCACCGCATGCAGTTCGTTTGCCTTCCGCAGGATCAGTTCCCGTCGTCCGTAAGAGATCCAGGAGGTGAGAAAAGCGGATATTTCTATGTCTTTTTTCTCGGTGTACCGGTGCGGGAACTGTACCGGATCATCCGGGATAAAGGTATCTACGTTATATTCTTTTGCCCAACGGCGAAGCTTTTCTTTTATCTGTTCATCCATCTGTTATTTCTTCTTCAGGAAATACTGACGCTGATCCTCCGGGTAATGCTCGATGGCATAGCGAAGTGCTGTGCGGGGGAGACGGGTAGCGTACTCTTCCAGAAAGGCGGTTAAAGTTTCCCGGTCTTTCTTTCCGACCTCTCGGAGCATCCAACCCACGGCCTTATGCATCAGGTCATGTTTATGCGACATCAGTTTTTCCGCCAATGCCAGCGTATCGGTATATTCACGGTTACGGATAAACGTCACCGTCGAAACCATCGCGATGCGTTGTTCCCACAGGCAATCGCTTTCCGCCAGTTCATACAACCGCGAACGGTCTTTATCCAGCAAGTAAAGCCCCACCAGATGCGGACAGGTGACATCCACCAGATCCCAGTTATTGATCCGGCGGGCATTACCGAGATAGAAATCGTACAGCTTCTTCCGGTCAGCTTCCGAAGCTTTTTTGAATTGCTCGACAGCGATCAAAAGGGCACAAAGGCGTGCTTCGTGATATTCGCTATCCATCAATTTCTGCAATTCCGCCAAAGGTGTTTGCTTGTTCGCCTTTGCGATGCTGCGGGTGAGGGGAGCAACCAGTCCGAGGAATACATCGCCTTCGGCATACTGTCCCGGCCCCGTTTTAAAGAAACGTTGCAGGAAAGCAGCCTTCTCCGGATTCGCCATCGAGAGAAGTTCGCTCAATACAAACTCCGCCGTCATGGACGCATGACACGTGATACAGGACGGTCGCCTTCCAAAAATCCGATGACGTTATTACAAACCGTACGGGCCATGACGATACGTACATCCAGTGTCTGCGTTCCGATATGCGGGGTCAATACGACATTATCCATTTCCAATAATTCCGGCAACGGATAATCGCCGAATTCAAATACATCCAGGCCGGCACCATGAATCGTTCCGTCCTGCAAAGCCTTCACCAGCGCCTGTTCATCTACCAGCGGACCACGGGCTGTATTGATCAGGATGGCAGACGGTTTCATTTGCTTCAACTCTTCTTCACCGATGATATGATAGGTGTCAGGGGTATAAGGAGCATTCAGGGAGACGAAGTCGGACTTAGCCAACAGCTCTTCCATAGAAGCATACATTACATTCAGTTTTGTTTCTTCATCCACATATAATTGGCGGCGGTTATGGTAGATCACTTCCATACCACAGGCGTTCGCACGTTTGGCAAGGGCCTTTCCGATGCGTCCCATACCGATAATACCCAATGTTTGTCCGGTAATATTCACACCCAGATTTTCGAGTACGCCTATTTTCATTTCCTTGCCTAAAGTGCGCAACTTACGGTCGCATTCGGTAATGCGGCGGGCGGTGTCGATCATCAGGCCGAGTGCCAGGTTGGCAGTAGGAGCGGTCACCGGGTCAGGGGTATTGGCTACCGTAATGCCTTTTTCCAGGCAGTAAGCCACATCGATATTATTGTAACCCACCGCATAGTTAGCTACCATCTTTAAATTCGGTGCATGGTCTACCAGTTCTTTGTTCACCGGAAAATCGAACATGGAGCACAATATATCATATTCCGGAATCATTTCGAACACTTCCTCATAAGTAAAATCTCTTCCGTCGGGAAATGTCACATCATACTTGCTTTCCAGTTCCGTGAAGCCTTCACGGAACATGTCGTAGGTTACTAATATCTTTGTCATAAGTCATTACGATTATTATTCGGACAAAAATACAAATCTATCGTTAATAAATTCCTATTTTTGTGAGCATAATATTAAAACAGTATGGTTCTAAACTACATTTGGATTGCTTTCTTTCTTATCGCATTCGTTGTCGCACTGGGTAAACTGATCTTTGCAGGCGATACAGTGGTATTCACCGATATCATTAATGCCACATTCGATTCAGCCAAAAGTGGATTTGAAATATCATTAGGGTTAACAGGTATCTTGTCGCTTTGGCTAGGCATTATGAAGATAGGTGAAAAGGGAGGGGTGATTCAGTCGTTTGCCCGGTTGGCTGCTCCGGTGTTCAGCAAGCTCTTTCCCGATATCCCCAAAGGCCATCCGGCAACAGGTTCTATCTTCATGAACTTCTCCGCCAACCTGCTGGGATTGGATAATGCAGCGACTCCGATGGGATTAAAAGCGATGCAACAGTTACAGGAATTCAATACGGACAAGGAATCGGCCAGCAACCCGATGATCATGTTTTTATGTATCAATGCTTCCGGACTGACACTGATCCCTATCACGATCATGATGTACAGGGCACAGTTGGGAGCCGCCAATCCATCGGATGTATTTCTGCCGATCATGCTGGCGACATTTACTTCCACACTGATAGCTATCCTGGCTGTTTGTATCAAACAGCGCATCAATATCCTTCAGAAAAACCTGCTGTTATTCTTCGGAGGTATGGCAGCTTTCATCGGAGGACTCGTTTGGTTATTCAACTCGCTGGAGCAGGAACAGGTATCGCTTTATTCGACTGTCTTCGCCAATACGTTGTTGTTTACCATTATCTGCGGATTCATCGTAAGTGGCGTACGCAAAAAGATCAATGTCTACGACACATTTATCGAAGGGGCCAAAGAGGGCTTCAAGACAGCCATAACAATCATTCCATACCTGATAGCGGTACTGGTAGCCATCGGCGTATTCCGTGCATCGGGTGCAATGGATTTTGTGATAGGAGGTATCCGGACAGGAGTAGAGGCAGTAGGGTTGAATGCCGATTTTGTCGGCGGGTTGCCAACCATACTGATGAAGCCGCTGAGTGGTAGCGGTGCCCGTGGCATGATGCTGGATGCGATGCGAACATATGGAGCCGATTCGTTTGTCGGACGCCTTTCGTCGATCGTACAGGGTTCTGCCGATACTACTTTTTATGTGGTGGCTCTTTATTATGGCAGCGTAGGAATCCGTAACACACGGTACACCGTACAATGTTCTTTACTGGCCGACCTGGCAGGAGCTATTGCAGCAATAGCACTCACTTATTTATTCTTTGCCCAGTAAATTCCGTATTATCAAAATGTCACTACTATACCGGGTAAATCGGATTACTAGTGCAGGTAATTGGAATTAGTATACCGGGTAATATTTTTTAACAAATCATTCTGATAAAGAAACAAGATTAATAATAGCATTATGGCAATATCATTTTACGCGGAAGACATCGAACTTCCGGCTATCAAAAAGAGGGCTGTCAGCAGCTGGATCAAAGCGGTGACAGAAACATACGGGAAAAAGACAGGGGATATCAGCTATATCTTTTGTTCCGACGAAAAGATCCTGGAGGTAAACCGCCAGTATCTGCAACACGATTATTACACCGATATCATCACATTCGATTACACCAGCGGCAACAAAATATCGGGCGACCTTTTTATCAGCCTGGATACAGTAAAAACAAATTCAGAAAAGTTCGAAACACCTTACAACGAAGAATTGCACCGCACAATCATCCACGGAATTCTTCATCTATGCGGCATCAACGACAAAGGTCCGGGGGAGAGGGAGATCATGGAAGAAAACGAAAATAAGGCTTTGGCTATTTTGCCGGAGGAATGCCGGGAGTGATTCATCATAAGAAGGGGGAAGATCTTTCAAAAAGATTATCTTTGTTGGAAATAAAGTAAACGACTGAAAGCATTAAACGATGAATGACTTTGAAGAATATATAAGACAAGGGGAACCTCTAAAACGAGAAAAGGGTTATGCTTGGCAAACCGCTATCGGCTTGCAGGCGGTAGACGATTTAAAGCCGTCTGAATACCTGATACAAACGGCACGTCAACATATTGAAGGTGATATAACTATCGAAGAAGCCAAACAGCTTATTGATAGTTACTATCAGTCAAAGACCGTTAGAGCTGATATCGAAGACAGAACGGAAGAAGCTGATAAGGTTTCAGCACGCATTACCGAGATATTATCAGAGAAGACGTTCACTTTTTCACCTGTTGAGTATATCAACATTCATCGCCGTCTATTCCAAGGTATCTACAAATTTGCAGGCAAGATCAGAGATTACAATATTACCAAAAAAGAATGGGTTCTAAAAGGCGAAACCGTACTTTATGCCAGTGCCGACAGCATACGCGAAACGCTTGATTATGATTTCATGCAGGAGAAGAATTTCAGCTATAAGGATTTGAACATCAACGATGCTATTACACATATCGCTAAATTTATATCCGGAGTTTGGCAAATTCATGCTTTCGGTGAGGGCAACACGCGTACAACAGCAGTGTTTACAATCAAATACCTGCGCACATTTGGCTTCGACATCAGCAATAACGCGTTTGCTAATCATTCATGGTATTTCCGTAATGCTTTGGTTCGTGCCAACTACAATAATTTGGGTAAAGGCATTTACGCCACCACCGAATATATCGAAGCATTCTTTAGAAACCTTATTTTTTCTGAGCATAACGAACTAAAGAACCGGACAATGCTTGTGCAAGAATCTTCTCTACTAGACATTCAAAGTGCAAACGCATCAAAAGAAGTCGCCCCAAAGTGCAATATTTGCACTTTGAATTGCACTTTAGAGGAAATTGCCGTACTAAATTTCTTGCGAGAACAGCCTAAAGCGACACAAAAAGAAATTGCTGCACATATAGGCAAATCCGAGAGAACAATCAAAACTATTACTGTTAATCTGACCGAAAAAGGCATCATTGAACGCAAAAACGGCAAAAGAAACGGCTTTTGGAAGATTATGGATGAGGATACTTACCTGGAGAATACCGAGAGTGATTCATAATAAGAAAGGAGGATAAAATATCTTTCCAAAACATTTTTCTTTTTTCTTACTATCTCTTTATCTATTTTTTCTACCTTTGTCAATAACTCCTCAGCAGAAAGCCCAAGGGCGGAGTTGGGGAGCGTGGTTTATTTATAAAGAAGACGTTTATTGGCGTTTGTCTTTCGTATTTCAAAACTTCGCAACTTTTGACTCCTCGAAATGACGGATAGCAACAAAGACGTCCTCCTGATATGTTTATACAAGCATCTATGTGTTTCTTACCCAAGAAATACACAGTTTGTAGTACATATCGGCGTGGGCTTTCTGCGTTGCTCGTTCTCGAGGAGTGGGCAATGCGAAGGCCTTGAAATACGGGACGAGCGAAGGTAAGATTCCCACGCCTTCTTGTATATAGACTTTGTTTTTACAGAAACTTAACCACCAAAGGGAGTCGGGTACAAGCTAGGAATTAACCATGATTCATATTGGACGGCTTATTGAGCATAAGCTTCATGACCAGGGACGTACAGTTACTTGGTTTGCAACACAATTGTGTTGTACCCGTCCGAATGTGTACAAAATATTTAGCAAAGAAAGTATCGATACATACCAACTTTGGCGCATCTCCAACATTTTAGGATACAATTTCTTTCAGGATCTTTCCGAAGCTATAAAAACAGATCTAATTACTTCTTAAATCACCATCGTGTGTTCATATAGGAAACATAAATGTAAACTATTTGGAACCACTCATTTACCTATTCACACCTCTATTTATCCATATCTTTGCGTTACAAAAAATTAATTTAAAAATACTGCAATTACAGGTTTATCTAATAATGTATTTGTGGCTGAATATTCGTATAAAATAACTGAGTTTGTAAACAAAAACGGGTAAATGATGAAAGTAAAATTCTTATTATCAACATTATTCTTCTGCACAGTCCTGTCCGTGACAGCTCAAACCGTAACAGACAGGATTCATGTCGGAGTAAAAGGAGGAATAAATATGTCACGTGCCGACTATTCGTCACTGAAAAATCGTAGTCCTAAATTTATGCCGAACGCCCTAGGCGGTATTTTCATTGAATTTGAGTTTGGCGAAAACCACCTATTCTCTATCAGGCCGGAAGTCAATTTCTTAGGGAGAGGTACGAAGATCAGCGAAAATGACCTCAATTACAAGTTGAATGCCAAATACACAGATGTTCGTCTTCCTCTCATTTTCAATTTCGGCAATCCCGACAAAATTCGTCCGTATATATATGTTGCTCCTATTGCAGGATTTGTACGGGGAGGTAAGATAAGCCTAAAAGATGCAACTGGCAGCTATAAGATAAATGTCGCAAGCGCCAACATGGCTGATACTTATTTTGCAGGAGCACTGGGCATAGGCTTCAAACTTCCGATTTATTTATCAGAAAATAAACGAATGCACTTTTCACTGGAGGCGAATTACCAAATGTGCTTCACCGATACCTATGGCAAAATGGAAAAAGACGGGGACGCCTTTGCTGTAAACCGTCCAGCTTATTATCTGAGGGGAGAGCGTAAACTGCATGGATTTGAAGTGGCAGCCACCCTTTCTTTACCGCTGAGTATATTTAAACGTGCCCCGAAGAAAAAAGCCGAGCCTGTTTATATTCCACAACCAATCCAGATTGTACAAGACACTCCTGTAGTCAGGGAAGAAGTGAAGCCATGTTACTCTTTAGAAGAAATCCTCGACTTGATAGCAAAAAATAAATCCGTAGTAGGCAAGACTATTTGCGCAATCGATATGGTACACTTTGAGTTTGATAAAAGTGTAATAAAGGAAAATTCGTATCCTTACTTGAACAAAATAACTGACCTGATAAAAAAGACCTCCATGCACATAACAATCAAAGGACATACGGACGGTATCGGTAAAGCCGATTACAACATGGAGTTGTCTAAAAAACGGGCTCAATCCGTTTACAATTACCTGGTAGGAAAAGGAGTCGACCCATCCTGTTTAAAATATGAATATTACGGCCTGACACGCCCTATCGCTCCGAATGCAACGGAAGAGGGACGCTTGATGAATCGCCGTGTAGAATTTGAGATCACAGAATAAACCCAATAGAAGAATATAAATCATGAGAACTATCTATACAAAAATAACATTCTTATTACTGGTGATATTGGCATGCGCCTGTAATAAAGACGAAGATACGACAATCGTTCTTGAAGACGGTCAACCGAAAGCGGCCACTTTAATAGTAGGAAAATGGAAACCGTCTAAAAAACAACTTCTAGATAAACTGACGGGGAAGGTCATAAAGGATGAACCGTTGAATGAAGAAGAATCGTCCTTTTGGGAATTTTTCGAAGACGGTACATTCGGAAAAACCGAAAGTACGGAAGATCGTTTCAACTGGAATGTAGACGAAGATGATTATACGGTCAGTTTCGAAGGTAAGAAATGGTCGATAGGTGCATTGACGAAGGCAAAAATGATACTTTACCTATTAGGCAAACAAGGTAACGAAGAGGAAGATAAAAACAATTTGCTTGCTTATTTCTTCGACCGATTCGGAGAATATGAAGAGGAAGACGAGAATACAGAAGAACCGGTATCCGGTTCAAAAATAGCAAAAATCACAGCGACAACAACGTATTTACATTCTTCCAATAAAAAAACAGAGACCTATACATTCGCTTATGACAAGAAAGGACGCATTGGTGAATATTCAGTTGGAGTAACCCAGGCACCTTTTATATACAGTTATGAACAGGACATGGTTTCCGTCAACGGTTCCGAATCATATCGGGGATTACTGAATAATAAAGATCATATTGAGACGTTACAGTATCTCGATACAGACAGAAAAACTGCTGCCACTGCTTCTTATAACGGTCTGGGGTATTTAATTACCATCAACAATACGAGCCTGAAATACGACAAGGAAAATAATCTATTGACAGTCGGATATTTTGAATATAAATACACGAAAGAGAAAAACGATTCTAATCTCGATCTGAATTGTTTTATATCGAATTGCAGTACGGTTTATGAATATGATTACAGCCATTATTCCTTATTTGCTCCTTTTGGTTTTTACGGAAAATACTCTACAAACATGATTGCCGAAGAGCATGGACATAACTGGGACTATTATTCTGTCTACAATTATGAACGGGATAAAGAAGGCCGTATCATTAAAATCGTTCGTAAAGCCATCAACAATTTCAATCACGACGAAACACTCAACACTACAACATTCGATATTATTTATCAAGATTAAATACAAAAGAATATGAAAAACTTAAATTCCCTGCGATTACTGAGTTTATTAATATGTGTGGTAATAGGACTATCGGGCTGCTCTGATGATGAGAAAGAGGAAGGTCCCGAGCTACCAATAATAGAACAGAGTTTGGTTGGGACCTGGGAATTGATGCACTATGAAGGCTGGAATCAATACGAGGATGAACGGGAAACTTTCTCCGAAGATGATAATACATATCGTATTCAGTTTAAAAACAATGGGACAGCACAATCATGGACATACGAGAATCATTGGATCGAAGATGATTTCACCATTACAGACTGGTATATAAAAGACGATGTTTTATATACACACGATTCGGAAGGAGATGACGAAATAGCGACAATAGTTAAACTTACCGAATCTCACCTGATCGTTGAAAGTTATTCCGAAGACAGGACACAATATTATAAAGAGACTTATAGACGACTTGATTAAATACAAAATTGAAATCGTATGAAAAAACAAATTCTAATCGCCCTGCTAGCACTCGGATGTACGAGCGGAGCATACGCTCAAAGAGACAAGGTAAAGATACAGGACACTCAAGCACGTTTGCTGGATGTAACTTCCAATGCTTATGTGAAACCGTTGACTGTAGAGCTGAAAATTGATAAGTCTAAAGGGCGTATCAGAGATGAATGGACACTGACCAGGGAACAGGCAGAAGCCGAAATGAAAGGGGATATCGTAAATATCCGCAGTTATGCAGTTTACATGTCTTCACAAAAACATAATGCCGATGTTATCGTTGCTGCTACGTTCAATTTCAGAACAAATGATGAGGGGACAGGATATCTGATCACTGTTGTGGGTTATCCGGCAACCTTCGAGAATTGGAAAACGGCCGATACTACCGATTATGAATGGATTCGAATGGAAAAAACACTAACCACTGCCGACCGGGAGAAGATTTCGGCTGTGGTGAAATAAACAAATATATCAGTAGTATTAATTAAAAAACGATTACACGATGAAAAAGATTTTACTTCTATTCGTTATGGGACTTTTCGTATGCTCAGGCATACATGCACAAATTGTTTCATCCCGCAGTGTCGGAATCGAATCAACCCCTCAACGTCCGTCAGAAACCATATGGTACTTACGCGGAGGTCTTAATATGGCAGGATTTGCCGGCGACGGGGCCGAAGATATGGACAGGAAAGCTGCTTACAATTTTGCAGTAGGATTCCAAAAACCCATATCAACTATCGGAGCCTATTGGGGAATGGATTTCGGCCTGGGTTCACGGGGGTGGAAAGTCGAAGAATTAAAAATGATGACCAACAATATTCAAGTATCTCCGTTTACATTCGGTTGGAAATACGGAATAACAGATAACTTCTACATCGACGGACATGTTGGGGCATTCGTTAGTTTCGATTATCTCGGTAAAATGAAATACGATGGTGAAAGCATAAGCATGGGAGACTGGGAAGATGATCTTGGACTAGAATGGAACCGATTTGATGCTGGTATGAATATCGGTTTCGGTATATGGTACGATCGCCTGAATCTGGACTTCACATTCCAACGCGGATTTGTAGAAGCTGCAACCGATAGCAAAGCATATACCAGCAATATTATGCTACGATTAGGGGTTGCATTTTAACTGTTTTCAAAAAAACGTCCATGTCTCCAATGCCGGAAACGTGGACGTTTCTTGTCCAATTAAAAATATAAAAACATATGCTACGAGTTTCAATCTTATTCCTATTCCTGTTCCGCATATTTACGCTGGCATCCCAGACATTTGTGGAAACCGGGAACATGTATCCGTTAAGTGTAGACGGGAATAAATATGTTGTCAGTGGGTTCACAACCTTTGAAAACCTGAAAGATGATGAAATATATGCAAACGCCTTATTATGGACAGTTGAAAATATCTGTCCTAAACAACAGGAAGGAATCACCAAAAGAGACATTAAAGACAAGAGTTTCAGTTGCGACCTCATATTAGGATCACTGGCTGACTCTGGATTGGACAATGCATATTATTGCCGGGCTATTTTCCGGGTGGCAGACAAAAAACTGGTTTATTATCTTTCAGATGTATTGATAGAATCAGCTGCCTTCGTAATGAAAAAAGTAACGCCACTTGAAAAACTAACCCCGGAAAAGAAAACATCACACAAACAGATAATGGACGATTTTGTAGGAGTAGAGTCTTCCATACTCAACAAAATGTTTGACTTCATAACGAATAACAAACTACCGGAGATCACTCACTGGAATGAAATCAGCATCCGCAAACCCGTGAAAGGCATGAATGAAGACGAATGCAGGCTGGCTTTCGGCAAACCGCAAACGATTCTAGAAACCAACAGTGAAGTCCAATGGATGTATAACAGTTCCTTTTATTTATTCTTCAAGAACGGACAGGTTCAGACTATCATAAAATAGATCATATCAGTTAGATATATACCCGGAAGATATTCGGATATAACATTTACGACAAAGAATGAAAACAAGCCTATTATTGTTTCTCCTTCTCTTTGTTCCTGGTGTTCTATGCGCCAATGGAAGAGAAGATAAAGATACTATCTCAAACACTTATTGCGACAAAACGATACAATTCCGGGCACAACAACTTATACTTCCGGCATCTCTTATACTGGTGGGATCATGGGGTGTTTGTAACGGTTTCCTGCAATCGGTCAACCACTCAGTAAAAGACCAGATGACCGACCTGCGAAAGAATCGTTTCTTTCATGCAGACGATTACATACAATACCTGCCAGTTATATCTTATGCTGGTCTAGGCTTGATTGGCATAAAATCCAAACATTCATTCAAAGAAAGACTGATCATTACAGCCACATCTTATCTCGCAATGGGGATAATGGTAAACGGAACAAAACTAGCCATAGACGAGAAACGACCGGATTCCTCTGCTGAAAATTCTTTTCCTTCGGGACATACCGCCACCGCCTTTATGGGTGCCGAATTGGTCTGTATAGAATACGGCCCGGGCTATGGAATCAGTGCGTATCTTATAGCCAGTAGTGTAGCTGTTTTACGTCTTTACAACAACAGACACTGGCTGAACGATATCATAGCAGGGGCAGGTATAGGTATTCTGAGTGCCCGTGTAGGTTACTGGCTCTTACCCGTCAATAAAAGGCTATTCGGATTAAATAAAAAAAGATCAGCAATGATAATAACATCTCCTTTTTATGATCACGAAAACCAGGCATTCGGAGGTGCTTTATCCATACGGTTTTAATCTAAAAACGCCATCCGATATTACCCCCTCCCATTATGCCCTCCCCTTAAACAAGCAAAAACTACCGGAAACACATTCTGAGAAAATCTCTGTCTCAAAGAGAGTAATATTCAACGAACATTTAAAATCAGAAACATTTACAGATTCTAATCCAAATCTACCATTCACTCATTTTTCAACTGATCAGAATTCTTTCTCTCTACATTTGGTCTGTAATCTAATTTTTCATCTTAAATTTACAGATATGAAAGTAAGGCTCTTATTTTTATTCGTATGTCTGGCATGGAACGGATGGGCGGAATCATTCACTCCTTACAGTCGCGATTCTCTTAAAAAAGGGGATTGGTTCACTTTTGAGTGTGTTCATTATTATCCTTATGTGGCACCGGGAATCCAGGAAGAGATTCCCTGGAGAGCAGAGAATATCCGGAGGGTCATTGTCCGGGCAACAGTGACAGATAGAACAGATAAATCCATTTCTATGGACTATACGCTGGATAACCTGTATGATTGTCACAATGATAAAGAGAAACAGGGATTTTATTATTTCGACAATCGTTACCAGCAGGATTTCGGTTTTAAAGACAACGCCTCAGACAAACAGATTTTGCATGTCACATACGATCGGAAAAGTGGAAAAGCACTCACATTCGACAGAACGAACTCACTCTACTCCTATTCGAAAACGTATATTCCTTTCGGAGTAAGACAAGAGGGATTATCTGCCAATGCGGATGTATCTGTCCAGGATTCTTTAAATCTGGACAAGCTTGTCACCTCGACAGCCAACGATCTTCTGACCAGATGGAGTGAGGGTCTACCTAACTTTCCGACACCGAATACACGAATTATCGAAGCCTCCTTCCCTATTCCCCCGAATACGGAATTTACCTGCTGCAATTTAGATCTCGACACATCCGGAGACTCAACCGTTCATAAAAAAATATTTATCCCCTACCCGACAGAATACAAAGTCGGAGCACAAAAAACGCTACTACTAACTCCCGGAGATTCCATTGTTCAGGACAAAAAACTATATATAGATACACATCGCATCCGTTACGAAGGACGAGGAAACGAGCAAAACAACTTCCAATACAGCTATCGAAGGTTTGCCAACCTCTATGAGTCTGACATATTTGTTTTCAACCTCAGACAACCCGACGAGCTGGAAAAAGCCTTCCAGTCCCGTAATGCTCTTTTTCAAACTGTCTTAGAGAAAGATTTTGGAAAGATGGATCCCTATTGGCGAAAGGTATTCGAACGCTCGGAACAGTATCTCAAAGGAGCTATTATCCTACAACGCTATATGTATTACACCGACAAAGAGGCCTGGCATAAAAGCGGTTTGCTCAGCTGGCAAGCCCCCCACTTTGCATCGGTCAATCCACTTATCGATTATGCATACAACCTAAAAAAACCGGATGCTGCAAATTATGACTATTTTCTGTATGAGTATACTATCTATAAAAAACAGGAACTCAAGTCGGATAATCTACGTCTGAACAAGCAAAAAGAATTAACCCCACAGGAAGACTATCTATTAACGAAACAAATCCTTTCAGGTTATCCTAAATATCAAGTAAACAAAATTAATCTAAAGGCTTTAATGGGTGAAAAAATGCTATCCGAATTAGATGCGGATTATAAGGATTTTATCAGCTCCTGCCCGGATACCAGTCTGACAAACGATCTAAAAAATACATACAACAAGCTGTTACCTTTCGAAGCCGGAAAGAATATTAAAGAAACCGGTCTGATTATAGCTGACAGCCTGCACCTGGCGAAAGGAAACGACCGGAAATACATCCTGTTACAACTATTGCCATGGGATGGTCTTCCCGCCAATAATCTCCAAAACGCACTCGACTTGAAACAGCGTATTGAAGCGGAAGGACTAACTTCGACCATACAACTCGAACTATACTCAAATTTCTCCTCTCATAATGCTGAGAAGGTAAAGCCATACAAAGCTATACCCAGCCAGCAAGCACAAGATTTAAAGTCTAAGGGTATCTACCCACTCACCATTCTGATGCGCGAAGACGGAACTATTCTCTATCGGAGACTCTGGGATTTTGACATAGACACAATCATCGATTTAGTAAAAAAAGACCTGAGCAGAGAAGATAAATCCTTCAACGATTTCATAAAAGGATTCAAAGAAGGCGTTATAGGTGCGCTTTTACTCGCTGCGATCATCGGTCTTATTTACTATTTCCGGACCAAAAGCAAACAGAAGCAGGAGCTTAACCGCCGTCGTATCCGTGAACTCGAACTCCGTGCGATCCGTTCGCAGATGAACCCGCATTTCATCTTTAATGCACTCAGCTCGATCCAGAATCTGATCAACCGCTCCGCCAATCAGGAGGCGAATAAATATCTGATCGACTTCTCCCGTTTACTGCGGAAGGTATTGGCTACGTCCGAAAAGAAGCTTGTTCCCCTCTCCGACGAGATCGAACAGCTACAGTTATATTTGAAACTCGAACAACTACGTTTCCCCTTCTCCTACTCCCTGACAGTAGACGAAAACATCCAGCCGGATACGATCGAGATACCGGGAATGCTGATACAACCTTTCGTTGAAAATGCAGTTAAACACGGAATCGCCCCGCGAGGTACCGGAGAGATCACAATTCGATTATCTTTGCAAAACCAGTTGTTGATAATCGACATTACCGACGATGGTCCCGGACTGAAAACAGAAGAGAACGGAGGTTTCGGTATCCGTGCCGTCACCAACGAGTTCGAAATATTAAAGACTTTGTACAACACGGAAATAGGTGTTACAATCGAAAATAGGCAGGAAAAAGAAGCTGTCTCCGGTTGCCATGTCCGGTTATCCATTCCTTTATAACGCAAAATATGAACACAAAAATAACCGCAACAATTGTAGATGACGAGCAGGGTAACCGGGAGAACCTGCTCCGTATGATCGGGACCTATTGCCCGCAGATCAGTATATCGGCCATCTGCAGTTCCGTTACGGAAGCTCTTACCGTCCTGCCCGAAGCAAAACCGGATATCCTCTTTTTGGATATCCGGCTGGGTGACGATACCGGTTTTTCCCTTCTGGAAAGTCTTCCTGATATTCCCTTTGAGGTGATCTTTGTAACCGCCTACGACAGCTATGCGATCCAGGCAATCCGTTTCAGTGCACTCGACTATCTATTGAAACCGATCGACCCGGAGGAGCTGACACATGCCGTAGATAAAGCCGTCCAGGTAGTATTGCGGAAACAGGAAAACAAACGGATGCAAAACCTCCTCCAGAACACACGGGCGATAGACAAACAAAAGAAAATAGCACTGTCTGTCGCCGATAAAATAGAGTTTGTAGAGATCGGCTCCATCATCCGTTGCGAATCGGAGAGCAACTATACGACTTTCTATCTAAAGACAGGTGAGAAGCTGGTTGTCTCCAAAACATTAAAAGAATTCGACGAGCTATTAACTCCCTATCATTTCCTGCGCGTACACCAATCGCACTTGATCAACCTGGATGAGATCAAAAGCTTCATCAAAAGCGACGGAGGATATATCCGCATGAAAGACAGATCGTCCATCCCTATCTCCCGGCAACGGCGGAACTATGTGATGGAGGTTTTAAAGGAATTATGACCGAAACCTTTAACGAAACAAAGCATAAGCAAAATATCCTTTGGGATGATGACTAAAAGGCGGAGTATGACTATCTTTGCAGAAGAAACAAAGATAATTACGACAATGACTTTCAATTACGATGTGATCGTGGTAGGTGCCGGTCATGCAGGCTGTGAAGCCGCAGCAGCTGCCGCCAACCTGGGTTCAAAAACGCTTCTTATCACAATGGACATGAACAAGATTGCACAGATGAGTTGCAATCCGGCCGTAGGCGGTATCGCCAAAGGACAGATCGTTCGTGAGATTGACGCATTGGGAGGGTATATGGGTATTGTTACAGACCGTACCGCTATTCAGTTCCGTATGTTGAACCGAAGCAAAGGACCAGCCATGTGGAGCCCGCGTGCCCAAAGCGACCGTGCCCGCTTCATCGACTGCTGGCGGGGGATCGTGGAAAACCTTCCGAATCTATATATCTGGCAGGATACCGTTCAGGAGCTATTACTTGACGGGAATACCGTTTGTGGCGTTAAGACCAATATGAACGTTGAATTTCGTGCCAAAAGCGTGGTTCTAACCAACGGTACATTTCTAAACGGATTGATGCATATAGGACGCACGCAATTACGCGGCGGACGCATCTCCGAACCGGCAGCCACAGGACTCACAGAACAGTTGGTAGCCGTAGGCATTAGATCCGAACGGATGAAGACAGGAACACCCGTCCGCATCGACGGCCGCAGCATACATTTCGATGAAATGGGGGAACAACCGGGAGAGAATGACTTCCACAAATTCTCATACCTCGATTTCCAGCCACGCCCGTTAAAGCAACTTAGCTGCTGGACAACATTCACCAATGAAGCTTGTCATGAAATCCTTCGCGAAGGCCTCCCCGACTCTCCTCTGTACAATGGACAGATCCAGAGCATCGGCCCGCGCTACTGTCCGAGTATCGAAACAAAGATCGTCACCTTCGCAGATAAAACACAACACCAGCTGTTTCTGGAACCGGAAGGAGAAACGACACAGGAATATTACCTGAACGGTTTCTCCTCCTCTCTCCCATTAGACATTCAGCTGCGTGCATTACAAGCCATCCCTGCATTCAGGGATATTCAAATTTACCGCCCGGGGTATGCGATCGAATACGATTTCTTCGATCCGACACAGCTACATCATAACTTGGAAACAAAACAGATCAGAAACCTGTTCTTTGCAGGACAGATCAACGGTACTACCGGCTATGAAGAAGCAGGCGGCCAGGGACT
Source organism: Parabacteroides leei (assembly GCF_023369805.1). Classification (NCBI taxonomy): domain Bacteria; kingdom Pseudomonadati; phylum Bacteroidota; class Bacteroidia; order Bacteroidales; family Tannerellaceae; genus Parabacteroides; species Parabacteroides leei. The sequence goes on from NZ_JAMBQG010000013.1 coordinate 32,779, forward strand.
GATTGCAGGTATCAATGCACATATAAACTGCCACGGTGGCGAACCATTCGTATTAGGCCGCGATGAAGCCTATATAGGAGTACTTATCGACGACCTGGTAACAAAAGGTGTAGACGAGCCTTACCGGATGTTTACCTCCCGTGCCGAATACCGCATCCTGCTCCGACAAGACGATGCAGATATGCGTCTGACAGAAAAAGCATACAAAATAGGTTTAGCGAAACAAGACCGTTACGACCTGCTCAAAGAGAAAAAGGGACACAGGGATGCTATTATCTCCTTTGCAGAAAACTATTCTGTGAAGCCGCAATATATAAACGACGGATTAGAGAAACTAGGTACTACCCCACTCGCTCACGGTTGCAAACTGATCGACTTGATCCTTCGTCCGCAACTCACGATGGAAAGTATTGCCACCCTCGTTCCGGCACTCCGCACAGAACTGGACAAGGTTCCCGTTTCACGTAAAGAAGAGATTATCGAAGCGGCAGAAATCCTGATCAAGTACAGCGGGTACATCCGACGCGAGCAGATCATAGCAGATAAGATAAATCGTTTGGAGAATATCCACATCAAAGGCAAATTCGATTACAATTCGATCCAGTCTTTATCGACCGAAGCACGGCAAAAGCTAACCAAGATAGATCCGGATACAATTGCCCAGGCAAGTCGTATCCCTGGTATCTCTCCAAGCGATATAAACATCCTGTTGGTATTACTCGGAAGATAAAACGCGAATTGTTCCACGTGAAACATTTGCTTTAGATAAAAGGAGGTAAAACACTGGGAATAGGCCAGAAACAATTAAACAAGATGAGTTCAGAAACCGACAAACATATAAAAATGATCCTTTCTATCCTGCCGGACAAACCTGGATGTTACCAGTACTTTGACGACAAGGGTACGATCATTTATGTAGGCAAGGCTAAGAACCTGAAGCGCCGCGTATCCTCCTATTTCAACAAGGAACACGACAGCAATAAGACACGAGTATTGGTAAAGCAAATCCGCGACATCAAATACATCGTAGTAGATACGGAAGAGGATGCTTTATTACTCGAAAATAATCTGATCAAGCAATATCGTCCGCGGTATAACGTAATGCTGAAAGACGACAAAACGTATCCGTCTATCGTGGTAAAAAACGAATACTTTCCGCGCATATTTCAAACCCGAAATATAGTGCGCGACGGTTCGCAGTATTACGGCCCCTATCCTTCCGTATATACGGCAAAAGTCATGCTTCAAATGTTGAAAGAACTTTATCCGTTACGCACCTGCAAATATCCGCTTACACCGGAATCGATTGCCGAAGGGAAATACAGCGTTTGCCTGGAGTATCATATAAAGCGCTGCAAAGGCCCCTGCGTAGGATTGCAGACACTGGAAGAATATCGTCAGAATATATCCGAAATAAAAGAGATCCTGCGCGGGAATATCTCCCAGATAAGCAAACATCTTTATGAGGAAATGCAAACGCTTGCCAGAGAATTGAAGTTCGAAGAAGCTCAAAAGATTAAAGAGAAATACGACGTAATAGAGAACTACCGGGCAAAATCGACCGTGGTAACTCCCATGTTACACAATATAGATGTTTTCTCTATCGCCGAAAACGAACGTTCAGCTTATATCAACTTCATGCATATAGGAAACGGAGCAATCGTGCAGGCCTACACTTTCGAGTATAAAAAACGGCTGGATGAAACAAAAGAAGAACTGCTCAGCCTGGGTATTATTGAAATGCGCGAACGTTTTAAAAGTACAGCCCGGGAGATCATCGTTCCTTTCGATCCGGATATGGAACTGGGCAATGTCAGCTTTACTGTTCCACAGCGTGGCGATAAAAAGAAGCTACTGGAACTTTCAGAAATGAATGTAAAACAATTCAAAGTAGACCGCCTGAAACAAGCGGAAAAACTGAATCCGGAACAACGCAGCACACGCATATTGAAAGAGGTACAGGACGCTTTACATTTACCCAAGCTGCCAATACATATCGAATGTTTCGACAACTCGAATATACAGGGTAGCGATGCCGTTGCAGCCTGTGTTGTCTTTAAAATGGCGAAACCATCGAAGAAAGACTACCGCAAATACATTATTAAAACCGTAGTAGGCCCCGATGATTACGCCTCCATGAAAGAAGTAGTCCGTCGCCGTTATCAGCGGGCTATCAACGAAGGATCTCCCCTGCCCGACCTGATCCTTACCGACGGGGGAAAAGGGCAAATGGAGGTGGTTCGTGAAGTCATACAGGACGAGCTTCATCTGGATATCCCCATAGCCGGATTAGCGAAAGACGGCAAGCATCGTACATCGGAACTGCTCTTCGGCTTTCCACCGGTCACAGTCGGCATGCAGATACAAAGCCAGATGTTCCGGTTCTTCACACAGATACAGGACGAGGTACACCGCTTCGCCATCACCTTCCACAAGGATAAGCGCAGTAAAAGCCAGACTCGCTCGGAACTGGACAGCATCAAAGGAATCGGTGAAAAGACGAAAGTATTGCTTTTACGCCATTATAAAAGCGTAAAAAGAATACGTGAAGCAAGCTTTGAAGATTTAAAAGAATTAATCGGAGAAGCCAAAACAAAAGCATTAATAAATGGTTTAAAGTAAACATATAAATGAGAACAGTTATACAACGTGTACGACATTGCTCCGTCACGATTGACGGACTGGTAAAGTCTAAAATAGGAAACGGATTGCTCGTGCTGGTAGGTATCGAAGATCGCGACACACAGGAGGACATCGAATGGTTATGCAAGAAAATAGCGAACCTACGCATTTTCGACGATGAAAACGGGGTTATGAATCGCTCTGTGATCGAATCAGAGGGCGAGGTTATGGTCGTTAGCCAGTTCACTCTTCACGCGTCTACAAAGAAAGGAAACCGCCCCTCCTACATCCATGCGTCTAAACCGGATATCGCCATACCGATGTACGAAGCTTTCTGTGCGGAGATGGGACTTCAACTAGGCAAGGATGTTGCCACAGGAACATTCGGTGCAGATATGAAAATAGAATTGTTAAACGATGGGCCGGTCACAATCCTGATCGACTCGCAAAACAAAGAATAAGATGGCAGATATTACCCTGCAGGAAGCCCAGGAAAAGGTAGACCACTGGATCAAAACATACGGTGTACGCTACTTCAACGAGCTTACGAATATGACGATCCTGACCGAAGAAGTAGGCGAACTGGCCCGTATCATGGCTCGTACTTACGGTGAACAATCCTTTAAGGAAAGTGATAAACATCGCGATTTGGGCGATGAAATGGCGGATGTATTATGGGTACTACTCTGTCTTGCCAACCAAACCGGCGTAGACCTGACAGCAGCGTTCGAAAAGAATCTGCTGAAGAAAACCGACCGGGATAAAGAACGACATATAAACAATAAAAAATTATAACGATGGCACACGAACACAATTGCAGTTGCGGACATGACCATGATCATGACCACGACGACCAGATGGATAAATACCATGAAGCATTCACCAAATTTGAACCGGTAGCAACAGATAGCAAAATAACGGAAACGGTTAATGCACTCGTTGAAAAGCACTACAAGGAGAACTTCACACCCGAGGTATTAAAACAGATCCACGGATGTATCGACCTGACTTCCCTGACCAGTATAGATACAAAAGAAAGCATCTGGAAACTGGTAGATAAGGTCAATGATTTCGAAGGTACCCGTCCTGATGTTCCCAACGTGGCAGCGATATGCACCTATCCCCTCTTCGTTGAAACGGTAAAGCAGGCATTAGCCGCACAGAATGTGAAGATCGCTTCCGTTGCTGCAGGATTCCCTTCCTCACAAACATTTATAGAAGTAAAAATCGCAGAAACAGCTATGGCTGTTATGTCGGGAGCCGATGAAATAGATGTTGTGATGAATCTGGGTTACTTCATGGAAGAAAATTATGAAGAGATCGCCGAGGAATTGCAGGAGATTAAGGAAAGTTGCCGCGAAGCCAAACTGAAAGTGATACTGGAAACAGGCGCATTGGCTACTGCTGCCAATATCCGGAAAGCCTCCATCCTGGCTATCTATTCCGGCGCAGATTTCATCAAAACATCCACAGGCAAGGGTTATCCCGGAGCAACACCGGAAGCCGTTTATACGATGTGCAAAGTACTAAAAACGTACCATTCCATCGCAGGAAGACGAGTTGGGATAAAAATATCCGGAGGAGTACGCACAGCGGAGGATGCAGTTAAGTACTATACAATCGTAAAAGAGGTATTAGGCAATGAATGGCTGAACAACGAATTATTCCGTATCGGAGCAAGCAGCCTGGTGGAAGATATCGAGCACAGACTAGGGAAATAAAGTAGACAGTCGACATAAAAAAAGGTTCAATCCGTAGATGGGTTGAACCTTTTTTATATCTGAACATTTACTTATTTCTGTCTTTCCATGATATAATCGGCCAGTAAAAGAAGACCGTTCCGGGCATCCGATTCCGGAAGTTGCATAAGAACCTCCACTGCCTTATCACGATACTCCTTCATCCGCAATTCTGCATATTCGATACCACCGTTGGCTTTGGCAAACTCAATCAAAGCATCGATATTCTCAGCAGAAAAATCCTTATCGTGGATCACTTTCAGAAGAGATTCCACATCTTCTCTCCTACCCTGTTCCAGGGCGTGCAACAAAGGCAAAGTAACCTTTCCTTCGCGAATATCATTACCGGTAGGCTTTCCGATATTCATTTCTTTATAATAGTCGAAAATATCGTCCTTGATCTGGAAACAATACCCCAGATACTCCCCGAACTTACGACATATCTTTACCATTTCGGGAGAAGCATCTGCCGAAATAGCACCGATCTCCGTACAGGAAGAAAGCAGCGTCGCCGTCTTTTTCTTTATAACCTGCATATAACATGCTTCATCCAGGATAGTTTCTTCGGCTGTTTCGAGCTGTTTGATCTCACCCTCCGACAAGTCGCGCCCAAGGTTCGATACGATATTTATGATCTGCAGATTGCCTGTCTGAATAGAACGGATCAAAGCCGTGGAAAGGACATAATCCCCAACCAATACAGAGATGCGGTTATCGAAAATGGCATTCAGGGAAGGCACTCCCCGACGCTGCTTCGTTTCGTCGATCACATCATCGTGTATCAGTGTAGCCGTATGCAGCAATTCCAGGAAAACAGCCGAATTGATCGTATGATCGGTCACTTTTCCACAAGCTTTTGCCGTAAGCAATACCAATAACGGACGAACATGTTTACCGCTGGCATGCAATATCTGGTCGATAGCCGCTTGCAATCTACGCGTCTCACTACGAAGTGAATCCGCAAATTCATCGTTAAAGCGCTTAAACTCTTCCGCAACCGGTTCTTCTATTTTCTTTCTATCATTCATATTCTATCCAAAGATTCGCAAAATTAACAAAAAGTATTGAGTAAGCGAGTTTTTTCGTACATTTACCGTCTATTGTCACCCTAAAACGTGTTAAAAGAGATGAAGTTATTCCTCATAGATGCGTACGCACTGATCTATCGATCATACTACGCTTTTCTTAAAAATCCGCGTATTAACTCAAAAGGCATGAATACATCGGCCATTTTCGGGTTTATAAACAGTCTGGAAGACGTTTTAAAACGTGAGAATCCGACACATATCGCCGTAGCTTTCGACCCCAAAGGGCCTACCTTCCGTCATGAAGCATACGAACTGTACAAGGCACAGCGGGAAGAAACCCCCGAAGTGATCCGGCAATCCGTACCTATTATTAAAGATATTATTGAAGGATACAATATCCCGATACTGGAAGTCCCCCGTTTCGAAGCAGACGATGTGATAGGTACGATCTCGAAGCAGGCAGAAAAAGAGGGATTCGAAGTCTTTATGATGACACCCGACAAAGACTACGGACAGCTGGTGTCCGACCATATATTTATGTACCGTCCCAAATTTGGAGGCGACTACGAAGTGATGGGCGTAAAAGAAGTACTCGACAAATACTCGCTGACCTCGGTCGACCAGGTAATCGACCTGCTGGGTTTGATGGGTGACAGTTCCGATAACATTCCGGGTTGTCCGGGTGTGGGAGAAAAGACAGCCCAAAAATTACTCGAAGAATATGGCTCGATCGAAAACCTGCTGGAGAATACCGATAAACTGAAAGGGGCACTTCATAAAAGGGTAACAGAAAATGTAGAGCAAATTCGTTTCTCCAAATTCCTGGCAACGATTAAGACGGATGTGCCCATCCAGTTCGATGCGGCGAAATGCATCCGCGAAAAACCGAACGAAGCCCGGTTGACTGAGATTTACACAGAATTAGAATTCAGAACATTTATTAACAAACTAACCTCAGAGGAGAAAAAGCCTGCCGCAACGAAAGTTGCAAAGGGCCCTGTTCAAGGCTCTCTGTTTGACATATTTGCACCCGAGGAGCCGAGTGTTCCAAAATATTCGACTCTCGCGAACTTAAAATCGACACCTCATGATTACAAAGTCGTTGATTCTGAAGAAGAAAGAGCTAAATTAGGTCAATTTTTAATGGATCAGGATTTTTTTGCTTTTGACACGGAAACTGACGGTATCGATCCACTGACAGCCGGACTGGTCGGAATGTCGTTCGCTGTAAAGGAAAATGAAGCCTGGTACGTTCCGGTTCCGGCCGACAAGGAAGAGGCGGCCAAAGTAATAGCCCACTTCTCCCCTGCCCTGCAAAATCGCAAATCGCAAAAGATAGGTCAGAATATTAAATTCGATATCATGGTCCTCCGCAAGTATGGAGTGCGGGTAGCCGGTCCGTTGTTCGACACCATGATCGCCCATTACCTTCTCAACCCGGAGTTGCGACACGGAATGGACTATCTGGCGGAAACCTATCTCAAATATAAACCGATCCCCATCACGGAGCTTATCGGTTCAAAAGGAAAAAATCAGTTATGCATGCGCGACGTACCTTTGGCACAAATTGCCGAGTATGCCGCCGAAGACGCCGACGTTACCCTGAAGCTAAAAAACTTCTTCGCTCCCGAGCTCGAGAAAACCGGAATCGAATCGCTCTTCTTCGATATTGAAATGCCATTAATATATGTACTGGCAGAAATGGAGCAGACTGGCGTTAAGCTCGACACAGTCGCCTTGAAGCAGTCGTCGGATGAACTGACCGATGCCCTGAAAAAATTGGAAAAAGAAATCTATGAGCTGGCCGGTGTGAAGTTCAACATCAATTCCAGTAAGCAGGTCGGTGAAATCCTTTTCGAACGTCTGAAGATCGAAGAGAAAGCCAAAAAGACAAAAACAGGTAGTTACAGTACCAGCGAAGACATACTGGAAAAACTCCGCGGGAAACATCCGGTCGTAAGTAAGCTATTGGAATATCGCGGGCTGAAAAAATTACTGAGCACTTATATCGATGCCTTGCCGGAACTAATCAGTCCGGTAACAGGGAAAGTCCATACCTCATACAACCAGACAGTCACTGCCACCGGTCGCCTGAGTTCGACCAATCCGAACCTGCAAAACATCCCTATCCGGGACGAGCTGGGACGCGAAATCCGCAAAGCATTCATTCCGGATAGTAAAGATTGTACCTTCTTCTCGGCCGACTATTCGCAGATCGAACTGCGCATCATGGCCCATCTGAGTAATGACGAGCACATGATCGAAGCCTTCCGTAGCGGAGCAGACATTCACGCTGCCACTGCTGCTAAAATATACGGCATTCCGGTAGAGGAAGTGACCAGCGATATGCGTCGTAAGGCCAAAACAGCCAATTTCGGGATTATCTACGGCATCTCGATATTCGGCCTTGCCGAACGGCTGAACATTCCCCGGTCGGAATCAAAAGAGCTTATAGAAGGGTATTTCAAAAGCTATCCGGGTATCCGTGATTATATGGACGAAAGTATCCGTATTGCCAAGGAAAAAGGGTATGTGGAAACGATCTTCAAACGCAAACGCTATCTGCCGGATATCAATTCGCACAACGCCATCGTCCGTGGCTATGCCGAACGAAATGCGATCAATGCCCCCATCCAGGGCAGTGCCGCCGACATCATCAAGGTAGCCATGGTACGTATCTTCAAGCGTTTCGAAGCAGAAGGATTAAAAAGCAAAATGATCCTTCAGGTACACGACGAATTAAACTTCAATGTCTGCAATGATGAATTGGAGAAAGTAAAACAGATCGTCCTGGAAGAAATGGAAGGTGCGATCAAGTTACAGGTTCCTCTGATTGCCGATTGCGGCGAAGGGAACAACTGGCTGGAGGCACATTAAATATATCGTTTTAGATCCCGCCTCATCCTAGATATTTATCTGAAACAGGTGACTTAATTTGAGCGATATAGCTACAAATAGTAGACAACACCCCTATTTCGCCCCCTTTTACACCCCCATCTCAACGATGCTCACACCCGGGTGCAAAAGGGGGCGAGACCCGGATCTCAGTGAACTTATATCATTATCTTACTGGTTTTAAGTCATATACTTAGTCAAAAAAAGTCATAAGTCTACACACTATGAATGATAGTTATGATAGATGGAATGATAGTTATTTCTGGCAACTATCATAAGATAAACATCTATTATACAAACTATTAATTAAAAAAATGATAGTATGATAGTTACTTTTCAAAATATCTTTGGTAAAGAATGCAATATGAGAAAAGACAGTATATTACTTGTTCTTGAATAATATACAAGAAAGATTGGTTATCTTTGCAAACTGAAAAAGCTGTCGGATGGCAGCTCCTACAAAGAAATATTGCAAATAGATAATAAAACAATATATATTTTATGGCATTACAATGTGGCATCGTAGGTCTTCCGAACGTAGGAAAATCTACTCTTTTCAACTGCTTATCAAATGCAAAGGCACAGTCTGCAAACTTCCCGTTCTGTACGATCGAACCGAACGTAGGTGTAATTACCGTTCCCGACGAACGTCTGAACAAACTGGCAGAGCTGATCAACCCGAAACAAATCGTTCCTACTACGGTAGAAATCGTTGATATCGCCGGCCTGGTAAAAGGTGCCAGTAAAGGAGAAGGATTAGGTAATAAGTTCCTTGCAAATATCCGTGAAACAGATGCTATCCTGCATGTATTACGTTGTTTCGACGATGAAAATATCGTACACGTAGACGGTAAGGTAGACCCTGTACGCGATAAGGAGATCATCGATGCTGAACTTCAGATCAAAGACCTGGAAACAATCGATAGCCGTATTGCCAAAGTACAGAAACAAGCCCAGACAGGCGGTGACAAGCAGGCAAAACTGGCTTATGAAGTATTAGTAAAATACAAAGAAGCCCTGGAACAAGGAAAGAGTGCCCGTACAGTTACGTTCGAAACAAAAGACGAACAAAAGATTGCTCACGAACTCTTTCTGCTGACGAGTAAACCGGTGATGTATGTCTGCAACGTAGACGAAGCCAGCGCCGTAAACGGTAACAAATACGTAGAAGCAGTACGCGAAGCAGTAAAAGAAGAAAACGCAGAAATCCTGGTAGTAGCTGCCAAGATTGAAAGTGAAATAGCCGAGTTCGAGACTTACGAAGAACGCCAGATGTTCCTACAGGAAATCGGGCTGGAAGAGTCAGGTGTAGCGCGTTTGATCAAATCGGCTTACAGCTTATTGAACCTGCAAACTTACCTCACTGCCGGCGTACAGGAAGTACGTGCCTGGACATTCGAAAAAGGTTGGAAGGCTCCTCAATGTGCCGGTGTGATCCATACGGATTTTGAAAAAGGTTTCATTCGTGCAGAAGTGATCAAATATGATGATTTCATTCATTATGGTTCCGAGGCTGCCGTTAAAGAGGCCGGCAAGATGAGCGTAGAAGGAAAAGAATATATCGTACAGGATGGCGATATCATGCATTTCCGTTTCAATGTATAATCACAAAAAATAAGGTATAATAAGATACTAAAAGCCGTTCCGTTTTATTCGGAGCGGCTTTTCTTTTTACCATTACGGTATTGCATCGGAGTAACTCCGAAATATTCCTTAAAGCATTTACCCATATAGCCGGGGCTCGAGAAGCCGGCTTTCCATGTAATTTCCGAGATAGTCAGCTCGCTGTTTTCTAGCAGGGAAGCACATTTACGAAGTTTTATCTGAAGAATAAAATCATTCAGGGTAAGCCCTGTAATCGCCTTTATCTTTCCACCAAGACGGGTACGTCCGATAGCAATCTGACGACACCACATGTCGATATTGAAATCTTTATTCTCCATATTCTCTTCGATGATCCGGACAGAGTCTTCAAGTAATTGCTGATCGAGGCGGTTGGTAGCCAGATCGGTTGGTGCCGATTCCGCTTCGGTACAGAAACGAGCCTGTTGCCGTCTCAAAGTAGCGATCACATTATTACATTTTAAAAGAAGAAGTTCCAGATTAAAAGGCTTCATTATATAATCGCTCGCTCCGCACTTCATACCCTCGAGGGCACTTTCCAGATCCGTACGGGCCGTTAGTAAAAGGATCGGGATATGCGACGTTTCAAATTTCTTCTTCAACCGCTGGCACATAGCCGTACCCGACATGCCGGGCATCATCACATCACTGATGATCAGATCGGGCTGCATTTCTCCGGCAATACGGATACCTTCCTCTCCTTCACTAGCCTTATAAACCTTATATTTGATAGAGAAAGCTTCCTCCAGAACTTGCAGTAAATCTTCATTATCCTCTACAATCAGAACAGAAAGTGCATTCTCTTTTATCTCCGGAGAAGAATTATCCAGAGAATCGGAGAAAACGATCTCTTCCTCCGGCCACAATGTTTCTACAGGTAAAATATCAACCGCTGCGGCTTCTGTTGTTTTTTGTTCTTCGGTCAAATGTTGTTCACCCAGTTTGAGAGTCACTATGAATGTAGTCCCCTTACCTAATGCACTCCGTACTTCGATCGTTCCTTTGTGTTGCAATATAATTTCTCTAGTAAGTGCCAAACCTATTCCACTACCGGAAAGGGATACACCGGAAGCATTATCTGCCTGGTAAAAACGATCGAATATATGATCTTGTTGGCTCTGGGGAATACCAGAGCCAGTGTCGGAGACACGTATCTCCGCAATATCCTTTTTCTGTAGAATGGTGATCGTTATGTTTCCCTCTTTCGGAGTAAACTTAAAGGCATTTGAAAGTAAATTATTAAATACTTTCCGGATCTGAGCCGGGTCGAACCAGACTGGGATATTCTCATCTGCCGTATCCAATTTATACTGGATATGGTTCACTGCGGCATAATCCCGGAATGAATCGAATATCTGTTGTATGAAGGCAACCAGGTTTTGTTTGCTTGCATGGAAAGGCATCTTACCCTGTTCCAGACGACGGAAATCCAGTACTTCGGTTATCAGCTGCTGCATCTGTCCGGTATACTGGCGGACCTTCAATAGTTTGTTGCGAAACGTTCCCCCTAAATCGTAATTCTGCAGGATCAAATCGATCTGGCTGACCATCAAGGTCAACGGAGTACGAAGCTCGTGCGATATATTGACATAGAACTTTAACTTCATCTGGTTCAGTTTCTCGATACGTAGCTTCTCCCTATGTTCCATTTCCAACGAAGCTTTCAATACGGCACGACTCCGGTTAAAGCGGATAAGCCAGACCAGAAACAGGACAGCCAGCAAAATATAGATACCGAAAGCATAGACTGAGGCATAAAAAGGAGGACGTATCCGGATATCCATAGCGATCTGCTTGCCCTCTCCCACTTCACGTACCAATAAACGATATTTTCCGGGGGATAAAGAAGTATAAATTATCAATGGATGCCGGGTTCGCGTCCATTGTTTATCCAATCCTTCCAGTTTATACTCAAACAGGTTCTTGTCGGCATACCGGTAATTGGTGGAAGTAAAGCCGATTGTCAGATTGTTGCGGTCATAGGGTAAAGTCAGTTCGGATGTATATGCTATTCCTTCCTTTAGAGGAGTGGAAGCAGAAGAAGGGGTCATAAGCGTATTATCCAGATATAAGCTATTGAAAGAAATCGTATAAGGCACAGTTGTAGCAGCCAGACCTGATTCTTTTGTAGCTATAACACCTTCTACTCCCCCGATAAAGATCGTACTGTCTTTCGGTGATATATATACGCCGCAATTAGAATTCAGCCTGTGAAGCGGTGAAGATATTCCCAGCAACGTATGTGTACTTTTTCCTTTCTTCATATCCAGCAAGGTGATTCCACGTATCGATGTAATCAATAGCCGTCCCATCGGTGTAACACACACTTTGAAAGGTTCGTTAGTCAGTAGCTGTCCCTGCTCCTGGTTATAGCAAGCCCAGAAATCATTCAACGGCTCATATCGCAATACTCCCATACCGACAACAACAAAATAAAGGTTTCCTCTATTGTCACCGGTAATACTTTGTACCGGCTTTTTCCCTATCATCCCTTTTACAGAAAGTATATCTTCTACTTTTCGGGTATCCATACTGACACAGAGTATTTCCCTGTTGGCCGGAGCAAGCCAAAGCCTGTCCTCCATATCCAGATAAGCAGCACGGATAATAACTCCCGTCTGGCTCAACAGGTCGGGATCGGTAAACAACCATGAAAGCTTTTGCGTTTCAAGATCCAATAAATATATCCCCCCCTGGGAAACAACGATCAGATTCCCTTTCCAGGGTATGAGATCTGTAATTATCTGTTGATGATCTTCAACTAATACATCCGCCCCTATCTGTTCAAAAGGTCCGGAAGAAGTGGAGCAAAGCAATCCACGCAGAAAAGTACCGACATATAATCTGTCCCGGTCTGCATCATACCAGACCGACTTGGTTGTACGGCACGGGATACGCGAAGGACCGGAATCAAAACGTTTTATCTTTTGAGTCTTAAGATCCATCGAGTTTAGTCCTCCATGCTCGGTTGCTATATATAAATTCCCTTTGGTATCCTCCGTCATTTTACCAAACAGGAAACCGTTCAGACTATTGGGGTCACTCGGTGAAATACCGTAAAATGTATAATTTTCCGTGTCCGGATTGAAATAACTGAGTCCTCCGTAATAAGTTCCGACCCACATCCCACCCTGGCTATCCCGGTGGATAGCATAAACGGATGAATGCTGTAAAGACCAGGAGACTTGTTCTTTATGAGATAAATGGTAACAGTCCTGCAGAGAAGGCTTCACTACCGTTATTCCACCAAAGCTTCCGATCCATATATTCCCTTTAATATCCTGGTTAATACAACGAACCTGGTTATTGACAAGCGGACAAACCGGACTATTCTCCTGCAGAGCAATCCATGTACCGTCATTATATACTCTCACTCCATTCGATCCCGTACCTACCCATAACCGGTTCTGTGCATCCTTAAACAAGGAAGAAATGGATTCGTTTTCCAACAAGGAACGAACGGTTCCTCCAGTATATTCATACACCCCCTTGTTAGTTCCCAACAACCAACCGGCATCAGATAAAAGCAGAGATCTTATAGTGATAGTCGAGTCCTGAAAAGCATACAGTTTTTCAGGTTCCCCATCGAGCCGGTAACGATAGAGTGTATTTTTAGACGAATAATACAAATACCGGTTCTCATAAGTCAACGTATTCGCCGAAATATCCGTCCGTCGGAACTCTTCCGTCCTCATATTATAAGCAATCAACCGGTTATTGGCCAACATATAGACAAACGCCTCCCCATCCCCACAAATAGCATGGATATTATTATCCTCCACACCATCCATATAGGTAGAGAGACGGAAAGAACGGACAATTCTTCCATCATACACATTGAAGTTATCATTACCAAACCAGATATATCCTCTTGCGTCTTCATAAATAGAGATCGCCGATGGTTGCGTAAATCCATCATTCAAATCGACATGTTGAAAGTAAAGATCTTTTGCCGACACAGGAAATACTAGTAAAAAGCACAATAATTGATAGAGGTTCTTAAAACTCATACAAACGATATTTACATGCAAAAATAGCTTATTTCCAACTAGTAAGCAATAAGATAAATATGTATAACATGTAAATATAAAAGATTATACTACCTGTATTAGGCTTGTTTTTGTAAAAGAACACAAAAAATAACCACCTACCCCCATTATTAAAATAGTAATATCCGTCAAATAAATAGTAATATCCATCACCAACAGGATTTACCATGCTATCAACAGATTCTAATATAGCTTTGATTCAACACTTTATAGATTTGCAGCATTGAAATTAAATTTTCTTGAATCTAATTAAAGATTTGTTTATGAAAAAAGTATTGAGACCTATCGGACTTATTTTACTATCCGGCGCTCTCTGTTCTACCGGACAGGTATATGCAACAGGAGCTAAGTCGGAAGCTGTAACTAACATCGCTCAACAAAAAAAGCAAGTAAAAGGTACAGTTATTGATGCATTTGGCCCCGTAGCCGGTGCTTCCGTATCTATAAAAGGAACCAGTCAGGGTACTATTACCGACATGGATGGTAACTTTGTAATAGATGTGGAACCGGGAAGCATTTTGTCTATCTCTTTTATCGGTTATGTAACGCAAGAGATCAAATACACCGGACAAGCTACTCTGGATGTAAAATTAATGGAAGACAGCCAGAAAATTGACGAAGTGGTCGTAACCGCCATGGGTATCAAGAAAGAAAAACGTGCCCTTCCTTACGCCATGAGTGAACTGAAAGCGGAGCAGCTCCAGACTGTTCCCGTACAAAACGTAGCTACTTCCTTATATGGTAAAGCTGCCGGTGTACAGATCCAGCAGACAGCCATGGGACCTACAGGAGGTACCAAGATCCAGATCCGTGGTATCAACTCGGTGGAAGGTAATACACGTCCGCTGATCGTTGTCGATGGTATACCTATCAACGATACAGACTCCAACTGGGCCGGTCGCGAACGTAGCGAGACACAACAGGGATCTGCTCTTAACGACATCAACCCGGACGATATCGAATCGATGTCTATCCTGAAAGGTGCAAACGCTGCCGCTCTGTACGGTTCACGTGCAACCAACGGTGTGATCGTAATCACTACTAAGCGTGGAAGTGCCGGTAAAGGCCTCGGTATTCAGGTCGGAACATCTTATACGTATGACCAGCGTGCTTTTATGCCGGAACTTCAGAATGTGTTCGGAGGTGGTTCAAATCCGTACTTCACTACGAATGCAGACGGTCAGAATATATATAACGGTGATACTTACCGTAGCTTCGGTCCACGCATGGACGGAACGGAAGTGCTTTGGTGGGATGGCGTGAAACGCCCGTATTCTCCGCAGCCTAACAACTACCGGGATGTATTTAAAGACGGTTTCAGCAACAACAATAGTATCTCTATTACCAACGGTACCGATAAGAACAGCATTCGTCTGGCTTATACAAATATGAACTATGGCGGTTACCTGGAAAACTTCAAACAGAACAAGCACAACTTCAGCTTCTCCGGTAACTTTAAGGTACACGAACGCCTGACTTTCGATGCTTCTGTTTCGTTCAACATTTCGGAAACAAAGAATCCTCCTACACGTATCGACCGTGTTTCAAACTATCCGATGCCTCGTAACGAGATCACTCAGTTGTGGAAAGACAATTATAAGAATGATGAAGGCTACTTCCTGACAGATGAGATCTCAGGGATCAGTTCCGGAAACCGCGATAACATCATCAAATACCTGATGTGGCAACAGAATGAAAACGAATATACACAGAACCGCGAACGTCTGATCGCTTCATTGTCTGCTAATCTTAAGATATTCGACTTCCTGACTTTCCGTCTGCGTGGTGGTACGGACCGTTACCGTGACGACAAGGAGAACAAAGAATACTTTACCAAATATTCAGACCCCTCAGACATTAACAGTCTGGAAGGTAGTTACCGGAAAGAGGATGCACACTACCAGAAAAATTATGTGGAAGGCTTATTGATGTTCAACAAAGCTATCAATGAAGATTTCGATGTATCTGCCAACCTGGGTGTTTCCGGTGAAGATATCACGGAATCGAAAGTGATCTGGGAATCTCATGGTTTGAAATATAACGGTATGTTCTCATCAGAAAATAATAAGAGAGACCCGAAGGGTGCCAGTAGAGACAAAGTCGTTAACCAAGGTGAATTCCTGGGAGCTGTTTTCGCTTCTGCCCAGGTAGCTTACAAACGCTTCCTGTATCTTGACTTGACTGCCCGTAACGACTGGTCGTCTCGTTTGACAGCCGGCAACCGTAGTTTCTTCTATCCTTCTGCCGGTTTGAGTTTCGTGTTTACAGAAGCATTGGATCTACCGGATTGGTATAACTACGGTAAACTTAGAGGATCATACGCTATCGTAGGTAATACGACACCGTCTATCTACTTTACTAACTCTGAATACCAGTACGGATCATTCAATAGTTCAGTTATTACAAATGAATTCAAAGCAGACGTTCCTCCCACCAATATCGTTCCGGAAAAGACTTATTCATGGGAAGTCGGTTTGGAAAGCCGCGTGCTTAACGGACGTTTAGGATTAGACTTCGCTTTCTATACAAACAAGACTAAGAACCAGATCATCACTGTTCCGGTCGCTCCTTCAACAGGTGCTACAGGTATGAGAATGAATGCCGGTGAGATCGGCAACCGTGGTGTGGAACTTCAGGTTACCGGAACTCCGGTTGAAACCAAGAACTTCAGTTGGGAAGGTATTCTGAACTTCGCCTATACACATAATGAACTGCTTTCTCTGATCGATGGCATGGAAGACCGCCAGATCAGTAACCCGTGGAGTGCAGCGATCTTCAAAGCTGTTCCGGGATATGCTACACCTAGTGTATTTATCCGTAAATGGGTACGTGACGACCAGGGCAGAATCGTAGTGGATAAGAACGGTAACTACCAGCAGGAATCAGAATTCACTTATGCAGGTAGCGCAGCACCGAAATTCACAGCCGGTTTCACGAATACATTCCGTTACAGAGACTTTTCTTTAAGCGTACATATCGACGGTTCGTTCGGAGGTAAACTGCTTTCATTCACCAACAACTTCCTGAAAGCATCTGGTGCAGGTAAAGAATCTTTGTGGGGACGCGATGAAGAATACGGTGGTCTGGCTTATTATATCGACAAGAACAGTAACCAGAAAATTCCTCTGGACAGCCACAGCGCCTCAGCTCCGGCAAATGCACTTGACGGACGTGTACGTCACGACGGTATCATTGTAGATGGTGTAAACGAAAAAGGAGAAAAGAACGACATCATTGTATCAGCAGCCGATTATTACAACTCGCGCTACAACCGTAACGGTTCTGAAGACAACCTGTATGATAACACCTATATCAAACTGCGTGAAATGAAATTATCTTACCGCGTTCCGAACAACATCGTTTCTAAGATCGGTCTGCAGAACCTGAATGTTTCATTAATCGGTAGTAACCTGTTCTTCATCTATAAGAACGTTCCTAACGTGAATCCGGAAGCAACACTGGGTACAGGCGGTACGAACCCTTATGTGGAATACACTTCTTACCCCTCGGCCAGAAGCTTTGGTTTTGCTATCAACACCAGTTTCTAAACCTAGTAACTTACTCATAATAAAACAGTAAACTTTTATGAAACACATATTATATAGCCTGCTTCTAGGCACCGTCGTAGCCTTCTCTTCCTGCGAAAGCAAACTGGATGACAAGCACAATAATCCGGATGGATTTACCTCGGCAGAGATCGAATACCTTTTCTCCAAAGGTGCGTTGAAAGCAATCGAAAACGATTACGCCGATACATATAATTACAACTTCCGTCTGATCGGGAACTATATCCAGACAACTGCCCGCCAGGCAGGAAAAGACCGTGTCAACCTGTATCAGAACATTCAGGACGATAAGGCCCGCTGGGAAAACTATTACGTAACCCGTATGAGTACCCTGACCGAGATAGACAAGATGTATGCTACCCTGTCACCGGACGAACAGGCCAAATATCAAATCTTTGTCGAGGCTGGTAAGGTTCTGAAAGCATACAACACGGCTATCGCCACCGACTTTTTCGGCAATATGCCTTACACGGAGGCCTTCACCGCACGTAACGTAGTCTATGGTGGAAGCGTGATCTTCAAACCGAAATATGATACACAGAAAGATATTTATTATTCTATTCTGGAAGACCTGAAATCTGCTGCCGCTTATTTCAAGACAGCATCTACCAGCAATATATTTAAACAACAGGATATTATCTACAAAGGTAACTGCGACGGCTGGTACAAGTTTGCCAACTCATTGCGCCTGCGTTATGCCATGCGTATCTCAAATGCCGATCCTGACAAGGCCAAACAAGTATTGGCAGAACTTTCACTGGACCAGTTGATTACCAGCAACAGTGATAACACATATATTAAGGTAGACAACCAGAGTACTGCTCCTGACGGTATCTGGCGTGCTATGAACGAAAGTCATTCCAAAGCACAAAGCTACTATATGTATGCACCCGAATTCACTGTTAACTTGCTGAAAGAAGCAGCCGACCCGCGCCTGGTGGTATTCTATCAGCCGGCAACAGATGACGAAGGGGATGTTTACGAAGATAGCAAAGAGATCATCGGTTATCCTTCTTCTGCCGACAAAGCAATCGCTCTGGTAAACGGACCGAATGGAACTGAACTTTTCAAGATATACGGATGTCTTAACACGGTTACTTTCCGTAAAAACTATCAATTGCCGGTAGGTATCGGTATGACTGCTGCTGAAGTTTATTTCTGTCTGGCAGAAGCTGCACACCGTGGTTTGTTTAGCGGAAATGCTGAAGAGTTCTATAACAAAGGGGTTATCTTATCTATTCAGAACTATTACGAATATTATAAGAACAGCGATGCAGAGAAAGGAAAAGATATGAATATCGCCAACAGAGACGTATCCGACGGAACGTTGGGTAGCTGGTTAGCCACTTCAACTTTCAAGTTCAATTCATCAAAAGCATTAGAGCAGATCGCTACCCAGAAATGGTTACACCTCGGCTTCCTCCAGATATATGAAAACTGGGCAGAATACCGTCGTACAGACCTGCCTGTCCTGGATGACGACCGCGAAAACGGTGCTCTGCTAAACAAAGAAAATGCTCCGGTACGTTTTTTGTATCCTTCGAAAGAAGCATCCATGAACACAGAAAACTATAATGCTCAATCAGCAAACAACAAAATCGACGCGCGTCTGTGGTGGGACGTAAAATAGTCCCATCCAACTGAATAGCTACTAATCATTGACCGTATGGTTGATAATTGTTACCTTTGCGCTAATAATTACCGGCCATACGGTTTTATATTACAACAAACCATATTAATCCTATAATAGCATGAATTTCAAATATTCATTATTAGTAGCGATCTGTCTTGGGAGCGGTACTATGCAAGCCAAAGACTCGATCTATAAAAAAGGGTGGATAGACTTGAATAAGAACGGTGTAAAAGACGTTTACGAGGACCCCTCCGCTCCTGTCGAGGCACGTATACAAGATCTACTCAACCAGATGACACTGGAAGAAAAAAGCTGTCAGATGGCAACCCTTTACGGCTTCGGACGTGTCTTGAAAGACTCCCTCCCTACCGAAGGATGGAAGAACGAAATCTGGAAAGACGGTATTGCCAATATCGACGAACAATTAAATGGAGTAGGAAGCGCTCGCCGCAGGACACCGGAAATGATCTATCCGTTTAGCAACCATGCCGAAGCAATCAACAAGACACAACGGTGGTTCATAGAAGAAACTCGCCTGGGTATCCCTGTCGACTTCTCAAATGAAGGTATTCACGGACTGAACCATACTAAAGCAACTCCTCTACCCGCCCCGATCAACATCGGTAGTACCTGGAACCGTTCGCTGGTACTTCAGGCCGGAGATATTGCAGGAAAAGAGGCCAAAGCCTTAGGATATAACAACGTATATGCCCCCATCCTCGACGTTGCCCGCGATCCTCGCTGGGGACGTGTACTCGAGACGTATGGAGAAGACCCTTATCTGGTCGGTGAACTCGGCATACAAATGGTAAACGGTATCCAGCAAAACGGCGTAGCTTCTACCCTGAAACACTTCGCCGTATATAGCATTCCGAAAGGTGGACGCGATGCAGCCGTGCGTACCGACCCGCATGTTGCTCCCCGCGAACTGCATGAAATTCACCTATATCCCTTCAAAAAAGTAATACAAAAGGCCCATCCCAAAGGTGTAATGAGTAGTTACAACGACTGGGACGGTGTACCCGTTACCGCCAGTTATTACTTCCTCACCGAACTGTTACGCCAGGAATATGGTTTTAGAGGGTACGTGGTAAGCGATAGCGAAGCCGTAGAATTCGTACAAACCAAACACCACGTAGCCGACTCTTACGAAGAAGCCGTGCGCCAGGTGGTAGAAGCCGGACTGAATGTCCGTACTAACTTCACCCATCCCGCCGACTATATCCTTCCGGTACGTCAATTGGTAAAAGAAGGCAAACTATCCATGAAATCAGTCGATCGTATGGTAGCCGACGTATTACGTGTAAAGTTTGAACTCGGCCTGTTCGACTCGCCGTATGTAAAAGACCCGAAAGCGGCAGATAAGATTGTCGGTGCCGACAAACACCGCGATTTCGTACTGAATATGCAACAGCAATCACTCGTTCTCCTGAAAAATGAAAACAATCTGCTTCCACTGGATAAGAACCAGACAAAGAAAGTGCTTATCGCAGGCCCGTTAGCCAAAGAAACCAACTATATGATCAGTCGTTACGGCCCGCAGGGATTGGATAATATCACGGTTTACGACGGTATTAAAAGTTATCTGGGTAACCAGACAGAAGTAGTCTATGCCAAAGGGTGTGAAGTCAAAGATGCTAACTGGCCCGACAGCGAAATCGTTCCTACTCCGCTGACGGACGAAGAAAGACAGACAATTGCCGAAGCCACTTCAGCAGCAGCGGATTGCGACGTAATCATCGCCGTACTGGGAGAAGATGAAAGTTGCACGGGAGAAAGCAAATCGCGTACAGGCCTCGACCTTCCCGGCCGCCAGCAACAACTGTTGGAAGCTCTGCACGCAACAGGTAAACCTGTCGTGCTCATCCTTATCAACGGCCAACCATTAACAATCAACTGGGCAGACCGTAACATTCCTTCTATCCTCGAAGCTTGGTTCCCCGGCCAACTGGGCGGAGAAGCAATCGCACAAACCCTGTTCGGTGATTACAACCCGGGCGGACGTTTGTCAGTTACTTTCCCGAAAACGACCGGACAGATCGAGTTTAACTTCCCGTTCAAACCGGGTTCACAAGACGGACAATACTTCTCAGGCCCTAACGGCTCCGGAAATACCCGTGTAAACGGCGCTCTTTACCCGTTCGGTCATGGATTAAGCTACACCACCTTTGCTTACTCAAACCTTGCAATCAAGCAGGAAACGCCGTATTCGCAAAGCCCCGTTACAGTCACGGTCGATGTCACCAACACAGGTAAACGCACCGGTGACGAAGTAGTGCAATTATACATCCGCGATAAAGTGAGCAGTGTAATCGCTTACGAGTCTGTATTACGTGGTTTCGAACGTATCTCCCTCCAACCGGGAGAAACCCGGAAAGTGTCCTTCACCCTTCTTCCCGAAGATCTTCAGATACTGGACAGACACATGCAATGGACAGTAGAACCGGGTGAATTCGAAGTAAGGATAGGTGCCTCATCTACCGATATCAAGTTGAAAGATACATTCGTTGTGAAGTAATATAGAACGATCACAATATAGTCTATTCAGGTATTTCATTCCCTCTTACTTTCGAAACAACCCGGAGATTTCGTAAAGTAAGGGGGAATATTTATTTGTAAAAAGAAAGATTAATTATCTTTGCCTGAGAGAAAAAGGAGGAAGATTTGAAAAATCACAAGATACAACAGATTAACTCACTGGAAACACAAAGATGTTTCTCGCAGATATACTCTACATATTTTACCAAAATGATACGCTTTTCACAAGCTTATGTCATTGCAGAAGAAGATGCAGAAAATATCGTGCAAGATATATTTCTTTATCTATGGGAGCATCCGGAAGTATTCAAAACGATTGATAACATGGATGCCTTTCTGTTTACCCTGGTCAAAAACAGATGTTTGAATTTCCTTAAGCACAGCCTGTATGTAAATGAGAAAAAAAGCTCCATACAAACGGTAGAAGAACTGGAAATGCAAATGAACCTGTACTCTCTCCAGCAATTTGACGAATCATTCCTCACTATTTCAGATGTTGAAAACCTGATTAACGAAGTAATCGACAAACTACCGGAACGTTGTAAAGAGATCTTTATACTCAGCCGCATGGAAGGATTAAAATATAAAGAGATAGCCGAACGATTAAATATATCTGTGAATACTGTCGAAAACCAAATGTCTATAGCCTTACGCAAGTTAAAAATCGAATTAAAAGATTACCTGCCTCTCCTACTTTTCATACTTTAGAATAGCTCTTACCTTTTACTCGAATAAAAAAGTAATTTTTTTCATTTTCATTTGGTGGTAACTTCCCGTGCTTTTGTCTTTACTATAAGAGACAAACAATTTAGTCATGAATAATAAATTAGATAGATACTTCTCCGGCGATATGCCTGCTACAGAAAAAGCAGAACTCTTCCTGTTTCTGGAAACCGATCCGGAAGCAAAAAAAGAATTTGTACGCACAAAGAATGCACTTGCCATCTCGGAACTCACCGATCGGAAAGAAGATGAGGAAAAGACCCTCAAAGGAATCCGTGAATTTGATAAACGACTTGGGAAACGTACCGTCAGACAATTCAGGATCAATCTCCTGAAATATGCAGCGATAACACTGGTATTAATAATCAGTTCCTGGTTTGCATCTCAAAAATACAACCAGTATCAGCAAAAGGATCTATACACAGAAATAAACGTACCCAAAGGACAACGTGTAAATATGACCTTAGCAGATGGCACATCCGTATGGCTAAGCCCCCGGAGCAGAATCAAAATACCCAATGAATTCCGAGGGTATGACCGAACAGTCGAGCTAGATGGAGAAGGCTATTTCTCAGTCACAAAAGATCCCAAACGCCCATTTATCGTTAAGACGCAGCAATTCAACGTCGAAGTACTAGGTACAGAGTTCAATGTCTTCTCCTATACAGAACTTCCACGTTTCGAAACCAGCCTGGTCGAAGGTTCCGTACTTGTATATAACAGGAATAACAAAAACGAAAATATTCGTTTAAAACCAAATGAAAAAGTATCGGTAATCAATGATATCATGGTTAAATCCAGTTCTGATTTCGATAACCGGGATTACCTGAAAAGCGGTATATATAACTTCAAATCAAAACCATTTGTAGAAATACTCGACTGCCTGTCACTTTGGTATAACGTAAAATTCAAAGTGACCGGAACAGTTGCTCTTACCCGCAAAATATCAGGAAAATTCCGACAAAGTGAAGAAGTAGAGAAAATATTAAGTGCTTTACAAGGTGTTTATCATTTTGAGTTCAAAAAAATAACAGATGATGAATTCGAAATCTATTAATAAACAGATGTTTAACTCATTAAATCTAATTGCCCATGAAATAAAAGAACAACTACTATGATAGGACCAGAAAGGGTAAGTGATTGCAGCACTTACCCTAAAGAGTCAATACTATCAACCCATTTCGAGACAGATTACAGTATCAACTTTAAACTATCAGCAAAGTTATGAAAAAAAACTTGTTGCAACTATGCTATGTATTCAAACAAGATGAATTAACACACATTATTCGTATTATGAGATTATCCGTGTTTTTTGTATTCGTACTATTCTTCCAGCTTCATGCCATCGATACGCATTCGCAGGAAGCACGAATCACTATCACCAAAAGTAATCTTTCGTTCGGTGAACTAATCTCCGAAATAGAAAGACAAACCGATTATCTGTTCTTATACGGAGATACAGATATAAACCTGTCACAGTCTGTAAAGGTAGAGGCAAAAAATAAGACGGTAAAAGAAGTCTTAGATGCAGTCTTAATGAATAAAGGACTTACTTATAAAGTATTGGATAACTACATATCCATACATTCTACAAAAAATAAACGCCTTATATCATATTCCAAATCCTCGGAACCTCAAGTTCCAATGATCAAGGTGACAGGAACTGTGGTCGATCAGTTAAATATCCCTATTATCGGAGCGAACGTTCTTTTGAAGGGAAGTTCCTCTACTGGAACAGTTACCGATATCGATGGTCATTTTTCTATTGAAGTTCCAGCAAACGCACATCTTATCTTTTCTTATATAGGCTATCAGAACAAGGATATAGCTGTAAACAACCAGAAGACAATAGTAATCACCTTACAAGAAGACTCTAAAAACCTTGAAGAAGTTGTAGTCACGGCCCTAGGTATCAAACGCTCGGAAAAAGCATTGGGCTATGCAGTACAGAAAGTTGGAGGAGATAAAGTATCGGCAGTTAAATCAGTAGATGTAGGAACTGCATTAACCGGTAAAATTGCAGGATTGAACGTACAAAACAGTACAGAGTTCAATGAAGCCCCCAGTCTTTTATTACGTGGAGAAGAACCTCTATTGGTTGTTGACGGCGTACCTTATAGTAATATATCCCTACGTGACATAGCTTCCGACGATATTGAATCAGTTGATGTTCTGAAGGGTGCTACAGCGTCTGCCTTATACGGTGCAAGAGGAGGAACAGGAGCTATCATGGTGACAACTAAAAGAGGTACGGAAGATGGACTAAACGTGAGCATTAACAGTAGTACTATGTTCGAATCAGGCTTTCTGCGATTACCTAAAGTACAGACTTCGTACAGTACAGGGATGAATGGAAAATACAACTCTGAAGACTTTGTATGGGGTGACAAAATGGATATAGGCCATACAGCAACACAATATGATCCTTATACACATGAATGGCGTGAAATGCCATTAGTATCCAAGGGCAAAAATAACTTCAAGAACTTTCTTGAATTTAGTTTTGTCACAAACAATAATATCAGCGTTACACAAAAAGGTAAATACGGTAGTTTTCGTACTTCCTTGACTCATATCTATAATAAAGGCCAATATCCAAATAACAAATTGAATAAGATTAATTATACTGTTGCCGGTGATATGAAATACAAAAATTTCACATTTGAAGGCGGTCTAACCTATAATAAACGTTTTTATCCTAATAATACCGGTACAGGATATGGAACCGGAGGATATATATATAGCATGTTAGTCTGGACTGGGACAGACCTGGATATCAGAGATTATAAGAATTACTGGAAAAAAGAAAATGAAGAACAAAACTGGCCCAATAAAGTATGGTACGACAATCCATATTTCATTGCTAATGAAATTGTTCATTCCAGCGACTATGATATAGTAAATGGCTTCCTCACTGCCAGCTATGAATTTACCCCCTGGTTAAAAGCCTCATTAAGATCAGGTGTCGACACTTATAGTGAACGTGAAAAATGGAGAAACTCTATTGGTGCTTACGGAGGATGGAATAAAAAAGGATATTACGAAGAAAAAAGAAGTGGCGGATATAGTATCAATAATGACTTTATGTTAACTGCCGATCATAAATTTGGAGACTTCTTTGTAGACGCTTTTGTTGGAGGTACCATTTACTTCTACCAGGACGACTGGCTTTCAGGAAAGACTAAAAATGGCATTTCAATTCCTGGTTACTATTCTTTGAATGCTTCCAACGATCCTGCACAACTGGGGAGCTCTATTAAAAAGAAACAGGTAAATAGTCTTTACGGGAAAACTTCCGTAGCATGGAAAAGTACTTTCTTTCTGGATGTCACCGGAAGAAATGACTGGTCGTCGACCCTTCCTTCAGAAACACGTTCTTACTTTTATCCTTCAGTATCAGCCAGTATCGTAGCCTCCGAATTAATTCCCATGCCGTCATGGATTGATTTCTGGAAAATCAGAGGTTCCTGGACACAGACCAAGAAGGATTTGAATATCTACGATACCAATAAAAGTTATACTATTACAACAAACATGTGGGATGGAATGAATGGAGCTACTTATCCGACCAAAATGAGAAGTGCTATCATTAAACCGAGCTCAACCCGTTCATACGAAATAGGAACTGCTTTTCACTTCCTGAATAACAGATTACAACTGGATATCACTTATTATAATAAACTATATTATAATTTAACCCGTGACGCATCCATCAGTGATGCATCCGGTTTCGAATATACATTGATTAATATTGACGAGGAACAGCTTAGAAAAGGTGTAGAAGTCACTCTGGGTGGAACTCTTTTAAAGAAAAAAGACTGGGAATGGAATGCCACTTTCAACTGGTCACTCGATCGTTATTATTACTCCAAAGTGGATCCGGTTTATTCCACACAAAAAGAATGGGTAAAAGCAGGCGAACGTTGGGACTGGCTAGGATACTATGACTGGGAACGTGACCCACAAGGGAATATAATACATGAAGGAGGCTACCCTATTCAAAGTAAATACCAAAGTGTTGCCGGAAATGAATATCCGGATTGGGTATTCGGTTTTAACAATACTCTCAAATACAAAAACTTTACGCTAGGTTTTACAATTGACGGTCGTGTCGGAGGAGTAGCTCATTCGGTTATCGATCAAGCGCTTTGGATGACAGGAGCACATATTGACAGTGATAGCCCATGGAGATACGACGAAGTTGTTAACGGCAATAAAAGCTATGTAGGACAGGGCGTAATGGTTGTTTCAGGAAGTGTAGACAGAGACTCTAATGGAAACATCCTCAGAGATGACAGAGTTTTTGCTCCAAATGATAAGGCTGTATCCTATGAAGGATATATGAAGTTATATAATGGAGCAGGAAATGTATGGGATGCCAAGCATCAACATATATTAGACCAGACATTCATCAAACTGAGAGAACTATCGCTAACCTATGCAGTCCCCGGTACATTCTGTAAGAAAATCGGTTTGCAAGGAGCCTCCGTAGCCTTCATCGGACAGAATTTGTTTATTTGGACAAAAGAATTCAAATTCTCAGATCCTGATAAAGCGTCTGAAAACTTAAATTCTCCTTCTTTGCGTATGCTCGGATGTAATTTGAAAATCAATTTTTAATCAAATAATATATGAAAACACTAAAATATATTTTTCTATCGATCCTCTTCATTGCAGGATATGGATGTTCCGCATATGATGATATAAATACAAACCCTAATGCGGCAACCACAGTATCGTCATCTTTACTGGCAACCCCGCTCCTACTGGATCTGACAGCAACAGGAGGTACTGGATCCGGGTTTATTTCAGACAATTGCCTGGCTAAACAAATGGTATGGTTAGAATCTCTCCATGACTACAATTACAATGTTTTGGGAAGAGCCGGCCTTGGAGGATATAAGACATTGATGAATACTGTAAAAATGGTAGAATTGGCCTCGGAAGAAGATAAAGCTGCCTATCAGGCTTTGGCCCTTTTCATCAAAACATACCAACTGTTCTATACATCTATGAAGCTGGGAGACATTCCTTACAGCGAAGCCTTACAAGGTGAGGAGGGAAATGTCAAACCCCAATATGATCCACAGGAAGATGTAATGATCGCTATTATGAACGATCTCGATGAGTCCGCCCGTTTTTTCAATGAAGCACAAGATTTCGAAGGCGATCCGATCTTCCAAGGTAATATTTCAAAATGGCAAAAGACAGTAGATGCTTTCCGCTTGAAAGTATTATTGTATCTGTCCATGAAAGAGAATCATCCTGTATTAAAAGTAAAAGAACGGTTTGCACAAATTGTAGCGGAAGGAAATCTCATGGAATCAAATGAAGATAATTTTCAACTGGTATTCTCTAATAAGGCAGGGCAAACCTATCCTTTCAACACTTCCGTATCAAAGCATTATATGTATTCAACTATATCAAGTGTAATTGTCGATACACTTAAAGCTTACAACGATTATCGCCTGTTCTATTTTGCTGAACCTGCAAAAGCTTTTATTAGTCAAGGATTACAGGTGAACGATGTGAATGCTTATGAAGGATTGGATCCTGCTGGTGACTTCTCTGATCTTCAATCTCTGAATGCAGATGGAAAATGCTGTACTATGAACCTCAGATATACAGATGTCATCTCCTGTGAACCTTATGTGCGCATAGGTTATGCCGAACAATGTTTTATTCTCGCCGAAGGAGTATTGCGAGGATGGATAAGCGGAGATATCAATTCATACTACAACAACGGTATTAAAGCAGCAATGAAATTTGTTGCAGATAATACTCCTGACGACGTCAAATATCATCATGGTATGAAGATTACCGACAATTATATCACAGAATATTTGAATAGTGACCGTATTACCTTATCTGGTAATTTCGATCATAAGCTGAAACAAATCATTGGACAAAAATATCTGGCTTACTATATGCAATATCCTTTTGATGCCTATTTTGAATACAGACGCACCGGATATCCGGAGCTTCCTGTTAATCCAGAGACTAACCGAAACACAGTCAAGGACAAAATTCCTGTGCGATGGATGTATTCAACCTGGGAATATGATTTCAACAGAGAAAGCGTAGAAAAGGCCGTTGCCCGTCAATATGACGGACTGGATGACAACAACAAACTAATGTGGATCTTACTTAAATAAACAATCAATAGTTATGAAAAAGAATATTTTATTAATTCTACTGGGCATTTTCTTTGCCCTCAGTACAAACAATATATATGCATCTTCCCGAAATGCCAAACATGTTATACTAATTGGCCTGGATGGCTGGGGAGCTTATAGTGTTTTAAAAGCAGAAATGCCCAATGTAAAAAAACTTATGAAGGATGGTTCATATACTTTGAAGAAGCGGTCGGTGTTACCATCTTCAAGTGCTGTAAACTGGGCTTCCATGTTTATGGGAGCCGGACCTGAACTTCACGGATATACTGAATGGTATTCCAAAACACCTGAACTTTCTTCACGGGAAATTAATAAAAACGGAATATTCCCTACAGTATTTAGCCTGTTACATGAGTCCGACCCCAAAGCAGAAATAGGTTGTATATATGAATGGGAAACAATTCGCTGTCTTGTAGATACCTTCGCTCTCAATTACGACAAACATGTTTCCGAAGCAGAAAGTAACCCCGCAGCAACAGCACAATATGCAGCCGATTATATAAAGAAAGCCCATCCTAATCTGTTAGCTGTCATCATCGACAATCCGGATCACGTCGGACATGCAGCAGGTCATGATACTCCGGAATACTACACGGTACTAAAAGAACTAGATAATTATGTAGGAGAAATCGTTAATGCCGTAAAAGAAGCCGGAATACTTGACGAAACAGTCTTTATTGTCACAGCCGATCATGGAGGCATTAATAAAGGACACGGAGGCAAGACCATGCAGGAAATGGAAACAGCCTTCATTATTTCCGGTAAAAATATCAAGAAAGGATATGAGATTTCTGACAGTATGATGCAATTTGATATTGCATCAACTATTGCTTATATCTTTAATCTGAAACAACCACAGGTATGGATTGGCCGTCCTATGTTATCTGCCTTCAAGAAATAAACACTCTAATGGAGCTGGGAAAATCCCAGCTCCATTAGAATTATCCACCTTTTCCATACCTATCTTTACTGTTCCTTTTTATACTTTATTAAAAAGAATCCTTCCCTCATTCCCAAGTAATTGAATATCTTAGCAAAAAATCAATTACTCTCGTAAACCGACAGTTTATGAATAGCCTGCAAAGATGGAAAACACAATACCGGTTCTATCGGATATTCTTCTTCAGCACATTAAAATTCAGTGTCCTGATTAGTTTTCTTTTTGCATTTTTGGGAATACTCATTTATCACGACGGGATTACCGAATACCTTAAACTCTGGCTCCGTTTCATTCCCACAGTCGGACTCGGCTTCGACCTTATTTATAAAGAATTGACCCGCAAAGAAGAATATTTCTTCTACTACAACCAGGGAATCGGCAAGTATCAACTCTGGGGCGTTACCTTCATCGTTATGTTCATCGGCTGTAATCTGTTGAATCAAATCATACAACTATGCATACAGGCCTTGAAATAGACAGCGTAATGAAAGCCTTCGGTGACCGTCCGATACTGACAGATATTTACCTCAAATGTTGTAAGGGAGATATTATAGCCCTCTTCGGACGAAACGGAACAGGTAAGTCCACCCTATTGAATATCATATTCGGAACCTTGAAAGGCGATCGTAGTTTCATCCGTATCGACGGGAAAGTGATGAACGGCCCTGCCTTCCGCTCCGGTTTGATTGCCTATCTGCCACAACATCACTTGCTACCCTCCCATCTGAAAATATCGCAAGTCGTAGATCTATGCATCGCTCCGGAAGACAGAAAACGCTTCCTAGCCGACAAAATATTAATCCGCCTCCGTACCTCTCGCATCTGTGAAATATCGACCGGAGAACAACGTTACCTGGAAATCAAAGCCACCCTTTTCAGCCGGGCGCCTTATATCCTGCTGGACGAACCTTTCAGCGGCGTCTCCCCTGTCGTAGCCGAACAGATACGGGAACTGATGACCGAAAGCGCCAAAGAACACGGTATCATCCTGACAGACCATAACTTCCGGGAAGTGCACAAAATAGCCAACCGCTTGACACTGCTTGACCAATGTTACCTCAAAGAGATCAAACAGATAGAAGAGCTTATACCTTACGGTTATTACCAGCCATAAACTAAAAAAGGGATACCCTCACGGACATCCCCTAACGCTGAAAAGATTTATTTTATCTTATTCCATACTTCTGCATCGCATATTCACCCAGAATTTCCAGATATTTGACGCATTTACTAACTACTTTTTTCATAGCGCTTTCTATTTATTTAAAACGATCTCATCATAAAACATGTCATATAAATATGTTTTACAACACAAAAGTAGTGGTAATACGCATACGTTATACCAGCATTACCCGTTTTTAACATCATTTGCACAAACAGACCTCCCGTTTCCCGAAATCCCTTATCCTATAATGTATTTCGAATAAGGCAATCTACTTAACAAATAGGTGAAAGCCCATGATGCAGCCAACGTAAATACAGCCGAAACAGGTACAATGGCAGGCACAGGAACACCCAGCCAGAGAGTCAGCAGATAAGAAGGCCCTACGAAGAAATAATGCACACAATACACCCCGAATCCTACTTTTGTCAGATTAGCCAAAGCACGACAAACCAAAGGTGACGTAATACGAACTTTCTGAACCAGCAGGAAAATAGCAGCCGTCATCAGCATCGCATTCGGAGAACAATAAGTAAAGAAGAGTTCCATCCCCTCTTCACTTACATTAGGATCGGAAGTCATATAACGAAAGCCTGCAAAAGTGATCAGGTAACCAATCAGAAACAAAAGAACAGATATCGCCAGGGTCTTACCGACTGACCAACCATTCCCTTTACCCAGATAATGGCCAAGCAACAGATAACCGTTGAAACCGGCAAAATAGTAGAACAGTCCATACGCATTCCATGAGCAGGTTCCGAACACATACCTCGAAACAAATTCCACCAAGTAAGGAATAAACAGGGAGACACTCCAGGCAATCAGAAACCAACGTTTCCCCTTATCGGACGCTTTCTCCACCCAGGCCGAGAATACAGGCATATATAAGTACAACCCGATCAGTGCATAAATATACCACATCGGCGTTGCGTATACGGTAAATGTGATCGGAATCATGGCAATATCTTTCAGCCCGTCAACCAAAGAAGCTGAAGGATCGGGCGCCCATGGGAAGAAATCGGTCACCAGTTCAGGACTTCCTCCTACCCACTGGATAAACCAGGGAGCCAGATTAAACAATACAGACCATATCAGGAAAGGAAAGAATACACGCGGAATACGTTTCTTATAAAAAAGAGATGTCTCCTGTTTGACCGGCAACAATAAAAAGCCTGTCATCATTACAAACAAAGGAACACAGGCCCTTAGCATAGATCCATAGGCAGATCCCCAGAAATTAATTTCAGGATTGGCACGCGACTCCGGAGAGGCATTGAACGGGTCGGTACAATGACAGGCAATGACCATCAGGATAGCAACGAAACGAAGTACGTCCAGCCATACGATATGCGGACGTTCAGCAGTAGTGTTATTCATGACAAGAATTATTTTCTTCAACAGGATGTAAAAGTAAGTAATCTTATCAAATCATACAAGACAGGGTTATCCTCTCTTATATTCGGAAGGAATAATGCCGGTATGTTTGGTAAATGCCCTGCGGAACGTACTGATGGAATGAAAACCGGAACGTTCGGCAATATCCTGGATACTGGCCAAAGGTTCGGCATCCATCAAGCGTTTGCTCTCTTCCACACGGAACTGGTTCACATTATCGGAAAAAGACATTCCCAGCTCTTTATTGAATAGTTGTGAGAGATAAGAACGGCTGATAGGGAACACGCGTTGTAAATCAGTAAGCCGCAAATCATCATTCAGGTAAGGTTTTTCCCTTTCAAACCAGGTATTCACCTCTTCAGCATAGCGTTTGAAAAGAGCCCCTCGCTGCTCCTCGTCATCGTCGTCTTCCTCGTCATCCACACTCAACGGAAGATCCCATCCGTTTTTAAAGGAGTGTTCAATCCGGATATTCTTAAGGAATAATGCTTTATAGAAGAAATAAAACCATACAACCAGCATAATAGCCTTAATAACGACATACAGGATCGTTCTGTCGGTCAGCAACAAAACCACATAAAGGAAATAGAGAATAGATAACACGATCATTATCCGCTTCAACCATCTCAAGTCATAATTTTCAGGATCCGAAACATTCTCGCTCAGATAAGCGGAATACTCATCGGCGTACTTTACGACAAGATATATCGGTAAAATCATATAAAAAAGAGTAAGAACCAGTACCAATAAACGCAGGAATACATCCATATTAAAGTGCGTAAACACGTCTTTTATCGAATAAAATATATGAATTTCTCCGCCTGACAAACGATAAATAAGATAAGATAAACCGCCTATCACAACAGGCGAAAGAAAAACTGCAAACCGCTTTATAGTAAGAAAACCGGGACGTAGCTTTTCAATCACATAACAGTCAAGGCAAGCAGTCACAAAACAACTTGCAATTAGTACGTCGGGATGAAATGTTACCTTCACGTCATCGACATAAGAATTAATAGAAATCCGGATCACAGCCATCAAGGCCCACATAATCATACTCCAGCCTAAAATATGTCGTGCCCGGTTACCGAATGACCTTAATAACATCATAATACCGCCTAAAATGCATAGGCCGATTATCTGCATACTTAATAAAAACTGTATTTTGTCTAACATACTCCTATCGCCTCGTTTATCTATAAACAAATTGCACTCTCAAATAGTTGATTTGCATCATATTTAGACAATTTGACGTCTTTAGATTATTTGCATCATGCGTTTTTATACGATTTCATCGTGGTTTTATACCGTATGACCCCTCTTTTTACTCAAACCGCCGGATATTTGCAATATGAAATTTGATACAAAAATAACATAAAAGTATGAGAAATTTATTACTATTTATTACACTGATTTCCTGTTTGGCAGGTTGCTCTAACGAAGGCAATATCGTAGCCATTGAGAGTATTAGCGCAAAAGAAAAACCATTAAGAATTATTACACGTATTTTAACTACAAAATCTGCGAATTTCGTGCAAGAATTCAAAGACGGATCGGAAATAGGACTACTGATCACCCGCGAAAATGACGGTGGCCTATATGATGAGGATAGTGATTATATAAATGTAAAAGCGAAAGCAAGTTTAATTAGTAATAAAATCTCCTGGCAACAAACGCCGGAAGTCTCCCTTAACTTCGACCCGGCCACCGTGTATGCCTATTATCCGTATCAGTCGCAAATGAGACTGAGTGCAGCCAGTATTCCTGTAAAGTTATCATCGGATGCAACTCAAACTCCCGACTATATGTATGGCACACACGCTGTTGGTCAGAAAATAGTGAACAGTATTTCACCTGTAGTGATCCTGAATATGAACCATGCTTTGTCTCTTATCTCCTTTCAAATCAACTTGCAGGAAGGAGAAAACAAAGATTATCAGCTAAGTGCCATCCAGGTTGGAAACAAGGCCGGAGGAAGCACACTTATTTGTAGGGGTATGATGGATATCAGAACCGGAGAAATTACCGGAACAGCAGGTTGCAAGACCTCCACCCGGTTAAACCTCGAAGAAGCTGTTACACTGACGAAAGAGTTTTGTGATCCGCAGCATATCAGGGTATTCCCGACATCGGGTCCCATAGCTGAAGGAGACATTGAAGCCCTCTTTACAATAAATGGAAGTTCATATAAATATAAAATTCCCGCTCAAACAGTTTGGGAAAAAGGACATAAATACCTCTACAAATTAACTCTCAGCGGAGAGGCTCTTACATTGAAAGAGGTATCCGTTACCGACTGGATACAGGGTAATGGTAAAGATGCTACAAGCAGCATTATGTAAGTTTTATTTTATGTTTTGGTTATGGTTTAGAATCTCTGCGTAAATGTACTTTGTTGCAGTGCCGACGAACTGGCTGCCCGGATGTACAGACGAAAGTCTGATAGTGTAGCAGGTCCGGCATCGCAAGAAGAAGCACAATTACGGGGAAAAGGAGGAAGCAATGCTCCCGCTCTTACCACGACATCCGGTAAAGGGGTCTCAAAACTTCCTCCGAATGAGGTTCTATATTTGAAATGGATTAACGAACTAACTCGTGAGAGTTACGTACACATTTAATTAATACTAAAATAGTAGTAATGAAGCCGGCCCCGAATACCGTGCCCTGTACTCAGCAGGGCGCATATTCCCTCTCAACTTATCGCCGACAACACTCTTTTATTTGACCCGAACCTTACCGGGGCCGGTTTCATTATGCTACTATTTTCTTTCCTTCAGGTATCTCACCTATCAATATTTTACCGATGGGATTTAATTTATATTTATTTTCCCTACATTTGTCCCCAACGACTATTGTGAAAACAAGGAGAGAAAATGATCGGGACTGAAATACACAACTTCAATACTTTATATACTAAATACTACAGAAAATCTTTTCTGTTCACCAAATCTTATGTTCACGACGAATGCATTGCCGAAGACATTGTATCGGATGTCTTGATAAAATTATGGGAAATACTGAAAGAAAAGGAGATTGAACATATCGAAGCCTTACTACTGACGACATTAAAAAACAAATCACTCGACCACCTGAAACATGAAGCAATCAAGACGGAAGCAATCCATTCATTGACAGATATGAAGCAAAGGGAACTGGATATTCGCATTTCCACCCTGGAAGCATGTAATCCGGAAGACATATTCTCTACCGAAGTACAGCAGATAGTCACCGCTACTTTAGCTCTTTTACCGGAGCAAACCCGCCGTGTATTCGAAATGAGCCGCTTCGAGAACAAAACAAATAAAGAGATTGCCGAAGAGCTTAAACTCACAGTTAAAGGAGTCGAATATCATATCACCAAAGCCTTAAAACCTTTACGGGAGAATCTGAAAGATTATCTTCCTCTCTTCTATTTCTTCTTCTTTTTCCAATAATTTTTCATTTCCCACTAGGGTTATCACTTTGTAAATCGTTTTTATAATAACGGGGCATAAAACATACCCATAAAAAGAAAAATATGAATCAGGAAATACTACATAAATATATAGCAGGCGAAGCAACACAAGAAGAAAAGGAAGATGTTGCCCGCTGGCTCGATGCTGACAAGGAAAATATGAGAGAGTTTCTTGCTCAGCGTAAATTATATGACATATCTATCTGGCAACAAGAGCCGGCTCTTGTTGCCAGAGGGGACTCCCCTCTGGCAAATAAACGACGGACATTACGATCCATTGCAATCGAATTCTCTAAAATAGCAGCAATCTTTATCATTACTTTTTCTGTTTTGTATTCATTCTTTATAAATAAAGAAGATGTAGATCCGGTAAGTATGCAAACCATATTTGTCCCACCCGGACAAAGGGCAGAGTTAACCCTGACGGATGGTACAAAAGTCTGGCTGAATGCAAAAACAACTTTTACATTCCCCAATAAATTCACAGCTAATAACCGTCGTGTCATTTTAGATGGGGAAGGCTATTTTGATGTAACAAAAAATCCGGACAAACCTTTTATAGTAAATACTGAACACTATAATATTAAGGTATTAGGTACAGAATTCAATGTAACTGCTTACTCAGCTTCTTCGGTTTTCGAAACATCTTTGCTAAAAGGAGCTGTCGAAGTATTTTCTCCGACAAAAAACGTAAAAGTCAGTTTAAAACCGCATATGCGTACCTACGAAGAAAATGGCATACTAAAAAAAGATACGATAGAACACGAGAATTATTTTTTATGGAAAGAAGGATTAATCTGTTTCTATGATGAACCGGTAGATAAAATGATAGAGAAACTTCAATTATATTACGATGTAAAAATCGATGTTCAAAACAAGTCACTATTAAAAAACCGTTATTCAGGAAAATTCCGAACTAAAGATGGAGTAGAGCATGTATTAAAGGTGCTTCAACTCAATAACATATTTAGTTATGAAAAAGATAATGATCGGAATCTAATTACTATCAAATAAATTAATCATAAAAACAGTTAGCCTATGACATAAAAGACATGAATGAACAAAAAAACCGATAAGTGCTCCAACACCTATCGGTTTAAAGTAAGTCAATACCCGACTTCATCACTTAAATATCTAAGTATTAACTAAACACAGTCTACAAAAGTATGAAAAATATTTTGTATAGGGATTCTTTTATCCCATTTAAACCACATTATAAACATATATTGCGCATTATGAAATTAGCCTTTGTGTCTATTTTTATTTTTGCATCCGGCATATTTGCTACGGAAGCAACTTCACAAACAGCAAAAGTTTCCATTGTTGCAAATAACATTTCGACACAGGATCTTATGCTAGAAATTGAAAAACAGACAGATTACCTGTTTGTTTACAATGAAAATGAAGTAAACCTGAATCGCAAAGTAACTATTCAGGCGACCAATCAAACAGTAGCAGAAGTATTGAATAAAGCATTCGATCAAACAGATGTTATTTATGCCATGGAAGGTTCCAATATCATGCTGATAAAAAAAGAGACAAGAAATAAGACTCTATCCACGCAGCAAAAAGCACGGACAATTAATGGCATAATCACTGATGAAAAGGGCGAAGCTATCATCGGTGCAAATGTATCTGTCAAGGGTACTACCAATGGAACGATTACTGACGTCGATGGAAATTTCAGCCTGGCAAATATATCGGATAATGACATTATTGTCATTTCATATATCGGTTATACTCCGCAAGAAATCAGAGCTGGAAAACAAACAAGCCTGAAAGTCATTCTAAAAGAAGATACACAGGCTATCGATGAAGTTGTCGTTGTCGGATTTGGTACACAAAAGAAAGTAAACCTGACCGGATCGATCGGAACTGTAAAAGCAGACGAGGTTTTAAAATCCCGTCCTGTAACGAATGTACAGGAGTTGCTGGCCGGATCTGTACCGGGTATGGTAGTCACTAAAGGAAGTGGTGCAGCCGGTTCAGGGGCAAGTATCAATATTCGTGGAATATCTACTATCGGAGATAGCTCCGGTGTACTGGTGCTTATCGATGGTATACCCGGTAATATTTATACGTTAAATCCTAACGATATAGAAAGTGTATCCATCTTGAAGGATGCCGCTTCGGCAGCTATCTACGGTTCACGTGCTGCCAACGGTGTTATTTTGGTAACAACCAAGGGAGCGAAAGCGACAGAACGTCCAACCGTTGAATTTTCGAGTAATATCGGTATACAGAATCCACAGTTTAAACTCGACTTCGTAGATGCTGAAGATTTTATGCGCTTGTATGACCAAGCCATGATAAACGACGGAAAGCAGGCAGTCTACGGCGAACAAGGTATCCAGGATTTACATGCGGGCAAATATGTAGATAACAAATGGTATAAAGAAATTTACAAGAAGAATACCGTTATCAACAATACCCATGTTGCACTATCCGGAAAAGAAAAATCAATCTCTTACCGTTTCTCCATCTCTAATGACTATCAAGACGGCAACTTACCGAACAACAATTATAACCGATTGATATTCAAACCGGATATGCGTTTTCAGATTTTAAAGAACCTGGAAGCTCGTGCCAGTCTGCAATATACACAAACCAATATCAAGAATCCGAATGGCGGAACAACAATCTGGCAGACACAAGCAGCACGTATCTCTCCGGTTACTCCTATCTATAATACAGACGGTTCTTACGCCACAGGCGGTGCCATGGGTGGTAATCCCATTGCCGGTGTCAATGAATCAGGATATTCCAAAGAAAGACATAAAGAGATGATGGCTATTTTCAATGTTAGCTATTCTCCGTTAAAAGACTGGAATATCAAAGGTAATATTGCAACTTACTCCCATAACACGACATACAAGGACCGTAAGAATACTTATTATCTGTATGACAATGATGGGAATATTGCAAAAACTGAAAATCAAGTTTCTTCTTTGAAGGAAACAAATACTTACAATTTCCGTACGCAATTACAGTTTACAAGCGACTATTCTTTCAAAATCGCAGCTGATCATAATTTTAAAGTATTGGCCGGTTATTCACAGGAATATTACAAGTCTGATGGTTTCTGGGCTTCCCGTGACAAACTGCCGTTTGACGGCATAGACGTACTGAACACCGGTAGCGACAACAAGCAGAACGGCAGTGCCGACGGCAATGGCAATGAATATAGTAATGATGTAGCCGTACAATCCTGGTTCGGTCGTCTAAATTACGACTATCAGGGTAAATATCTGTTTGAAGCCAGTTTGCGTGCTGACGGCTCCTCTCGTTTCGCCAAAGGACACCGCTGGGGTGTATTCCCTTCTTTTTCCGGAGGCTGGAATATACATCGTGAGGCTTTTATGATGCCTGCAAGCAATTGGTTGTCTGAGTTGAAGGTGAGAGCTTCCTGGGGTATATTGGGAGATGCGGAAAAGGTTGGTTATTATCCGACTGCACAGATTTTATCTTACGATCCCAAAATCTACGCTTTCAACGACAAACTGGTAGGTGGTGCCTATAATAATATAGCCGTAAACCCCAACATCACTTGGGAAGAGTCTAAATATACAAACTTTGGTTTAGATTTCGGAGTATTGGATCAGCGTATTAAATTGTCTGCCGACTATTTTATCAACCTGAGAGACAATATTCTATATCGTCCACCTGTACCAAGCGAGTTCGGTCTGAATGCCCCTTATTCAAATCTGTTGAAGATGAAGAACCAGGGTATGGATATCCTGACCAGTTATCAGGATTCGAAGGGTGATTTCCGTTGGGGTGTCGATGTAAACCTCAGTTATTCTAAAAACAAAGTGCTGGAAATGGGTGACTCGGAAAGATGGATTGAAGACAACAACAAAGTAACTTATCTAAACGACCGCTATCAGTTGCCATACGGATACGAGGCTATCGGTCTGTTTCAAAGCGAAGAAGAGATTGCCGGCTCACCCGATCAAGGAAATGTGTTACCCGGTAACATCAAGTTCAAAGATCAAAACAATGACAATGTAATCGACGAAAAAGACCGTGTCGTACTAAACCGTAAGATTCCTGTAAACTTCGGTATGAATCTTTCGTTCGGCTATAAAGATTTCGACTTCTCTATGAATATGTATGGAAAATTGAACTTCAAAAAATATCTTCAAGGCTATGAAGGATGGGCGTTCTACCTGACAGACAACGCACGTCCTATGCACCTGGATGCATGGAGTGAAACAAACAGGGATGCTTCCTACCCGCGTCTGACTTTATCGAACACAGCCAATGACTACGATTCCAGATACAACAGTTTCTGGTTGCGTACAGCCGATTATCTGAAAATACAAAATATACAGATCGGTTATACTGTTCCCAAAAGTGCATTGGAACGTGTCAATATTCAATATTTGAGATTGTATCTTTCCGGACAGAATCTGGCAACCATCACCGGTTATGACGGTTTCGACCCGGAAGGCGGTTGGTATCCGCTGGCAAGAACATTCTCATTCGGTTTTAATCTTCAATTTTAAGAATCATGAAAAAATATAGTTTAGCATTTTTATTAGTTTCAGCACTCACATTGAGTAGTTGTTCTGATTTTCTGGATCGTGTTCCTCTTTCACAGGCATCCGAAAATACGTTCTGGCAAACAGAAGCAGATGCTTTGGCCGGAGTAAACGCTTTATATCCGTTATTGCCAAACTCACGCGATTTCTGGAGAGATTGCCAAAGCGACAACTCATTGATGACAAATGCTTGGGGAGAAAGTGGTTTAGGATATATTTGCCAAGGATCCCACAATGCCGGTACCGGTTATCTGAAAGAAGAATGGAAATACGATCATATCCGCAGAATATTGTATTTTCTGGATCGCCTGGAAGGTATGAATATAGATGAAACCAAAAAGCAACAGTATGAAGGAGAAGCCCGCTTTATCCTGGCTCTGCGCTACTACCGCATGACACGTCATTTCGGTGACATACCTTTAATCAAGGAAAAACCGATCGACCTGGAAGAAGCAGCACTACCACGTTCACCTAAGCAGGAAGTTTTGGATTACGCACTGGAAAATATCAACAAAGCAATCAAATATCTGCCGGAAACTTATTCGGGCGACAACATCGGTCGCATCACCAAGGGAGCTGCCCTCACATTAAAAGCAGATATGTATTTGGATATAGCTAGCTATGCCAAATTTCACAACGGACAAGAAGCGACCGATTTATGGAAAGAAGCAGCCAACACAGCCAAGCAGGTTATAGACATGAACTTGTACGGCCTGGAAGACGATTTCGCATATATCTTCAAAGCTGAAGCCAACAACAACAATAAAGAGGTTATACTGGCGTATCAGTATAAAGAAAACGAAATAACTCACATGTTGCCTATTTTAGCTTCTCCGGCCGGAACAGGTATCACCGGACAGGGATGGGCCAGCTTCTGTCCCACTCGTCAGTTAGTAGATTCATACGAAATGAAGGACGGAAAGAGTATTTATGAATCAGATTCTTACGACAAGAACAACCCATGGGAAAACAGAGATGCCCGTTTAAAAAAGACTTTCTTCTTGCCCGGTTATGAATGCTTGCGTCCAAATGGTTCTCACGAGCCTTACATGCCGCATCCGGCTTATAACAAAGACGAAAGGATCAATCATGAAGGTGGTGGTATCACTGGTTATATGTATTTAAAATATAATGATCAGGAATTGATTAAACCGGATGCCTCATGGACTAATTTCAGCCTGTACAGGTATGCGGAAGTTCTCCTGATTTATGCAGAAGCACTCAATGAATATGATCCGAACAATTCACAAATAGCATGGGCAGTCAACCAGGTGCGCGAACGTGCCGAACTGCCGGGCGTAGATCAGTTAGTCGGCAATCAGGAAGCTATGCGTGAAAAGATACGGGAAGAAAGACGGCATGAATTCGTTACCGAACATAAACGCTATTTCGATATCCTGCGTTGGAAAATAGCTGAAAAGGTATTGAACGAACCGGGATATGGCATTAATGAAGATGAAAATGCACCTATCGGAGACTATACGGTAAAACAATTCTTAGGACAAAACCGTACCTTTGATCCTACGAAACATTATTTGTGGCCTGTTCCGCAATCAGTACGAGACAATAATCCCAATTTAGGACAAAACCCGAATTGGTAATCTAATTAAAACAGAAAGACCGGTTATAGAGCCGGTCTTTCAAATAAACTATATTTTACACATGAATAAACTATATTTAATCGTGGCCGGAACAATACTTTCCGGTATTATAGCACTCCAAGCCCAAGAATGGAAGCCGCAACAATGGCCGGTATTAAAGAAATACGATCAGGAACATCTTTACCAGATAGCATTGCCGTTAGGCGGCATCGGGACAGGAACCGTATCATTGGGTGGTCGCGGAGAACTCCGGGACTGGGAAATCATGAATATTCCGGCAAAGAAATACAGTACGGTAACAACCGGTAACAATGCTCCCTTTTTTGCAATCTATGCCAAACCGCAAAACCGGGAAGCTACCACAACCCTACTGGCCGGCCCTTTATATCCACAGGAATATCTCCATTATGAAGGACGCCCTGTCAATCATCACGGTCTTCCGCGTTTTGCCGAAGCCTCGTTCGACGCAGCCTATCCTTTCGGACAAGTCTCTTTATCAGACAAAGATTTACCCGTAAAAGTCAAAATAAAAGGTTTTAACCCATTCATTCCGGGCGATGCCGATGCCAGTGGATTGCCTGTCGCTGTCCTCTCTTATGAGGTGACCAACACGACCAACCAACCGATGGACGTTGCCATTTGTGGTTCTATGCGTAATTTCATCGGTAAAGACGGAAGCCAATTCCGTACAGACTGGAAAGGAGATTACATTCCCACCGGAGTAAAAGACAACAAAAACGAATACATCGAAAGTAACGGAATAAAGGGGATCTACCTTTACTCGGACGGTGTAGACAAAAACGACCCGGCATGGGGGACTGTCGCCTTTACGACTCAGGCAACCGGGAAGGTTACCTATCGTACCTCATCCAAATCCGACAGCTGGAACAACGGCATACTAAACTTCTGGGATGATTTCAGTGCAGACGGCATATTGACGGAACGGAACAAACAGGAAGACGAAGACCCGATGGCTTCCCTATCCATAAAAAAAATGGTAGCTCCTCAAAGCACAGAAACATTTACATTCTATATCACCTGGAATTTCCCGAATCGAAAAGCCTGGTCTTCTACCGTAGTCGGCAACTATTATAGCAACCAGTATCCGGATGCCTGGAAAGCAGCAGAAATGATCATCCCACAAATACCCGTACTGGAAAAGAAGACATTATCTTTCGTAAACGCTTTGCTCAATACTTCTTATCCGGATGTTGTAAAAGAAGCTGCCCTGTTTAACCTTGCCACTTTACGTTCACAGACCGTATTTCGTTTGCCTAGCGGGCATATGATGGGTTGGGAAGGTGTCATGGACCGTTTCGGCTCATGTGCCGGTTCATGTACTCATGTATGGAACTACGAAGTGGCAACTCCTTATCTTTTCGGGGAACTGGCAAAAACCATGCGTGACGTAGAATTCAATTATGCCACCAAAGAAAACGGTTTGATGAACTTCAGAGCCTCACTCCCACTCTCGGAAGCAAACAAAGGCAACAGTGCAGCAGCTGACGGACAAATGGGTTGTATCATGAAAATATACCGCGAATGGCAATTTTCCGGAGATACTGATTTCCTGAGAAACAACTGGAAACAGGTAAAAAAAGTCCTCTCCTACGCTTGGACGGAAAAAGGATGGGACGGCAATCAGGATGGTGTCATGGAAGGTGCCCAGCATAATACCATGGACGTAGACTATTATGGTCCGAACCCTCAAATGGGCTTCTGGTATATGGGAGCATTAAAGGCTGCGGAAAAGATGGCTACAGC
This sequence comes from Parabacteroides leei, assembly GCF_023369805.1. Classification (NCBI taxonomy): domain Bacteria; kingdom Pseudomonadati; phylum Bacteroidota; class Bacteroidia; order Bacteroidales; family Tannerellaceae; genus Parabacteroides; species Parabacteroides leei. The sequence goes on from NZ_JAMBQG010000013.1 coordinate 76,231, forward strand.
CATGAAAGACAAAGATTTTGCAAAGAAATGTCATACTCTGTTCGAAAAAGGAAGCAGCTGGATGGACAAAAACCTGTTCAACGGTGAATATTATGAACATAAAATCACTGATCCGAAAACTTTCGAATACTTGGATATGAATGACCCGAATGTCAAAATCCCCGCCTTCCAATTAGGTCCCGGCTGCCTGGTAGACCAGTTGGTCGGCCAATATATGTCCCATTTATGTGGATTAGGTTATTTGGGTAACAAAGAACATATCCGGACAAGTATGAACAGCATCATGAAATACAATTATGTCACGGACTTCAGCCGCCATTTCAATAATATGCGTTCTTATGTAATGGGCAATGAATCTGGACTACTTATGGCCTCCTGGCCTAAAGGTCGCCTGGAAGTTCCATTCCCCTATTTTGCCGAAGTTATGACCGGATTCGAATACTGTGCGGCTGTAGGTATGATCTACGAAGGTATGGAAAAAGAAGCCCTCACCTGTATCCAATCCGTACGCGACCGTCACGACGGAGCCAAACGGAATCCTTTCAGCGAACCGGAATGCGGACATCATTATGCCCGGTCGATGGCAAGCTGGTCCGCTATCATCGCTTTAAGCGATTTCCAATACTCGGGTGTCGATAAAAGCATGAAAATTACAGACCGTCCCGGCAACTATTTCTGGAGTAACGGCTATGCATGGGGAACTATCCAAGTCACCGATAATGATGTAACCATCGAAGTCATCAACGACTCACTCCAATTGGAATCGCTTACCATCGGCAATAAAAAAGAGATGAAATTAAAACATTTCGATCTGAAAGAAGGAAATAAACAAACAATAAAACTGTAGGGTTATGAATAAACTGATTATACTATACTGTTTGTTTGCTAACTTATTTCTAAGCAGTTGCTTTCAGAAAGATCCGATAGAAACAAAACAGACTTCCGGTTCTGACAACTGGCAAACTGTCCTGCAAGAAAAGCTCCCCCTATTAGGCCACCGCAACTGGATAGTCATCACGGATATGGCATACCCATTGCAGGCTAAGGAAGGTATCACGACCTTATACGCCAGCGAGCCTTATACGGAAGTGCTGGGCACAGTCAAAAACATGCTGGATAACTCTTCTCATGTGTATGCCCATATCTATCAGGACGAAGAACTATCTTTCCTGGAAGAATATTTTTGTCCGGGGATAAATAATCTGAAAACAGAGATGGGAAATGTCCTTCCGACAACTGAAATAATAAGTATCAGACATGACGACCTAATAGCCCGTTTGGATAGCATCAGCAATCTGTTTGAAATAGTTATTATCAAAACAGAACTGACAAAACCCTTTACTTCCACCTTCTTCGAACTCGATTGTAAGTACTGGGATAATAATAAACAAACAACGCTCAACGAGCGAATGACTATTATCGATAAAATACACCAGTAAATACCCTACTGCATCTGTATGTATATAAGGGGGCATAACTTCCCAGACATGCCCCCGTACATATAGTTGTTGCATTCCCTCAATTTAATTTGACAAAATGATACCCAATACTCATTTTACATGACTTTACATCTCAAAACAGACCAATCAAATAACTTATAAATCTTTCCCAATTGTTATTCCAGAAGATTTCCTATTACAATTATTAACACAATTGTCTTATAAACCATTTTTATATCTTGTTTTAAACGAAATTACAATTCGTTTAAAATGAAATTTTTCTCATTTTAAATGGACAGGCACTTCATTTAAAGCACAAATTATGTCAAATATAGTTACATTATATGTATTCACATAATATTTTTAACACATTTCATATGTTTTACGGCAGAATATTTCTCCAGAATGGTTGTAAACGATTTCAAAAATGAAATAACAAAAATACTTTAATCACCAATTCACAAAAAGCAAATGGATACTATAAACAAACATATATCTTCTTTTTGTTTCATTATCAAGCATTATGTTTTCTATTTCACAACACAAAACATCCCGAGAATCGAAAATAAACATCAACCACTCCCCCCGAGTAAATACACTCCCTCCATGAATCAGTTAAAATAACATTTTGACACATCCATAAATAACTTTCGATACTAAAAGCCAGTCATAAAATCAAAAGAAATAAATGACATAGTCCTAGATGAACTATTGTGTTATATTCAATGCAAATATAATCTATTTATAGTATAACTGGTTAATATTGTGCACTAAATCCGATAATAGAAAAAATATGAATACATAGTAGAATAATTCTACTAAAGTTCCTATATAACAGACAATCAATAGAATGCCGTATCGCTTAAAATTGAGTTCATCTAGAACAAAGTTAACCTATGGCAACAGAAGCATTAACTGATCAAAAAGAAAATATCAAATTTGAAGATATTTATCTTTCTTACTTCTCAAAAATGAAGTACTTTGCCTTGGAGTATGTTATACGAGAAGAAGATGCAGAAAATATCGTTCAGGATGTTTTCACTGAACTTTGGGAAAAGAAAGAAATGCTCTCTATGCACATAAACCTAGTTGCATATCTATTCACTACAGTCAAGAACAGATGCTTAAACCATTTACGCCACAAAACAATTGTACAAGAAACAGCCAACCTGATACAGGAAGAATATCTTATCACTCTGCGAATGAACCTGAACTCATTAGACGCATTCGATCAAAGTCTTTTCTCCCATCAGGATATCGAGAAAATAATAGCACGTGCGCTTGATACTCTGTCTCCCAAATGCAGGGAAATATTCGTTATGAGCAAGATCGAGGGGAAAAAGCAGAAACAAATAGCCACAGAACTGAACATTTCAATTAATACCATTGAAACTCAGATAGGTATAGCATATAAAAAACTAAGAACAGAATTAAAAGAACACCTTTTTTTATTTATATTCTTCTTCTATCTTTAAAAAATAGAGTTCGTCCTTTAGCGGATTTTTTCCATATAGGTGTTTACATTATAACAAACCGATCGTATGGACGAACAAATAAAAAAATATTTCCAGGGAGAACTTGATGCAGCTGAAAGATTGAAATTGCTGAGACAAGTTGAATCCGACGATAAATTGAAGAAACAATTTATCGAAAGTAAAAATATGTATGCTTTATTATCTCTTACCCCCGAGGCTGATGATAAAAAAGCGAATCAGGATGGATACATTCGTTTTAATGCAAAAATCAGAACAAAGAAAATTCGGCGGATGTTATTTCATGCAGCAAGTTGCGCCGCCATCGCAATGTTATTGATCCTATCAACCTATTGGGTAACCGCCAATCATCATTCAACCATGCATCCAGTAATTGCAGACAACACGCTTTATGTACCTGCGGGCCAGCGGGTCAAACTAACATTGCAAGACGGAACAGATGTGTGGTTAAATTCACAGACTACATTTATTTATCCGGCAGTTTTCTCAGATAAAGAGAGGCGGGTATTCGTTGAAGGAGAAGCATTTTTCGATGTTGCCAAAAATACAAGAAAACCCTTTATCGTCTCCTCACGGGGTATAGACATGAAAGTATTGGGTACTAAATTCAATGTACATAGCTATCCCGGAGAGAAAGAGATTCAGACAAGCCTGATAGAAGGCTCTTTACATGTCTATTTTTCACAGCCAGATAAAAAAGGTGTCATTCTAAAACCGAATGAACAGGTGATAATAAAAAACGGAACCATGAAAATCGGTTCAATTCCGCATTACGATCACTTTTTATGGAGAGATGGGATTTACAGTTTTGAGAATGAACTTCTTATTGACATTCTTAAAAAACTGGAACTCTACTATGATGTAAAAATAGAAGTAAAAGACCCTTCCATATTCAAATGGGAATATACCGGTAAATTCCGTCAACGGGACGGTATTGATGAAATCCTCCGTATGATCCAAAGGATACACAAATTCAATATCGAGAAAAATGAAGAAAACAATATTATCACTTTAAGTAAATAAAATGTATAACCTCTAAATAGTAATGCCTATGATAAAATCCATGTAAGAAAATAACGGCAGATGCTGTAACATCCGCCGTTAAGAAATCAAGTAAACATCAAGTAGTTAATTTTAATATTTACCTAATATTCAACAAAGATATGAAAAGAAAAGCTTTGTTACCACTCTTTACTGTAAATCATAAACACATTAAAGAATATTTCAGAATCATGAAAATATCACTGTTTATACTTTTCGCCTGTGTTTTTCAAATGGTGGCTGTCAACTCAGAAGCACAGAACACCATTATAAGCCTTGATACAGAGGTACTATCCATTGGTCAGCTTATCAGCCAGATAGAAAAGCAAACAGATTATCTGGTTGTATTCAGAAACCGGGAAGTCGATACCGAACGTGCTATTACCGTACATAAAAAAACCGGTAAAATAATCTCTTATCTGGATGATGCTTTTAAGAATACGGATATCACTTACGAATTCGATAACAAGTATATTTTATTATTGAAAAAAAACAGTACAGACAAATCCGCTCTTATCAATCAACAAACCAGAAAAATAACCGGTACGGTTACAGATAATAACGGAGAGCCGATCATCGGTGCCAATGTAGTCGTAAAAGGTACTACCAACGGAACTGTAACGGATTTCAATGGCCAATATACATTGGAAGTTCCCCAGGGAGCAGTCCTCCAAATTTCATACATCGGTTATTTAACGAAAGAATTAGCTGTCAATAGTAATAAAACGGCAGATGTGAAATTACTGGAAGATACGCAAAGTATCGAAGAAGTTGTTGTTGTAGGATACGGCACACAGAAAAAAGGCGAAGTAGCCAGTTCTATTTCAACAATCAAGTCTGAAAACTTCGTTAAATCCCCAACAACAGACGCTGCCCAGCTGATTAAAGGCCAGGTTCCGGGTCTGAGTATTATTACTCCGGATGCAAACCCAACTTCTACCGCACAGATCTCATTACGTGGTATCACCACACTAAAAGCCAGTGCCAGTCCGCTAGTTCTTATCGATGGAATCCCCGGTGATCTAAACTCTGTTTCACCTGATGATATTGAACAGATAGACGTATTGAAAGATGGCTCTGCCGCTGCAATTTATGGTACCCGTGGTACTAATGGTGTTATCCTGATAACAACCAAAAACGCTAACGGGGAAATGCCTACGGAAGTAGATGTTAATGCTTATGTTTCTACCCAGCAGATCACTAAGACCCTCCCATTTATGAAAGCAGACGAATATCGTCAGCGTGTTCAGGAAGGATGGCCGGGAGGTCAGGATGACGGCTCATCTACCGATTGGCTGGATGAAGTCACTCGTACTCCGTTCACACAAATTTATAATATCAGCATGCGTGGTGGAAGTAGAACAACCAATTATGTTGCAAGTTTTGAATACAGAGGTTTGAACGGGCTAATCAAACGAACTAATAACGAAATGTTCTACCCGCGTATCGAGATTACACACCGTATGTTCAATAACAAATTGAAATTGAACGCCAACTTAAGTGGCTATAAACAAACTTATTTCTCCGGATCAGATGGAGGCGGTTACAATAGTGAAGTGTATAGAAATGCGTTAATTTATAATCCGACAACTCCGGTATATGATAAAGATGGAAATTATTCTGAAAGTTCGAAAAATGAATATTATAACCCAGTATCATTACTGAATGAAGTAGAAGGAGAAAACCAGGCGACGAATTTACGTATGTTCGCCAATGTGACTTATACTCCAATCGAAGGGCTGGATATTAAATATCTGTTCTCTTCCAATACCTACAATCAGGTCAGAGGGTATTACGAATCACAAGAGCATAAATCATCCTGGAGAGACGGCAAAAACGGATATGCTTCACGTGGTTCCACGCGTAAGAATGAGGATCTTTCCGAATTAACCGTTCAATGGAGAAAAACATTATTTGAAGATCATTCATTTACACTTCTGGGAGGATATAGCTGGCAGAAAACGAATTATCAGAATTTTTATATGCAGAATTTCAACTTTCCCTCTGATGACTATACATACAATAATATGGGAGCAGGACAGGCTTTAAAAGATGGACGAGGAACCGAATTTTCAGAAGCAAATGAAAGTAGACTGATCGGTTATTTCGGTCGTTTGAATTATAGCTATAAAGGTAAATACATGTTTGCTGCAAGTATACGTCATGAGGGTTCAACCAAATTCGGAGCCGATCATAAATGGGGTAACTTCCCCTCTGTTTCAGCAGCATGGAATATCAAAGGTGAAAGTTTTCTGGATGATGTGGAAGCACTGTCTATATTGAAACTACGCGCCGGATACGGTGTTACAGGAACTGTTCCTACTGATCCGTATATGTCATTAAACACCCTGAATTTTGGAACTTATGTCTATTACAATAATGAATGGATCAAAACTATTCGACCTGATTCGAATGCAAACCCGGATTTAAGATGGGAAAAGAAGAAAGAAATCAACGTCGGTTTTGATTTTGGATTCCTGGATGATCGCATTACAGGTAACATCGACTATTATAATCGTAAAACAGAAGATTTGCTTTGGGATTACGATGTACCTTCTCCTCCTTATTTGTTCTCCAATATGGTTGCAAATGCAGGTTCTATGCGAAATCAAGGTATAGAAGTGGGAGTTACGGCTATTCCGGTACAAACGAAAGATTTCCAATGGACCACTTCTATGAATTACTCCAGCAATAAAAACGAATTATTATCACTTTCTAATGATCAGTTCATATCAAGCGGCTATTCCGATCAGGGATCTACCGGAGAACCTCTGCAAACGACAACCCACCGTATTCAGGAAGGACAACCTATCGGCAATTTCTGGGGATATAAGAGTGTCGATATCGATGAGAACGGTCATTGGATCATAGAAGGAGCCGACGGTAATCCGAAGCCGATTTCGCAACAGCAACCAACCGATAAACAGATCATCGGTAACGGTCTTCCTAAACATTATCTAAACTGGAACAACTCTTTAAGTTATAAAAACTTCGATTTTAATGTTACTATGCGTGGAGCTTTTGGTTTTGATATATTGAATATGCCTCGTTTACAATATGAAGCACCGGTTATGTTATCAAGAGGTAATGTATTAAGTGCCGCTTTTGAAACAAAATACGGTAAAGTACCTCTGGCTGCCGATCAGGAATTACAATACGTTAGCTATTATATAGAAAACGGTAGCTATTGGAAAATCGACAATGTAACTCTAGGATATACATTTAACTTCAATACTTGGATCAAACGTTTGAGAATCTATGGTACGGTATCTAACCTGGCAACAATTACCGGTTATTCCGGTATCGATCCGGAAGTTAGTATCAGCGGTCTGAATCCGGGTGTTGATAATAAGAACCGTTATCCGTCTACGAGAACTTATACATTAGGAGTTTCTGTTAAATTTTAATATGTAATATATTATGAAGAGCTATATAAAGTTATTTTTAGCATTGTGTTGCTCAGGAACCATCATTTCCTGCAGCAATGATATGGATGAAAAAGTTTATTCTAAGATAACTGAACAAACATATAATTATACAACCAGTGATTTTTCACCATCTGTGGCCAGCGTTTATAGCTATTTACGAAGCTTTACAGACCATTGGGGATACTTTTCTGCTCAGGAAGTAACTGCAGATGCCATTGTAATGCCTCCTAATGCCTCAGGCTGGGATGACGGTGGTGTTTACCGACGTATGCACTATCAGACATGGAATTCAGAGCAAGACCATGTAAAAAATATATGGTCGGTGTTTTACCAAGGAGCTTTGTTATGTAATAAAATTATTGATCAAATAGAAACAGGCATTCTCCCTGCTCCATCAGATGCTGAAAAAACAACTGGTCTGGCCGAACTGAGAGCAATGCGTGCATATTACTACTGGCAAATCTGCGACAACTTCGGTGAAGCCCCGTTAGTTACAACGACATCAATGGATTTACCGGCTAAAAATACCCGTAAAGAAATCTATGACTTTGTTGTAAAAGAATTACAGGAATCAATTCCTTCGTTAAGCGAAGAACAAGGAGGAGGTAATTACGGACGTATGACGAAATGGGCTGCAAAGGCATTACTTGCAAATGTATATCTGAATGCAAATGTTTATATCAACGAAGAACATTGGAATGATTGCATCCAACAATGCGACGATATCATTAACAGTAATAAATTTGCCTTGTCGGATAACTATAAAGATCCATTCCGGACAACAGGCGTAGAAAGTTCCAAAGAGGTCATTTTTACCATTCCTTTTGACGAAAATCTAGCCGGAGGAAACAGTATATTTATGTTCTCCTGGCATGGAGAGTTAAAGAAAAAATATGAAACAGAAGCAACTCCATGGGGTTGTGGTTCCGCAATGGGAGTATCTCAATTTATTGATACTTATAATGTGAAAGATACTCGTCTGGCTAACAGCTGGCTAATGGGAGAACAATTAGCAGCCGACGGTAGCACATTATATGGAACATACGATAAGATGGGAGAACCTATCATTTACACAAAAGACCTCCCTGACGGCAATTATACCAGCGAAATGGAAGGTTATCGTATGAACAAATTTGAAGTGGCAAAAGGTTCACAAAGTTCATCTGGTACAGACGTTCCTTTGTTCCGATATGCAGAAATTCTGATGATGAAAGCAGAATGTTTATTACGTTCAGGAAAATCGGGTGCAGGTGCTTTAGTAACAGAAGTCCGTAAACGGGCATTTAAAGATAATCCAGAACTGGCAACAGTAACAGATGCTCAATTGCAGGAAAACACATCATATAAATATGGTTCTGTTGAAAACTATAAGATCACAGACAAAGGAAATACAGATCCTGTAGCATTCGGTAGAATGTACGATGAATTAGGCTGGGAATTCGCTTGGGAAATGCATCGCAGAAGAGATGCCATCCGCTTCGGTGTTTACACAAAGAAAAGCTGGCTATCACATAAGCCACAAGGAGATTACCGGACTGTATTCCCGATACCGGAAAAAGTTTTAACATCCAATCCGAATCTGGAACAAAATCCCAGCTATAAATAAACAGCTGTAAATCATTATTTAATCTTATCTCCCCGTCCTTATCGGATGGGGAGATTAAAAAATCTTTGTCCTCATGAATAAGTATATTATTACTTTTTTATTGCTCTTCTGCAGTTCAGGACTTTCAGTCAAGGTTATAGGCCAGATACTTGACCATAAAACATTAGATTCGTATGTAGACCGCTTCAATCAGCAAGATGAGGAACTATATGTACAATATATCCCCAATAACCAGGCAAAAAAATTCTTATCCGAAAATATACCCTTGTTTGAATGTCCGGATAAAAACATAGAAGAGATCTACTATTTTCGCTGGTGGACATTCAGAAAACATCTGAAAGAGACACCGGATGGATTTATTATTACCGAATTTCTTCCGGATGTATCCTGGGCGGGAAAATACAACGGCATATGTTGTCCGGCCTGGTTCCATTTCAGAGAAGGCAGATGGCTGAAAAACAATAAATTCCTGAAAGATTATGCCTATTATTGGATAAAAGGAGGCGGTGCCCTCCGTTCCTACAGCTTTCCTGTTACAGATGCTATATATCAATACTCTCTGGTAACAGGTGACAACCAAATACTCAAAGACCTCTATCCTGAGTTAAAAGAAAACTACATTGAATGGAAAAAGGAAAAGTTTATACCGGAAACGGGGTTGTTCTGGCAGACAGACAACAGAGACGGAATGGAAATATCCATAGGAGGAAACGGGTTCCGGGCAACTATTAATTCTTATATGGCTGCGGAAGCTGCAATCTTATCCAGAATTGCCGAATGGGATAATGATCCCCAAGCAAAAACACTCAAAGAAGAAGCTGAGACACTAAAAAACAACCTGTTCAAAAAGTTATGGGATCAGGATGCTGAATTTTTAAAAGTATTGCCACAGGAAACAAATGCCCGATTACAGAATGTCCGCGAACTTCACGGATATACACCATGGGCTTTTGATCTGGCTGATCCGGAATACGCGGTAGCATGGAAATACCTGATGGATACACGCTATTTCTTAGCCCCTTACGGACCTACAACCGCAGAACAATGTCATCCGGAATTCAAGGTGGTCTACGAAGGTCATGAATGTCAGTGGAATGGTCCTTCCTGGCCTTATTCTACCTCTATGACGTTAACCGGACTATCCAATTTATTAAATAATCAGGTCCAACCCTTTATATTTTCAAGTGATTACGTAACTTTACTCACGATTTACGCACGAAGCCAGTATAGGAGGAAAGATAACGACACACAGATACCATGGATTGATGAAAATCTGAATCCTTTCACAGGGGATTGGATATCACGAACTATACTGAAGCATCAGAATCGTTTACCGGAAGAACGCGGAAGAGATTACAATCATTCTTCCTTTTGTGATCTGATTATAAATGGATTAGTAGGTATCCGTCCACAGGAAGGAAATAGATTGGATATTAATCCATTAGTTCCGGAAGGGCACTGGGATTATTTTTGTCTGGACAATGTGTCCTATCATGGAAGGACCATCTGTGTTCTTTATGATAAAACGGGAGAGAAATATAACAAAGGAGCCGGATTATCCATCTTCATCGATGGTCAGAAAGTTGCCTCCTCTCCTTCTTTAAAAAGAATTAGTTGTGAATTATAACATTAAAAATTAAGACCATGAAACAGTATCTAGTATTATCTCTGGCTTGTTTGGCGTTATGGGGATGTAGCGAACAAAAACAGGTAGCAGACACTCCCCTCAAAATGATCGACCAGGTAGACTTCTCCCACGTTCATATACAAGACCATTTTTGGTCGCCACGGCTGAGCAAACATATCTCGGCAACATTACCTGTCTGTATAGATCAGATAGAGAACCAGACAGGTCGCATGCAAAACTTTGTCAATGCGGCTAAAGGAGAAGGTGAACATTCCGGTATTTTCTTCGATGATTCGGATGTATATAAAGCACTCGAAGGTATTGCTTATAGCCTCATCAACAATCCGAATCCCGAACTGGAAAAGAAAGCCGACGAATGGATCGATAAGATAGCCGCCGCACAACAACCGGACGGATATATCAATACATTCTATACCCTGACCGGATTGGATAAACGGTGGAAAAATATGGACAAGCACGAAATGTATTGCGCCGGTCATATGATGGAAGCTGCCGTTGCTTATTACCAGGCTACCGGAAAACGGAAACTGCTCGATGTCAGTATGCGTATGGCAGATCATATGATGAGCCTCTTCGGCCCGGATAAGCGCCATTGGGTACCGGGACATGAAGAAATAGAACTGGCCCTGGTAAAACTCTATCAGACTACCAAAGAACAAAAATACCTGGACTTTGCCAACTGGCTATTGGAAGAAAGAGGCCACGGCCATGGAAGTAAAGGAGACGACGGCAAGTGGGATCCGGCTTACTACCAGGACATCGTTCCGGTTCGCGAGCTGACAGATATTTCCGGCCATGCTGTTCGTTGTATGTATCTGTATTGTGGTATGGCCGATGTTGCTGCCCTGAAGAAAGATACCGGTTATGTGGAAGCGTTGGATCGTCTGTGGGATGATGTTGTTCTGCGCAATATGTATGTTACCGGTGGTATCGGTTCTTCCAGACACAACGAAGGATTTACAGAAGATTATGACCTGCCTAATATGGATGCCTATTGTGAGACTTGTGCCTCTGTCGGCATGGTTTACTGGAACCAACGTATGAACCAGTTTACGGGCGACTCCAAATATGTGGACGTACTGGAACGCTCTATGTATAACGGAGCTCTGGCAGGTGTTTCCCTGGCAGGAGACCGTTTCTTCTATGTCAATCCCCTGGAATCAAAAGGAGATCACCACCGCCAGGCATGGTATGGTTGCGCCTGCTGTCCAAGCCAGATTTCACGCTTCCTGCCCTCTATCGGTAATTATATCTATGGAACATCAGATAAAGCCTTGTGGGTAAACCTTTATATGGGAAATACGACACAAATTACCGTGGATAACAAAGAAGTCACCTTGAAACAGGAGACGGATTATCCATGGGACGGACTGGTTAAACTGACAGTTACCTCTGCACAGCCTTTGAATAAAGAACTACGCATCCGTATTCCGGGATGGTGTAAAAAATATACGTTGTCTGTTAATGGAAATCCGATAAATACATCGACAGATAAAGGATATGCTATTGTCAAAGATTGGAAATCAGGAGATCAGATCGCACTCAACATGGATATGCCGGTCGAAATGGTTTCTGCTGATCCACGTGTAAAACAAGACGTAGGCAAACGGGCTGTACAGCGCGGTCCACTGGTTTATTGCCTGGAAGAGATTGATAATTTCAAAAACTTTGCCGATCTTAATCTGGCTGCCGGTACCTCTTTCGAAGTAAAAGACGAACCCGGTAAACTGGGAGGCATCAAAGAGATTGAAGCCGTATCCGGCAATCAAAAGTTGTCTTTCATCCCCTACTACACCTGGGATAACCGGGAAGCGGGAAAAATGAAAGTTTGGATCGATTATAAAGAGTAATTCATATATTCTACATGACCATGAATAAATTAATAAAAATCTTTTTCGCATCATTTGCGACCTTTGCGATTGCTTCGGCTGCACCTGCCGGAGGAGAATCCATGTCTGGTAATTATTTGAATAACCGCCAGCCACTATTACAAAAAACATACATAGAACTTCCTCTAGGTTCTATCAAAGCCGAAGGCTGGATACAGGAACAACTCGTCCGGATGAAAAACGGAATGACCGGACATCTGGATGAGGTCTACGAAAAAGTAATGGGACTGCGCAACGGCTGGCTCGGCGGTGACGGTGATGTATGGGAAAGAGGCCCGTACTGGATAGACGGCCTGCTCCCACTGGCTTATATTCTGAATGACCAGGCTCTTATAGAGAAAGTAAAACCCTGGATCGAATGGACGCTTGCTTCTCAAAAACCGAACGGCTATTTCGGACCCGACACCGACCGTAGCTACGAACTGGGATTACAGCGTGACAATGCCCAGGACTGGTGGCCCAAGATGGTCATGCTGAAAATCATGCAGCAGTATTATACGGCAACCAACGATACCCGCGTGATCGGTTTCCTGACCAGTTATTTCAAATACCAGTTAGCCGAATTACCCAAGAACCCGCTTGGCAAATGGACATTCTGGGGTGAACAACGTGGCGGCGATAACCTGATGATCGTCTACTGGTTGTATAATATTACCGGAGATAAATTCTTGCTCGATCTGGGCGAACTTATCCATAAACAAACATTCAACTGGACGGATATCTTCCTGAACCAGGATCATTTGTCACGCCAGCACAGCTTGCATTGCGTAAACCTGGCACAAGGATTCAAGGAGCCGATCGTTTATTACCAGCAAAACAAAGATCCGAAACAGATACAAGCAACAAAGAAGGCTGTTCATGATATTCATAACACGATAGGCCTGCCTACCGGCTTATGGGGTGGTGACGAATTGCTGCGTTTCGGAAAACCGACAGCTGGTTCCGAACTATGTACGGCTGTAGAAATGATGTATTCGCTGGAAGAAATGCTGGAAATAACCGGTGACATCCAATGGGCCGATTATCTGGAACGGGTAACTTATAATGCACTGCCAACACAGGTAACCGACGATTACTCCGGCCGTCAGTACTATCAGCAAACGAACCAGGTAGCTGTCACACGCGACTGGAGAGAATTCTCCACTCCCCATGAAGATACCGACATCCTGTTCGGCGAACTAACCGGCTATCCTTGCTGTACCTCCAACCTCCATCAAGGCTGGCCCAAGTTTGTACAGAACTTATGGTATGCTACTGCCGACAACGGCATTGCAGCTTTAGTATATGCCCCGTCACAGGTATCGGCAAAAGTAGCCAACGGCATTACTGTAAATATCAAAGAAGAAACAGCCTATCCTTTTGAAGAGACCATCCGTTTCAACATTTCCTTCGCCGACAAAAAGGTGAAACAGGCATTCTTCCCCTTCCACATCCGTATACCGGCCTGGTGTAAGAACCCGGTAGTCAAACTGAATGGCGAACCAGTTACTATCGACGCCTATCCGGGAACTGTAGCACGTGTGAACCGCGAATGGAAGAACGGCGATGTACTGAGCGTCGAATTACCGATGGAAGTCGTTGTAAGCCGCTGGTACGACAACAGTGCCGTAGTTGAACGTGGCCCGCTGGTATATGCTTTGAAAATGAATGAAAAATGGGAAAAGAAAACATTCGAAAACGAAAAAGCCGGAGAATACGGCAAATGGTATTATGAGGTAACTTCCGATTCTCCCTGGAACTACGCTTTATTACACCGTAGCTTCTCGCCTGAACAGATCAAGACATCTTTTACAGTAGAGAAATCGTCTGTCGTTCCCATTTATCCGTGGAATGTAGAAAATGCACCTATACGCATCAAAACAAAAGCAAAACGGGTAAACAATTGGACACTCGTCAGAGGTTCCGCCGGTCCGGTTCCTTTCTTCACGCAACAAGGTAACGATGTCGGTGAAGAAGAAACGATCGAACTGATACCTTATGGGTGTACGACACTCCGTATAACCGAATTCCCGGTAAGATAATATCTATTCTAAGCCACCATCAAGAAGATAACATACACTTGAAGGTGGCTTAAATATCTCGTCATAAAGCCAAAATGCATAATAATAATATCATATTTGAAACATTATTATCCTGATTAGTAACTACTTTTGTTTTATTACAGATATAAACTAATCAACCATGAAAAAACTCTTTATTTTAATCCTGTGTATTTTTTCCCAGTTTCTTTCTTCCCAGGTAAAACAATTGCCTCCCGGGCATCCGGATCGTTCCGCCACTATGGATTTAAAAAAAGGTTTTGCAACGCCTCCCAAAGGATATGGCGAAGTACCTTTCTACTGGTGGATGGGCGATACTTTAACCCGTGAACACCTCACCTACCATCTGGATCAGATGGCTGCAAAAAAAGTGACCAGCTTACAAGTAAATTATGCCCACTCGGACAAAGGCGGGGTCAGTTACGGCTTAACTTTCCCTTCCCGCCCGGCCCTCTTTACAGAAGAATGGTGGGATCTGTTCGGCTGGTTCATGGGAGAAGCGAAAAAAAGGAATATGACCGTCAGTCTCAGCGATTACACACTGGGAGTCGGACAAGGTTCTTACGTTGATGATGCCCTAAAGGAAAATCCTGAATTGACGGGAGCCGAACTGAAATTCGAGAGTGATACCATTCAAGGCAACTATGAGAAAGCATGCCATGAAAATCTGCTTTCCTTATATGCCTATCAGTTGGGAGCAGACAATATAATCATAGAGAACTCCGGTATCGACCTGACCAAAAACTTTACTGACAACAAAATACAATGGCAATCACCGGAAGGTAAATGGATCGTAACGCAGGTATACAGTGCCGCAAAAAAACCGTCACTCGACCCGATGCATCCCCTTTCGGGCAAAAGTTATGTCAAACATTTTTTCCAACGGTTCGAAGACCGTTTCCCGGAACAATCCAAAGGAGGACTCAACTTCTTTTTTTCTGATGAGCTAAACTTCAACCTGCACGGCTGCATCTGGAATTCAATCTTCAGAGATGAATTCAGAAAACGGAAAGGATACGATGTCATCCCCTACCTCGCCGCCCTGTTCACTCATATAGGTTCAATCACTCCTAAAATCCGGCTGGATTATAATGACGTCATGGTATCGCTCAGTGAAGAGAACTTCTTCATCCCCGTATACCAATGGCACGAAGATCGTAACCTCATTTACGGCTGCGACCATGGTGGACGCGGAAGAGATGTCAGTGAATTCGGCGATTACTTCCGTACCCAACGATGGAACCAGGCACCGGGTTGCGATCAGCCCAACTTTTCGAAAGACATTATAAAAAATAAAGTAGCCTCTTCCATCGCACACCTTTACGAACGTCCGAGAGTATGGCTGGAAGGTTTTCACAGTAGTAAATGGGATAGTAACACAGCTAATGTTACCGATGCGATCTTTGCTAATTTTGCCATGGGTCAGAACCTGCTCAGCCTGCATGGTTTCTTTTACAGTACGGTAGGAGGCTGGTGGGAATGGGCACCTCCATGTAATCATACCCACATGCCTTATTGGGAACAAATGGGGCCCCTGCTCGAATGTTCCGAACGTCTGAGTTATGTTCTCTCACAAGGATATCACCGGGCCGATATAGCAATTCTCTACCCCGTAGAACCGGTAGTAGCCGGATACGGTAACGATGCTGTGGAAAAAGCTTTCAGCCTGGGAGATTTTCTTTATAAGAAAGGTATCGATTTCGACTTCATGGATTACCAATCGTTGGATAAGGCGACCGTAAAAAACGGTCAACTTCATATTTCAGGAGAAGAATTCAAAGTACTTATTATCCCTTCCATGAAGGCCATTCGTCATTCTTCCCTGGAAAAGGCTCTGAAATTCAAACAAAATGGAGGGATCATCATCAACCTCGGCGATTTACCCGAAGCAACAGAGAAAAAAGGATTGAATGATACCCGTGTAAACACATTACTCGATAAACTATTCAAAACATCCGGCAATAACGTGTTTATTGCCACAGACAACAAAGAGATCCTCCATATTCTTGACTCACATCTAACCCGCGACTTCCGCATCACCTCCCGGGAGGATAAACAGGATGAACCCTATATCATGCACCGGAAAATAGCGGGTAAAGAACTCTACGCCGTATATAATGTACCTAAAGATACGGAATGCTTCTTCCGTGCAACAGGTGGAATAGAACTATGGGATCCATGGACCGGGACCTTCCGGGAAATATCCGCATCATCCATTACCGACGAAGGAACCTGTATCCGTATGCCACTCAATAAACAGGATATGCATATATTCGTATTCGATCCTGACCGGAAAGCAACGATCTCTGCCCCTGTAGAGCACAAAGTAAAGGAGACAATCGTACTGGATGGTGAATGGGCATTCGAACTTAAACCAACCCTGGATAACCGGTTCGGCGATTTCCACTGGCCTGCTACACCGGAAATACTGGGAGCTTACATCTACAAAGCCCGCTACCTGCAAAGTTCTAAAGCAACAGACGGATGGCAATCTCCTTCCTTCGACGATGATGACTGGACATCAAAAACTTTCACATTCGCTCCCCGCTTTATGCTGTTGGAAGCCACTCCTGAATTGACAGAAGAACTGATTTTCAGTAATCTTCCGGGAAAATCAGAAGGTATCATAGCCGGTAATAAAGAATACCGCTGGAAACCGTACGAATTTTCCTGGCGCTGGGGAGTAGAAAACGATTACGGTCATCAGGGATGGCATGGGCTGAAAGCAACCGTACACGATGAATTCATCAGGCTAGGCGAATTCAAACAGGAATTCAGAGAAACACAACGGGTAGAAAACCCAAGCGGTAATAAAAACTATTATCTCTATTCGAATGTACTGGCTCCGGAAGCAGGAACCTACCAACTCTCACTCGGAGAACTGAAGCCGGCAGCCGTGTATATCAATGGAAAACAGATCGAGGACTTATCGGGAAGTATCTTACTGAAGGAAGGTCTCAACGAAATCGTACTGCATTACGATACTTTTGGTGTAACCTGGTGCGTCATCCGAAAACAAGGCGACACCCCACGTATAATCAAAGAAGCAACAGCCGAAAAACCATTGGCTACCAATTTCAGAGGAGATCGTTCGATACTCCCGTTCGATATCAGACAGACACAGGAAGCAACCTACGGGCAATACCGTTTCAAATCGGCTCCGGGACTCGATAAATTCGTATTTTCCGCTTTCGGGGAACCGGAAGTATGGGTAGACGGAAAAGCCTGTCTGCTGGATATCAAAAGAAAACGCCCAGACGGTTGCATAACCTATGAGGCCACGATTCCTAACCCGAACAAACGGGTATCTACAGTAGCCATCCGTATAGAAGAAGAATGGGGTAATACCGGTGGAGCGGCTATTGATGGTCCGATCAGACAGATATGCGGGGAAGGCTTGATTGCAGCCGGCGACTGGTCACAGATAGAAGGTATTTCGACCTATTCAGGAGGTGCCTGGTATCGTAAAAACATCCAACTGAAAGATATAGCAAATAACCAGAGAGTTCATCTGAACCTCGGCAAAGTCATTTCTACTGCAGAAGTATGGATAAACGGCAAAAAAGTAGGTCTGAAACTAACTCCACCCTGGCAATTTGACATTACTGATCATGTTAAAACCGGTGATAATAAGATTGAAGTATTGATACATAACACAGCTGCCAACTACTATCTCTCCGTTCCGACACAATATCGGGGAAAAACAACTGCCGGACTCTTAGGAACCGTATCGATAGATATTACAGAAAACAGATAAACACGAACAAGGGACAGAAATCATAAAGATTCAGTCCCTTGTTTTTGTATGTAAAATAGAAATTACAGAGGTATTGGCTAAGATTGTGTATTTGTATTTGTCGTTGTTGTATTAGTTGTAGTTGTATTATTTGTATTGGCAGTTTGAGTAGTAGTACCGGCAACAGGAGCCTGTACTTTTGCTTCTTCCCAATGGAACGGTTCGAACTCTGAATTCGGATCGACCCAGGATGCCTTTTTGGAAGCATAAATAATAAACGGAGCAACTACGACAACAATAGCACCGATGATCAATACAGCAAACCAAACAGTATTACTACCGACAGAAATCTGACTCGGCGGAATAAAACTTAATATAAACGCCAATAATGAACCACAGAAACCAAGACCACCGATAAACCACATCAGACCATTACCATGTTTACCGATACGGAACGGACGATTGGCTTTTTTCATCCGGTAACGTAATGCGATTGCACCGGAGAACATCAATAGGTACATAACCAGATAAAGGATCACTGTTAACTGTGATAAGATCTGATAGAAACTTTGTACTGAAGGCATTACAACGAACAGTAAGCTCAATAAAGTAACAGCACATCCCTGTACCAACAGAATATTTTTCTGAACACCGATCTTGTTCGTTTTCTGGAAGAAAGGAGGCAGATAACCGGCCTTACCTACTGTAAAGATACCTTTTGACGGACCGGCAACCCATGTCAACACACCTGCCAGTACACCGAATGCCAGGGCGATAGCGATAATAGGAGACAACCAGGAAGCATGGATGAATTTGAAATAGTTATCGAAACCAACCAGCAGGCTTTGTGTCAGGTTAATATCCTTTTCCGGAATGATAACACCCAAGGCAAAAGTACCCAATACGAAAATAAGAACAGTGATCAACGCACCGATAAATACAGCTTTCGGATAGTTCTTGGAGGGATTTTCCACATCCTTTACGTGGATACCACCCATTTCCATACCTGCATAAAACAGGAAGATACTGGATGCAAGAACCAGGTTATCGAACTTAGAAAAATCAGGGAAGAAATTACCATGGAAGTCCATATTCGAATGACCGCCCATCGACAGATAAACAATTCCGAGGATGATCAATAGGGCAGCCGGAAGGATCGTACCGACAATACCGCCTACTTTAGCAACTTTACCTACCCAACTCAACCCTTTCAATGAAATAAAGGTAGCCAGCCAGTAAATGATTAATACAACAGCTAACGTGTACATTTTATTTGAAGCCAGTGTCATGTCATGCGCATCATTCATTCCGATAAAAGCAATGGATACTGCACCGAAGGTTAACACAGTAGGATACCAGATCGTACTTTCAATCCATTGTACCCAGATGGCAAGGAATCCCCATTTCTTACCGTAGGCCTCTCCTACCCATCTGAAAACTCCACCCTGCTTATCCTGGAACATGGCTGCTAACTCAGCTGCCACCAGCGACGTCGGGATCAAAAAGACAATTGCCGCAAATAGATAATAAAAGGCTGAACTTAATCCGTATACAGCCTCGGCTGGTAGTCCGCGGAGAGACACTACTGCCGTAACATTCATAATCGCAAGAGTAAAAACTCCAAGTTTTACTGCTTTTCCTACATTTGCCATGAATTTTACTGTTTAAATGTGAATTTTGTATTGTTTAGTTTCGCTTTAATATGTCAGTAAAACAAATCGGTATTGTGTTAGTTTGTCAACAAGATGTCAAACTAGGTTAATTAACAGAATAGTGTTAAAAACAAAATCAGGGTTTTCAATGTTAGATACCCTAAAATATTTCTATTTAAACGCCTAAAGATTAAACATAATGAAGTCAGCTTTTAATGATATTATTTATGAGAAAAGAGGAATATACGGAGTATTGCACGTTATCATTTTGCTACTTTCGCTGTTCCTTATTGTTGTAATTTCAATCGATACATTCAAGAATATCCCTTTCATGACACAGGGATCGTATTTGAAGATACAGTTCTGGATCTGCATGTTTTTCATTGCCGACTTTATTTTGGAGTTTTTCTTATCAAAACGTAAATTATATTATCTGCAAACCCACCTGATTTTCCTGATCGTATCTATTCCTTATCTAAATATTATCAATTATTATGGGATTGAATTTTCACCGGAGATTACCTATTTCCTACGTTTTATTCCATTGGCACGTAGTGGTTACGCCCTGGCAATAGTGGTAGGATGGCTATCTTCCAACAAGGCTTCGGGACTGTTCGTATCTTATCTGACAATGTTGCTGGCTACGGTTTATTTTTCCAGTCTGATATTCTTTGTCATCGAACATAAGGTTAATCCACAGGTAACCGGTTATGATGATGCACTCTGGTGGGCTTTCATGGATGTGACGACGGTAGGTTCGAATATTTATGCCGTTACACCTACGGGACGGATATTATCGGTACTGCTGGCTGCACTGGGGATGATGATGTTCCCGATCTTCACTGTTTACGTGACCAGTCTGGTGCAGAACGCCAATAAGAAAAGAGAAGAATATTACAGCAAAAGACAAACAACTCAAAGTACGACTTCCACACCTTCGGACACAAAAAATAAATAGGTAACACTATCCGAAGTACTTTGAATTGTCCTATATGCTAAATCGAATTACATGCCGAAGTAATCAGTGGTTGATAAATATCAGCCATTAAAAAGTGCCGTATAAATATACTAAAACAAAGGATACATTCTACTGAACATTAGTGTTTTATTTTACAAATAATATAACCCTGTTGTTTTTTAATTACATTTGCATCTACAACCCAAAAATCTAAGTTATGGCACAATCAGGAAGGTTACTCTCACTGGATGTAATGAGAGGTATTACAATTGCAGGAATGATCATGGTAAACAACCCCGGAACATGGGATTATGTATATGCACCACTCCGCCACGCATCATGGAACGGTTTGACACCGACTGATCTGGTATTTCCGTTCTTTATGTTCATCATGGGAGTTTCCATGTTCTTTTCATTACGGAAATACAATTTCAAAATATCCAAAGAAAGCGTTACGAAAATATTGAAGCGCACTGTGTTGATCTTCCTGGTCGGATTCGGATTAAATTTATTCTCACATATATGTTACAACGGATTCACTCATTTTGAGAATCTTCGTATCCTCGGAGTAATGCAGCGCTTAGCGCTAGCTTATGGTGCAGGTTCACTGATCGGACTGGCCATTAATCACAAATACATCTGGCAAACGGCAGCCGGTATCCTGATCGTTTATTGGATGCTACTTGCTTTCACAGATAGTACGACACTATCGGAAGACAATATTATTGCGGTTGTAGACCGTCTCTTGTTTGGCAATACACATATGTATCATGATTATCTGGCAGACGGAACACGTATTGCTTTCGATCCGGAAGGACTGTTAAGCTGCCTGGGGAGCATCGGACACGTCCTGTTGGGGTTTTATGCCGGTAAAATAATTCTGGACAGTAAAAAAAATAATGAACAGATCATCCGGAACCTGTTTATATTCGGAGCGATCATCCTGTTCCTGGGATTTTTGTTAAGTTACGGTTGTCCGATCAATAAAAAATTATGGAGCAGCACATTCGTACTAACCACCTGTGGGTTTGGATCATTGTTCCTTGCCTTACTGATCTGGATCATCGATATCAACGGTAAAAAGAAATGGTCACTATTCTTCGAGTCGTTCGGGATCAATCCGTTATATCTTTATGTACAAGCCGCTGTTTTGGCTACCATATTCGATAAATGCGGAATAACATCCTATGTTTATACCGATATACTGGTGCCTCTGTTCGGTAATTTCGGAGGTTCGCTGGTATGGGCCGTTCTTTTTGTCATATTGAACTGGATTCCGGGATATTGGTTATATAAGAAACATATCTATATCAAATTATAATGAATTGTAACAAGTTATTCCATCATAGCATTTATATAAGTATTATCAGTTTTTTCCTGCTTCATGCAGGTGAAATGAAATCGCAGATAAGCGAAGGAGGGAAACCGGCTAGTTTCAATTATCGAAATATGTTGAAAAGTGAACAGCCGGCTGTTCAGATTCCTGTAAACTTCAGTGTGGAAGACCTGATTGCAGTCGACGAATGGCGGGTGAGCCAGGGGGCACCTTTAACTGTTTCTACTTTAATAGATACGGATTTGAATATCGATAATTCCGGCAAGTGGATCACACTGCCCGGAGGCGAAAAGGTATGGCAGCTCCATCTGCAAGCAAAAGGAGCAATTGCCTTAATGTTATATTACGACGAATTCTACATTCCGGAAGGCGGAAAACTATTTATTTATAATGCTGATAAAACTCACCTGTTGGGAGCCTATACATCACAAAGCAATCCGGGAGGAAAAATATTTGCCACAGAATTTGTAGCTGGTGATGATCTTACGCTTGAATATGAACCAGCTGCATCCGGTGATAAAGCCGGAATAGCCATTAGCCAGGTAGGCTATGGATACAATCATTTAACCGTATCCGGCAGTTTACGAAATACCGGTCCGGGAACTTCCGGTTCCTGTATGGTTAATATAAATTGTGAAGAAGGAGAGGAGTGGCAAACCGAAAAGAACGGGGTTTGCCAGATGGTAGAAAAAATAGGAAAAGCAGGATATCTTTGTTCCGGTTCCCTGATAAATAATACGGCTAAAGATATGAAACCTTATATATTATCTGCTTTCCATTGTACGGAAGATCAGGATAACGGCCAAATAGCTTCAGTAGAGGATCTGAACCAATGGGTATTCTATTTTCATTTCGAACAGACCGGATGTGAAAGCACTTCACCGGTTGCCGATCATAAAACAATGGTCGGGTGCAGCCGCATCGTGAGTATTCCGATAGATGGAGGTTCCGACGGCCTATTATTATTGCTGAACGGGAAGATCCCTCAGGATTATAATGTTTATTTCAACGGATGGGACCGAAGTGATCTACCTGCTTCATCAGGAGTAAACATTCATCATCCTTCAGGTGATTATATGAAAATATCCACATTTGGCAATCGCCCGGTAGAAACAATGACCTGGAATACTACCGGCGCTCCTGATGCCCACTGGAATGTTATTTTCGATAAGACCCTCAATGGACATTCCATAACAGAAGGCGGCTCTTCCGGTTCACCGCTTTTTAACGAGAATAAACAGATAGTCGGAACATTAAGCGGCGGAAATTCCACCTGTCGCCAGACAACCGGTAATAATCTATATGGCAAATTATCTTATCATTGGGATAAATACAGCCAGGCTGACACCGGACGGATGGATATATGGCTGGATCCTCTGAACACGGGCACCACAGTGCTTCCGGGTTTATCGCAAACAGGAGAAGAAGGAAACCTGATCAATTACAAATCACCGACAGATGTAACAGCCGGGGTTGTTTCTTCCAAAGATGTCCTTATACAGTGGAGTGCTCCCGTATATAGCCAAACAATTGGGTGGGGAACACAAAGCTCATACAAACAGCTCGGATACCAAAGTTCTCCTTTTTATTTCGGTCAACGTTGGGAACCTGAAGACCTGGGAAATATGCATAAAAAGACACTGACGAATGTAAAATTCATTCCTGCTTACAATGTCAACTATGCTATTTATATCAAGCAGGGAGAACGTACATATCAACAGGAAGTTGGCAATACGACAGCTAACAGATCGAATACGGTAGAGTTAAAAACTCCGTATACTATCGATGCCGGCCAGGAACTGATCATTTCCATATATGCCAGAAAATATAACCGATCGGCTTATCCCGCTTTTATAGATAAAGGACCGGCTATTAATGGAAAAGGTAATTTAGTATCGTTCGACGGAAACAAATGGGAATATTTACTAAATGAAGAAAATGATAATAATTTTATCATCTCCGCAACTATCACTTCCGAAGAAGGTAAATTAACGGAGCTCCGGTCTACGACAACACAACCTATTACGGCTTTCCCTGTTGTCACAGGATATAACATCTATAAAAATCAGATAAAACAGGCAACAGTTCCGGCTTCAACATTACAATTTACAGATAAAAATGTGATTTCCGGTATTCATAATTACAGTGTTTCAGCTCTTTATGATTTAAAGGAAAGTAAAGCAACCCCGGCTGTGGCAGAAGTAAAAGTAAGTTCTGAAAGCATACCGGCTAAGGAAGAGATAAATATCAGTCCTGCCATATTCAGAGACCGGATACATATAATAAATTATCAGCAGATTAAATACATAGATATTTATTCCGCCGACGGAAAAATGATCCGGAAAATAAATAATCCGACAGAATGGATAGATGCGGGAAATATTCCCCCGAGTGTCTATTTCTTTAAGCTGGTTACGGATAAGGAGGTTAAGACGATCCGTACTATTAAAATAGATTAATATTACTTTTCTCTTGAAAGAAAAGTAATCAAAAGTTGCCGTCCAGACGGCCAAAGCCCTATCGTTCGGCATATCCAAGCAAGCTTGGCTCTGCACTCACTTAACTGGGCTTTTCAAGGCTGCACCGGCTTCGCTGCTACGGTAAAAGACTACGCTGTCGTCTGCGAACTCGCTTCGCTCAAACAGCGCAGCCTCCTCACGCTTCGTCTTTCCCCTTCGCGGACGCTCAATAGGAAACTGTTACATCAAATCCTTCTTTCCGGGCCCGGTCTGCTATTGCATCCAAAGCCTCCTTAGAAACCTTTTTAAGTTCTTTCAAAGGTGTTTCACGATCTATAGTATAGATCATAACTTGTTTCGGTTTTATTTTTTTCAATGCATCGATCCAACCTTTTATCTCCTCTTCAGTAGTATTATCAACCGACTTACCATCTATTTCACCTCGCAGGAACATGGTTTGGATAATCAGGTTTCCACTGAAACGGCATAATTGCTCCAACAATCTCTCAAATGTAAAAGCCGGGGAATTCGGAACATTCAGTTGTTGTATCCGACTATCGAGTACGGAATCGAGCTTAAGTATATTATCCTCGATCTTATTCAATGCCCGGAATACACCCTCTTTATGAAGCATAGTCGAGTTCGACAGTACAGCAATCTTAGCATTTGGAAAGTAACGGTTGCGGGTAGCGATCGTATCTTCTATGATACCTTCGAATTCCGGATGCATCGTCGGTTCTCCATTGCCCGCAAAGGTGATCACATCAGGAGCTATCCCTTCTTTTTGCATAGCCAATAACTTTTCTTCCAAGGCGTTTTTTACTTCTTCACGAACCGGTAGTTTGGTGCGTGTACGACGCTCACCATTCAAACCACACTCGCAATAAATACAATCGAAAGAACAAAGTTTACCGTCGACAGGAAGCAGGTTCATACCCAAAGAAACGCCCAGACGCCGACTGTGTATCGGACCGAACACTATTTTATCAAAAAGAATCGTTGACATAATATATAATTTATCCATTAAGTTCTTTATATAACAAAGAACACCGCAATATTACCAGTTTTACGGACACAAAGCTACAAAAGATTATAAATTCTCAAAACTTATACCTGAGAAGCACATATATATCTGTTTTATTATGTCCTTCTATTTCTTCCTGATCCGTACCTATCAAATCCCTATCTGCATAATAAGTATGGGCCAGCTTTGCAGAAAGAGATAGTTTATCCAGTATGTTCCATCGAAAAGAGAAAGATAACCTGATTCCTTTTCCGTAAAAAGAAGGCATATTGAAAGCATAAAGAATATTCTTTTCATACGAATTGATACGGCTGTAATAATCATCCGTATGAAAATAACCAATATAAAAATCAGACTGAAGAGGAAATGAAGAGGGTTTCCAACCTATACTTTGTGAAATCATCCACCCAAGACTTTGTTTTCCCTGTTGTTCATCGTAATAAACAGCATCTGCAGATGTTTTCAACACCCATGCAGGTTGTAAACCATATAACAATTGAAGACGGAAGCGTTGTTGAGAATAAGGCAGTACACTTTGTGTCGATTCATTCTCTACAGTCTGGTTCTTTTCTTTCTTCCTGTACTTATAACGAAAGTAAGTACTAAAATTCTTTCCTGAATTATAATCCAACTGAACCATATATTCCTGTCCGGAAGAAGGTGAATCTATTCCATATTTCAACCAGGGGAAACGAAATAAGTCGGCATACAACGATAATTTAAAATGGGCGAACGGTGTCCATTGCATCCCTGTATAAACACCTTGCTCATTCTGTACAGTAGAATTCTGACTGAAAGCACTTCCGAAAAAAGCCTGATAACGCCTGTCGTAATAACGATGAAGCAGCAATAACGATAAATAAGAAACAGGCGTTAGTTGAAACGCATTTAATGTAGCTACAGCTTTATTTGAAGACAAGGCTGTTTCACCATAAAATTTAAGTTTATTCGTTTTCAACATATAATCCACACTGATGTTCATATTACTGTTTCCACGGAAATAGAAAAGGTTATAAGGTTTCGGATCAGGTTGTATATCGTATTTTCCAAAAGAATAGGAGAGGGCTGTTATACCGATGGCAAGGTTAGAAGTTGTATAGCGTACATTTCCACCGTATGTCTGCATAGGAACAGTATGTTTCTTATTCCAATCACGTTCCAACCGGTGCAAACCATCGGTTTTAAACGAACTTACTTCATAGTTATCAACACCCGCATCCAGCTTTCTGAAAGAATAAAAGAAACTAATATCCAAATCTTTAATCGAAACGGTAGAAGCTACTCCACGAAAGTAATCATTCTCATTAGTTGAAAAATGACGGCGAAATCCATTCGTACGTCTTTCCGCCTGAGCCACAATAGAACTCCGGCCCGGAGAGAAATCACTGCTGATTACCAAGCCTTGTCCGAAAGAAACTTTGTAATCACCGATTGCAAAGCTTTTCAACCATTTGTTTATATCTTTCAAAAATAAATGTACCGAATAATAATCATACCCTTTATGATACTCATTCCAAAAAGGTTCACCGGCATCTTTCTCCGCTACAATGCCAAACCGGAGCCTTTCATCGAATGCATAAGAATAACGAAGAGAGTGATGGAAAGGTTCACCCAGATATTTCCGGTTCGGATATTGCTGTAAAATACTATCCGGATATGAACAATATCCTTTTTTCTGTTGAAAACATTGATCATATCTGATTTGCAATTCATTAGAACTATACTTCAACATGTTCTTAACAGTAAAAGGACATTTATCAACAGAAATCTCTCCGATATAAACAAAAGGAAGTAACAAAGATATTGTATGAAAATCCAACTCTTCAATATTCTTCAGTTCATAAAGGGTAACCAGTTTACCATATTTTTTACGGTAAGAAATAATCTGTTCAATCTGCAGATCGGATAAAAAAGGCAGACGGGTTAATTCTTCGCTGGTAACACTGTTTAATTCAAAAGGATGTTCAACCAGATATGAAAGATCGGAATAAAGATTTTCAATCCGGGCATCATCATCTGTTTCGGAAGCCATTTCTTCTATGTATTCCATCCACTTATCAACAGAGTAAATATTCTGGCTATTAATATTATAACTGTTTATCAACATATATACTAACAGAGTTATAAACGACTTTTTCATAGTTATATAATTTAAAAAGAATACTTCAAACCTATCCCTGTACTAATACCTAACACCGGATGATACACAGTTGCCACATCTACAGTGAAACAGGAAAAGCGATATCCTACACCAAGAGTAGGCAGAAGGGGAGTTGCCTTGATTCCTGCCCGTACATAAAACTGTTTATATAATTGATATTCCAAGCCGGCACAACCTGTTAAAGTAGTCTGTTTATTCGTCTCCAGATTTCCTACTATCAACAGGCTGTTAATTACTTCCCATTGAAAACCTATCTGTATAGAATAACTCATAAAATAGTTAGTATCAATATCTTCCTTTTTAATAGCGACAGACGGTAAATCCATTATTAACATACCAATCAACAACTTTTCAACCGGAGAATAAATAATACCGATGTCGGTCGACAAATACTGTGGATGTCTCTCTGTCAACTCTGTCTGTATTATTGAATACTGGATACTTATACCGATATTCCATTTTTCATTCAAAGACTTTCCCAGGAAAAGCCGGAACATACTTTCCCTGTATCGATCATAACCGAAAGAAGAGATATTAACACCGATTGGAAGAAAGGTGGCAGGATAAGAAAATGAAAGGTTAATAACTCCCAGTTCTTTTAGTCCGTAGCGATTAAAATAGCTGATATCTAAACTTTTAACACTCTCCAGACCGATCAGTGCCGGATTGAAAAGAAAAGATTGGGTAATACCACATTCTCCCATTCCCACGCTACGCATATCGGGCAAACGTAAGTTATTAACAGCATACAAACAGGGGAAAACTCCCGATAACAGGGATAGAATCAATAGTTTCATAGATAAGATATTTTGGTTGTTAATTTATAAGCACATATAGAATGCTACTAATAATATTCAATGTCCATAGCTAATTCGTTTTGTTATTAATAAGAATTGCTGCAAATATAACGATTCTTATTAATCCGACAACTAATTAACAAGTAAATCATCATTTCTATATAATTAGTCAAATTCTGTAAAACCGGTACAGACTATCGGTAAATCACCTACTTTTGTAGCTTATGATAAAAGTAAGATGGTATAAGATTATGGTTTTGTTTTTACTCTGTGTCACAGCCGGTCAGGCACAGAAACTGAAAATAAACACACTTCCCGAAGGAGTACAAAGAGCTTATCTGGATGGGAAGGATACCATTGCTGTTGTCAATCTCCAGGAAGTATTTGTTTTTCCTCAGATGCGTTTCAAGAATAACCGGGAACAACAAAAGTATAATAAACTGGTTCGAGACGTAAAACGCACATTACCTTATGCTAAAATGGTATATGAAACCCTGATCGAAACCTATGAATATATGGAAACGCTTCCTAATGACAAGGCCCGTCAGGAACATCTGAAACGTATGGAAAAGGATTTGTTCAAAGAATATAAACCGGAACTTAAAAAGCTGACATTCTCACAAGGTAAACTACTTATCAAACTGATCGACAGGGAATGTAACCAATCAAGTTATAACCTGTTGAAAGCTTACCTGGGAGGTTTCAGGGCAGGCTTCTGGAATTTGTTTGCCGGTATGTTCGGAGCCAGCCTGAAATCGGAATACGACCCGAAAGGAAAAGATGCCATGACCGAACGGGTCGTTATTATGGTTGAAAGAGGATTAATCTGATAACTGTTTAAAGAAATCCCAGATAACGATCCCTGTCGTTACCGATACATTTAATGAATGTTTGGTTCCGTATTGGGGTATTTCAATACACATATCACAGTTATCAACAACAGATTGTTGAACACCTTTTACTTCGTTTCCCATGATAACTGCATATTTTTTACCCTTGTCTAACAGCAGTTTATCCAGCATAACACTACCTTCTGCCTGTTCTACTGCACAAACAGTATACCCTTGTTGCTTCAGGTTATCAACAGCGTCGTGTGTATCTTCAAAATATTTCCATTCCACCGTATCTTCAGCTCCCAGGGCAGTCTTATGGATCTCCGCATGAGGAGGACAAGCCGTGATACCGCACAAATAAATAGCCTCTACCTTGAAAGCATCCGACGTACGGAAAACGGATCCGACATTATTCAGACTCCTAACATGATCAAGCACAACAATTAAAGGTATCTTCTTACTCTCTTTAAAAGCCTCCGGGGTGAGGCGGTTCATTTCTGTTATTTTCAGTTTACGCATAGCTCTTTTCTTTGCCTGCAAAAGTAGCTAATTAATGTGGATATGCCGTTGAAAAGGTATTGATAAGTAGTGAACACAAAATGAAAAAAAGTTCTTGCTTTATTCAAATACTTACTTATACTCCTTCCCATTTCAAACACGCAACATTTATAACCCATTATTTATTACGAGCTATTAACAGCAGTTATACACGTATCAACACCCATCAACAGGAACAAACTTTTTCACACAACCAGTTATCAACATAAAACTAATAAAGTCTATAAATAAAAGGAAAACAGAAGTAAAGCTATATTTTATACTGTTAGTATCGTCTTGATAAGCGGTTCATATACTTTAATAACTCCTCAAACAAATATTGTAACAAAAATGTATTAACTGTTTCAACAGGATATCATATACATCATATTTTATTTTTAAATTAAAGATTAATATTAATATAATATATAATTGTGGATAACTAAGAAGAGGGGATTACGGAAGGATACGGTTACAAAGGATTATCTTTGCAATAACGTTTCACCCGTCACGGCTTCTATTTATTTGAATGTAATTCCTTTATGGTGACACGTCTTTACAAAGGTTCCATAAGCACCGGGCGGTAAACCGATAGGCACTGCTTTTAGGTTCGGTAAGCACCGGCTGAAAAAGACAGGTCTTTTGTTTTTAAATGTCCCGTCTTTTAAAGACAAAAGTCCTGTCTTAACATTGGAAAAGTCATATCTTTTAAATGTGAAACGTCTGCCGTCACAGCAACTGTCTGTATGCCAATGTGCTGTACAGCTTGTGACAGGTGAAACGTATGTGTGTGAATCTTGTGTGGATATCCTGTGAACAGGTGGTTGGTAAGTGCTGATAAAAAACTCTTGCTTTTCTCGATTGAGATATCGGATAGGAGAATTATTATGACGGCCAATAAATAGGGAAGCTTCTTTCCCCTTTCTTTTAAAGATTGTTTTGCACTGCTTTAGATGGCTGAAATAAATAAAGTTTTTACCTTTGCACATTATCAACATAGAGTTGATAAGTATAGTAAAATAAAGATTATCAGTAATAAAAGTGGATGATAACTTTGTTGATATACTATTTATATCCTCATAAGGAGGAAAGGGCGATTAAAATATGAACCATTTTAACAGGATATTATATACATCCTATAATCTTTAGAATTAAAAACTAAGAATAATATAATAGATAAACTATGTTGACAAATCAATCGATCGGATATATGGATGCACCGGTACCTAAAGACATAGATCTGAAGGAAGCCATTGATAAACTGCGTAAGGAAAAGAATGCCGTTATCCTTGCGCATTATTATCAGACCGGCGATATACAGGATATAGCAGATTTCGTGGGAGACAGTCTGGCGTTGGCTCAATGGGCTGCCAAAACAACAGCGGATATTATAGTTCTCTGTGGAGTTCATTTTATGGGTGAAACGGCTAAGATCCTATGTCCGGACAAGAAAGTATTGGTTCCTGACCTGAATGCCGGTTGTTCCCTGGCCGATAGTTGTCCGGCTCCTGAGTTTGCTGAATTTGTAAAACAACATCCGGATCATGTGGTTATTTCATATGTCAATACAACAGCTGCGGTAAAAGCGGTAACAGATGTGGTGGTAACTTCCACCAATGCCCGTCAGATCGTTGAAAGTTTTCCGGAAGGAACAAAAATGATCTTCGGTCCGGACCGGAACCTGGGTAATTACATAAACAGTATTACCGGACGTAATATGTTACTCTGGAATGGTGCCTGTCACGTACATGAACAATTTTCACTGGAAAAGATACTGGAATTAAAGAAACAGTATCCGGATGCGGAAGTGATCACTCACCCGGAGTGTAAACAACCCGTTATACAGGTGTCAGACTTCGTAGGTTCGACTGCCGCTCTTTTGAAACACACTATCAAGTCAGATAAGAAACAGTTCATTGTGGCGACGGAAAGCGGCGTTATTCACGAAATGCGGAAAAAGAGTCCGGAGAAAGAGTTTATTCCGGCTCCTCCCAACGACAGTACATGTGCTTGCAACGAATGTAATTTCATGCGGCTGAATACGATGGAAAAGCTGTATAACTGTTTGAAATTTGAAATGCCGGAGATATTTGTCGACGTGGAAGTACAGAAGAAGGCTATCAAACCGATCCGTAAGATGTTGGAGATTTCTGAAAAATTAGGTTTGTAGCATATAGGCTCTCCCATCATTCATAGAACAGAACAAGATGTTATTTAATTCAATAGAGTTTCTGATTTATCTTCCGGTAGTATTCTTACTATATTGGTTTGTTTTCAACAGGAAGATAAAATTACAAAACTTATTTATCGTCATTGTAAGCTATCTGTTTTATGGATGGTGGGATTGGCGTTTTCTTATACTTATTGCCTTTACTTCTTTTTGCAGCTGGTTGAGTGGTGTTGCTATTGCAAAAGTACGGGAAGGCAACGATTCATTATCCGAAGATTCCTTATCCATACAAAAGAAATGCAAATGGATAACCGGGATAAATATTTTCCTGAATTTGGTTATCCTCGGATTCTTCAAATACTTTAATTTCTTTGTTGATAACTTTGTGGAAGTTTTTTCCCTGTTGGGAATTACTTTGCACAAATCGACTTTGCAGATCATTCTTCCGGTAGGTATCAGTTTTTATACGTTTCAGGCTTTGAGTTACACGATAGATGTATACAGGAGAAGGTTGGAACCGACTAAAGATATAGTGGCTTTTTTTGCTTTCGTCAGTTTTTTTCCACAGTTGGTTGCCGGGCCTATCGAAAGAGCCACCAATTTGCTGGTTCAGTTTTATAAGCCGCGTAAGTTTACTTATGACTATGCCGTAGATGGTATGCGTCAGATCTTGTGGGGGTTTTTTAAAAAGATGGTGATTGCTGATAACTGTGCACTGGTAGTGAACGATGTATTCGGTAATTATTCGAATTATTCTGCCAGTACATTGGTTCTGGGAGCTTTTTTATTTGCTTTCCAGATATATGGTGATTTTTCGGGGTATTCGGATATTGCTATCGGGACAGCTAAATTATTTGGTATAACATTGAAGCAAAACTTCCATTATCCTTATTTTTCAAGAAATATTATCGAATTCTGGCGCAGGTGGCATATATCGTTGAATACCTGGTTTGTGGATTATGTATATATACCTTTGGGCGGTAGCAGGGAAGGACAATATAAGCATATACGTAATATTCTGGTTATATTTTTCCTGAGCGGATTGTGGCATGGAGCAAGTTGGACATTCATTACCTGGGGAATCTATCATGGACTATTATTTGTGCCTTTGTTATTATTGAGTAAAAAGAAACAGGGTGATTCACCTATGTTTCCTCCTGTTATTTCAATGTTGATCACTTTCGGGTTCGTTACCCTGGGGTGGATTGTGTTCAGGGCAGAAACGCTCTCTATTGCGTTTAATTATATCGGTGATATATTTTCACCTTCTTTGTTGAGGGTTCCCAAAGTTAGCGGAGCTAATAATGTGACGGCTATGTTATCGTTGGTATTTATAGGTATTCTGTTAGTCGTGGAATGGGTGAACAGGAATAAGCCTTTCGGATTGGATATACAGAACATACAAAGTTTATTTGTCCGGTATTCAATTTATGCCGGCATACTCTTTTCGATTTATTTCTTCGGTGCTGATTCTTCTAATTTTATTTATTTTCAATTCTAAGAAATTATGGAACTGACAGGGAAACAGATAAAGAGGATATTCTTTTTTCTATTATTTATAGTCGTTTTGATGGTTGGTTTGAATGGGGTAACTCCTTACTTCTTCAGGATGCTTCCTAATGATTATGCCCGTACTAAACTTATACTGAATACAATAAAAGATCCGAAACAAGTTCCGGAGATTGTTATTTTCGGTAATAGCAGGGGGATGAGCGGAGTAGATGGCTATATGTTGGAAAAAGAGTTGAGCGATCATCCTGTCGTATATAGTTTTACTTCGACCGGACAGATGCTGAGTGAAAGTGCTTTATATTATTCTTCATTGCCGTCTTCTGTCAAAACGGTTATCCAGTGTCTCGATATAGATGTTCTGTCCAAGCCGGTCGATATGGATATACCTAATCAGGTAGCTTTACATATGTATGGTTATAAGATGGATGACCGGACGAAATTGTTAGTACCTGGTTTATATGATGAATTGAGTAAATCGGATTGGTATTATAATTATAAAGCCAGGAATTGTTTGTTTTCGGGATTCTCATTCGTACTTCGTAATCTATTGGACGATGATGCACCGGAAAGTTCTATCGACAATGAATTGCGTTATCCTGCTGCTCAAGCCTCTTACAGAAATGAAGCTGTTTATCAGCGTGGCCTGGACGAACAAAACAAACAAAATAAGTTTGAAGCATATAGGATAACTCATGAATGGAAACGATTGATAGAGGAGTCTTATTCTTTTTTCAAAGCAAAGAATATTCGATATTATCTGGTGTTGATGCCGTATAATCCTGATATTATATCAGCAAAAAAGACTGAAAAGCAGAAAGCTCTTCAGTCTTATATAAAAGAATTGGGGTATATCCCTTATATCGATTGTTTTGATTTGTTGGAAGCATCCGATTTTTACGATGCAATCCATCCGAATGACAAAGGTGCCAAAAAGATAACCAATCAAATACTTATTTCACTACCATAATTTTAGTAACTACGCTTTCTTTGGCTTCGGGTGTTGCTGAGAATACAAGATAAACTCCGGTTGCAACCCGGCCACCTTTTCTACTTCGGCAATCCCAGGTAAAAGTACCTCCGGCAGATTTTCCCTGGTAAATGATATTACCTTTCAGATCCGTGATCTTTACATTCGAATCATTCATTAATCCGACGATCGTTACATGGTCGTTATGTTCCGGACGAACAGGATTCGGATAAGCATATACATCCGAATAATCTTCTTTTCCTTCTGTTGCATCGCCCATATAAGATACCAATCCTTTTTCAGTGCCTATAAAAACTTCTCCGGTCAGTTGATTAATGGCTAATGAGTTTATCTGATTGGATGGGAGAGGAGAGTTGGTTGTCGTAAAATTTTCGATTGTTTCCATACCATCTTCGCTTACCAGAAATACACCGGAACTTTGTGTAGCTATCCATTTACGGTTTCCTCCGTCTACAGCGATAGCATTTATTTGTTCTCCATCAAGAAAATTGTAAGGAACATCATTGATTTCATCTGCGGGACGGATAACCCGGCTACATCTTATCTCTTCCAGTTTAGCTTTGGGATTGGCACAGTAAATCGGACCTCTGTTAGTTCCAATCCAGACCTGTCCGTTTTTATCTTCAGTAATGCAGAAATAACCGCTGGCATCAATCGTACCGTTGATATCGCTGAATGTCGATATAAAACGAGCTTGGTCGTCGCTTGTGTCATCTATTGTTCTGCCATCATCAAATATTAAAATACCCGCTTTATGTCCATAAGGAACATTTATCCATTTACGATTATCGGAAGTGATTGTTATTTTATCTGCTAAAGGTACGTTTGTAAAACTTTCCGTATTGGAAAAATTAAAACTGATCCAGGTTCCGTCTGTTTTTAATACTTTAAGAACATCTTGTACTCCACAGTTGGTTGCCCATAAGTTACCGTTTTTATCAAATGTTACTCCGCCTATCCGAATATAAGTATATTGACTTCTGTCACCTTCTTTGGGATATATTGTCTCTAGCTTACTGTTTTTATGGTTGAATAGTTCAACGAACTTATCTTCTTTGAATTCAATAATACCTTCTCCATAGCTGGAAACATAGTAGTGGGAAGGATCTTTTGGATCAATGGCAACACCGGTATAATCACTGGCATATTCTGTTTTATTATTTTCATCGGGAATAGTAAATTTGACAGTCGTTTCATCTAAATTGAACCACTTTTCATTGTCATATATCATTAAAGTGCCTTGTTTCCAGTCTCGGGTAGTCCAACGACCTCCTCCGGCTACATATAATTTATCATTATAAGTAGTCATGAAGTAATAGTAATTACGTTTGGGGTATAGGGTAAGATCATTCAGTCCTTCGACAATCGTTCCATATTGATTATTTTTCTTTTGGATACCTTTCAGTCCGTTTACTCCGGATGCTATCCAGAAAGTATTAGGATCTTTCAGTGACGACACATTATATACAATTCCGGGATTGACAATATCTCTTTCTGTCAATGAAGAATAGATGTATAATTGAGTGTTGGTATATGGCATCAATTTATTATTTTGAAAAACCATATTAGTCAAACTATTATTTATCAATAGACTTTTGACTGTTTTATCTGCTTGTTCATAATAAATACCTTTCTTGTATTTTTGATTAGCAAAAAAACATAAGGTATTCTGGAAGAAACATATCTGGCTGATACTGTCCTGGTCGAATTCGAATTCAGATGGAGCCAACTGATAAGAATCCCATTCATTATAATCGAGTAAGTTTGCATCCAACGAGGCTTTCAATATGCCACTCGAAGTAGCTGCATATATGTAATTGCCGTTGATAGTTACGGAATTGACTTTCTTGTTCAATTTGTAAGTATCTTTGATTTCTTTTTTATTCGGATCCATATTAAGGACAATAATCCCGAAATCAGTTGCCAGATAAGCATATTCTTTATATAAGTATATGCTGTTAATGGTTTTATTTGTTACATTCGAATTGTCAAGTAAATAAGAAAGATTATAAATGCCATAATCTCCCAACAGGTCTATATTTCCATTGCTGTAAGTAATCAATAATGTATTTACTTCAGGATTGAAGATAATATGATCTATTCCACTGTCGCTAAGCCCTGTTTGTTTGGTATAATGCTTAACACTATTGTCTTCTTTACTATAACTGTATAGAGAACCGTCCGCTACAGTGAATACATGATTATTACCTTCTGCGACTTTCATTGCAATATTATACGCCAGGTAAGTATTCCATTCTCCAACACTTTTTTGGGCAATGATGCTAGAAGCGGTAACGTATATAAATATAAAAGTGTATATAATTCTTCTCATAATTTATTCTGATAATGTAGATAGAAAAGCACTTAGTTTCTTTACAGCTTCAGCCCGGTGGCTGATCGTATTTTTAATATCATTTCCCATCTCGGCAAAAGTTTGTGTGTAATTATCCGGTACAAAGATAGGATCATATCCGAATCCACTTGCACCTCGTTTATCTTTCGTTATTTGACCATTTACAATTCCTTCAAATAAATACTCCTGGCCATTTAATAAGAGAGCAATAACTGTACGGAAACAAGCTTTTCGGTTTTTTATATTATTCATTTCCTGTAAAAGTTTATTCATATTTGCTTCCGAGTCATGTCCGAGACCTGCATAACGTGCAGAATAAACCCCAGGTGCATTATTTAATGCTTCCACCTCCAGGCCTGTATCGTCGGCAAAACAATCGAATCCATAATGCTCTTTTATGTATCGGGCTTTCTGAAGAGCATTTCCTTCCAGGGTATCACTTGTTTCCGGTATATCATCATGACAACCGATATCTTCCAGGCTTACTATATTTACCAGACCGGATGTTATTTTTTGTACTTCATCCAGTTTATGTTTGTTATTAGTTGCAAATACTAATGTTTTCATACTGCTTATCAATGTATTGTTTTTATTTTTGCACAAAAATACATATCAATTCATTATCAATATGAAGAATGTGCCTGTTCATTTTTATCTTTTTTCTTTAGTTGCTACTTTTTTCCTGGCTATTAGTTTTACATCGGCTGACTTCCTGACCATACCGGTCAGCACAGGAAAAGACCTACTTATTATTGCTTTTCAATGGTCGGTAATAACAATGGTGCTTTTCTTTATTACTATTCTATTAGCTGCTAACAAAATAGTATTTGCTATAACATTCCCATTACTAACATTTCTCAGTTCATTGCTTGCCTGGTTCCGTTTTACCATGAATGCAACTTTGACTCCCATGTTATTAGATGCAGCTTTACAAAATGATATGCGTACATCCGGAGACCTGGTTTCACCAGGTTTGTTAGTATTTGTATTTATAACCTTTGGATTATCTATAGCTTTTGTTGTTTACAGGATTAAACGGGTTACTATTCGCTCGTCTATTTATCCGGTTCTGATAGGCGGATTACTTTTGTTTTCAGTAACGCGTATAAATGCCATAAAATATCCTATATCAGAACGTATACCCTTCAATATTTATTATACTTTTATGAAATATTGGGAAGAAAAACAGGTGATTAGTGAAGAAAGAATAGATTTGACGGAAGGGATACAATGTGGTGATGAAGATGTAACGGTTGTTTTTGTATTAGGTGAGTCGCTTCGTCCGGATCATCTGGGGTTGAATGGATATGAGAGAAATACTACTCCCTTATTATCAAAAGAAGATATTATTTCTTATCCTTTCATTTATGCGGAGCAGACTTATACGAATAGTAGCGTACCTTATATATTGACTCGTGCTGATAGTACCGATTATTCAAGGGCTTATACTGAAAAGTCTTTTATTAGTTTTTTTAAAGCCTGTGATTTTTATACTGTTTGGTTAGCTAACCAGGAAGCAGCCGATACATATGTGTATTTTATGAATGAATGTGATTCATTGTTCCATGTCAATATAAATAAATCTTCTTATGTTGTATTCGACCGTTGGGTAGATGGAGATTTGTTACCTCTTTTTGATAATGCGTTAGAGGTAGATAGAAAGAAGAAACTGATTGTATTACATACAATTGGTTCTCATTGGTGGTATAATTCTCATTTTACAGATGAATTTGCGCGTTTTCAACCGACAGTAAACAGTAAAATTATCTCTTCCTGTACACAAGAAGAAATGATAAATTCGTATGATAATACGATTCTTTATACAGATTATTTTCTGTCTAATCTGATAAATCGTTTAAAGGATGAGAAAGCTATTCTTATCTATCAGTCTGATCATGGAGAAGCTTTGGGAGAGGATGATATTTGGTTACATGCAGTCGAATCGCCTTTTGTTCATCAGGCAACTTGTATGGTTTGGATGTCTGATAAATATAAAGAAGCGTATCCGGATAATTATACGAAAGCAAAAGAGAATTCAGTAAAAAGATTCAGAACCGATTACCTGTTCCATAGTATATTGGATGCAGGAGGAATCGGTTCTGAATATATAAATGATTCGATGAGTATATTCCGTTAAGTTTTTATCTGGTCAAACCCTTCTCCATATACTCCACGGACGATACTTTGTGAAATGAATGCCTGGTGGTCTATTTGTTTTACCAGCCGGAAGATAGATACGGATTCTGACTTCTTAGCCAGCAATACGACAACTTTGACAGGCTTTTTGGAATAGCCTCCTACACCATCCAGAATAGTACATCCACGATCCAGATCATGGATGATCCGATCGGCTATCTCATCATATTTTTGTGAGAATATAAGGAATTGTACGGATTGACGGTTGCCGTTTAGTACCATGTCGAGGACATAGTTGCTGATAAGCATTTCAACAAAACCGAATACGATCTTATCCACATTATGGAAGAGTAGGAAAGAAGAACTGATTATGAAGAAGTCGCAGAACAACAAGGCACGTCCGATAGATATGTTCTTGTATTTGTTTACGATAGCTCCGATAATATCGGTTCCTCCTGTACTTCCGTTAGCAGAGAATACTAGTCCCAATCCGGCACCGCAGAGGAGTGCACCGATCATGATCGCCATAAACGGTTGATCATGCAGTATAGGATTTCCTTTCAGCAACCATTCAAAAAATGACAGGGAAGCAGAAAGAGAGAATACTCCAAAGATTGTCTTTATCAGGAACTTAAGTCCTAAAATCTTTAGAGCGGCTAATAGTAAGACTACATTGATAACAAAGTAAGAAACTGATACCGGTATGGCGCCTCCGGTAGCAAAGAATATCAATGCACAGATACCACTGACACCACCGGTAACAATTTCATTAGACAGGATAAATGCGTTA
The DNA here is from genome assembly GCF_023369805.1 of Parabacteroides leei. Taxonomy (NCBI): domain Bacteria; kingdom Pseudomonadati; phylum Bacteroidota; class Bacteroidia; order Bacteroidales; family Tannerellaceae; genus Parabacteroides; species Parabacteroides leei. The sequence continues at coordinate 116,256 of NZ_JAMBQG010000013.1, forward strand.
AATCCGAAACCATATAAAATGGTTCCGAATAGAATCATCAGATAATCCTGTATAGAAAAAAATACTTTATAAAACTGAGCTGTTCTCATTTAGATAACGATATTAACGATCTTACCTGGAACGACAATTACCTTTTTAGGAGTCTTGCCTTCCATCCATTTAGCGGAACTTTCGTGGCTGAGAGCAACCTTTTCTACCTCTTCACGGGGCATATCAGCCGGGAGTTCCAGATTGAAGCGGGCTTTTCCGTTGAATGAGATGGCGTAAGTAACTGAATTTTCTTTCAGATACTCTTCGTTGTGCTGCGGCCATGGAGCATCGCATATAGTTGTGTCGTGACCACATACATGCCATAACTCTTCTGCTGTGTGAGGTGCAAACGGAGCAAGTAAGATAATGAGTTGCTCCAGGATAGCACGCTTATTACATTTCAGGCTGCCTAATTCGTTAATACAGATCATGAAAGCACTGATAGAAGTATTGTAAGAGAAATGCTCGATATCGAATGTTACTTTCTTGATCAGTTTATGTAATGATTTTAATTCCTCAGCTGTAGGTTCAGCGTCTGTGATCTGCAAACTTTCAGTGTTACCATAGAACAAAGCCCACAGTTTCTTCAGGAAGCGATGAACACCGTCGATACCATTTGTATCCCAGGGTTTAGATTGTTCCAACGGGCCTAAGAACATTTCATACAGACGTAAAGTGTCTGCACCGTATTTGTCTACGATCATATCCGGATTTACTACGTTGAACATCGATTTAGACATCTTTTCAACAGCCCATCCGCAGATATATTTACCGTCTTCCAGTATAAATTCTGCATTATGATATTCCGGACGCCATTTTTTGAAAGCTTCGATATCCAGTATATCATTGGATACGATGTTAACGTCTACGTGAATAGGAGTTACTTCATACTGGTCTTTCAGGTTCAGGGATACGAATGTATTTGTATCTTTGATACGGTACACGAAGTTTGAACGTCCCTGGATCATACCTTGGTTGATCAGCTTGCGGAACGGTTCTTCTTCGCAGATTGTTCCCATATCATACAGGAATTTATTCCAGAAGCGGCTGTAAATGAGGTGACCGGTAGCATGTTCCGTTCCACCGATATACAGGTCTACATTACGCCAGTATTCATTCACTTGTTTATCTACCAGGCCTTCATTATTATGAGGATCCATGTAACGCAGATAATAAGCGGAAGAACCGGCAAAGCCAGGCATAGTACAAAGTTCCAACGGGAAGATTGTTTTATTGTCTATTTTGGATGTTTCTACAACCTTTTTGTTTACAGAATCCCAAGCCCATTTAGTTGCATGTCCCAATGGAGGTTCGCCTGTGGCTGTCGGCAGGAATTTATCCACTTCCGGCAGTTGTAACGGTAATGCTTCGAATGGTAACATCTGAGGCATTCCGTCGGCATTGTAATAAACAGGGAACGGTTCGCCCCAATAACGTTGGCGGCTGAAGATGGCATCGCGCAGACGATAGTTAATCTTTACACGTCCCAGTTGATGTTCGGATACATATTTTTTGGTAGCAGCGATTGCTTCTTTTACAGTTAAGCCGTTTAATGACAAGTCGCAATAAGGAGTTACATCCGGTCTCGGTGAATTGCAGACAATACCTTCTTTGGCATCGAAGCTTTCTTCGCTTATATCGCAGCCTTCGATCAACGGAATGATAGGCAGGTTGAAATGTTTTGCAAATGCATAGTCGCGACTATCGTGTGCCGGAACTGCCATGATAGCACCTGTTCCATAGCCGGCCAATACATAGTCGCTGATCCAAACGGGTACTGCATCACCCGTGAACGGATTGATAGCATACGAACCACTGAATACACCGGTTACAGAACGATCGGCAATACGTTCACGTTCCGTACGTTTCTTGGTACGATCCAGATAAGCATCTACTTCCTGCTTTTGTTCAGCTGTCGTCAACTGAGCAACCAGTTCGCTTTCGGGAGCCAATACCATGAAAGTTACACCGAACATAGTATCTGCACGGGTTGTAAAGATGGTAAATTCTATATCACTATCTTTCACTTTGAATTGGATTTCGGCACCTTCGCTACGACCTATCCAGTTACGCTGTGTTTCTTTCAGTGAATCCGTCCAGTCGATCGTATCCAGTCCGTCCAGCAAACGTTGTGCATAAGCAGATACACGCAAACACCACTGGCGCATCATTTTCTGTTCAACAGGGAAACCACCGCGTTCGGAAACACCATTCACGACTTCATCGTTAGCCAGTACGGTTCCTAGTTCGGAACACCAGTTAACCATTGTATCACCCAGGTAAGCGATACGGTAGTTCAGCAATATAGCTTGTTTTTCTTTATCGCTTTTAGATTTCCATTCTTCAGCGGTAAATTGCATTTCTTCACCACAAGCAACATTCAGGCCTTCCGTACCTACTGTTTCAAATGCTTTGATCAGGCTTTCGATAGGTAATGCTTTCTTTGCGTCGTTACAGTAATAGCTGTTGAACATTTTAATAAATGCCCATTGTGTCCAGTGATAATACTCCTTATCACATGTGCGGATTTCACGGCTCCAGTCGTAGCTGAAACCTATTTTGTCCATTTGCTCGCGATAACGGGCAATGTTTTGTTTGGTTGTTACTTCGGGATGTTGTCCGGTTTGGATAGCATATTGTTCTGCAGGCAGACCGTAAGCATCATATCCCATTGGGTGTAATACGTTAAATCCCTGTAACCGTTTGAAACGGGAATAAATATCAGAAGCGATATAACCGAGCGGATGTCCAACATGTAGTCCTGCACCGGATGGGTAAGGGAACATATCCAACACGTAGTATTTGGGTTTATCTTTGTTTTCTTTCACTTTATAAACCCCGTTGGCAATCCAGTATTCTTGCCATTTTTTCTCGATTTCTCTGAAATTGTACTCCATAATATCTAATCGTTTTTTATCGTTTTCAGTTTAAAGCCACAAAGTTAGTCAATTTATTTTGTTTTACTTCACATAACCTATTTTCGGTCTGGAGTTACCAGGCTTTTCTTTATTTTTAGAGGCAAGTTCTGCCAGGGCAAGATAGATATCGTCAAAATGTTGCTCATAGTTTTCATGATCTTTACTGAGACTTTCAATGTCTTCCTGAAGAAATTTGACTTGCTGCTCCAGTTCTGATAGCTTCTTATTAGTAGACAGTTTATCACAATTTGAGATAAACTGTTTTCTCATTTGAACAAAGGCACGCATGATGTTACGGTTTATTTCTATGGCAATGTCACTATTTAATACTGAAGATAACATGGCTACACCTAATTCGGTGAAAGCGAAAGGCATGTATTTGAAGTTCTTTCCTCTTCCTTTGTTCAAGGTCACAATTTGTGACCTTGAAAGTTCCTCTTTAGAAAGTTCAAACATAAAGTCCTCACCTTCGAATCGCTTTATATTACGTTTTACGGATTGTTTTAATACTTTGGTTTCAATGTTATATAATTCTGCAAGATCAAAATCCAACATAACTTTTTGTCCTCTGATCTCATAAATCTTGTTTTGTATTATCTGTAAATTCATAGTTTATAAATTTTGGTGATTAATAAGTGGCTAAATGTATGAATAATATTTATTTGTCAGAAGATTTCGATATACTTATTTTAATGATCTATGCATTCTCATTCAAATAAAGTGGAAAGGAAAACTATTTTTCTCCTTTCTTTGTTATAAGAACACCTTTATTAAGGAATTAAGTAAAAAATGCCATTAATACCCTTCAACCAAACCTCTGATAAACGCAAACTAAGTTTAAACTAAAAAATGACGAGTATGAGAAGATGTACTTTTATTTTCTTTATCGCCTTGTTGACAATGTCGATAAGTGCTGCACCTATTGATGTAAAACAGGCGAAGAGCGTAGCCCTCAGTTTCCTGAAAAGTAATTTTCCGCAGACAAAAGCTTCGGAGTCGGGAGTGACACTGGTCTGGTCGGATGCCGGAGCGGTTACCAAATCAGCCGGTTCCGTACAGGATGCTACCTTTTACGTATTTAACCGTGAAGATGCCGACGGCTTTGTCGTTGTAGCCGGTGATGATGTCGTATATCCTATTCTAGGTTACGGTATGCAGCAACTGTTTGAAAAAGACTCCATGCCGTCCAACCTGCGTGGATGGTTTGAAAGTTACCAGCGCCAGATCAACTGGATACGTGAAAATAAACCGGAGGTTTCGAAGGACGTCACAGCCGCCTGGAACGAAGTTCGCCAGGGCAAGATGCAGTTGAAATCGACCGGAACGTTGTTAACAACTGTCCTTTGGGATCAGATGACACCTTATAATAACTTATGCCCGGTAGTAAATAGCCAGCGTACGCCGACGGGGTGTGTTGCCACCTCGACGGCTATCGCGATGCAATATCATAAATGGCCGGACGTAGGGCAGGGGAGTCATTCTTATACTTCGCAGACCTACAATCTGTCTCTTTCCGCTACTTTCGATACTCCATACCAGTGGGATAACATGCCTTCTACCTACACGGCAGGGCAGTATACAACTGAGCAGGCCCAAAATGTAGCTACCCTAATGTACGATTGCGGTGTTTTCTCAGAAATGAATTATGCTCCCGGTAACAGCGGTGCCTTGACATTGACTGCAGCCCAGGGGCTTGTCAATTATATGAAATACGATAAATCCCTTCATGTCCTGCAACGCGATAATTATCAGAAAGACGAATGGGAAGCGATTATCAAAGGTGAACTGGATGATAATCGCCCTGTTGTCTATGGTGGTGAAAATGATCAGAAAGAAGGTCATCAATTTATCATCGACGGTTACAACGATGCCGATTATTATCATGTGAACTGGGGATGGAGCGGACTGGCTAACGGGTATTACCTGTTATCTGTCCTCGAACCCGAAGTGCAGGGAACTGGTGGTAATAGCGGAGGTGGTTTCTCGCTTGGTCAAGATGCTATTATCAGTATGAAAAAGCCGGTGGAAGGTTCTACTTATCAGGATGTATTAGCCTTTTTCTATGGGGAAAATCAGGGAACAGTCTTTGCCGGCCTTGAAGCCACCACAGAAGATTTTGAAGAAAATCAGCTTTTCGGTGTTCAGTATGGTTATGTAGGCAACATGAGTATCCGTGATTTTTCAGGTAACCTGGTTGTCGCTCTTGTAGACAAAAACGGGAATACAAAAGAATTTATCTCCAGTGAAGAGCCTGTTACTATCCAGATCGAACGTGGAGTAGGACAGGAAGTTCCTTGTACGATCACAAAAACGATTGCTCCCGGTGACCGTATCCGTTTGTTATATAAAAGTAGTGACGGGAGTGAATGGAAATGGGTGAGAGGCAATAATAATACGACCGGTGAGATCGTGGTAGCTGCCGATTCTTCTACTTCAACGGAAAATATAACAGCCGAAACAGGTGTTTCCGTTTCTTATGACGTAGCCGGAACGGTTCAGATAACTGCCCCTATTGCAATTAAAGAAGTGGTCTTGTATGATATGAACGGACGATTGATGAAAAAACAATCAGCCAGTAATAATACTCAATTATCACTTTCTTATGATAGCTATCCGGCCGGAGTTTATGTATTGGAAGTTATGACTGTGGAAGGACGAAGTAGCCATAAACTGGTAAAGAAATAATTAGGTATTATAAATAAAAGCAGGCTGGATTATTTTATTAATTAATCCAGCCTGCTTTTATATTTATCTTCGATCATTTCGTCGAAGCCAACGATATGGTTTTTACTTTTTCAGCAATGGCCAGTTCGGATCTTCAATATGTTCACGAACCATGATCTCTTTCAGCTCGGCCACCTTTTCTGGATATTTATCCAACAGGTTGTATTTTTCCGAAGGATCGGCTGCTAAGTTATAAAGTTCATAATACGGTTTATCTCCACGGATATTCATGTGTACCAGTTTCCATGAACCCTGGCGTACAGCCTGACGGCCATTCATTTCCTGAAATTCGAAATACAGAAATTCATGTTCCTTCTGTCCTTTGCGGTTTTGCAACAGCGGCAGCATGCTTACGCCGTCCATTTCTTTCTGTTTTGCTTTCGGATGGATGATCTCTTCGAAAGTAGGCAATACATCCCAAAAAGAACACATGAAATTTGTTTCTGTTCCCGGTTGTATATGTCCCGGCCAGGAGATGATCATCGGCACACGGATACCGCCTTCATACAGGTCACGTTTGTAACCACGGTAGATGCCATTGCTGTTGAAGAAATCAGGATCGGCGCCACCTTCCATGTGAGGGCCGTTATCGCTGGCGAATATAATAATCGTATTATCGTATAATCCTTTGTCTTTCAGTTTCTGTACGATCTGTCCCACATATACGTCCAGGCGATAGATCATCGCTGCGAATGTAGCATGCGGATAAAGCTGTGTGCAGTAACCCCCTTTACGGAATCCCGGATTGCCCGGTTCTGTTCCTTTATAAGCTTTTTCCGGATACATACCACGGAACTTTTTGATGATGCTGTCTTCCGGCACGATCAGTTCGGCGTGAGGTAAAATAGTCGGATACCACATGAAGAACGGTTCGTCTTCTTTTAGATTATCCAGGTAATCGAGTGCTTTGGAGTGGATCAGGTCTTGCGAATAGGTTCCTTTTCCATATTCAACATCCAATACGTTATCTTTCAGTTCGACACGTTGGTCGTTATCCCACAGATGGTCAGGATAATAGCTGTGAGCCAATAGCTGGCAGTTATATCCGAAGAATGTCTCACAACCCTGGTTTTTAGGATCACCGGTAGTGCCAATGTAACCTAATCCCCATTTACCGAAGGCAGAAGTCTTGTATCCTGCTTCCTGCATGACATGGAAGATAGTACGTGCATCGGCGGGCAATGGGAATTGTCCTTCCGGGTCTAATTCCTTGTTTCCACGGATAGGAGTATGTCCGCTGTGCGTACCTGTCAACAGGCAGGAGCGGGAAGGGGCACTGACAGTTGTTCCTGAGTAACACTGGGTGAAACGCATACCGTTTTGTGCCAGTTGGTCGATGTTGGGAGTGCTGAACTTTTCCTGTCCGTAACAACTCAAATCGCCGTATCCCAGGTCATCTGCCAGGATGAATACGACATTCGGTTTTTTGTCTTTGTTTTTCTGTGCATGCACAAAAGGGATGGCCGCAATCAGGCCGGAAGCGAGTAAAATAGTTTTTTTCATGAATCTAAGATGTTTCTTGTCAGACATATCGGCAAAGTTATGTTTTTTTTCTGAATTATTTCCTACCTCCATACTTTCACAAAAAATTGTACCTTTGTACGGTTTAGTATAAATGATAAAAGCATATTCCCGTGGCAAAAATAGTTGAAACCCCCTTAATGAAGCAGTATTTCGATATTAAAGCGAAACATCCTGATGCTGTCCTTCTGTTCCGTGTAGGAGACTTTTACGAAATGTATGGCGAGGATGCCGTGGTAGGAGCCGAAATACTGGGTATCGTGCAAACTAAGAAAGCCAACGGGCCGGGCCAGTTTATCGAAATGGCTGGTTTCCCGCATCATGCCCTCGATACTTATCTTCCCAAATTAGTGCGTGCCGGCAAACGTGTAGCGATCTGCGATCAATTGGAAGATCCGAAGATGACCAAGAAGCTGGTGAAGCGTGGGGTGACGGAGCTGGTGACACCGGGTGTTTCTATCAATGATAATATCCTGAACCATAAAGAAAATAACTTCCTTGCAGCCGTTCATTTCGGTAAAGATGTCTGTGGTATCTCTCTATTGGATATTTCGACCGGCGAATTTCTGACTGCTGAAGGGACAATCGACTATATCGATAAATTGCTCAATAACTTCTCTCCGAAAGAAGTATTGATCGAACGCAATAACCGCAAACGTTTTGAGGAGTCGTTCGGTCCCCGTTTCTTTACCTTTGAAATGGATGATTGGGTTTTCTCCGACGAGGCAGCCAACGATCGCCTGTTGAAGCATTTTGAAACGAAGAACCTGAAAGGTTTCGGCGTGCAGCATCTGAAACTGGGTATTGTTGCTTCGGGAGCAATCCTCTACTATCTGGATCAGACGGAACATAAACATATTTCGCATATCACCGCCTTGTCCCGTATCGAGGAAGACCGGTATGTGCGCCTGGATAAATTTACCGTACGTAGCCTGGAACTGGTAGGAACGATGAACGATGAAGGTACCAGCCTGTTGGATGTGATCGATAAGACAGTTTCTCCGATGGGTTCACGTATGCTGCGTCGTTGGGTACTTTTCCCTCTGAAAGATGCGAAACCGATACAGGAACGACAGGATGTGGTGGATTATTTCTTCCGTCATCCGGAGGTAAAAGAACTTTTGGATGCACATATCGACCAGATTGGCGATTTGGAGCGTATCATCTCGAAAGTGGCCGTGGGACGTGTATCGCCGCGTGAGGTCGTACAGTTGAAGGTGGCTCTTCGTGCCATCGAGCCGATAAAGGATGCTTGCATGGGCAGCGACGAACCCAGCCTTTGCCGTATCGGTGAGCAGTTGAATGCCTGTCTGGAGATTCGTGAAAGGATAGAGAAGGAGATTAATAACGATCCTCCTGCCTTATTGAACAAGGGAGGCGTTATTGCCCAGGGGGTAAATGCCGAATTGGACGATCTGCGTGCGATTGCTTACTCCGGTAAAGATTATTTGTTGAAGGTGCAACAGCGCGAAAGTGAAAAGACCGGTATCCCCAGTCTGAAGATTGCTTTTAATAACGTATTCGGTTATTATATCGAAGTGCGTAATGCCCATAAAGATAAGGTTCCGGCAGAGTGGATTCGTAAGCAGACACTGGTGAATGCCGAACGTTATATCACTGAAGAACTGAAAGAATACGAAGAGAAAATATTAGGTGCCGAAGAGAAGATTCTTGCATTGGAAGGTCGCCTGTTCAATGACCTGGTGATTTGTCTGGCTGAATTTATTCCTCCCATCCAGTTGGATGCGAACCTGATCGGACGTCTGGATTGTCTTCTGTCTTTTGCCAAAGTGGCTGAAAGTAACCGTTATATCCGTCCGATGGTGGACGACTCGGAGGTGATCGATATCAAGTTGGGTCGTCATCCGGTGATTGAAAAGCAATTGCCGCTGGGAGAACCCTATATCGCCAATGATGTGTATCTGGATAGCGAGAAGCAGCAGATCATAATTATAACGGGGCCTAATATGGCGGGTAAGTCGGCTTTACTGCGCCAGACTGCATTGATTACGCTGATGGCTCAGATCGGATGTTTCGTTCCGGCTGAAGCAGCCCGTATCGGTATAGTGGATAAGATATTTACCCGTGTAGGGGCTTCCGACAATATTTCTGTCGGCGAATCGACTTTCATGGTGGAGATGAACGAAGCTTCGAATATCCTGAATAATATGTCGTCGCGAAGTCTGGTTCTTTTCGATGAATTGGGACGTGGTACGAGTACTTATGACGGTATCTCCATTGCCTGGGCGATTGTCGAATATATCCATGAGCATCCGAATGCCCGTGCCAAAACGCTTTTTGCCACTCACTATCATGAGTTGAACGAGATGGAGCGTTCGTTCAAGCGTATCAAGAATTATAATGTATCGGTGAAAGAGGTATCCAATAAGGTGATCTTCCTGCGTAAGCTGGTTCCCGGTGGCAGCGAACATAGTTTCGGTATCCATGTGGCCAAGATGGCGGGAATGCCGAAGAGTATCGTGAAACGTTCCGACGAGATTCTGAAACAGCTGGAAACGGATAACCGCCAGGAGGGTATCGACTGTAAAGACAAGGCGAAAGGAAAAGGCAAGGTAAAAGCCAAACCTGTAAAAGAGATCGCTTCCGCCGCCGAAGGTTATCAACTTAGTTTCTTTCAGCTGGACGATCCCGTACTCAGCCAGGTACGCGACGAAATAAAGAACCTCGATGTCAATAATCTGACTCCGATCGAAGCGCTCAACAAGTTAAGCGAGATACGGAAGATCATTACAGGGAAGTAAGGAAAATGTGAAACATTTTTTACCTGTGGAACGTCGGATACTTGTTATTGAACCGGTATCCGATACCCAGCATCAGGTAATTGGGGGTATGGAAGTTTTGTAAATTATATCCGATATGGATAAAAGAACTGCGGGTGACTTCTATTTTAAGAGCTAGAACCTGGTATAATCCTTTTAAGTCACCACCGCGGTGGATTACATTTCCTCCCAGACCGATACCGACAGTGAAGTAAGGCATCACATACTCTGCCCTGGCGGAAAGTCCCAGCGCCATCTGGTAGCTGAGCGGCGGACGGTAAAAACGATCGGAAGAATATTGGTCGGCATAAATATTGGCACTTTCATCATAGACACCATCCAACGATACTCCTGCCCGGAAGTTATACCCGAAATTATACATCGGATTAATGTTGAATCCCGCTACGGCAAAAGCTCCCGGGGCGGCCACTTGCCCATCTCCGACATAAACACCTTTGCGTCGCCATGAACCGAACAGAACGACATCATAGCTGATATGACGGGGGAAATTTGGTACAGGGGACTGGAAAAAAGGCTTGGAAAAACAATCTCCGTTCCTGTTGAAGTTATAAACTAATCCGACTTTTAACCCGACCGTATTCAGTCCGGCATTCGGGAATCGAGTGTTTCCATTCGAGAAATGCGTCAAGTCAACACCTGCTGTCAGATCTATCTGCTTCGAAAGTATATAGTTCAGATAGAAGTTTACATTGATATAGGCATTTATTTTCGATCCGATGACCTTGTTGTACGTATTGTAATATTCATCATAAGGTTTCCAACCAAACGATACCCCGAAATTCCATTCGTAGTTAAGCGACAGGCGGGGATTGAACCGGGCGATACGGGCTCCCTGGAAGAGGTAAACAGCCAGAGGGTTTCCAAGTTCTTCTTTATTCTCAAACGAATACCAACTTAATCCGATGCCCTGGTAAGCACCTCTGTAAATACGATCGGTATAGCTGTTCGGGTAGTATTGGAAAGAGTATTTCAAATGGGCGGAGATAGATTGCCGGATCGGTTTCTGATCCCAGTTATCTCCTTTCAGAAAAGAATTGGTAGGGAAAATGTAAGCCGGGCGTCCGTCGATGCCTAATCTATGTATCAAACGACGCGACCAAGCGACAGAATCGACCCCGTCTCCCGGTATATTTTTATTTCCTTCTTCTGCAAATACGATATCAGACATGAAAAGCATTGTTACCAAAGTAACCAGTACTTTCAACCTCTCTATTCCACTTTTCATACGCTGCTCCACTGTTTGTTATTTGATAGGTACTCCGGATAGTAAGCCGGAGTATCCGCAAATGTAAGGATATATTTGGAATATGAAAAGGGATATCTTTTTTACTTATTGATCTCTTTTGTAATCTCTTGAATGTCTTTTAGTGTGAAATTCCCGGATAATTGGATCACATTGAAGCTGTTGTTCCGGCCCCTCTGATGCGTGCTTTGTGGAGAGCCTTCATAAGAGAGACGGGATCGAAGAATAAGTTGTTACAAAGAAAGGGAAAATATTTACTTTTTATCCTTACTTTCCGCTATTTCAACGAAGTAGACACTTGAGCAGATCAGTGCAATAGCAATCATCTGGTACCAGCTGAAACGATCCTGTCCGATGGAAAGGGAAACGATGGTGGCAACGATCAGTATAATGTAGCCGTATAAAGCGACCAGTGTAGTACTTAAGTATTTGAGGCCTATCGGAATTAAAAGGTAACTGATTGTGGTAGGAAAGATCAGAACGAACATCAGTATAAGGAAAGGCTGCCATTCGAAATGACTGAACAGATGACCGTCGAAACCGGTAAAAGCCATAACGATCAAAGAGGAAACAGCCGCTCCCAGAAAGCTATACCGCAACATATTAAGTGAACTGACCTTTCCCAGTACTATATTACTAATGATCAGATAGGCCGCATAAGCAATTGAACTGAATAGGCAGAGCATGTTACCCGTAAAGGCATCCGAGGCCAGATCATCGCTTTTCTGTGTCAGGATACAGAGCAGTGCACCGCCTAGCCCGATCGCAATACCAATTATTTTCATAACTGTAATCCGTTCCCGCAGGAAGAGGACCGACAGGATAAATACCCAGATCGGCTGCAGGCTGCTGAACAGCGAACTGGATACCGGTGTCGTCTTGCTGACCCCGAGCAGATAGAAGAACATAAAGCCATATAAACCGATTGCCCCCAGCAGGAACAGGGTGATCTTCTCCCGCCGGGTCGTTTTGTCCTGTTTCCAGAAGATACTGATGATCCAGAACATGATGGCAGCGAATACGCAACGGAACATAACCCCTGTCAGCGGAGCGATCCATAAGGGAAGGAGATATTTGAGTGCATTCGCATTCAGGCCGCTGAAGGTTTTCGATACGATCATACTAAGGTTGGCTTCTGTCTTCTTATTCTTCATACTGTTTGACGTTTTTAAGTTATTTACATATTGTCATTGAACAGGAATGAGTCCTGTTTGATATACGCCCATACGGCAGCAATCAGTGCAATGATCAGATTGAATATGAACGCAAACTGCTGTGTTTCTATATGTAATAAATCTTTGAATACATTTATAATGAACGGACAAAGCAGGATAGCCAGGTAATTCATCGCCATGACGAAAGCCAGTGCCAGTGTTACCTTTTCCGGGATAGCTGTCCGGGTTGTTTTGTCATAGGCAATAGGCTGGATAACGCCGTACCCTAATCCGGTAAAGATACAACCTAATCCGATCAGCCACTCTGTCCGCGAGATAAGGATCAAGGCCATACCGAGGGCGATGGAGAGCAGGCTGTAGAATTTGGTTTTCTTCCCGCAATAATCGACGATCTGGTTCAGTACGAATCCCGGAGCCATAATAGCCAGGAAGAAAAGAGAGATCATAATACCCGAGTTACCGCTGGTGAAGTGATATTCCTTCATCAGGAAAGGCAGATTGAAGCTAACGATAATCACCAGATAAGTTGCCAGCCCGTAGAACCCCATGATTTGCATCAAATGCCTGATCTGTATGCCCCGTTTTCCGAATGAAGGATCGGTTGGGGCCGCCTTGTTTTCAGCAGAAGCCGTTGCATGGACGGGTAGGGGGCTGATATTCTTTTTCAGATAGAATGACAGTACGATCGAAATAAGCGGGAACAGATAAACGAGGAACGGCAGATGCCAGTTGATTTCCGCCAGATAACCCGTCAGTACGGTTGCCAACACCAGCGTCACATTGGTGATAGCCGAACTCAGCCCGAATTGCTTTGTCCGGTAAGTCCCGATAAAGAACCTCGAAATAAGGCCGGTCGACAGTGGAACGATCAACCCCGAACCGATACCCAGCAATGCGCTGACGGCGATCAGTTGCCACATCTTCGTCGAAAGCAGATACAGGAGACCGCTGACGGCAAAAATACTTAGCCCGATTTGTAACAACCATATATTATTGATCTTCTCAGTCAGTTTTCCGGACAGGATAATAAACGGTATGATCAGCAACGAAGGTAGCGATGATAACATCTGTATATCCAATTCCGTCGAATGCGGAAATATAGCCGAAAGTTTTCCCAAGATAGGGGAGACTGCCAACCCCGGTAGCGCATTCAATGCCGAGATTGACCATATACCTATTAATGTAATAAGGGGAATCGTCCCTTGTCCTGTCTGTATTCTCATACTTAAATAGCTGTTTTATAAGACAGGAAACAATTCTTATGGCTGAATGTTCATTTGAAAGGTTATTTCCGTTACTAAAAAAACTATCGGTATCGGCAATCCTTAGAGGAAGCAGAGCTTCCTTGGAAAGGCCTCAGCTGGCGAGCGTTAAGCGCAGCAGCCGGAGTGAGCGCCCGGAGGCTGCGTTGTTTGAGCGAAGCGAGTTTCGCAGACGACAGCGAACGTAGGATGCGGAGTAGCGAGGCAGGTGCAGACTTGATCTTTTGTTTACTTTTGGATCAAGCCAAAAGTAATTAAATATTGCAGGATTAACCAAAATCGAAGAACAATTGCCGATGGAGGCTGTTTTTGCACTACAAATCGACGCACGAATGTCGGTTGCGCCAATTCTTAAATAATTAAAAACAAAAAGACATGAAAGATTCAAGTTTTAGAGAAGGTGATGCCAAAACTGCGATTTTTGGCTCGAATGCAATGTTGCATCCGGCTCCGGTAGACGTAATTCCTGATGGCCCTACCACTCCGGAGATTGCGTATCAAATGGTAAAAGACGAAACTTTCGCCCAGACACAACCCCGTCTGAACCTGGCTACATTCGTTACTACCTGGATGGACGATTACGCAACTAAGTTGATGAACGAAGCAATCAACATCAACTATATCGACGAAACTGAGTATCCGCGTATCGCTGTGATGAACGCGAAATGTATCAACATCATGGCTAACCTGTGGAACAGCCCCGAACAGGCACAATGGAAAGCCGGCGCGTTGGCTATCGGTTCTTCCGAAGCGTGTATGTTGGGTGGTGTTGCAGCCTGGTTACGTTGGCGCGAAAGAAGATTGGCCCAGGGCAAACCGGTCGACAAACCTAACTTTGTGATCTCTGCCGGATTCCAGGTTGTATGGGAAAAATTCGCCCAGTTGTGGCAGATCGAAATGCGCCAGGTGCCATTGACACAGGAACATATCACGCTCGACCCGCAGGATGCCCTGAAGATGTGTGACGAAAATACGATCTGTATCGTTCCTATCCAGGGGGTTACATGGACAGGTCTGAACGACGACGTGGAAGCTCTCGACACTGCCCTCGATGCATATAATGCAAAGACTGGCTACGATATTCCTATCCACGTGGATGCCGCTTCCGGTGGTTTCATCCTGCCATTCCTGAAACCGGAACTGAAATGGGACTTCCGTCTGAAATGGGTACTTTCCATCAGTACTTCCGGACATAAATTCGGTCTGGTATATCCGGGTTTAGGTTGGGTCGTTTGGAAAGATAAGAAATACCTTCCGGGTTCCATGTCTTTCAGTGTAAATTATTTAGGTGCAAACATCACTCAGGTCGGTTTGAACTTCTCCCGTCCTGCTGCACAGATTTTAGGACAATACTACCAGTTTATCCGTCTCGGCTTCCAGGGTTACAAGGAAGTACAGCAGAACAGTATGGCTGTAGCCGATTACCTGCATGCTGAAATAGCAAAGATGGCTCCGTTCCAGAACTACAGTAAAGAGGTTGTGAACCCATTGTTTATCTGGTATTTGAAACCGGAATATGCAAAGAATGCCAAATGGACATTGTACGACTTGCAGGACAAACTGAAACAAAGCGGATGGATGGTTCCGGCTTATACATTGCCTGACAACCTTGAAAACTGGGTAGTTATGCGTATCGTTGTCCGCCAGGGCTTCAGCCGCGACATGGCCGACCAGTTACTGGGTGACATCAGCAATGCGATTGCCGATCTGGAAAAACTGGAATATCCTACTCCTACCCGTATTGCACAGGACAGAAACCAGAAAGTAAAAGGTTCTGTTTTCACTCATACAGGTATTCCCAAATCAACTAAGTAAACTATTTGAGTATGGATAAAAAGATTTCCGTTTCACAAATAAAGGAGGCGGCTCAGGAAGCCTATGGGATGTACAAGGCCAACACGGACGGAAAGAATGCCGATTACATCCCTTATCTGGCCAATATAGATAAGAACCTGTTCGGTATCAGTGTCTGTCTGATGGACGGGACGATCATCCAGTTGGGTGATTCCGAATACCGCTTCGGTATCGAATCTGTATCTAAAGTACATACCGCTGTACTTGCTTTGCGCCAATACGGTGCAGAGAAGTTACTGCAAATGATCGGTGCCGATGCAACCGGACTGCCTTTCAACTCTATCATGGCTATCTTGCTGGAGAAGGATCATCCTTCTACTCCGTTGGTCAATGCGGGTGCGATCACTGCTTGCAGTATGGTTCAGCCGATAGGTGACGCCGCCAAGAAGTGGGATGCCATTGTTGCCAACATTACCGATCTTTGCGGCAGTGCTCCCCAGTTGATCGACGAATTGTATAAGTCGGAATCGGCCACCAACTTCAACAACCGCTCTATTGCCTGGTTATTGAAGAACTACAACCGTATTTACGACGATCCGGATATGTCGCTCGACCTGTATACCCGTCAGTGTTCACTGGGAATCACGGCAGCTCAATTATCTGTCTGCGGAGCTACTATTGCTAACGACGGCCTGAACCCGGTATCGAAGAAGCAGATATTCGACGGCTCATTGTCACCGAAGATCACATCTCTGATCGCAACCGTAGGTTTCTACGAACATACCGGTGATTGGTTATATACTTCCGGTATCCCTGCAAAAACAGGTGTAGGTGGTGGTGTAATGGGCGTAATGCCCGGCCTGTTCGGTATCGCTGCTTTCGCTCCACCAATTGACAGCGCAGGAAACTCTGTGAAAGCTCAGTTGGCGATCAAATATATAATGAATAAACTGGGTCTGTCCATTTTTAATGGCGACCGGGTAACAATTACTGAATAGAACAGTTTATTCTTTTAATTGGCAAGCCTCTTTGTTCCTCGTTCAGAGGACGGGAGGCTTGTTTTGTTTATTTCTAAATTATATTGTATGATAACCTTTTTCTTCACTTATGCCGACACTTTGGTGAAGCGTAAACGTAAGGCCGGGCATTTTTCGACTGCCGACCTCTACCGTGCTTCCTCCAACTGGCTCCGGCAGTTCCGGGGTGATGATTCCCTGTCGTTTGACGATATCACTCCCGGCTTGATCGATCGTTTCCGTGAATGGCTTCAGTCATTGGGACATCTGAAAACAAATTCGATAAACAGCTATCTGAGTAGCTTTCGTGCCATCTTTCATATGGCTGTGCGCGAAGGGTTGGCACCGTCGAACTGCCTTTCGCCTTTTGCGCACCTCAACCTCCGGCAAGGAGAAACTGCCAAACGTGCCCTTCGTAGGGAAACAATCGAAGAGATTGTGCAGATGGATTTGTCGGATAGTCATGAGTTGGAGATGGCAAAAGACTTTGCCCTTTTCTCCTTTCTGGCTTGCGGACTGCCTTTTGTCGATCTGGCGCATCTGACAGCCGACAATATTATCGCCGGTGAATTAGTCTATAACCGCTGTAAGACTGGTACCCTGGTACGTGTCTGCATCACCCCCGGGATGCAACGACTGCTCGATAAATACATGCAACCCGGTAGCCGTTATCTCTTCCCCATTCTGTCCGAAGAGAGTAATGGGGAGAAGCAGTATGAAGCCTATAAGAAAGCCCTTCATCATTACAACAGTTGTTTGAAAGAAATCGGTCAACGTCTGGTCATCCCTATCCATCTGACTTCGTATGTTTTCCGCCACACCTGGGCGACAGAGGCATTGCGTAACGATACGCCGATAGCAGTTATCAGCCAGGCCCTCGGCCATACGTCGGAAAGGACAACACGTAACTATCTGACTACACTCGACCAGTCGAGGCTCAATGCTGCCAACAAGATTATTATAAAAGGACTGGATAGTTTGATAGGAGTGAGGGCCTAAGAGACCTTATTTGTGAAATAAGGGTGTTTGCCCCATTTTATGCCAGCTTTGAAAATCACAGCCTTTTTAGTATGGGGACGGGGCAAAGATAGAAATTATATTTAAACAAAGACAAACTTGCTTGCTTATAATTTAGGTGGGTGGGGGATGATTTGTGCCTTTATAAAGAATTGGGGCGTTTTCGGCTGACGTATGGACATAGCGGGGCTAAGGGTAACCTTTCCCCTCTGGAGAGGGGGCAGGGGGTGTGTCACTAGCCGTCTATATAGCTCGTTTTAACACACCCCTCCCCCCCTCTCCGAAGGGGAAAAGTTACTCTCTACCACTAAATATCCAATACAAAGAACTACCCTTATTTCACAAATAAGGTAATCATCAAAAAAGGAAACGCCCAGCCCAACCAGCAGGCATAAATTTATTGTTAATCATGGCTGAAAAAATCATTTTGACTGCCGACCTTTACGACAACGCCGTCACGGAACGTAAAGGTGACTACACCGCAAAGCCCCGTATCACCGGAACGGTACGCAACAAACAAATTGCCGAACGCATTCTGGCAAGAGGTTCTGAATTACGCCTGGATACGATCGAATATATCCTGGGTATGAGTGATCAGGAAAAAGTAACCGCTATTGCCGAAGGTAAAAGTGTTGTTGATGGTGTAGGCCAGTACATGGCTACTATCACTGGTTCTTTTGAGGGTGAAAAAGCAGCTTTCGACCCTACTAAAAACAAACTCACTGCCAGTTATGTACCCGGTAAACTACTACGCGACACATTGAAGAATGTAGAGATAGATACCCGTACTGCCGTTACCGGCCCAGTCATCAACTCGATTATCGACTCTACTACCGGTGAAATGAACACACAACTTACCTCTGCAGCTCCTGTCGTTATCTCCGGATCGAATATCAAAGTAGCCGGCGATGATGCAAACCTGGGTGTTTTCTTCACTAAGACAGGCGGTACAGCTCAGAAATGTCCGTTGCTGGTTCACAACAATCCTTCTGAACTGACTGTGATGTTGCCTGCCCTCGAAGATGGCGAATACACATTAAGTATTGTTACCCAGTCTGCAGCCGGTAACAAACTTGTAAAAGAGCCACGTACTTATAAGTTTCCGGTACTACTTTATGTAGGTGAAAAACCGGGTGGCGGTGGTGAAGATGACCGTCCTGTTATTGAATAGTCTTTCTCAGTGCCGTTGGAGAGACTGTCTAACCAACGGTACTTACACACATTTACCAGAGGCACTTAGTTCGTCTAACCAATGTTGGTTAGACGGTGCGCCTAAAATATGTTAATGCCTGAAAACAATATTTGAATTTAGTAATATGTCTAACTTAATTTTGAATGAGTATGAAGAAAATTTTTACTTTGGCAATGGCTTTTCTGGCTGTTGCGTGTGGTGTGAATGCACAAACAAATGAAGGAGCATTCGCTTCTATGGAGATTGATAAACCTGTCAAGTCATTAGATTATGTCGTATCACCAGTTCAAACAAAAGCTGATGCCTCTTCTTTCGCTGGTGGTTCCGGTACAGAGGCAGATCCCTATCTGATCGCTACCAAGGAACATTTACGTAATCTTGGCGCATTGTCTTCGGATGATTCGGGTACATTCCCACAGAAATTGAAGGGGGTTTACTTTAAGCAAATAGCCGACATCACTTTTGGAGAAGATGACCCGATGACCTTTATCGGTAACGGAGCCTGGTTTACCGGAACGTATGATGGCGATGGCTATGCTATAAAGAATTATACATTGAAATACAATACACAAAAGGCTAGTAATATGTATATGGCTCTTTTCGTGAATTGTGGAGGGGCAACTCTTAAAAATATTCGTATGGTCGGTACAAAGATCGATATTGACGTGGAAGGTACCGATTACTTAATGATGGCTGCAGGATTAGCGGCCAATGTCCAGTATGGGAAGATAATCAACTGTACAACAGATGGTACTTATAACTTACGGACTAAAGGAAAAGTATCCGGATCGGTAATTGGTGGTTTGGCTGCAGCTTTAAGTAATAGTACAGTTGAAAACTGTCGTACTTATGGAAATTATCAGAATGAGACTGTACTGAAAGATGGAGAATTATGTTACGCTGAGGTCGCAGGTCTTGTGGCTGAAATGTACGATTCGAAAGTTATTGATTGTATTAGCCACGTTAAATTGGACAACCAGGTTTCCGGGAATACTACTGATTTGGTGGTTCGTACGGCAGGGACGGCTGCTTTTACCCAAAATAGTCAAATTATGAACGTTGCAAGCGTAGGAGAGTCTATTGTATCGATAGCTGATAATAAGCAGGAAGAAGGTAAGACAAATGTATATACAGCAGGTGTTGTAGCTGTTTTGAATACAAAAAGTATACTGTCAAATGCGTGGAGTGCAATAACAACGTTGAAGAGTGAAAATGTAACTACTCCCACTGAACCTGCTTTTACTTCTTTCGTGTTTGGAGAATCTAAAGCAGAAAACTGTTTGTATGTGTTAAAAGAAGAAGATGCAAAGGCAGAGGAGTTTGTAGAAGAACTTAATAAGTTATTGCCTGAAGGTACTACACGCTGGCAGTTTAGAAAAGACGATTACCCAGCTCTTCAAGCCTTGCATAATGTGACCTTGCCTCTTCTGACAGGTGCAACAACCACGCCGGGCGAAGGTGTCTCTGCGATAGAAGATGGCGAACGTTTCCGTTTCTCTTTGGTATTGGAGGAAGAATATAATCAATCCAAACCGGTTGTAACCGTTGGCGATAAAACACTGGAACCGGATGCCAACATGAATTATGTGACAGAACCGGTAACAGCCGATATGGTCGTTAAAATCGATGGCATTGTCAAGAATACGGAAACAGCCAATGAAGAGATCAACGCTACCGCTCAGAAAGTATATGCAGCAGACGGTATTCTGTATATCCAGCCGGAAGCAACTGCCCAGGTGAACGTATTCAATATGCAAGGCCAGTTGGTGAAATCAGCCTTGGTTTCCAGCGAAGCCCAAATACAACTGCCGCAAGGTCTTTACATTGTCCGTTTGAATGATCAGAGCTATAAAGTTCGCATAAGCGAATAAACAGCTGTCATGGCATAAATAAGGCTGTGCTATCCCTTTCATGGGGGAATCAGGCACAGCCTTTTTTATTAGAAATAGGTTTGAATTTATTGTTTAGCTAAATAATCGGTAACTTACATCAGTGCATATTTTCAGCAGGTTTTGATACCACTGCCTCTTCTGCCTTCTTCACAGCCTCGTTTATGTTTGAACATATATTATACGCACCTATCTTTTGATCGAAGCCGGATTTGATCAATACACGGCGCACATCATCGTTTACTCCCGAAAGGATCATGTGTATATTTTCAGCTTTCGATAAACGGAACAAACTTTCCAGGTTATGCAGGCCTGTCGAATCCATGAACGGGACTTTACGCATACGGATGATACGTACTTTGGGTTTGTCACCGATCACCTTCATCACATCATCAAATTTGTTCGCTACACCGAAGAAGAACGGACCGTCGATTTCGTACACTTCAACCCCTTTCGGCAAAACCAATACCTCTTCATCATGGCGTATCTCTCCATCATCGGACAGGTCGATTTCGTCTTTGGTTACTGAAACGCGAGTTGTCTCTGCCACACGATGCATAAACAGGAACATGGCGATCAATAAACCGATCTCGATGGCAATAGTCAGGTCGAAGATAACGGTCAGGAAAAAAGTAACCAGTAGTACGGAAACATCGCTTTTCGGGTTTTTCATCAATGAACGGAACGTGCGCCATTCACTCATGTTGTAAGATACGA
The DNA here is from genome assembly GCF_023369805.1 of Parabacteroides leei. NCBI lineage: Bacteria > Pseudomonadati > Bacteroidota > Bacteroidia > Bacteroidales > Tannerellaceae > Parabacteroides > Parabacteroides leei. The sequence goes on from NZ_JAMBQG010000013.1 coordinate 137,555, forward strand.
TAATCAACACACCTGCCAGGCAAGCCATTGGGATATGTTTGGTTAACGGTCCCAGGAACAGTAAGATCAACAACAGTACAATAGCATGGATTATACCGGCTACCGGTGTACGGCCACCGTTATTGATATTGGTCATTGTACGGGCGATAGCTCCGGTTACCGGAATACCTCCGAAAATAGGGACGATGATATTGGCAGCTCCCTGTGCGATCAGTTCGGTATTTGAATTATGTTTATCTCCGGTCACACCGTCGGCCACTGTGGCAGAAAGAAGCGACTCTATCGCACCCAGCATCGCAATGGTAAATGCCGAGGGGAGCAATAGGTTGATTGTTTCCATATTGAAAGAAATGGCTTCCGGTTGCGGGAGGGAAGCATTAATGGTAAAACGGTCGCCGATCGTTTCTATGCCTGTTATACCCAGCTGATTTCTCATGATATAGACAATGATCGTCATCACAATAATAGCAATCAATGAACCCGGAATCTTTTTGGAAAACCTGGGTGAGACGGCAATTATAACAATGCTGATAATTCCGATCACGAACGACCAGGGATTGATCGTATGGAAATGTTCGAAGTAAGCAATCCATTTGGATATGAAATCGGCCGGAACCTTTTCCATTGTCAGCCCGAACAGATCCTTCATCTGTGTAGTGAAAATGGTCAACGCAATACCGCTGGTAAAGCCGACAACGATCGGATAAGGTATAAATTTGATAACCGTCCCCAGTTTTAATGCTCCCATTACTACCAATATAATTCCGGCAATCACCGTAGCTATAGCCAATCCTTCGATACCGAAATTCTGTATAATTCCGTATACGATAACGATGAAAGCTCCGGTCGGACCACCGATCTGTACGGAATTTCCTCCCAGAAGAGAAACGATAAATCCACCGATTATTGCCGTAATCAATCCTTTTTCCGGACTTACTCCCGAAGCGATACCGAATGCGATGGCCAGTGGAAGGGCAACAATACCCACGATGATTCCTGCCATCAGATCGGTCATAAACTTTTCTTTGGAATAATTTTTCAGCGCCGATATAAGTTTGGGCTGAAAATCAATTTTGCTTTTCATCTTTCTGCCTATTATGTTAAATTTTGATGCAAAGATACAATAATATTTATCGAAAGTGTATATAATCGGGTATTTTGCAATGTCGACATTTCAAAAAAGCCAAATTTGGGTTGGGGTTTATGCAAAGTCGGTTACATTCTTCTAAAAGCTATCGGTAAATACTGCCGGATGATAGACATAGTTTATAATCCGATAGATATATTTTAAGTAAATGAATGAATTAAATTATTAAACAATTTCATAACTTTGAGAGTTATTTGAATAGGGCGATTTAGACAAACTCATTTTATATTACATATTAGCATTATGGAAAAAAGTATTAAAGGTACACGTACAGAACAGAATCTGTTGAAATCATTTGCCGGAGAATCTCAGGCAAGAAGTCGTTATACATTCTTCGCAAGCACAGCCAAAAAAGAAGGCTACGAACAAATTGCCGGTGTATTTATGGAAACTGCAGAACAAGAAAAAGAACATGCAAAGCGTTTCTTTAAATTCCTGGAAGGTGGCATGGTTGAGATCACAGCATCTTATCCTGCCGGTGTAATCGGCACAACAATGGAAAACCTGGCAGAAGCTGCTGCCGGCGAAAACGAAGAGTGGGCTGAACTATATCCTGCATTTGCCGATATTGCAGAAGAAGAAGGTTTCAAACAAATCGCTGTTGCTTTCAGAATGATTGCAAAGGTTGAAGCTGAACACGAAAGACGTTATCGTAAGTTGTTGGCAAACCTGACTGAAGGTAAAGTATTTGAAAAAGACGAAGCTATCTTCTGGCAGTGTCGCAACTGTGGTTTCGTGATCGAAGCAAAGAAAGCTCCGATGAAGTGTCCGGCATGCGAACACCCGCAGGCATTCTTCGAACCAATGAAGCAAAATTATTAAAAAATTTCCTTATCAGGATTTAATTTAGGACGTTCCCAACTAATATATTTTGGTTGGGAACGTTTTTTATTTGTAGTGAAGTGAATAAAATATATCTTTACCAACGTATTACGACTTAATTCTAACTTTTCGTGAACCTTTGACTGAATGAGTATATCGATAAAGAACCTTAATAAGGTATATCCGAACGGAAACCACGCATTGAAAGATGTGAATCTGGAGATACCGACAGGAATGTTCGGACTGTTGGGTCCGAATGGTGCCGGAAAGTCTACATTGATGCGTATCCTGGTTGCTCTGATGGAGCCGACTTCCGGTCAAGTGGATATCTGTGGGTATGATCTGCTCAGGCAGCGCAAAGAGATCAGAGGCATATTAGGTTATCTTCCGCAGGACTTCCGTTTCTTCGCAAAGTACAAAACACATGAGTTTCTGGATTATGCTGCCCGTCTGTCGGGTATGACTAACGGTAAACAAAGAAAGCAGGCTGTAGATGCTATGCTCGAAAATGTAGGTTTGTTCGATGTGCGCGAACGGTATGCAAATAAACTATCGGGTGGTATGAAGCGGCGTTTGGGGATTGCCCAGGCATTGATCCATCATCCGAAAGTGATCATTGTGGATGAGCCGACCACCGGACTCGATCCTGAAGAACGTATCCGTTTTCGTAATCTGCTTTCGGAAGTGAGTGAGAATGACGTAACGATCATCCTTTCTACCCATATCGTGGGAGACATATCCAGTACTTGTAATTGTATGGCGCTGATGAACAAAGGACAGGTTTCTTTTTACGGTTCACCGCAGGATATGTTGAAACAAGCAGAAGGAAAAGTCTGGCGTATAAAAGTAACCGGCGACCAATTGCACGAGGTAGATAAGAAATACCCCGTAATCTCGACCATTCCTTCCGGCTCCGGTTGGGAAGTGCAGGTTGTGGCTGATGAGATCGTAGGATATGAAGCTGAATCGTATCCTCCCAATCTGGAACATGCTTATGTGTATTATATGGAGAATAAACTGAACCTTTGGACCAACGATTAATAACCTTTTAATTGACCCTCTATGTCGTTTATCAACAATATACAATCGGTAGCAAAATACGAAAGTAAAATTCTGATCCGGAGCTGGTTCTTTAAAGTGTTTACCATACTGGCCATTCTGATACTCGGATTTTTTGACTTTGCTCTGCTGATCATGGAAGACTCCGGTGGTTTTTGGCTGGTGAAGGCCATACCGGCCAATCTCCCTTACTTGAACCTGCTCTTATTAAATACCGGACAGGCGGTGATCTGTATATTTCTTTCTTCGGAATTCCTGAAGAGGGATAAGAAACTCGATACTTCGGAGGTGTTTTATGTCCGTCCGTTAAGCAATGCCGAATATGTGATCGGTAAAATATGGGGAAACCTGCGTGTTTTTCTGATCCTTAACCTGATCATCATGGGAATAGCTTTGCTGTTTAACTTTATGACTTCAGGAATGGCGGTAGACTGGATGGCGTATATTCTTTATTTCCTGTTGATAAGTATTCCGACGTTGGTTTTTATCATCGGGTTATCCATTTTCCTGATGCTGGTATTGAAGAACCAGGCACTTACCTTTATTATCCTGTTGGGATATATCGGTCTGACAATCTTTTATATCAGTGATAAATTCTATTATTTATTCGATTATATGGCTTACAGCCTGCCGTTGGTAAAATCTACGATTGTCGGTTTTACCAATTGGGAGACAGTCTTAAACCATCGGGCGATCTATTTCTTTGCCGGCCTGGCCTTTATCTTTTTTACGATCTTTCTGTTCAGACGTCTGCCTAATTCTTCACGCAGCAATTATCCCTGGTTGTTGCTTTCCCTTTGTATGCTGTCGATCAGTGGAGCTGCCGGTTATAAACATGTACATTCCATATTGCTGGAGAGCGATATGCGTGCGTTGTATACCGCTATTAATAATAAATATGTGCATACCCCTAAAATGATTATAGACCGGTATGATATTTCATTCGAGCAACTACCGGAAACATTCTCTTCGGAAGTGACAATGAAAGGAACGGCATTGGAGCCTGCTTCTGTCTTTACTTTCTGTCTGAATCCGGGTTTGCAGGTACAGGAAATAACATGGGGAGGGAAGAAGCTGGATTTTGAGCGGGATAACCAGATCCTGTTGGTCGATTTCGGTGAAAAGATCGTTCCTTCCGATACGGTTACTTTCTCTGTTAAATATGGTGGAAGAATAAACAGCCGGTTTTGCTATCTGGATATTCCGGCTAAGGTATTGCAGCAGGAATATAAAAATTTCCTGTTCAATATAGATAAACAATATGTGTTCCAGACGCCGGATTATGTATTGTTTACTCCCGAAACATATTGGTATCCTCGTCCCGGTACGGCTTACAGCGATCTTAGTTCTGATTGGCAACAGACTTATTTCAGTAAGTTCGGGTTGCAGATAAAACCGCTTCCCGGCTTGGTTCCCTTATCGCAGGGAGAAAGTGTGAAAGCGGAAGACGGCAGCTATTCTTTTGCCGCCGAATATCCGGCACAGACGGTTTCATTGATTATCGGTAAATATAAACAACAAACACTGGAGTCTGACAGTACCCTATATAGTATCTGGCATATTGAAGGGAACGATTACTATACGGCTACTTTTGATTCGATCCGCGATACGATCCCTTCTTTTATTCATAATATCAGGGAGAATCTGGAGCGTACCTACAAACTGTCTTATCCGTTCAAGCGTTTTTCTGTTGTAGAGGTTCCCGTGCAGTTCTCTACCTATCCCCGCGCTTGGTCGCAGGCACAGGAAGCAGTACAGCCGGAAATGGTTCTTTTTCCGGAAAAAGGTTGTGTATTCGGACAGTTGGATGTCGACAGGGCCTGGAGGAACCAGCTTAAATGGTCGAAAAATGGAGGCCGTGAAATTACTGAGAAAGAAGCAAAAATACGGACATTGAATAACTTTCTTTGGATATTTACCCGTCCGGAGGGGAATTATAACTTCTCATCCAGTGGTCGTGGAAATTATAATATCTCGTCACAAGCAAACCCCTACTTCCTGTTTCCACAGTTATACAATTTCCGGTATAATATATTTTCTCCCGAATGGCCGATAGCGAATACGGCTATTGAACTGTACTTGCAAAAAAAGTCGGATAACTCGGGTTGGGAACGTGATATCAATGGTATCAGTAATAATGAAAAGGCAAGCCTGCTGATGGAGAAGCAGACTTTTAAAGAACTGCTTACGGACGTGGAATACCGCGATCTATTGAATAATATCATCAGTCTGAAGACGTACCGGCTGTTTGCCGTACCCGAAATCAATATCGGAGTGGATGCTTTCAGGGATTCTCTTTATACATTGCTGGAACGGAATACGTTCCGGAATATCCAGTTTGAAAACTTATTGGATACGCTAGGCCGGGTGAGCCATGCAGATATTCGTTCGGGTTTTTCGGAGTGGGAACGTCTTACGCCTCTTCCTTATTATAGTGCTGAACGGTTTGAGGTAACTAAAGTGACAAACAGAGGGGAGGAGAATTTTGTGTTGAAAGTACAGATAAGTAATAATTCGGATAATGAAGGTATCGTCCATCTCGAAATACAGGGGGTACAACGGGGTGGTGGGAATCCCGATCCGCGTGCTAACCGTAAAATCGTACTGGAACCGCATCAGACGAAATTGTTGGTATCCGTATGGGAGAATGCTCCGCGGTATGTAATGGTCAACACTATGATCTCCGGGAATTTGCCGAGTGTAATCAGTCAGCAGATAGGAAATATAAAAGAAGAGAGAAGGCGAGATGTGGATGTCGAAGGAGATTTTATCATTTCCGGTTCTTCACGTGAAAATACGGATGAGATCATTGTCGATAACGAGGATGATTCTCTATTCGTTCTATCTGAACCGGATGTAGTGGGACTGCTTCCTAAATGGTTGGATAAAGTGGAAGATACCTCCTTTAAATATTCCGGTGTTTCCGACTGGCGTCCGCCGTTACAATGGACGGCTACAACCAATAACAACTATTATGGTAAATACATCCGCTCTGCTTATGTGATAAAAAGCGGCAATGGAAGTCAGACAGCCACCTGGAAGGTCCCTATACCGGCCGAAGGACAATATGATCTCTATTATTACGTGAGCAAAAGTAATGAATTGCGGTATAATGACCGGGTAGAAGGTGAATACCATTTCAAAATAAGGCAGGGAGAGGAGCCGGAAGATGCCTATATCAACCTGCGGAGAGCCAATGAAGGCTGGGAGCAGTTGGGTGTTTATTATTTCACGGCCGATACGGCTTATATCACCCTGACAAATGAGTGTAAACTAAGAAGTGTAGCGGCGGATGCCGTTAAACTGGTCAAACGATACTAATTAATATGATCTGAATATGCAAAGAGAGTTACTATTGATGAAAAAGATGATCCTTACGATTGCCGTACTGCTGGGAGTGCCGCTGACAGTTCACGGACAACTGTCTCTGACCATTGAGAAAGCGTTGGATATAGCGGAAGAGAACAGTCCGACTCTGCGTCGTTCGCATATGAATCTGGACCGGTATCAGGAGAATCTGGTTGCCCAACGGGCTTCCCTTAAATCCCGGTTCTCATTAGATCTGAATCCGGTGGATTATAATAAAAACCGCCGGTTCGATAACCGCCTGTCGCAGTGGTACACCAATGAAACGTTCAGTTCGAGCGGTACATTCCGGGTAGACCAGCCTATCTTGTGGACGGATGGTGTAGTCTCTTTGATAAACACCTTCGGCTGGCAGGATAATAACTCGGATGTGGAAGGTTCGACGAATAGTAACAAGGCATTTAACAATAACCTTTACCTCCAACTCTCGCAACCTATCTTCACTTACAACAAGCGGAAAATGGAGCTGAAACAGATCGAGTATGATTACGAGAATGCCAATATCAGCTATGCCCTGCAACGGCTGAATACCGAAAAGGATATAACTAACCAGTTCTATAATGTCTATATGGCGCAGAGCCAGTTGGCTATCACCCGCGAAGAACTGGTGAATGCCCGGCAAAGTTACGATATTATAAAGAATAAGGTAGAAGCCGACCTGGCGGCAAAAGACGAACTCTTCCAAGCGGAACTCAACCTGGCTACCGCCCGTTCATCGGTAGAGGAGCAACAGGTTTCACTTGAAAATGCGAAGGATAAGTTAAAACAGACATTGGGTATGAATCTGAATGAAGACTTGATGGTGTTTGCCGAAATAGATATCAAACCAATCGATGTAAATCTGCAACAAGCAATTTCACACGGCCTGGAATCGCGCCTGGAACTTCGCCAGCGTGAGATAGAGAGTGATGAACTGGGGTTTGAAATGATTAAAACGAAGGCGCTGAACGAGTTCAAAGGTGATATTGCCGTCTCTTTCGGTTTGATCGGTGACAACCGTAACCTGAAGAATATTTATGATAATCCGACACAGAACCCACGTGTTGCGATCAGCTTCTCTGTACCCATCTTCGACTGGGGAGAAAAGAAAGCCCGCGTTCGTGCACAGAAAGTAGCACAGAAGATTAATGAACTCGATTTTCATGAAGACAAGGTAGACATCGAATTGAATATCCGTCAGGTATGGCGTAACCTGGAGAACCTGCGTACACAAATAAAAATTGCCGAACAGAACGTAACGAATGCCCAGCTGACTTATGATCTGAACTTGACCCGCTACCGGGAAGGGGATCTGACCGGTATGGAAATGAGCCAGTTCCAGACACAGCTTTCCAATAAGAAGATCTCTTATACACAGGCCCTCATCAACTACAAGATCGAGTTGCTGAATCTTAAAATACTCTCGTTGTACGACTTCGAGCAGAATACTCCTATCGTTCCTATGAAAGACTTAATATCAGAAAAATAATCAGTCATGAAACAATATAGTCATACCCTTGCTACTCTTTTATTTGTAGCAGTAATAACTACCGGTTGTAACAATCAGCCGCAGAATGCTCCCAGTGATATTGCCACGCCGGTTTCTGTAACAGAACTGAAAAAAGGCTCTATTAGCAAGCTGATCAATACGACCGGCACGGCACAGCCAACCTATGGCGTGGACCTCAACTCTGAAATGAGCGGTCTTTATAAACTTCAGACTAATCCGAAGACAGGCAAACCTTTCAAACTGGGCGATCTTGTTGCGAAAGGGCAACTGATCATCCGCCTGGAAGATAAAGAATATGAGAATGGCATTGCCATCGATGCCAAAGAACTCAGCCTGGAGATAGCCGAGCAGGAGCAAAACAAACAAAAAGCACTGTATGAAAAAGGAGGAGTAACACTCAGTGAAATGCGTAACACCGAAGTAAAGGTGACCAATGCCCGTTACGATCTGGAGAATGCAAAACTTAGTCTGGAAAAGATGAACGTAAAGGCTCCTTTCGACGGTGTGATCGTCAACCTTCCTCATTATACGGCGGATGTGCGGGTGGAACAGGGCAAGCCGATGGTCGGAATTATGGACTATGCCCGGATGTATATGGATGTCAACCTGCCGGAAAGTGCTATCGGTTATGTGAAGGCGGATCAGCCGGTATATATCACCCACTACACATTGCCGGAAGATACGCTGAAAGCAGTGATCAGTGAACTGTCGCCGGCTATCAGTACAGAGACACGTACTTTCAAAGGAAAGGTACTCATACAGAACGGTGATCTGAAACTGCGTCCCGGAATGTTTGTCAAGGCTGATATCGTGGTAGACCGTGCCGACAGTGCTATTATCATTCCGAAAGATGTGGTACAGTCCAACCGTCGCCGCAAATATGTATTCATCGTGGATAAGAACACCGCCATTCTCCGGAATATTAAGACCGGAATGGAAGATGAGAATACTATCGAAGTACTGGAAGGATTGAACGAAAATGACAACCTTGTGACCAAGGGCTTCGAGACGCTGAAGGAGAATAGCAAAGTGAAAGTACAAAAATAGTGACCGATAGATTATAGTATGAAGAAGATCGTCAAATTTGCGGTAAGCAATCCGGTTACTATCTGTATGGTTGTACTGGCTATCCTGTTGTTGGGAAAGATCTCATACGACCAGCTGAGTGTCGACCTGCTGCCCGACCTGAATAACCCCCGGCTGTTTATCGAACTGAAGGCAGGCGAACGTCCTCCGGAAGAGATCGAGAAGCAGTTTGTAAAGAATATGGAGTCGCTGGCGATCCGTCAGAGCGACGTCACACAGGTCTCGTCGGTGGTGAAGGCCGGTTCGGCCCGTATCACGGTAGAATATACCTGGACGAAAGATATGGATGAGGCCTTCCTCGACTTACAGAAAGCCATGAATCCGTTTTCGCAGAATAAGGATATCACCGAGTTGAAGATCACACAGCATGATCCAAACCAGTCGCCTGTCATCCTGATCGGTATGTCGCATCAGCATATTACGGATATGGCGGAACTCAGGAAGGTTGCCGAAAGTTATATCCGCAACGAGCTGATCCGGTTGGAAGGTGTGGCCGAAGTAACACTGTCGGGGCAGGAGGAAAGTACATTGACCATACAGACCGATCCCTATAAACTGGATGCTTTCGGGTTGAAGATAGAAGATATCGCTTCCCGTATCGAAGCGAATAACCAGAGCATATCCGGTGGACGGGTCAGCGAGTTGGGTTTGCAGTATCTGGTAAAGAGTTCGAGCCTGTTCGCTTCGGAGGAAGATTTCGAAAACCTGATTGTCGGTTATAAACCGGTCAGCAAGCAGGAAGCGGGGACGAATGCAAACACTTCTTCTACGGCTTCTGCGGCGGCAACAGGGGATAAAGCCCCTCTTTTTCTCCGTGAAGTGGCAACAGTGAAGTTTGAAAATGCCCGTCCCGATAATATCGTCCGTATCAACGGGGAACGGAGTATCGGATTGTCTGTTTATAAAGAGATGCGTTATAATACGGTAAAGGTGGTGGACGGTGTCGCCCGTCAGCTGGGCATTATCGAACAGGCATTGCCCGGTTATCATTTTAAGGTGATAAGCAATCAGGGTACGTTTATTAAGAACGCGATAGGCGAGGTAAAGGACAGTGCTGTATTGGGGATCATTCTGGCGGTGGTTATCCTGTTCGTCTTCCTGCGCCGTTTCGGGACGACATTGATTGTCAGTATGGCTATTCCTATTTCGATTGTGGCGACATTCAATCTGATGTTCTTCAACGGGCTCACATTGAATATAATGACGTTGGGCGGACTGGCGCTTGGAGCCGGAATGTTGGTGGATAATGCGATTGTAGTGATCGAAAGTATCTTCCGCAACCAGGAGAAAGGCCTCTCTGTGCGCGAAGCTGCTATCAAAGGAACGTCGGAGGTGGCAGGGGCTGTGATTGCTTCCACGTTGACGACGGTGGTGGTCTTCCTGCCGATCGTTTACCTGCACGGGGCTTCGGGCGAGTTGTTCAAGGATCAGGCCTGGACGGTGACGTTCTCGTTGGTATCGTCCCTGTTTGTGGCCATCTTCGTTATTCCGATGTTGTATGACCGGTTGATGAAACGACCCTCTGCGTCGTCTGCGTTCGGTAATACTTTTTTGACTGATCGTTATTCTCGTCTGCTGCGCCGTCTGATCGGCCATCGCCGGATCGTTATTTCCGCAGCCGTTTTATTAATGGTGGCAACGGCTCTTCTGATCCCGTTTATCGGGACGGAGTTTATGCCGCGTATGGAAAGCCGGGCGTTTACCGTGGTAGTGAAGATGCCGGAAGGAACCCGTCTGGAACGGACATCCTCGGCTGTAGGAAACCTGGAGGAGATGCTTTATACTATTTCGGGAGATTCCTTATTGACGGTTTACAGCCATATCGGCGAAGGCAGTGGCTCCGAGAACGCTATCTTCGAAGGGGAGAACACGGCGATGATGAAGGTCCTTCTTTCACCGGAATGTCCTGTATCACCGGAAGCCGTGATCGAACAGTTCGTGCGCACGGCCGAAAATCCCGACGGACTGGAACTGACCATCCGGCAGGAGGAAAACTCCCTGAGTTCGCTATTGGGGAGTGAAGGTGCCCCTATCGTGGTAGAAGTAAAAGGGGAAGAACTGGATGAAATAGCCGATATCACCGAAGAGGTAAAGACCCGTATGCAGGGCGTAGGCGGATTATACAATATCGTTTCTTCCATCGAAGACGGTGCCCCGGAAATAACTATTTCCATCAACCGCACGATGGCGGGTATCAACAACCTGAGCGTCGCGACCGTTATCGAACAACTCAAGCAACAGCTCGGCGGCAAGGATGCCGGAAAGATGGAATACCGTGGTGAGATGCGCGATATCATTATTAAGACGCCCGATATTCCTCTTTATGCGCTGGGCGACCTGGTGATAAAGAACGGGGAACAGGAATTCCGCCTGCGGGAGATCGCTACCTTCGGCGAGTCGCAGGCCCCGAAAGAAATATACCGCCGGGGTCAGAACCGCATCAGCCGGGTGATGGCGAACATGGATGCCGGCCGGTCGCTGGACAAAGTGGCGGAAGAGATCCGCCGGTCGGTACGTGGCATTGAGCTTCCCGCCAATTATTCCATCACCGTGACGGGAGAGGAGGAAAAACGGCAGGAGTCGATCGACAGCCTTTTGTTTGCCCTTGCCTTGTCCGTCATTCTGGTTTATATGGTGTTGGCATCCCAGTTCGAATCGCTGTTGCATCCCTTCACGATCCTGTTGACCATTCCGTTGGCGGTGGTGGGAGCCATCCTGCTTTTCTTCATCACCGGAACGACCATTAATATGATGGGTGTGATCGGTATCGTGATGCTGGTGGGTATCGCTGTAAACAATTCGATCATCCTGGTAGACCGTATCAACCAGTTGAAAGCCGACGGTGCCCCGCTGACCGATGCTATCGTAGAGGCCGGGCAGCAACGTATCCGCCCGATCATCATGACCACGCTGACGACCATCCTGGCGCTGCTCCCGATGACGTTTAGCTTCGGGGAAGGTGCTTCGCTGCGCTCGCCGATGGCCATTGCCGTGATCGGAGGGTTGGTGACGTCTACTTTGATGAGTCTGATGGTGATACCATGCGTTTATTATGTATTGGAAAGGATGAAGAGCAGATGAAAAATAAAATGTGAATGATATGAACTTTTTACTACATAGAAGAATAACGATCTCGATGCTGTTCATAGCACTGTCCCTGTTGGGTTATGTGTCGTACCGACAGCTTCCGGTGGAGTTATTGCCCAATGCCGAACTGCCGATGCTCTTCGTCCAGGTCTCTTCCGGCCAGGATATGGACCCTTCGTATGTGGAATCGGAGGTGATCATCCCGCTGGAAGGCGCCATCAGTTCGATCGGAGGGGTGGATAAGATACAATCGACGATCGACAGCCGGCAGTCCAGTATACAGGTGGACTTTAAGAACACGGTCAACTTCAAGATCACCTCCCTGCGCCTGCAGGAGAAGATCAATGAGGTGGCAGCCACTTTCCCCGACGGCTTCACTGTGCAATTGCAGAAGGTGGATGTTTCGCAGTTGGCGAATAACTTTATGGTGCTTCAGGTGCGTGGCTCGGGCGGTATCGACCGTGTACGTAATATCGTGGATAAAGAGATCCGTACCGACCTGGAGAATGTCGACGGGGTGGCCTCTGTCAATATCTACGGCGGAAGGGAGAAAGCCATCGAGATACGCCTCAACCCGGAGGCGTGCCGGGCGTTGGACCTTACTCCTTCTAAAATAAGCAGCCTCCTGACGCAGAATACGCAGGATAAGGCCTTCGTGGGCTTTGTAGACGAGCCCGACAGTAAGTATTTCATCCATGTCAATTCGCTTTATACCCAGGTGGGCGATCTCGAGAACATTGTCGTGGCCCCCGGCCCTGTCCTGTTGAAAGATGTCGGAACCGTCTTCTTCGACTTGAAAGAAGAAAACTCTTTCAGCCGCGTGAACGGGAAAGATGCCGTGTCGGTTGCCCTGATGAACGACTCGCAGGCAAACCTGATCGACCTGTCGCACCGGGCTACCGAAGCAATCGAAAAGCTGAACCGGAAACTGGAATATCTCGACGTGCAAGTGGTGGTGCAGGAGAATACGGCAGAGACGATGGAGAATAATATCAACCAGATCATCAATCTGGCACTTGTAGGAGGCCTGTTGGCCATATTGATCCTCTGGCTTTTCCTGAAGAACCTGCGACTGGTGTTCTTTATCGCCCTCTCGATCCCGATCTCCGTCTATACGGCATTCAATTTCTTCTATGCTTTCGGGATAACGATAAACAGCCTGACATTGGTCGGCATGGCGTTGGCTATCGGGATGCTGCTCGATAACAGTGTGGTGGTATTGGAGAATATCTACCGCCTCTCCGCTTCCGGCGCTACGCCCGAACGTTCCGTGACGCAGGGGACGCGGGAGGTTTGGCGCTCTATTGTGGCGGCAACGCTGACCACGGTGACGGTCTTCCTGCCCTTTGTCTTTTCCGATAACTTTATGATCAAGCTGATCGGACATCATATCGGTGTTTCGATCATCTCCACGCTTACTATCTCGCTGTTTGTTGCCCTGTTGTTTATCCCGATGGCGACTTACACCTTGCTCCAAAGAAGGAACACGGACCACGCGGACTCGCACGGATTTAGTATAAGAAGTCTCTTTCCGCGGAAATCCGCGTGGTCCGTGTCGTCCGTGTTCCCAAAGAAGGACACTGTCTTCTACGAAAAAGTATCCATTAGCCAGCGTCCCGTACAGATCTACCTGGTTGCTCTCAAGACCTGTATGCGTAATCCGGGAGCTGTGATATTCGGTGCGATCATCCTTCTTTTCGTCACCCTCATCCTCTCCATCACCCTGAATGTCCAGCAGATGAAAGATGTCGATTCCGACCGTTTCAACATCTATGCCACCATGCAAACGGGCAGCACGCTCGACAATACCGACAAAGTCGTAAAGGTAATGGAAGAACGGCTGGCAGACTTTCCTGAGAAGCAAGACCTGATCTGCCGTATCCGTGAGACAGATGCCGTCCTTACTTTAGTCTTAAAGGCAGACTACCGGAAGATCGGAAAACGTCAGATAGCCGATATCAAAGCCGATGTGCAATCGAAACTGGCCAATATCCAGGGTGCCGAAATATCCGTGGCCGAAGCGATGGGCGGTGGCGGAGTCGGTGGCGGTAGTTCCGCTATGAGTGGCCTGGGTAGCTTTATGCGCCTGTTGGGTATCGGCGACAACCGTGAACGCATTGTGATAAAAGGTTCCGACTTCGACGTGATGCAACTGGTGGCTGAAGACTTCCGTTATTATCTCGATGAACAGGAGTTTATCCGCAATTCCAATGTATCCTACAACCGTCGTCAGCCGGAGATACGGCTTGATTTCGATCCTGTCTTGCTGACCTCGTATGATATATCCCGTGCCAATATCTCCACCGGACTGACGGCACTCAATTCGGAGTTCTCTTCCGGCTCCTCGTTCAAGATCGGCGAAGATACATATGATATTATCATTCGCAACGATGTCCCCGAAGAGGAAACGGACGGCGAGGAATCAAAGAAGAAAGAAAAGACAGTCGACGACCTGCGTGCCGTGCAGATAGAAAATGCCGCCGGAGGATTGCATAACCTCCAGGATCTGGCTTCTATCAATTATGGGCGGGGACGGTCGCGTATTATGCGTGTCAACCAGGATAAGCAGATCGAGGTGTTCTATAATTTCTCTAAGGACGTGGAGTCGTCCAAAGACTTGCTGGAAGGTTATCGCTCGGATATCGACCGGTTGGTGGCAGGTTATAACCTGCCTGCCGGAGTGGCCGTAGAGGTCTTTCACGAAGAAGACGAGTTTGCCGATTTTAAGTTCCTTATCCTGGCAGCCTTTGTCTTGATCTTTATGATACTGGCTTCTGTGTTCGAATCGTTGGTGACGCCTTTTGTCCTGCTCTTCTCCATTCCGTTGGCAGCTATCGGTTCCTTATTGGCCTTATTATTGACAAATAACAGCCTATTGAATGCCAATACCTTGACCGGATTCCTTATCTTGTTGGGAGTCGTGGTAAACAACGGTATTATCCTGATCGACTACTCCAATATCCTCCGTAAGCAAGGGTATCGCCGCAACCGGGCCCTGATGACAGCCGGCCTGTCGCGTATCCGCCCGATCCTGATTACTTCGATCACTACGATCGTTGCCATGTTCCCGCTGGCGATGGGCGATTCGGAATATGCCGGAGCGATCGGTGCGCCGTTTGCCATTACGGTCATAGGAGGTTTGGCTTTCTCAGCCTTGCTTACATTGATCCTGATCCCGACCGTTTGTATGGGGTTGGAAAATACATTGCAATGGTATCGTGGTTTGTCTCCTAAAATATGGATACTCCATCTTGTATTGTTTCTTCTGGGACTAGCCTGTATCTGGCTGTATGCCGATGGCATGTTGTGGCAGGCCATTTATCTGCTAATCCTTGTTTTCGGTATTCCGGGAGTGACTTATTTTGCACAAACCAGTTTGCGGCGGGCACGCTCGAAAGTGATTGATCCCGGAGAGGAGATTCATATCTCTGTTCGTAATCTGGTGAAGATATACGATTGGCCGGGGCGTATCAGTCGCCAATGGAATAGCGGTCTGTATATTCGCCGGCATTTGGGATTGAGTAATGAGTACCATTCCCTGAAGGATTTTGTGAATGTGATCTGGCAGTTCGGCATGTTGCATTTCGGTATCTGGTTCACCTGGTTCTTTATCAGTAACAAGCTTTGGATATTCCTGTTGTCGTTTGCCATTTATGCGACCGCCCTTTACCTGTGGCGGAAAGTCCGGGAATATCTCTACTTCCGTTTTGCGGAGAGTAAGGCTGTGAAGTATATAAACCGTATCATCTTCTGGAGTATCCCTCCGGTAATCCTGTTCGTCTTATTCCGGAAGATGGATAATACGAACCTGGTCGGTGTAGTCGGATTGATATGGGTGTTCTGTATAGCCGTTTATATCTCTTCCCAATATCTGTATGAGAAAGAGGTCAATATTGAGCGTATCAAAGGACGTCTGGCCGGTCTGCGCCGTTCGTGGTTCCGCATGGTGAAAAGTATCCCGCTGATCGGGAAACAACGGAAGCCGTTCAAGGCTTTGCGTGGAGTCTCTTTCGAGATCCGCACAGGGATGTTCGGTTTGCTGGGACCTAACGGAGCCGGTAAATCCACCTTGATGCGTGTGATCTGCGGTATTCTGGAGCAGAGCTACGGAAGCATTTGGATCAATGGCCTGGATACCCGTATCTACCGGGAAGAATTGCAAAGCCTTATCGGATTCCTTCCACAAGAGTTCGGTACCTACGAGAATATGTCTTCCTGGGAATTTCTCGATTATCAGGCGATATTGAAAGGTATTACGGATAACGAGGTGAGGAATGAACGCCTGGAATATGTCTTGAAAGCTGTCCATATGTATGAACGGAAGGACGACAAGATCGGTTCTTTCTCCGGTGGTATGAAACAGCGTATCGGTATTGCCCTTATCTTGCTCCATTTGCCGCGTATCCTTGTGGTAGATGAACCTACGGCCGGGCTCGATCCGCGTGAACGTATCCGTTTCCGTAATCTGCTGGTCGAACTGAGCCGCGACCGTATCGTTATTTTCTCTACCCATATCATTGAAGATATATCCAGTTCCTGCAGTCAGGTAGTGGTGATCAATAAGGGTGATCTGAAGTATTTCGGTGACCCGATAAATATGGTGGATATGGCTGCCGGTAAGGTATGGCAGTTCCATATCGGGCGTGATGAATTCGAGAAAGTACTGGATAAGACAATGGTGATACATCATATCCAGGATGGCGATACGATCCAGGTGCGTTATCTCTCTATCGTATTGCCTTATGAAGGTGCCGTACAGGTGGAGCCAAACCTGGAAGATGCTTATCTCTGTTTATTAAAGAATATGAATAACTGATATGACGACGAAACAACTCATACAATTACTACCTAAAGTAGTTAAATATAACCTGAAGATCATCTTTGCCGGGAAGTTCATCTGGTTCCTGTTGGCAGCCTTTGTCTTCTTTGCTTACTTCATGTTTCAGGCTGCTTGGAATCGGGCGGAGATCAACGAGGGGCTTATTTATAACCTGTTGATGTTCCCCTGTGTGTTACTTGTTTTCTATCCGGCCGTTTTCGGTATCCAGAACGATGAGGACAACCGTATACTGGAGATATTGTTCGGTATCCCTGACTATAAGTACAAGGTGTGGGGAGTGCGCCTCCTGATGATTTATGTGGCTATCTTCTTTATCCTTGTGGCCTTCTCCTATGTGGCGACCTTATTGCTTTATCCGGTTAATCCGTTTGAAATGTCCATTCAGTTAATGTTTCCATTAGTCTTTTTCGGAAATCTGGCCTTTATGCTATCTACCATTACCCGTAGTGGCAATGGGACAGCGGTACTCACGATAATCCTGGCAATCCTTCTGTTGATAACCAGTGAAATGGATATAATAGAACGTTCCTTCTGGAATATCCTATTGAACCCATTTAAAGTCCCGGAAAACTTTCTTCCGGTGATATGGGAAGGACTTATCATTAAAAGCCGTATTTTCCTTTTTATCGGAGGAATCGTCTGGATGATGATAGGATTGCTGAATTTACAGAGAAGGGAGAAGTTTGTATAAAAAGGAAGAAGGTGTTGTAAAATTATATTTACAGCACCTTCTTTTATAAGACATATTATTGAAAGAGAGTGGTGATCCTCGTTAATATTTATATCTCATCCGGCCAGGGGCAAGGCTTTCCTGTCGCCTTGAACGATGGGCGCTGTGCCTCCATTTTTCGTAATTGCTTGCCCAGGTCTTTGGATAGTTTCTTTACCAGTTTGGGATGGGTAGCGGATAGATCATTCTTTTCTCCTATATCGTCGGGAATGTTGAACAATTCCTTCTTTCCGGTCTCGTAATAATAGATCAGTTTCCAATCCCCCTGGCGGATCGTGCAGGTTGCCCCGATACCCGGGCCGGTGTTTCCCCAAAGATTCGGGAAGTTCCAGTAGAGACTACGACCTTTCGAAGGATCGCCGGTGTTGGTCAGTAACGGCATGAAGCTGACACCGTCGACAGGCTGGATCGTTTTGTATTTCTTTATGCCTGCCATTTCGAGGATGGTAGGGAAGAAATCTTCGATGATGAGGTATTTATCTGTCTTGGTTTGCGGCTGTACTTTTCCCGGCCAGCTGACGATCATCGGTTCGCGGACACCACCTTCATAGGCGGAACCTTTACCGCTGTTCAGCGGGGAGTTCTGGGTATGGGGGACACCGTCACGCCATTCCGGTTCGGCAGCAAGTCCGCCATTATCCGACATGAAAAGGATAATGGTATTATCTGCCAGGTTATTCTTCTCCAGGTAATCCATGATATCTCCCAGGCTCTTGTCCATTCCCTCGATCAGGGCGGCATAAGCGGCCTCTTTCTCTCCCAATCCCTTGTCGATATACTTCTGGTAGAAACGCATATCCTTGTCGATCGGGACGTGGATGGCGTAATGCGACATATACAGGAAGAACGGCTGGTCGTATTGTTGTGCCTTATCCAACGCTTTCATGGCTTTCTGGGTTAAGGCTTCCGTGATGAAAATATCTTTTCCCCAATACTCATCCAGTCCCGGAACAGCAAACCAGGGACTCGGCTTCCCGTCTGTCCGGTTACCGAAATTGGCTTCTCCCAGATAGCTTGCCAGTCCGCCACCGGCATGTCCTGCAATATTCACTTCAAAGCCAAAATGATAGGGGTTCTCTCCCGGTGTATCGAGAGCTCCCCAATGGGCCTTCCCGCAATGGATGGTATGATAGCCGTTATCTTTCAGTATTTGGGCCATAGAAGTAACCTGGTAGGTATGTTCGATACCGGGAACTTCGCAGATACCGTTCACATTCCAGTCCGGCAATTCCAGTACATCGCTTTTACGGTCGGTGGAGGCATTCTTCGGATAGGTCCAGTTCGTTACCCGGTGACGGCCGGCATTCATACCGGTGTAGAGGCTGCAACGGCTCGGCGAACTGATACTGGAAGCATAAGCCTGGGTAAACATCATACCCTGACGGGCGAGACGTTCCATATTGGGTGTTTCGTATACTTCGTTGTAATGTGTCTTTTCCTTCCAGAAGGGAAGGGAAGTATCCTGCCAGCCCATATCATCTACTAAAAAGAGAATAATATTCGGCCGGTCCTGCGGGGTTGCCGCTTCGGCTTGTCCTGTCGTTCCCAGTAAGGGAATTGCAGCCAGGGAAAAGAATAGTCTCTTGTTCATATTCGTATCTTTTGAATGTTATTTGTTGATTGTTATTCTGCCCGGAGCAGATACCGGGATGCTCCGTAGTTCCCGTTTATTTCCTGATTCTACCCATACTTTAACGGTGCCCGGACAGAGAACATCCAGAGTGAGTTGTTTATCATTACGGGTAAGGATGCGGACTGTCGACGGCGAAAGGAATTTTTCCTGTACACCGATGACTGCCCAACCGTTAGCAACAGGGCAAAGATGATATAATTGGTCAGTGAAACCTTCCAATATGATTTGTTTATCCGTAGTCAGTTCGGTGGCAGCCTGTTTAGCCCAGTCATAAAGGATAATCCGCTGATCTTTGGGGCTTGCTTTCTCCGTCATCGTCTCACGCAGCAGATAATCGGCTTTACTGATCATAGCTTGCACGTTATGATACTGGGGAGAGGTGTTCAGGTTATAGCATATCAGCGATACGGCTTCATCACCGGTAGGGGCAAATACCCGGTAAGCTTTACCATCCTGTAGCGGGTTTGTGATAACCGATTCGGGTGTCGGGATGGCTGGAGCCTCGGGACGGAACAGCTTTCCTTCCTCATCGATCAGCGGTAATATGTTTTCTTTGATAAAATCAGCGGGAGAGTCTGACAGATAAACCGGACCACCGGACAGGGCTTTCGACCGGGCCATCAGGCTTCCGCAGACGGTATCGCAGGAATGGAACATATCATGGTCGGGCCATACGGTCTGCCCTTGCAATAACGTGTTGGTATAAGACTGGAACAGATGAGATTTTGCCATGTTCTCGCCATATTTTTTGTAATCGATGCTGACACGGGTTACACTACTATACAATGTATGGTCGATGTTCAGGATATTCTGTGCCATACAGTTCATCAGGCCGACCTGCTGGTTGTGCGTTTGCTCTTCCAATGCCAGGTTACACGCTTTGGCCTGACGTATAACTTCCGTATTTCCCATGTAAAGGGGCAACAGGAACGACTGGTTATCTATTTTAAGGAAATCGAAACCATAGTCTTTCAATGTCCTGACATAATATTGGTAGAATGCCCCGATATTCTCCTTCTCTTTTCCGGGAAGCATGCTGCCGTTATAGAGGTAAAGCGATTGTTTGATCTTTTCCGGGAAGTCGTTTTCCGGTGATATTCCCATCCAGTAACCGCAGAAGTTATACCATAATCCCATCCATTTTACTTTATTCTCCTTTTTCCGGGCCATGATGTTTTTCCATCCGTCAGGGAATCTCTCTTTATCCGGAACGAAGCTGGTAAGCTGGCGGTTCTTATTAGCCAGGTGTCCGTCGTCTATCAGGACATAGCGGATAGGGAGGCCGGACGCTTCGATACCGTCCAGGTCGTTCAGCATTTTTGTTTCGTCGATGTCAAAGTGGTAGTGCTCCCACGAACACCAGCCCAGATACTTGAAGGCTTCGAAGTAGTCTTTGTCCGACCTTTTTTGTAATGCCGAGATCTCCTTATTGCCTGTTAATGTTGTATATGCTTTGCGGATAGCGTCATAAGCCGTTTCCCCTTTTTGTACTAACAGGACGGGAGCTTGCGGACTGAGTCTATCTGTTCCTAATGTAGAGAGACAGACGGTGAGCGAACTGTCTTTATTTATCTGGAACCAACTGATGCTGTTATCTCCGGCTACCGCTTTGGTATATAAGAATTGCCCGTCGGTCAGCTCCAGTAATAAGGCATCTCCCAATACGGAAGGCGTTCCGTTTGAAGGAATGCCCGGATAAGTATCTTTTGTCAGGTCTTCCAGGCGGGTGAATACCCAGGGCAATAACCGGTTGGTATTGTTGGGCCACTGATAGTCGCCGGGACGGAAATCGCGGCTGAAGAAGATGCCTTGTTTATATTCCGGGACTTCTATTTTATAAGACAGGGTTTGCTGGCCGTCGGGAATTGCCTGTTCATAGAATACAGGTGCCTGTAATTTTGCCAGGCTGACAGCCTTAGTCATTTGAAAGGTTATTATATCATTGAATATTTTCCCTTTCTCGTAGACAAACGATGTCTGCCCCAAGACGGGAGGAGATAACCATACAGCACTCCCCAGCAACAGTGAAAAAAGATATGTTTTATGTTTCCTCATCTTCTCATTTATTCAACGTTATAAACACTGAAGTTGCGTATATCCGGTTGTGCTACCGATTGAGAGACCGTCAGGCGCAGAGCCGATGCTTCGATTGCCGGGAATTGTTCGATACGTTTATGTCCGACCGACTCACCCTCGCAGACGGTTTGCCATTTACCGTTTACTTTGGCTTCCACTTTATACCGGCGGATACGTTCGCCATTAGCGATATTCTCCTGGATAATGCAATGGTTGACTGCTTGTGGTTTATCCAGTTTCAGTGTCAGGCTTTTCTTTTGTCCCGATGCAGAGGCAATGGGAGAGGAGAAGCGGCGGTTGATCTCGTCGCCCCATTCTTTCAGCCGTTGCACATCGCCGGTAGGGATCAGTCCGGTCGTATCGGGAGTCAGTCCGACGATCAATGTAGCATTCCTTCCGACCGACTTGTAATACATGTTCATCAGGCTGTCTACCGGATAGACGGTATTCTCGTCGTCCGGCTCCCAGAACCATTCGTGACGTCCGTTCATGCCACGTAGCGGAGTGTCTGCCATAGCCGGGACCCAGTATTTACCATCCTGGTCGCCATGTTTCAATAGATCGTTATGGTTGCGACTTCCTTCCGTGTTGTTACTGTGTGAGTAAGGGTAGGGGAAAGAGGACCAGCAGGGATAACCGACCGTACCCGACTCGGAACCGCCCCAGCGGAAATCCGCCCGGTCTACATTATGATAGAAAAGGCATTCCGGCTGGTACTTGCTGACGATTGGCAATACATCCGGCCCGTCGCCTTTCGGATCGTCTGCGCCACCGTCAAACCAGATCATAAACAAATCTCCGTAGCGGCTGCAGAGTTCTTCCACCATGCGCTCGCAGAAATGTTTATACCATTGTTGACGGTTGGCGGCAAACTCTCCTTCTCCCTGCACCTTGAAATTATGAACGCCAAAAAGTGAATTCCATCGGATGCCGACATAGATGCCGGGCATTATATCGTATTTTCTACATGAATTGACGAAGTCGCGGATGATATCTCCTTTGCCGTCGCGCCATTTCAACGCTTTCAGGCAATAGGGGTTGACATCGCTCTGGTAAATGGCGAAACCCGTTTCGTGTGTTGCGGTCAGTACGGCGAACTTGGCTCCTGCCGCTTTGGCGGCCTGTACCCATTGATCGGTATTCAGTCGAGTCGGGTTGAAGATATTATAATCTTCTATCGGCTGGACGCGGTTATTACCCTGACCGTATTTAATGCCATCGAAGACATGGAGGTCATAATGGAAGACGACGCCCATTTCCGATTCGTGCCACTTCAACTGGTGAGGTGCCGGACGGGGGATCTCCGTTTGTTGTCCCATTGCCGGGAGAAAACTTACTATCAATAAGATTGCCAGGTAAAAATGTGCTTTCATGTGTATATTATTTACAGACAGTTTATAAAAGGATCGTTTGTCTTCTTCAACCAGTCTTTCAGCTGGCTGGAAAACTGGTTAATCAATTCCGGCTGATCGGGGGCGATGTTGTTTAGCTGGAAGGGGTCCTGTTCACGGTCGAACAGTATCCATTCGTCAGTCCGGCCGTTTGTAGCATGTACCGCAAATGTATATTTTTTTGTCCGGAAACCTCTGTAACCAGTCGTTAAATTTTCAGAGGAGACTTGATAATAAGGCTGTATTACCTCCCGGGCCTTGTCGGGGGAAAGGATGGAAGCAGACAGATCGAACGTCTCCACTTCGGCAGGTATCTCTTCCTTGAACCCCATTAACGACAATAGCGAAGGATAGAGATCGGCAAAACCGATCATCAGTGTCGAGTCGCGGCGCGGTGCGATCTTCTCCGGCCAGGTAAGTATCATCGGGACGCGCATGGCTTCCTCGTAGTAAATATTCTTTCCGATATGATCGTGCATCCCCATGCTGTCGCCATGATCGGAGGTGAATACCACAATGGTATTGTCGAAGAGGCCACGCTCTTTCAGTGCACGGATAATGCGGCCGACCTGGTCGTCTACGCCGGTCATGCAGGCATAATAATCCAATACGCTCTTCCGGTAGAAATCACCGTATTCCGTTCCTTTCGGTGCGATGATGGGAGAGTGGCACAATGATTCGACATCTACATTCCGGTATACCTCTTTGTATTTGTCGGGAACCAGGTTGTAACCGGTGTGAGGCGGGTTCATGGAGACGACCAGAGCGAAGGGCTTATCCCCGTCGCGGAGTTTATTATCTTGATTGGCGATATAGTCGATGGCCCGGTCGGCTTCATATTCCGGCCCCCATTGGTCGACGAAATAAAATTCTTCGCGGCCGGCATCCGTATTCCAGTACATAGGCTTCAGGTGATAATCGTAGGTGCCGTAGGCGATCCAATGGCTGAAACCGTGGCGGCGTTCTTTGGGACACCATTCGTTCCAGGCTATTTTTCCTTTGTTGTTATTTGTTTCGATGTAAGGTTGGTAAGGGGCATCCAGATGCCATTTCCCGATGTAACCCAATTCATATCCCTGGTCTTTCAGGACGTCCGACCAGCAACGTGCCGAGGCGGGTAGTTCGACATGATAAGGTGTATTATCCGAATTACAGTTACCCGTAACCTTGCTGCCGATCGGATATCTGCCCGTCATCAGCATTCCACGGGCGGGCGAAGATACGGGATAGCTGCTGATAGCATCCGTAAAATGTATGCCTTCGGCGGCGAGTTTATCCAGATTGGGAGTCTGTACGGGTTCTACACCCAGATAACCGATTGCCTGGCCGCGCCATTGGTCGGCCATGATGAAGACGAGATTGGGAGCGTCCGTTTTTACCTGTGCCTCTACCCGGTTCGGACAGGCTAAAAGGCCGGTAGCTATCAACAGCAAGTATTCAGATTGTATTTTCATATTCTTTTCGGGTATTATAAACTGTTTGCAGGACCGATTTTCCGGGTTGCCGAGGGAGTCGGATCGCTTTTGAACTCGAATTCGATCCCTCATGAGCTATTTTTTATCGCTTGCGAAGTCAAATTTAGATGTTGTTTGTGACTTCGCAAGCGATAGGACTTGATTTATTTCATGGCACTTGTTCCCGCCTGGACTTCCCAACCCGGGTTCTGGTAGATGTAAGCGGTGCTTATATCGCCACCTTTTTCCGGTGTACTCAGGCGGATCACGTCGTAAGCGATAGGAGCCAGGTAATGAGCTTTCATGAAAGTATATCCGTTGAATGCCTTGTTGTTGCGGTGTATCTGGTACGGGCGGAGATACTTGCTCGACTTACTGCTCGAAACGTTCGGTTCGTCGGTTTCGCCTTCCACTTTCAGGTCGTCATACAGTTTGTATTGTTCGTCCCAAAGGTTGAAACCTTCTACCTGGTAATCTTTCATCCGGTCGAGCGCTCTCCAGCGATACAGGTCGTCAAGACGCAGACCTTCGGCGATAAATTCCGAACGACGTTCGCGACGGATGTTATATAAGGTAGCATCCACCTGCTGTTCACCGGAATATACGGCGAAGTCGTTTTCTTTGGAAAGATCGGTTGCTGCAATCGTTTTCTGGATATCGTCGTCTACGCCGGCACGGTTACGCAAGGCTTTCCAATAAGCGATACTCTTGGCATCCAACGAATTGTTCAATACATAATGAGCTTCCATATAATTCAGGTAAGCTTCGGCTGCACGGAAGATTACACAACCGGTGTTGCTAGGCAATGTTGCTCCCATATTCGGGTCTTGATTCAAACCTTTACGCAAGCAATAGCCGGTTGTATTCTTATTTTCGGCGATAATCGTGATACCTGGACGACTGAATATATTGCTCGGGTTGATCTGGTCACCAGTGATACTCATTGATTCACGCAGGCGGTTGTCGCGGTTGGTAGCCACATCTGTCAGTGTTTTGTCTCCTTTATAACCGGAACCGGCTGCATAGATCGGCAGACCGTTTTTCATCAGATAACTTTCTACCAGCGAACGGGTAAAGCCGGTATTACCGCATCCGTTGCCACCAGGGTAAACGGCTTGCAGATAGGATACCACATAATGGAATATTTTCAATCCGATGTCATATTTTCTCCAAAGAATGACTTCGGGTTTGTCTGAAAGATCGATGCTGTTGAACATGCTGGAGTAATCTCCCAATGGGAACTTGTCTGCTACCTGTTCTGCAGCCTTCTTGGCTTCAGTCAGGAAGAACTGTACTTCGCTGTCCAGGTTGATGCTAAAACCGTTCAGGTAACTGGCGTTGGCACCCGGCCATCCCGGTCCACCCGGTACGCGGTCGGTTCCTGCGTGATATTTCAGCCAGGTTCCTTCATATAAAGCTACTCTCGATTTCAATAGAAGAGCTGCGTATTTTGTCAGACGATTAGCTTCGGGAGGTGTTTCCTTCAACATATCGGTAGCCTTATCCAGATCGGCGAGGATGAAGCGTGCCACTTCGTTCTGAGGGCGGCGCTGGTTGGCTTCGGCCAGTTCGACATAGTCATCCGAGAGCGCTTTGTCTACGATCGGGAAGTCGCCGTATTTCTTCATAAATGTGAAGTACTGGAAGGCACGGAAGAAATACATTTCGCCGATATAGTGACGGATATTTTCATCCAGGCCGGTAATCTTACCTTCTTCATATTTAGGTAATACGGTTTCAAGGAAATAGTTACAGTCGCGTATTTTCTTGAAGTCCCATTCTCCGCTGGTCGGTACGCGGCGTTCACCAGGTACGAAGTTGTCTTCTTCGGTTGTAGCGCATTGGTTATCGCTGTTGTTGTCTGTTTTGAAGACACCGATGCTGTATTCACCCGGTTTATGTGATGGTAATTCGCTGTACTGGGCAGCTCCGAAACTGGCTAACTCGGCTTCTGTGTTCAGATAGTGATCCGAAGTAACGGACGATAGCGGTTCGCGGTCGAGGAAGTCGTTACACGCAGTGAAACTCAGCGAACCGACTGCCAACGATAATATAATGATTGATTGTCTTTTCATGATGCTTTTAATTATTAAAATGAAACATTTACTCCGCATGACAGTGTTCTTGAAAGCGGATAGATCTTACCGGCACCCATTGCTCCGCCTACTGCTTCAGGATCGAATACGCCGAAGATGGAAGAGATGGTAAACAGATTATCACCGGAGAAGAATACGCGAACCTTGCTCAAACCTGCTTTTGATGTCAGGTAGTTAGGTACGGTATAACCGATTTGAAGGTTCTTCAGACGCAGATAGGCGGCGCTTTGCAGATAACCCGATTGGGTCTTATGGTTCTTTGTCGCATTCCCATCGAAGTAGGGTTTCGGGAAATAAGCGTTCAGGTTCGCTCCCATCTCGTCGCCGGACGGACGGAAATAGTCGAAATGCTCTTTATATCCGATCGATTGCCACAGGCCGCCGTCTACTGCTCCCCAGAAGAAGTTCCCGTCCAGCCAGATATCGCGTTTGCAGACACCTTGGAAGAAGGCGCGGAAGTCGAAACCGTTCCAGTCGGCTCCCAGTGTGATACCTACTTGGTAGCGGGGAGTTTCGTTACCGATGATCTTGCGGTCGCCCGGATCACCTACCGTATTGGAGCCGGTTGTGATCTTACCGTCGTTGTTGATATCCTTGTACATGATATCGCCTGCCCCCCATTTGCTGCCGATCTGTGACTGGTCTGTTGTAGCCAGGTGATCCTGCATTTCCTTGTCAGTTTTGGCAATGCCGATGGTTTCAAATCCCCAGATGTCCCCCATGTATCTGCCGTTGTAAGGAACGTATTCCATATTCCCGTCTGAGTTTTTGCGGTCGATGATCTGTGCGTCATTCGGGTATTTGGTGATCTTGGTTCTGGCATCTGCCAATGTAAATCCGACTGTATAGCCTACCTTGCCGATTTGGTCGTTCCAGGTCAAAGCCAGCTCCCATCCTTTGCTTTGCATGGCTGCGTTGTTAATACGCGGCAACTTGTCGTTATCGATACCGATAATCGGCGATTTTTCTTCAGGAGGACCAACCATGTCGTCTGTCTTTCTCGTATACCATTCAAATGAACCGGTCAGGCGGTTGTTCAGGGCACCAAAGTCAAAACCGATGTTGGTTGTTGTGATCTTTTCCCAGGTCATTAGGTCGCTGACCATCAGCGGAGCAGTAGCTGTAGTCGGTTGTTGTCCGCCGATTAACCATTTACCGTCTTTCAGTCCCAGGGGCTGTGCTGGATAGAACGGATAGAATTCCTTGGTGTTCTGGTTACCTAGTTTACCCCATGAGAAGCGGGGTTTCAAAGTACCTACATATTCCGACAGGTCTTCCCAGAATGCTTCACGTGCGATGTTGTACCCCAAAGAGAAGGAAGGGAATACATTCCAGCGTTTGTCGCGCAGGAAGCGTGAAGAACCGTCATAACGAATGTTGATTTCAGCTAGGTAACGACCGTCGTAGTCGTAGTTCAAACGTCCGAAGAAACCGGCAGTAGCCCATTCCTTTTTGTTGGCAGATGTATAGTCCTTACCCATGCTGGTGTCGATACTCGGTACTTCGTCGCTGATCACATCGTCGCGTTTAGCATACACATAGTTCTGCTTGTAGAGTTCGGTGTTGAAACCGACCATTACCTTGAAGTTGTTTTTGTTGAACGACTTGAAGTAATCGGTATACAAGCTGGTTGTCAGTAAATTGTTGTCCTGTGCGGAAGACCATGCATACGTCGCACCAGGACCGTAGCTACCGGCAAACGCCAGAGGCACCGGTTCGTTTTTTGAGTTCCATTCATAGATTTTAGCCAGGTTTTCGTCTTTGTTTATATGTTCTGCTTTCAGACTTACGTCTCCGCGGATGTTCCAGTCTTTCAGTGGAGTAATAGTTACGTTAGCTTGTGTATAGATGATGTCTTTTCTGCGTTTGTAACGTCCTCCGTCTTCTATCTGGATGATTTTGGAGTTACGCATGTAATGGCCGTTCGGATCCTGGAAAGGCATAGTCGGCCAAGTACGTGAGATGTCGTGATAATATAAACCTACACTGATACCGTTTGCCGTATTATCCGGATCGTCGTTAGCATAGGTCGGACGGTCCAGCTCTTCACGGATAAAACGGGTACTCAAACCAATCTGTAACCAGTCGTTTACTTTCGAGTTAATCTTGGCTGATGCGTTCATACGTTTGAAGTCGTCATCGCCGTAACGCATATTACCGGCCTGATTCATGAAGGCACCCGACATGAAATAGGTCAGTTTCTCAGTACCGCCGCTTACGTTTACGTTATGTTCGTGGCTGAAACCTGTTTTGAAATGGTTGCGTGTCCAATTCTGATTGTCGTTCGCTCTTTGGTGGAATTCATACATTCCATTGCCTGGATTTGGTACGGTTGTTGTCGAAATTTCTCCTTTTTGATAAGCAATGATACGTCCTAATGTTTCGTCATTGAACGGAGTATCCTGACCGCTGTTCAGTGCAGCTGCATTAAAATATTTAGCAAATGTATAGGAATCCATCATATCTGGAAGATTGGTGGCGGTAGACCAGCGGAAACTGTTATTATAGGTAACCTGTGTCTTTCCGCTCTTTCCACTTTTCGTCGTGATAAGGATGACTCCGAACGGGGCGCGTGAACCGTAAATACTGGATGCGGCTGCATCTTTCAGTACCGAGATGTTTTCGATATCATCCGGGTTCAAAGCATTCATATCTCCCTCGATACCGTCGATAAGGATCAATGGAGCATCATTCGAACCTTCGCCGATCGTACCTGTACCGCGGATGTTTACTTTCAGTGCATTACCTAGAGCACCTCCCTGATTGTTCAGTGAAAGGTTCAAACCGGGAACAACACCTTGCAGGGCTTGTCCCACTTGGGCGACCGGCCGTGACTCCAATGCTTTGGTATCGACGGTGGAAACGGCTCCCGTCAGGTTTACTTTCTTCTGTGTACCGAAACCGACAACCACTACTTCGTCCAGTGCCTGTGTATCTTCACCCAATTGGATGGTAAAGACTTTCTGTACGCCGTCTATTTTGATAGTTTGCGGTTGATAACCGATATAGGAAATATGCAATATATCTCCTTTTGAAGCTTCTATGGAAAACTTACCGTCCATATCGGTAACAGTTCCATTGGTGGTCCCTTGTACCAGGATGGTTGCTCCGATAACCGGATCGCCCAGACCTTTGTCTATAACAGTACCAGTAATGGTCAACTGCTGTGCGTATATATAGGATATACTGGCCATCAGCAGCGCAATTAATAATGTGACTCTTTTCTTCATCCTTTTTTAGTTTTAAGGTTGTGAATACTAAATTTTAAATAATCTTTGATGAGCAAAAGTATTTGCTATATAAAGAAGAGGTAACAGGCATTTTATTCATTAACAGCAGGTGTTTTCTTATATTTACTTCTTGATATACAGTATAGTGGGTGATTTGTTCATAAACAACTGGTGTTTTAATCAATTATTCTTTTTCATCTGTTTTATTTGCTCCGATCAGGAGTATTCTCCTTCTTTTTTTCTTTCTTTGTATGACTTATCGTTTTATGTATGGGGAGATTTATCGTTGCGTTATTATTGTTTGCCTTCTGTCATACTTCCGGATATGCTTTTTTTGAGAAAGACATTCGGGTACTTACTATGCAGAACGGATTGGCTGATAATACCGTTTCCTGTATCCATAAAGACAGCAACGGTTTTATGTGGTTCGGTACGGATAACGGGCTGAGTCGTTATGACGGGAAAAATATAAAGAACTTCGGACCTGATAATAGTTATGTAAAAGTATCGCAGGTACGTGAAACACCTAACGGTATCCTTTGGCTGGTAGCCAATCAGCAGATCTATTGTTTTGACCGGAGGCTGGAACGGTTCATCCCTGTTCAGTATACCGGAAAGAGGGATCGGGATACCAGAGTCCAGGATGTACTAATTCAAAACGACTCTTCTTTCTGGTCACTCTCTTATGATAATCTTTCGCTGGTTTCAATAGATTATGTGAAAAGCAAAGCAGGAAATATCGAGGGAGTAAACCTCAAAGTAGAAATGGAGTTTGCTTCACTGGTTAATGAAAAGACAAATTTACTGGCTTTTTGCCAGTCACCGGACGGAATTATATATATCGGAACGGACTGGGGGAATATTCTCGCTTTTGATCCTGCCACTTATACGATCCTGCATAAGGGAGATCTTCCCAAAGTGGAGAAAATACATATTCATCGCCTGCTATATTCAGAGGGTTATGTTTGGATCTCTACCTGGGCGAACGGGGCTATCCGGTATAATCCGGTTTCAGATACTTATTCGCAATACACGTATGACCCTAAGAACAAGAAGAATTCCTTATCTCACTGGGATGTCTATGAGATCGTTCCGCTTAGTAACGGACGTTACCTGACAGCTACCTGGAATGGGTATGCTATCCTGATACCGGATAAAGAAGACTCTACCCAATATTCTACGGAAGTTTATAATAATACGGCCTCACAGCTTCACCGCAATCTGGAAACCCGCATGATCTCGGCTTATTACGATTCGGATGGACTCCTCTGGATCGGAACGCAGGGAGGTGGTGTATATTCTTCCGATCTGAGAAAGCAGTTCTATCAGCGTTTTCATCAAGACACGCATAATGAAATATGTGCGATGACTACCGATAAGGACAATCATATCTGGCTGGCGACGTTCCACAAGGGTATTATGAGGAGTACGGAAGCCTTTGATCCGCAACACCGATTGTCTTTTGAACTGGTTCCGAACAATGCCGGGAATACTGTACTGAGTACGGCAGCCGATAAGGACGGTGATATCTGGTTCGGAAATACAAACTCTGAACTGATCCGTTATCATTCGGCCGATAAAACATTCGTTATCTACCCGATACGTTTGTCTGATACCCCGGCGTGGAATGGTTCTGTATGGTCCCTGTTCTTTGACAGTCTGGATCGTTTATGGCTGGGGACGTCGGATGGATTATTGCTATTCGATAAAATCTCCGGACTATTTATACGGTATGAGATCTGCCCCGGTACGATCCGGACAATAGCGGAAACGACGGATAAAAACTTATGGCTCGGTACTACGTCCGGACTTAAGAAATTCAATCTGAAAGAAAAAAGCCTGCAAGGTGACTTTGAAAAGGAGGCTACTATTCCGGCACGTGAGATACGCTCTCTTTTCTCTTCTTCCGATAAGAACCTTTATATCGGATATACGGACGGGTTTGGTGTTTTGAACACAACCTCCGGCCGGATCGATACTTTCTATACAACACATGACGGTTTGAGCAGCAATTTTATCGGTTGTATCAGCGAAGATACGAAAGGACATCTCTGGTTAGGCTCCAATTCCAGTATCTGCCGTTACAGCAAGCATCAGAAGCTATTTTACAATTACTATATATCAGGAAATAACCGCTCGGTGATGCTTTATAACGACTATTTGTTCTGGGGTAATAACAAAAACATTACTTACTTTACATCGGAGGATGTAATGGATGAACATCCTGTCCCGGATAAAGTGGTAATAACCCGGATAGAGGTGGATAATAAACCTGTAGAAATAGGGGAAAAGATAAACGACCAGGTCATTCTTACCGAAGGGGTTCCTTATATCCATGACCTGACATTGTCCGGCACGAATAATAGCTTCTCTCTTCTTTTCAGCAATCTGACCTATTCGGAGACGTTGCAGAAATATAGTTACCACCTGGCTCCTTATCAACCGGAGTGGTTGATCTCGGGGGAGGGAGAGAAGGTATCCTATACGAATCTTCCACAAGGCGAATATCTGTTTGAAGTGAAAAGTATCTTTCCTGACGGTTCCAGCGGTGATGTGACATCCTTTGTCATAAAGATCTTGCCTCATTGGTATGAAACGGTCTGGTTCCGCCTGACTGTGTTGTTTTTTGTGGTATTGGTCCTGTATTACTGGATGCGCCGCGTAAAGATCCAGCAGGCCCGCTTGAGGAAAGAGGAACGTTTGAAGCATGAACTGTTTGTTGCCAATCTGGAGCGTGAGAAGGAAAAACAGATTAACAAGGAACGTGAGAACTTTTTCACCAATGTCTCTCATGAATTGCGGACACCGCTTACATTAATTCTTTCACCTTTACAGGAGTTGTTGCAGGCGGATCGTCTTTCACAAGCTTTACATGAAAAGCTATCGCTTATCTATAATAATGCGTCCTCATTATCTACCCTGGTGAACCAGCTTTTATATGTTCAGAAAATAGAAGCCGGAATGGTGCAGCTTTATTTGTCAGAAGTTGATATTGTTGCTTTGGTTAAGAAGGTTATGGTCTCGTTTAAACACATGGCTGAAATAAAGAATACGGAGTACATCCTGGACTCTGGTATCCGGTTTCTCAATCTCTGGCTAGATCGTGAAAAAATAGAATCCGCATTAAAAAACCTTTTATCGAATGCGTTCAAATATACTCCCAGCCATGGAAAAATAAGCGTTTCATTGTCTGAAAAGGAACTCGACGGAATAAAGTTCTGTCTTCTTTCTGTTGCAGACAATGGCCCCGGAATTGCCGAAGAGTTGCAGGAGCATATCTTCGATTCTTTTATTACGGGGAAGAATGAACCCTCATTTTCTACCCGGATGGGTATCGGTTTACGTATCGTAAAAAACACGATGGATATGCATCACGGGAATGTTTTATTGGAGAGTTCTCCGGATAAAGGGACAGAATTTACTCTTTATATCCCATGTGGAAAAGAGCATTTCAGGGATGATCACTATGAATTGATTGAAAAAACGAACGAGCCGGATGGAAAGGATACTTATTTTGAAGTGGAGAAGCAGAGTGAACCTTCCCAACCGAATTCGGGTAAAAAGCTTCTGATAGTAGAGGATAACGATGAAATAAGGGGTTATATCAATACCTTATTCAGCAAGGAATATCAGGTTTTGGAAGCACATAACGGAAAGGAAGGAGTGGAGACTGCCATAACAGAAATCCCCGATCTGATCGTTTCGGATATAATGATGCCGGTAATGGATGGATTTGTTTGTGTACGGGAGATCAGGCAACATTTGCAGACAGCCCATATCCCTGTCATCATGCTTACGGCAAAGGCTGAGGAGGAGGATCTGCTGAAGAGTACCCGGATGGGTGCGGACGATTATGTGATGAAACCGTTCAACCCGGAAGTGCTCAAAGCAAAAGTTGAGAATCTGATTCATATGCGGGAGCAGCTGAAACGTATTTATACAAAGACATTGATGCTGAAACATACGGCAGAAGAGCCGGAAGAGGAAGGGAAAGATCCATTCATGCAACAGGTTATCAACATCATCGAAGTCAATCTGACGAATCCCGATTTCAGCGCAAAAGCTCTTGCCGGATTCTTGAATATAAGCCAGCCGACTTTATACCGGAAGATCAAACAGCAAAGTAACCTGTCCATCATAGAAGTGATCCGCAGCATCCGTATCAGTAAAGCGGCTTCATTGATCATGCAGCGGAAGTTTTCTGTCCAGGAAGTTGCAGAAATGGTCGGATATAACGATATAACAACGTTCCGTAAGCATTTTACGAACCAGTTCGGGGTATCGCCGTCGCGGTATAATGCCTTATAGTCTCCATTACCTTCCGGATATAGCAGATTATCCGGCAGATGTTGCTGTTTACCCGGAATGTACTGCTACTAGTAACCGTTTCTCTTTCATACCACAGTTGTGGTATGAAAGAAACTCATCTGTGGAACAAACGAAATGCAGCTGTTATTTATTAGGTGTTCAGAATGACATCGGATTTTATAATAAATATTGTCACAGGAGGAATAAAAGATTACATTTGCATAATGTTGATAGATGAAAAGATCCTTCAGGAGGTTTGATTGGGATATGGATAATATAAGTTTCAGTGATATTTAGAAACTGTTTTGAATTTATTGTTTGATTCAGTTCTTGACAGATTTGAATGTAGTGTCGTTGGTAGGGGCGGTTCGCGAACCGCCCTTACAGGCGCCGTCACAATGGAACAGGCAGGTTCGACCGTAGGGGCGGGGTCTGCCCGCCCCTACAAAACCTGTCATTTGGTTTCACATTTTGCTAAAGTAGAATCAAATTCTGTTAGGATGTGATAAAGAAATACAATGGAAACAGGAAGGTCGTGATCTTCTGGTAACAATGCCTGTATTCGCTTTTGATGAACTTCCATGCCATTATACATGGACACTCAAATTAGAGCGTGTGAAGTGATGGAAGAGAAAGGCCGCCATTATTTTTTGAAAAGCGGCCTTCTTTTTATCTTTATTCCTTTTTAATAGGCGGATAATCCAGCGTATAATGTAACCCTCGGCTTTCCTTTCGTTCGATAGCCTGTCGCATGATCAGATACCCCACATTGATCATATTACGCAGTTCGCAGATATCCTTTGAGGCAACCGACCGTTTGAAGAGGCTTTCTGTTTCTTCATAGATGATATCCAGGCGGTCCCAGGCACGTTTCAGGCGCAGGTCGGAACGAACGATACCGACATAAGTACTCATAATCTGTCCCACCTCTTTGACACTCTGGGTGATCAATACCATTTCTTCCAGGGAAGTGGTACCTTCGTCATTCCATTCCGGGATATTCTCCTGATATTTTAACGAGTCGATGATATTGAGACAGTGTTTAGCAGCAGCGTCTGCATAAACAACCGCTTCGATCAGTGAGTTGGATGCCAGGCGGTTTCCTCCGTGCAGGCCTGTACATGAACATTCTCCAACAGCATATAGGCGGTCGATTGAAGAGCGGGCATTCAGATCGACCTGAATACCTCCGCAAAGATAATGGGCAGCAGGAGCGACCGGAATATAATCTTTAGTAATATCAATTCCCAGGCTCAGACATTTTTCGTAAATGTTTGGGAAATGTTTTTTTGTTTCTTCCGGATCTTTGTGAGTGACATCCAGATAAACATGATCATCCCCCCGAGTATCCATTTCGTTCTTTATGGCACGTGCTACAATATCACGCGGAGCCAGTGAGAGACGTTTGTCGTATTTCTGCATGAATTCTTTGCCGTCTTTCGTACGGAGCACACCACCATAACCGCGCATTGCCTCCGTGATTAGGAAAGATGGGCGGTCGCCCGGATGGAACAAGGCAGTTGGGTGAAATTGTACGAATTCCATATCTTTTACAGTCCCTTTGGCACGGTAAACCATTGCAATTCCGTCACCGGTAGCCACCAACGGGTTGGTGGTTGTCTGATAAACGGCACCGACACCACCTGTTGCGATAAGGGTTACTTTAGACAGGAAAGTATCGATCCGACCGTTCGGGTCCATAATATAGGCACCATAACACTCTATATCCGGTGTCTGGCGGGTGACGGTAACACCCAGATGGTGTTGTGTCAGTATTTCTATGGCGAAATGATTTTCAAATACGGTGATATTGGGGTGTTTCTGGATGGCTTGAATTAAGCTGTCCTGTATTTCTGCACCTGTGTTGTCTTTATGGTGTAGGATACGAAATTCGGAGTGGCCGCCTTCGCGATGTAAGTCGAAGTTCCCTTTTTCATCTTTATCAAAATCAACTCCCCAACTGATCAGTTCTTTAATTTGCTGAGGGGCATCACGCACAACTTTTTCTACTGCGCCGCGGTCGCTGAGCCAGTCGCCGGCAATCATTGTATCTTCAATATGCTTGTCGAAATTGTCAACAATCAGGTTGGTTACCGAGGCGATACCGCCCTGTGCGAAATAGGTGTTGGCTTCTTCCAGATTAGTTTTGCATACAAGGGCTACTTTCCCTTTATTGGCTACTTTAAGAGCGAAACTCATTCCTGCAATACCGGAACCTATCACTAAGAAATCGAATCTTTGTACCATAAGACATTACTGTTTAGAGCGCCAAAGTTAGGAATTAACTTTTATGGTTGTACCATTCCCGGCGGCCTTTCGGTTAAAAACTCCCGAAATACTTATTCTTTTGCTATTTTTAAAAGAAAAGCTATAAACATTCGAAGGCTTCCCCTGTTTTAACTACGCATTGGATATCCGGCTTATTATTAATACTTAAACGTTATAAAAATGAAATCTAAAGTTTTACTGTTAGCTTTAGCCTCCATGTTGGCAGGCGGGGCTATGGCACAAGATTGTACATTCTTTTTTCCTACTACAAAAGGTACAAAGTTGGTGAAAAAGAGTTATGATGGCAAAGGCAACCTGTCAGGTGTAATGACTTATGTTGTGGATGAGGTAGAAAATAAACAAGGCGGACTGGAAGTCGAAGCTGATTACGTATTCACAAACAACAGCGGTACGGTTGTCGACAAAGGTGAATTGGAGGCTTTTTGCCAGGATGGCGAATTTTTTATGGATATGAAAGAGGTCCTTACCAATCCGTCTTTTGTTACTACAACGAATACCGCAGTGGCAGCTACCGATGCCGTTATCAATTATCCGAGCGTATCGAAAGGCGCTTCTTCGGATGATGTGTATTTCGATGACGCTGTAATCAACATTTATTCAAAGAAGAATCGGAAAGACAGAAAGAATATTTCTATTTACGATCGTGAATATGTCAAAACAGAAGAGATCACCACTCCGGCAGGTACATTCGATTGTACGAAAGTAAAATTTAAAATCAAATCACGTTCTCCAAAAGAAACGATCGAAGGTTACGGTTATGAATGGTATGCACCGAATATAGGAGTCGTTCGTACTGAACAATACAATAATAATAACGTTCTTCAGTCATATTCTGTACTTGAAGAAGTAAAGTAAAAAAGATATTCCTTTTGGAATTGTTTGACCGGTTTAAGTGGATACGTCGTTACTGTGAAGTGGCGGCGTATTTTCTTTTTGTTTACACCGTAAAAATAATGGAATCTGCTTGATTATGTAGACAAAAATGCTTAATATTGCTTATTACCAACTTAATACATAAAGTTATGGAAAAGAAAGCATTTAGAAAACGGGTAATCACTCCGAAACATGTGTCGATCGCTGTTTGTTTGCTTATTATTTTCGGATTGTTGTATTTGAATGAGGTACCTTGGTATGCTTATATAATCATCTTGATTGTGGCTCTTTGGGCGATCGGGCCTTATCAGATTGACGGAAAGTATTTAACTCAGGGAAATTTTGTGGCTATTCCTGTTGAGGCGATCGATAAAGTGTTTATAAAAGAATCGGGTAGTGTAGTCGTATATTACACTAAGCCTTATAAGGATAAAGAATATAGAAACACTGTCTATCCGGTCGATACGGAAGGATTTGTGGATGCTTTACAACAAGTAAGTGAAGAAATGACTATCTTGCGCGAAAATTCGTAAAATGGATAGAGTCTTTAAATCTAAGATCGGGTGGTGGTACCATCTGTTGATTATTGTGTTGGCAATCCTGTGTGTCGTATCCGTACTGCATCAGAATGTAGCGGCGATTGTTACTTCTTTGGTTGCCAGTGCTTTGACGTTGCATGTGTTTTTCAATACTTACTATGTGGTTACGGCAGACGGTATGTTGTTGCTTCGTTGTAGTTTCTTTCCTAAAAAGGAAATCGCTATTGCTGATATAGAGGCGTTGCAACCGTCTATTCTGCCTGTATTCAGTTACTCCTTATCGTTAGATAGGATCGTGATCTGGAAAGAAGGTAAAATGTGGATGCTTATTTCTCCGCAAAACGAGAAAGAGTTTGTAAAGTTACTGAAGAAATTCAATCCGGATATTGAGATCAAAAGTAATGCTGGACTATTGTAGAATGATAAATAGAATCACAATATCAAACTTAATTAAATCTGATAACATGAAATACGATGTTGCTATAATCGGTGGAGGACCTGCCGGTTATACTGCTGCTGAAAGAGCGGCTGCCGGTGGACTTTCTACCGTACTTTTCGAGAAAAACGCTTTAGGAGGTGTTTGTCTGAACGAAGGCTGTGTTCCAACGAAAACTTTACTTTATTCAGCTAAAGTATATGATACGATCAAACACGCGTCTAAGTATGCGGTAAAAGCAGAAAATCCGGCTTTCGACTTTCCTAAAATTATCGCCCGTAAAAATAAGGTCGTAAAGAAACTGACCGCCGGTATCCGTATGAAGATGACGGAACATGGTGTCGTTGTTGTAAGTGGTGAAGCAGAGATAAAAGGACGTGCTGCCGACGGTACGATCTCCATTGCTTGTGGAGAAGAAATGTATGAGGCTGCTAACCTATTGCTGTGTACGGGATCGGAAACAGTTATCCCTCCTATTCCCGGTTTGGCGGAAACAGACTATTGGACTAGCCGTGAAGCCTTGCAGACAAAAGAGCTTCCTGCTTCTCTC
Source organism: Parabacteroides leei (assembly GCF_023369805.1). Taxonomy (NCBI): domain Bacteria; kingdom Pseudomonadati; phylum Bacteroidota; class Bacteroidia; order Bacteroidales; family Tannerellaceae; genus Parabacteroides; species Parabacteroides leei. The sequence continues at coordinate 176,056 of NZ_JAMBQG010000013.1, forward strand.
GTCATTATCGGTGGAGGAGTGATCGGTATGGAATTCGCTTCTTTCTTTAACAGCATGGGGACTGAAGTTCATGTGGTGGAAATGCTGGATAAGATACTGGGGCCGATGGATAAAGAACTTTCTGAAATGCTCCAGGCTGAATATGCTAAAAGAGGTATTAAATTTTATCTGAGCCATAAAGTAACTGCCGTTCATGGAGGTGAAGTGACCGTTGAGAAAGACGGAGAAAGCTTTGTCATCAGTGGTGAAAAAGTGTTGCTGAGTGTAGGCCGCCGCCCGGTAACCAAAGGTTTCGGATTGGAGACGTTAGGTGTTGAGTCTTTCCGGAACGGTATAAAAGTCAACGAATATATGCAGACCTCCCTGCCGAACGTATATGCTTGCGGCGATATCACAGCCTTTTCTTTACTTGCCCATACTGCAGTAAGTGAAGCAGAAGTTGCCGTTAAACATATCTGTGGAAAAGCCGGAGCCGGCATGAGTTACAAAGCGATACCGGGTGTCGTATATACTAATCCCGAGATTGCTGGTGTCGGCAAAACTGAAGAAGAACTTCAGGCAGAAGGAATCTCTTATGTCGTGAAGAAATTACCGATGGCTTTCTCCGGCCGTTTTGTGGCAGAGAACGAACAGGGAAATGGTGTATGTAAATTGATCCTGGCCAAAGATGAAACGGTGATCGGTGCCCATCTGTTAGGTAATCCAGCTTCTGAATTGATCGTTGTTGCAGGCCTGGCAATAGAAAAGGGAATGAAAGCCGGGGAGTTGCAGTCGATCGTTTTCCCGCATCCCACCGTTGGTGAGATTATTAAAGAAACATTGTTCGTTTAATTACTTGGTTTAAAAAGTTTCACCCTAATGAAACAACTGTTTCACCATGGAGAAACAAGTGTTTCATTAGGGTGAAACTATAATCAGCAAAGCATCCGGATTTTCTGTTTTGCTGATTTTTTGTTCAGCCTTATATAATTCCCTATCTTTGCAGTGCTAAATTGCAATGCATGAATATGTTTGAAGGATATGTGGGTATTCGTTTGTGGGACGGTCAGTTGGTAGATGATGTGATATTTTCATTGCTGCTATCCTTGCTGGTTGCTTTCGCGATTATATTCCGTGCTAATTATCAGCATTTTATAAAGATGTTGAAAGATGTCGCATATTTGAAAGAACGGCAGAATCTATTTGATGAAACGGTAGGGAAAAGTGGGGCTTTCTTTCGCCATTTTATGATTTTTCAGGCACTTTTCCTGTGTAGTATAGCATTGTTTACTATTGCCCGGGTAAAGGGAGCTGTCAGTCACCTGGGAGAGAAAGAAGTCCTTTTTACAATTGTTTTTATTTTTTGTGTGCTACTCCTGTTTTTCCAGTTTAAGCAATTCTGTAATTCTCTTTTGGGATTTGTTTTTGCCTCTCCGGATAAGTATAGATTCTGGAAAAAAAGTTATAACGCAATAATGGGGAGCTGGGGCATTTTATTATACATTCCTGTACTTTGGTTATTGTTCGTAGGTAGTAAAACATTGGCTCCCGTTATATTGTTTTGTATTTTCTATTTTTTGTGTCGTTTTGTAATAATTTATAAGACAATACGGATATTTCACAAGAATAATGTCGGATTATTATATATTAGTTTGTACCTTTGCACCCAAGAAATTTTGCCTCTTATATTTTTGTATGAAGGTATGATTTTTTTGTATAACTTTATCGAGACGAGTACTCTATGGCATTGAACATCAAAAAGTTGTTGGTATCGCAACCGAAGCCTGCATCCGAGAAGTCTCCGTATTTCGACATTGCAGAGAAATATGGGGTTGAAATCGACTTCCGTCCTTTTATCAAAGTAGAAGCTCTTTCATCTAAAGAGTTCAGACAGCAGAGAATTTCTATTCTGGACTATTCGGCAGTAATTTTTACTGCTCGTACAGCTATTGACCACTTTTTTCATTTATGTGAAGAACTACGTGTCACCATTCCGGAAACAATGAAATATTTCTGTATGACAGAAGCTATTGCAGTTTATCTTCAGAAGTATATCGTGTATAGAAAGCGTAAGATCTTTTTCGGCCAGACCGGAAAGCCTGAAGATTTGGTTACCGTTATTGCAAAGCATGCAAAGGAGAAATATCTTGTGCCTGTATCTGATGTGCATAAAGAAGATCTGACCGCTATGCTGGATGCAAAAAAGATCAACTATACAAAGGCTGTAATGTATAGAACAGTAAGTAACGAATTTGCTAAAGATGAGAAATTTGATTACGATATGCTGGTATTCTTCAGTCCTTCAGGTATTTCTTCATTATTGAAGAACTTCCCCGACTTCAAGCAGGAAGATATAAAGATCGGTTGCTTTGGTCCTACAACGGCGAAAGCGGTAAAGGATGCCGGCCTCAGGTTGGATGTGGAAGCACCTACTCCCGAAGCACCTTCAATGACGGCTGCTTTGGATCTATATCTGAAGAAAGAGTTGGGTGGAAATAAAAAGAATGGAAAATAAAAGGTATACCCTTTCTAAAGAAGAGCGCCTGTCGTGGAAGCGTTACATTGACCTGTTATTCGAAAAAGGGCAATCGTTTGTAGCGTTTCCACTGCGGGTTGTTTATTTACCGCTGGAAGAGGAGATGTCTGCTCCCGTCTCTATCCTGATCAGCGTTCCCAAGAAAAAATTTAAGCGTGCCGTAAAACGAAACCTGATCAAACGTCAGGTGCGTGAAGCCTACCGGGTACGTAAATATGATCTGATCGATCCGCTGGCAGAAAAAAATAAATGTATGCTTGTTGCTTTCCTTTATCTGGATAAAGAGATACATCCTTTTGCGGATATGGAAAAAGCGATGGCAAAAGCAATCAAGGTATTGCGTGACAAAGAATAATGAAGAAATTCTTTACTACACTTCTCCTGTTGCCGGTTTATTTCTATAAATATTGTATTTCTCCTATGACACCGGCATCGTGCAGGTATACACCTACCTGTTCCGAATATGCTGTGCAGGCCCTGAAGAAATATGGTCCGATCAAAGGGCTTTACCTCGCTGTTAAACGATTGCTCCGATGCCATCCCTGGGGTGGAAGCGGGTATGATCCGGTGCCGTAAATATGATTTACTACGATATACATACTCATCAACCCTCGGTTCATCCGGAGGATATCGCAATCGTAAATACGATTATAAGGGAGGAATGTGATTTATCCATGCCTGCTCAATGGTGCTCTGCCGGTATTCATCCGTGGTATATACATAATGTAGATAAGCAGATTTCCTGCCTTGAATCGGTTGCTTCTTCCTCTGCTATTGTCGCTATTGGTGAAGCCGGACTTGACAAGCTGGTGAAAACGCCTTTAGATATTCAGAAGAATGTTTTTTTAAGGCAAGCCGTATTGGCTGAAAAGTTGAATAAACCACTTATTATTCATTGTGTAAAAGCCTGGGGAGAACTTATTGCTGTCAGAAAAATAGTGAAACCTCATATCCCCTGGATCATTCACGGCTTTCGTGGTAACGGAGAACTCGCACAGCAATTGATTTTACAAGGTTTTTATCTGTCTTTTGGAGAACATTTTCAGATATCGTCTTTATGTAAAGCTTGGCCGGAACGTTTGTTGATTGAAACAGATGAATCGTCCTGTTCCATACAAGATATTTATCAACGTCTTGCTTCAGGTCTCCAAATCTCTGTTAATGAGTTGGGTAATCAGGTTAATCAAACGGTAGGCCGTTTGTTTCCGGCCATATGATAAAGCTTTCTAAGTTGAATAAATGTTACGCTTTTGTTACGTTTGTGTTCACTTTATGATTTGTGTGTCTACATAAAGTCGTATCTTTGTCCGCATTAACTATATAATAATGAATAATTAAAACGATGAATTTTGTTGAAGAATTAAGATGGAGGGGCATGATTCATGATATGATGCCCGGAACAGAAGAGCAGTTACAGAAAGAAATGACTTCTGCTTACGTTGGCATTGACCCGACGGCCGATTCATTACATATCGGGCACCTTGTTAGTGTAATGATGCTGAAGCATTTGCAGCGTGCCGGACACCGTCCTATCGCTCTGGTCGGTGGTGCCACCGGTATGATCGGAGACCCTTCAATGAAGTCGGCAGAACGTAATCTGTTGGATGAAGCAACACTTCGTCATAATCAGGACAGTATTAAAAAGCAGTTAGCTAAGTTCCTGGATTTCGATTCAGATGCTCCTAATGCAGCCAAGTTGGTAAACAATTATGACTGGATGAAGGATTATTCATTCCTGAACTTTATCCGTGACATCGGTAAACATCTGACTGTTAATTATATGATGGCTAAGGATTCTGTAAAGAAACGTCTTAGCTCTGAATCAAGCGTAGGTATGTCCTTCACTGAATTCTCTTATCAATTGTTACAGGGATATGATTATTTGTTCCTGTATCAGAACGAAGGTTGTCGTTTGCAGATGGGTGGTTCCGATCAGTGGGGTAATATTACTACCGGAACAGAATTGATCCGTCGTAAAACAGGTGGGGAAGCATTTGCTCTTACTTGCCCATTGATCACGAAAGCTGACGGAGGTAAATTCGGTAAGACTGAATCCGGGAACGTGTGGTTGGATCGCCGTTATACTTCTCCTTATAAGTTCTATCAGTTCTGGTTGAATGTAAGTGATGCTGACGCTGCCAGATATATCAAAATCTTCACAGACCTGAGTAAAGAAGAGATAGCTGCACTGGAAGAAGAACAGGCTGCTGCTGCTCATCTTCGTCCTTTACAGAAACGTTTGGCGAAAGAGATCACGGTGATGGTTCACTCTTTGGAAGATTATGAAGCTGCTGTAGAAGCTTCTAATATCTTATTTGGCAACTCTACTTCTGAGGCATTAAAGAAGCTGGATGAAGATACTTTATTAGCTGTATTTGATGGTGTACCCCAGTTTGAGATCAACCGTGAAGAACTTAGTGCCGGTGTTAAAGCCATTGATCTGTTAACGGAAAAGGCTGCTGTTTTCGCTTCAAAAGGGGAAATGCGTAAACTGGTACAGAGTGGAGGTATAAGCCTAAATAAGGAAAAACTTGCAGATGCAGAGGCTGTTATCGATTGTTCTTCTCTGTTGGATGAAAAGTATCTGTTGGTTCAGAGAGGTAAGAAGAACTATTACCTGCTGATCGTAAAGTAAGAAAAATAAGAAAAAACGCTTGCAGGGTAAGAATTTATTCTTACCTTTGCATCGCTTTAGATAAAGCGCCGGATTGTCTCATGGTGTAATGGTAGCACTACAGTTTTTGGTTCTGTCTGTCGAGGTTCGAATCCTCGTGAGACAACAGAAAGAAGAAAGAAGGTGTCTGAAAAGGATGCCTTCTTTTTTTGTTATGCCGCTCTTTTATTATCCATTTTTATATTAAAACCATCTTTGTTTTTCTCAATTATCTCTTTTCGAGAAGTTATCCTACAGAAATAAGTAAAAAACAAAAGAGAACT